>NZ_JBBPBZ010000002.1:302500-902500 GCF_038070105.1 Methylocystis sp. IM3 | reverse complement strand
AACCCGCCGACTTCCGGCGCAGCGATCTCTTTTCGATCGAACAGGGGGATTACGAGCGCCTCAGGCGCGATTTCTCAGATGGGGGCGTCGCCACCGACACGCTCAACACTTACGAATATTATTTTCGTCTCTCCGTGAACGGCGAGGCGCCGCCGGAGGTGGTCACGCGGGGCCCCTGGCTTCTGGAGATCGTCGATTCGGCGGGCGAGATCGCCGTGCCGCCCGATGGCGGCGAGGTCGCGATCCTGAACGACGTCAAGGCGAAACTCGCCCGCCAGCTTCTCGAGTCGGAGGCGATCGTCATGGTCCTGCCGCTGGTGCGGCTCGAGGACTCGGCCTGGACCGGCACGCTGTCGCGGCTGATCGACCGGCTGGCGCTCGCGCGCAGCAAGCGGCTGAAGCGCGTCGTCGTGGTCTTTTCGCAATATGACCGGCTCTTCACGCGGCTCGGCCCCAGCGCCTTCACCTATGCCTGCGATCCGGCCGTGGCACTGCATGTGCTGCGCAAATCCTTGCGCGCCGCGCCATGGCTCGATCGCCTGCGGGCGCTGGAGCAGCCGGGCGGCGGCGTCTCCGTTCGCTACACGGTCGCCTCCTCTTACGGCTTCGCCAAGCGGTTCCAGAACCCCAACATGGACCCGCATCAGCCCGGAGAGCGGCGGTTCCGCCGCGCCGGCGTCGACGGCGCCCGCGCCTACAGCGAATATTGGCGCCCCTTCCTGACCGCCGAGCCGATCCTTTACGCCGCGCTTGGGCTCGACAGCGCCTTCACCTTCTCCCACGCGCAGCTCGACGCGCGGGCGGAGGAAAATTCCGGCCTCTCAATTCTTGCTTAATAAAACCCTCCTATCTCTCCTATGGCGTGTAACGCTTTCGTGAGGGTCCCGCTGATGTCGACGGGCGCGCCGACCGGCGCAGAGACGAGCATCCTCTGCTTTCATCGCCTCCACTACGGCAAGCTCGCGGAGGGCGAGGACCGCCGTGTGCCCGCATCAGCGGGTTACGCGATCACACGCCGCTCGCGCGGCCTCGATCCGGCCTGGGACCCCTTTCTCTCCCCGCTGCGGCTCACCGAACTGCGCCGCTTCGAGCCCGACGCCATCGACATCGACGCGCGGGGGAGCGGTTGCCTCATTGCGCGAGCCATTGGCGCCGGCGTCGCCTTCATGCGGGCGCGCTTTCGTCCCGAGGATGGCGAGCGGGGCGTCGGCCGGCTGCATCAGCAGGCGGCGATCTGGCTCGGCGCGCTCGACGACTGGCGGCGCCATCCGGCGGCCTGCCTCTCGATCGCCAGCCGCGAACTGCGCGCCCTGCCCGATCTCGTTGGCGAAAATGAATCGGCGCGGATGAGCGAACCGCCGCTGCGCTGGCGCGCGCCGACGCCCGACGCCGCGAGCGTGCGCCGGCTGCTCGAGCGTGCGCCTTGGGCCATTCCCATGATGGAGACGCTGCTCGACGGCGCCGAAAACGGCGGCGAGGCGGTGTGCGACTTCGGCGCGCATGATTTCGCGCGGGAGGAAGACTTCCTCTCCGCCGTGGGGCTCGCCCTGCAGGCGCTGCCGCCGTCCTATCCCCGCTGGAGCGACATCGCCATCGTCTCGGGCCTCGCCACGCCGATCGGCGGGCTCTGCCTGCGTTACGTTCCATCCTGGAGCCGCGCCCGGGCCGCGGCATAGCAGTTGCCGGCAGGCGGCGCGCGGACTAGCTTTGCCCCATGTTCGAAGCAAAATTCCAATCCTTCGCCGACGCCGCCTCCTCGCATGAAAGCGCCGCGCGCGTCGCCGCGCTGCGCGACGAGCTGAAGCGCCTGACCCTCGACGGCTATCTGCTGCCGCGCGCCGACGCGCATCAGAACGAATATGTGCCGAAAAACGCCGAGCGCCTGGCCTGGCTCACGGGCTTTACCGGCTCGGCGGGCTTCGCCATCGTGCTGGAAAAGGAAGCGGCGATCTTCGTTGATGGCCGCTATGTGATCCAGGTGCGTCAGGAAATCGACCCCTCGATCTTCACGCCTCTCGACATTGCGGAAACCTCGCCCGCCCAATGGCTCGCGCAGCACGCGGACGAAGGCGCCCGCATCGGCTACGATCCCTGGGTGCACACGAGCGGCCAGATCGAACGTTTCGCCAAGGCGCTCGAGGGAAAGCGCGTCGAACTCGTCCCATTGGAGAGCAATCCCGTCGACGCGCTCTGGACGGATCGTCCGCCCGAGCCGATGGGTCGCGTCTCGCTGCACCCGCCGCGCTACGCCGGCGAGACCGCGGCCTCGAAGATCAAGCGGCTGAAGGCGGGCCTCGGCGGCGCCGATGCGCTCTTGCTGTCGGACCCCCATGCGATCTGCTGGGCCTTCAACATTCGCGGCGCGGACGTCGCGCATACGCCGATCGCGCTCTGTTTCGCGCTGCTGCCGAAGGACGGCGCGTCGCGGCTCTATATCGACGACGCCAAGCTCGACGCCAAGACGCGCACGACGCTCGAGAAGCTCGTTTCCGTCAAGGCGCCGGCGGCGCTGATCGACGATCTCTTGAGCGCCGGAACGCGCGGCGAGACCGTGCTCTTCGACGCCGCGACGGCGCCCGTGAAGCTCATCGAAACGCTGCGCGCGGCGGGCGGCAAGCCGCGTGTGGCCGACGACCCGGCCGCCCTTCCCAAGGCGATCAAGAACAAGGCGGAGCTCGCCGGCGCGCGCGCCGCGCATATTCGCGACGGCGCGGCGCTGACGCGCTTTCTCGCCTGGTTTTCCGAGGCCGCGCCGAGAGGCGGCCTGACGGAAATCACGGCCGCCGAGGCGCTCGAGACCTTCCGCCGCGAAGGGGGCGATTTGCGGGACATTTCCTTCCCGACGATCTCGGCCTTCGGCGAACATGCGGCGATCCCGCATTACCGCGTCACCGAAAAGAGCAATCTGAAGATCGGCAAGGGCGTCTATCTCGTCGACAGCGGCGCGCAATATCTCGACGGCACCACAGATGTGACGCGCACCGTCGTCGTCGGCCGCGCGTCGCGACAATTGCGCGATCATTTCACCCGCGTGCTCAAGGGCCATATCGCCATCGCCCGCGCGGTCTTCCCCAAGGGCGTCTCGGGCGCCCAGCTCGACGCCTTCGCGCGCCGTCCCTTATGGGAAGCGGGGCTCGATTTCGATCACGGCACGGGGCACGGCGTCGGCGCCTATCTCTCGGTGCACGAGGGGCCGCAGCGCATTTCCAAGCTTGGAACCACGCCCCTGCAGCCGGGCATGATTCTCTCGAACGAACCCGGCTATTACCGCGCCGGCGAGTATGGAATCCGGCTCGAAAATCTGGTCATCGTCGAAAGGCGCGAGATCGCGGGCGCCGAGCGGGAGATGTACGGCTTCGAGACGATCACCCTCGCGCCTTTCGACCTTGCCTGCGTCGAGCCGAAACTCATGAGCGCGGAAGAGATCGCCTGGCTCAACGCCTATCACGCGCAGGTGCGCAAGACGCTGTCGCCGCTCGTCGACGCGAAGACGCGCAAATGGCTGCGGGAGGCGACGCGGGCGCTCTGACGGCAAAGGCGCCGCTGTCGCCAAACCATCATCCGCCCGTTACAAAGGCTCCATCCAACCGTCACCGAACCGAAGCCGCATCGTCGCGAAAACGCAGCGCGAGGCTCCTAGCCTTGCATCATGGCGTTTACGACGGATTTGGCGGCGAAGCTGACGCGCGACGCGTCATCCTTCCCGCAGGATGGCCTTCATGGCCGCTGGCTTCGACGGTTTCTCGATGCGGATCTCGCGGCGGTTCATCTCTTCTCCCGCTCGGCGCGGCCGAAACTCATCCGCCCTCTCGCCATCGGCGTGAGCAAGCTCGGCAATGGCTGGATCTACCCGATCCTCCTCGTGATCGTTTTTTACGGGCTGGGGACGCAGGGGTGGCGCGTGGTCGCGCTCGCCGGCGCCAACGCCGCGCTGCTGCACATTCTCTACCCCGTGATCAAGCGCCGCTTTTGCCGCAAGCGGCCCTTCCATGTCGATGCGCGCCTGCCCTCGCTCCTGAAGACGCTCGACGAGCATTCCTTTCCGAGCGGCCACGCCATGACGATCACGGGCGTGCTCGCGCCCATCGTCCTCGCCTGGCCGGCGATGACGCTATCGGCCGCGCTTCTCGTTTTGTCCATGGCCTGGTCGCGAATCGCCACGGCCCACCACTATCCGAGCGACGTGGTCGCCGGCGTCGCGCTCGGCGCCGCCCTCGCCTTCCCGCTCTCGCGCTGTGCGCTGGGTTATTTCTAGCAAACAGGCACTTGCGCGCCTTCGACAAGGGCCGCGGCCGTCCCCTCTCCTCGCCTGCGGGGAAAGGGGACTCGCGCGCAAATAATCAGGCGGCGTGCCGCAAGTGGTCGGGCGCTGCGGGCGCCGGCCGCACGCGACCCGCCGCGCCGTCCAGCGCATGCGGAACAAGTTCGAGCCCCAGAAAGCGCGCGCGTTCGACCGGGCCGGGCAGACTCAGCGTTTCCGTAAAGCGGCGCTCGAAGCCGAAGCGGCGGTAATAGGGCGCGTCGCCGACGAGCAGGACAGCCCGATGCCCGAGCGCCCGCGCCCTGGCGAGCGACTCGCGGATCATCGCGGCTCCGAGGCCGAGCGAGCGCGCCTGTTCGGCGACCGCGAGCGGACCGAGCAGCAGCGCCGGGCGGCCGCCTGCGTCCACGGGCCATAACCTGATCGTCGCGATCAGCTCCGCTTCATCATCCCGGGCGACGAGCGCGAGCCCCGGCGCGGGCGCGCGTCCTTCGCGCAGCCGCTCGCAGGTCTTGAGAAAACGCGCCGGCCCGAAAGCCGAATCGAGCAGCGCCTCGCGGGCCGGGACATCCGCGGCCGTCTCGTCGAGAATGGCGAATGCGCGCTCGACCGGCATGGCCGGCGCCACGGCGGCGCAGTGGGAGAAGGCAAGATCAAAGGCCATCTGTTCCTCCCTTCGAGAGGACAAGCGACCCTCGCGCCTGGCGCGTCGGGAGCGCCGGCCGTACGGGACTGGTTACATGGAAGACGCGATTTATTCCCTCTCCCGCAAGCGGGAGAGGGGCGTGCACTGGAGGCCGCTCATCTCTTGCAGCTGCGCGGCCTCACCCGAATCGCAGGGCGTCAGATGATGAAGGTCTCGAGCGGCGGGAAGCCGTTGAAGCCGACCGCCGAATAGGTGGTCGTATAGGCGCCCGTTCCTTCGATCAGCACCTTCGTGCCGATCTCGAGCGACACCGGCAGAAGATAGGGCGCTTTCTCGTAGAGAACGTCCACCGAATCGCAGCTCGGCCCGGCGATGACGCAAGGCGCCGTCGGGGCGCCGTCGGCTTCCGTGCGAATCGGATAGCGGATCATCTCGTCGATCGTCTCGGCGAGGCCGTTGAACTTGCCGATGTCGAGATAGACCCAGCGCAGTTCGTCCTCGGCCTGCGATTTCTTCGAGATGAGCACGACCTCCGCCTCGATCATGCCGGCGTTGCCGACCATGCCGCGGCCCGGCTCGATGATCGTCTCCGGAATCCGGTTGCCGAAATGCTTCGACAGGGCGCGGAAGATCGCATTGCCATATTGCTTCACGGCCGGGACGTTCTTGAGATATTTCGTCGGGAAGCCGCCGCCGAGATTGACCATCTGGAGCGTGATGCCGCGCTCAGCGAGCTCGCGGAAGATATCCGCCGCCGACTTCAGCGCGCCGTCCCACTTGCGCGGATCGGTCTGCTGCGAGCCGACATGGAAGGACACGCCATAGGCCTGCAGGCCGAGGCGATGCGCATGTTCGAGCACCTGCGTCGCCATCTCGGGAACGCAGCCGAACTTGCGCGACAGCGGCCACTCCGCGCCGGAGCCGTCGCAGAGAATGCGGCAGAACACCTTCGAGCCCGGAGCGGCGCGCGCGATCTTCTCGACCTCTTCGACGCAGTCGACCGCGAAGAGACGAATGCCGAGCTCATAGGCGCGCGCGACGTCGCGCTCCTTCTTGATCGTATTGCCGAAGGAAATGCGGTCGGGCGTGGCGCCGGCGGCGAGCGTCTGCTCGATCTCGGGAACCGAGGCCGTGTCGAAGCAGGAGCCGAGAGTGGCGAGCAGCGACAGCACTTCCGGCGCCGGATTGGCCTTCACGGCGTAGAAGACGCGCGTGTCGGGCAGCGCCTTGGCGAAGCCGAGATAGTTCTCGCGCACCACGTCGAGATCGACGACCAGGCAGGGGCCCGTGTCGCGACCGGCGCGGCGACGCTCGGCGAGGAATTCGTGGATACGGTCGGTCATTGCGGCATCCCCTTCGAAGGGCGCGTAGCGCGCCAGGAACCAGTTGCTTCGGCGGATGCACGACGTCCTTCGCTCGCGCGCGGTGGAGACGCGACGAACGGCGATGCGCCAGCAATCCAGGATCGCTTCACGCTTGCGCGCGAACGATCCGGTGATGCGCCGTTGGCTTTTCGGGACGCAGACGGACACGCGCGCAAGCGCATGTCGCCACGATCCGATCAGCCATCGATTGGAAGGGGAAGGATCCCTTTCCGCACGCCCGGCAAGAAAGACAAGCCTCTTCGGTAAGCCGACCTTTGGAGGGCCGACAGAGACCAAAAAAGCCCGGTCCGTCGTTGCTTTAAGTCGCGATCCTCCGCTGAGGGCGGAGTTCGCCGGTTCGCCTCCGGCTGCCGGTTTTTCTCGGGCGGTTGACCGGCCTCTTGTCCGGATCCCCGCCGACCGACACACGACCACAGGCACGTGCGATTTGGGCAAAACTGTAGATACGCGCTTTCACAGCGAAGACAAGAATTTTTTTGACTCACGTCAGGACATTTTTGATGTGCGTTGCAACGAAGGCGCGGCCGGGCGCGCCAAAGCCGGGATCGCGGGCGTCGCTGCTTGCGCAAAGGGCGCGTTCTCGCTAGAGCAGCTTAGGGCGGCCGCATGTGAAAATGCGGAGATTGTAGGCATTTCCGGTATCCCAGAATGAGCGACATCACCCGGCGCCAGATGATCGGCGCCCTCGCCGCAACGGGCGCTCAATGCGTCCTGCCGGCCTACGGCCAAAGCCCGGCGCCGAGATTCGGCTTCGACGACGTGCTCCAGCGCGCCCGCGCGCTCGCCGCGGCTCCCTTCGAGGATGTGACGCCGCGCCTGCCCGGGCCGTTCGAGTCGCTCGACTTCGACACGTGGCGCGACATTCGCTTCAAACGCGACCACGCGCTTTTTTCCAATCTCGCAGGCGGCTTCCGGCTCGAGACCTTCCATCTGGGCTTTCTCTATCGACGTGCCGTCACGGTGAACACGATCCGCGACGGCATCGCCGCGCCGATTCCCTATTCCCCCGCGATGTTCGACTATGGGCGCCTCAAGGCCGGCGACAGCCTCGGGATCAACACCGGCTTCGCGGGCTTCCGGCTGCATTATCCGGTCAACGACCCGCATGTTCAGGACGAGGCGATTTCCTTCCTCGGCGCGAGCTATTTCCGATTTCTCGGCCGCGACCAGCAATATGGGCTCTCGGCCCGCGCGCTTTGCGTCGAGGCGGGAACGAATCGCGAGACCTTCCCCTTCTTCCGCGAATTCTGGGTGGAGACGCCGGCGCAGGGGAGCAATCGCGCGACCATTTACGCGCTTCTCGACGGCGAAGCCGCGACCGGCGCCTATCGTTTCGATCTCGGCGTCGGGCAGGAGAGCACGCTCGACGTGCAGGCGACGCTGTTTCCGCGCCGCGCGGGCGTGAAGTTCGGCCTCGCGCCGCTCACCTCCATGTATCTCACCGGCGAAAACGACCGTCGCATCCGCGACGGCTTCCGCGACGAGATTCACGATTCGGACGGCCTGCTCGTTCACAATGGCTCGGAGGAATGGCTCTGGCGGCCGCTCGGCAATCCCGCCCGGGAGCGTATGTCGTCGTTCCTCGACCATAATCCGCACGGTTTCGGTCTGTTGCAGCGCGACCGCACCTTCGAGTCCTATCAGGACCTCGATCTCGCCTATCAGAACCGGCCGAGCTATTTCGTGGAGCCCGCGGGCGAATGGGGCGCGGGCTGCGTCGAACTCATCGAACTGCCGACGCCGGACGAAACCAACGACAATATCGTCGCGAGCTGGACCCCCGCCACGCCGCCGGAGCCCAGCAAGCCCTTCGACTATGGCTATCGAATCACCGCGGGACTCGACATGCCGCGCCTCGCGCCCAACGGCCGCGTGCTGCATACATTCGAGGCGCAGGCGCGGGCGCTGGGCTCTTCCGAGCCCTACGATCCCGGCGCGCGGCGGTTCCTCGTCGATTTCGCGGGCGGCGATCTCGCCTATTATGTCGCTGATCCCTCGCAGGTCGAAGCGGTGGCGACAAGCTCGAAGGGTCAGGTGCTGCGCGCCAGCGTCATCGCCAATCCGCATATCGACGGTCTGCGCGCGCTGTTCGACGTGACCGTGAAGCCGGGCGATACGGCGGATCTGCGCCTGTTCCTGCGCGCCAACGGCCGCACGCTCACGGAAACCTGGACGCTGCCCTGGTCGCCGCCCTCGGCGACCTGACGGCGCGCCTCAACGGTCTCTTGAATTCTCCCAATCGCGCAGGCGGTTGGCGAGAAGAAAGCCGTCCGCCTCGCGCGTATCCTCCAGATAGTCCTGCGCGGCGGCGGTGAGGCGCTCGATCGTCTCGGAGTTGTACCGCTTGTTTTCGGGGTCGAGCGCAGCATTGGTGACGATCACGAGAATGCGTCTGGTCTCCCCGTTCCCGAGCTGGGCCGTCCAGACCTTCGCTCCGCGCGCCAACGGATGAGTGAACTCCATGAAAACCGTTCCCTATTAGGCGTCCCGCGCCGCATCTCGCGTGCAAAGCCTTGTCATAGTCAACGGGCCTAAACGCTGGGCGGCGGCTCTACTCGGTTTTCAGCCGCGCCAGATCGAAGGCTTCGACGTCGCGCAGCAACTCGATGAAGGCGGTCGCCCAGTAATCGGCGATGGCCTCGCCCTTTTCGGCGGTGGCTTTCGAGGCGTCGCCCATCGCGCCGGCGGGGGAGAGGTCCTGCGCCATCCAGCCGAAGCCGGCCGGGCGGTCGGCGCGCAGCCAGGCGAAGTCGCGCTCGAAATCGAGCGAGGCCGGCGGGAAATTCTTGGCGCGGCCCATATCCACGCGTTCGGGACGGAACGCGAGCATCAGCGAGGTTTCGATCTCTCCCCCATGAATGCCGTGACGCTGCTCGGCGGCGGAGAAGAGCCCGTCGGGATAGCCGAATCGCGCCCAGGAGCAGGTGACCGCGAGCATATTGAGCCGCGCGCGCAGATCGAGCGCGACCGTGGCGACGAGGGCGGAGTTGCCCCCGTGCGAATTCATCAGCACGAGCTTTCTCACACCCGCGCGCGCCACGCCTTCGGCGATCTCGGCGAGCATGCGGGCCGCCGTCTCGAAGGAAAGCGACAGCGTGCCGGGAAAGTCGCGATGTTCGAGCGACACGCCGACGCTTTGCAGGGGCAGAAAGACCGCGTCGAGGTCCGGCGGCAGGCGCAGAGCGACGCGCCCGATGGCGCTCTCCATGATCATGGCGTCGACGCCGAGCGGCAGATGCGGCCCATGCTGCTCGACGGCGGCGATGGGCAGCACGGCGATCACGCCCGACATGTCGTGGGCGCGGATGTCGCGGAGAGAGAGCTCGGACCAGAAGCGCGAAGGCAGCATGCGCGATTTAAGCCTTATGGCGCCCGAAAGGTCAAAGGCGCGGCCCGGCGTCTTGCGGACGGGCCCGCGGATGCAAAAATTTCTATCGGGCTGCTATGGTGCGGCGAACCCGAAACAGGAAAGTCGATCTTATGTCGCAATTACTTTCCCGCCGCGAGGCGGCCCTTCTGCTCGGCGCGGCTGCCGCGGCGCTCCTCGATGGCGCGGCCCTCGCGGAAGACGCGAAGAAAATGGTCGTGCACAAGAGCGCCACCTGCGGCTGCTGCGGCGGCTGGGCGAAGCATATGCGCCAGGCGGGCTTCATCGTCGAAGAGATCAACGAGCCGGACATGAAGGCGGTGAAGGCGCGGCTCGGCGTGCCGGAGAAGATGGCCTCCTGCCACACGGCCGAACTCGACGGCTATCTCATCGAGGGGCATGTGCCCGCCAAGGCCGTCGCGCAATTGCTGGCGGAGCGTCCCAAGGCGACCGGCCTCGCCGCGCCGGGCATGCCGATGGGATCGCCCGGCATGGAGATGGGCGAGCCCGAAGTCTATACGCTGTATTTGTTCGACGCGTCGGCCGCGCGCGAATTCGGCAAATGGCGGGGCGACAGCCCGGCCTGATCGCCCGCCTCCCTCAGAAGGCCGAGATAGCGGGCCGCGCCCCTTCCGGCGGCGCGGCCGGTGGCGAAAGCCGCCTGCAGCAGATAGCCGCCGGTCGGCGCGTCGAAGTCGAGCATTTCGCCCGCGACGAACACGCCCGGCATCTTCGTGACCATGAGATGGGCGTCCACCTCGTCGAAGGAGACGCCGCCCGCCGTCGAGATGGCGCGCTCGAGACCCGCGACGCCCGTGACCGTCAGGGGCGCGTTCTTCACGAGCGCTGCAAGCGTCTCTGCGTCGCGCGGGAGGCCCCCGGCGCCCGCCGCCTCGCGCATCAGGCCAATCTCGGCCCTGGAGAATCCGGCGCGGCGCAGGAAGGTCGCGTGAGACTGCTTGGCGGGCCGGCGCGAGAGCTTGCGGACGAGGCAGGCGAGGCTGGTGTCGGGTCTGAGATCGACAGCGAGGGTCGTCTTGCCCGCCGAAGCGACGGCGTCTCGCAGTCGCGAGGAAAGCGCATAGACAGGGCCGCCTTCGAGGCCCGTGCGCGTGACCACGATGTCGCCGCGCGCCACGGCGTCGCCATGGCGCAGTAGCACGGTCTTGACCGGCTGGCCTTCGAAATCGCCGCGGAAGATCGGGCTCCAGTCGACGAGCGCGCCGCTGTTGGCGGCGGCGAGCGGCGTCACCGCGACCCCGGCCGCACTGAGGGCGCCGGTCCAGCCGCCCTCCGAGCCGAGCCTCGGCCAGGAGGCGCCGCCGAGCGCCAGCACCACCGCGTCGGCGCGGCGCAAAATCTCGGCGCCGTCCGGCCCCTTGAGCCGCAGCACGCCGCCCTCCGCCTCGAAGCCCAGAAAGGCGTGCCGCGTGGAGATGGCGACGCCGAGGCTGGAGAGCCGCGCCAGCCAGGCGCGCAGCAGGGGCGAGGCCTTGAAGCTCGCCGGAAACACCCGCCCGCTCGAGCCCACGAAGGTCGTCTCGCCGAGGCCGGCGCAGAACTCGCGCAGCGCCTGGGGCGGAAAGGCGCGGATGATGGGGCCGATGCGCCTGGCCGCCGCGCCGTAGCGCGAGATGAAACGCTCGAGATTCTCGCTGTGGGTGATATTGAGGCCGCCACGGCCGGCCATGAGAAATTTGCGCGCGGGGCTGGCCTTGTGCTCATAGATGGTCACGCGCGCGCCCGCGCGGGCGAGCGCCTCGGCCGCGAAAAGCCCGGCGGGCCCCGCGCCGATTACGGCGCAGAACGGAGCGACGGCGTCGTTAATGTGAGCAGCCTCCACTCGAGCGGCGGCGACAAAGGCGAAAGGGGGATGGCTTTGTCCCATCTCTTGTCCACGCTTCTGGTCGGCGTTTTCATCTGTGGACGAGTTAGCACGAGCGCGCCCATGAGCAAAAGAAGACTTTGAAATGAGCATGAAGGATATGCAGCAAAAGGACGCAGCCGGCGCGCGCTTCGCCTTCACCGTGGCGGAGGGCGAGGCCGGCGCGCGGCTGGACCGCTACCTGGCCGAGCGTCCCGAGCTCGTCGGCGCGCATCTCTCGCGCAGCCGAATCAAATCGCTGATCGAGGAGGGACGCGTCGCCCTGCGGGGCGCAGCCATGCGCGACCCGGCCAAGAAGCTCGCCCTTTCCGACGAGATCGTGCTCGACGTGCCGCCGCCGGAGCCCGCCGAGCCCCAGGCCGAGAACATCGCCCTGAACATCGTTTACGAGGACGCGCATCTCATCGTCATCGACAAGCCGGCCGGACTCGTGGTGCATCCGGCGAGCGGGCATGAGAGCGGCACGCTGGTCAATGCGCTGATCGCCCATTGCGGCGAGAGCCTTTCCGGCGTCGGGGGCGTGAAAAAGCCCGGCATCGTGCACCGCATCGACAAGGACACGACCGGCCTGCTCGTCGTCGCCAAGACCGACGCCGCGCATCACGGCCTGTCGGCCCTCTTCGCCGACCATGGCCGCACACTCTCGCTCACCCGCGAATATCTGGCCTTCGTCTGGGGCGTCCCGGACCGGGCGCATGGCGTGATCGAGACTTTTCTCGGGCGCCATTCGATTCAGCGCGAGAAAATGGCGGTCGTCCCGGAGGCGCGCGGCCGCGAGGCCATCACCCATTGGGAGAAGGTCGCCGATTACGGCCTCGCTTCGCTCGTGCGCTGCCAGCTCGAGACCGGCCGCACCCATCAGATTCGCGTGCATCTCGCCCATATCGGCCATCCGCTGATCGGCGACGCGACCTATGGCGCGGGCTTCAAGACCAAGATCGCCAAATTGCCGGAAGACGCGCGCGCGGCGGTCGAGACGCTCGGCCGACAGGCGCTCCATGCCGCGACGCTCGGCTTCGAGCATCCGATCACCGGCGAGGAAATGATGTTCGAAAGCGAGTTGCCGGACGACCTCGCCAAGCTGATGGCGGCGCTCGAACAGGTCTGAGCTGGCCGCCGGCGGGAACCCCACTCTGGCGGCGCGGTTATCCGGGCGAGGACTGTCTTGCCCGGAGGGAGAGATGAACGCCAGCAGCCCTGAAACCTACAGGCGGCTCGCCGCAGCGATTGCGCTCGCGCTGCTGTTCACCATCCCAGCCGCCGCCCCCTCCTTCGCGCAGCGCCTGAGGTTCGTCCCGCCGCCGGTCTGGGTCAAGAAGCCGGTCACGCCCTATGCCGGCGATTGCGGCCCCAACCCGCCGCCGGGCTATCGCTACGATCTGCAAGGCTGGCGGACGGGCTTCAACCGGGACTTCTACTGCTACATGCTCGACGAGGACTGACGGCTTTCGACCTCGTGGGCGGCGTCCCTCTCCTCGCGTCATGGCCGGGCGCGTCCCGGCCATCCACGCTTGCCCGGCGCCCCCGTGGATGCCCGCGACAAGCGCGGGCATGACGGCGACGGGCGCTCGGGACGCCGAACCCTCCCGGCCCGCGATTTGTCTCGATTTTCCCCTGGCGGTCTTGCGCGCGGGCGGTCCCTTACGTCTTCGCTCCGCGCGCAGCTCTCCTGGCGAGCGTGCGCAGGCGCAGGGCGTTGAGCTTGATGAAGCCTTCCGCGTCGCGCTGGTCGTAGGTTCCGCCCTCCTCGAAGGTGACGAGGTCCTGATCATAGAGCGACCAGGGGCTTTCGCGGCCGACGAGCGTCGCCGAGCCCTTGTAGAGCTTCAGCCGAACGCGGCCCGTGACATGCTCCTGCGAATGGTCGATCGCCGCCTGGAGCATCTCGCGCTCGGGCGCGAACCAGAAGCCGTTGTAGATGAGCTCCGCGTAGCGCGGCATCAGCTCGTCCTTGAGATGCGCGGCGCCGCGATCGAGCGTGAGGCTCTCGATCCCGCGATGGGCCACGAGCAGGATGGCGCCGCCGGGCGTCTCGTACATGCCGCGCGACTTCATGCCGACGAAGCGGTTCTCGACGAGATCGAGCCGGCCGACGCCATGCAGGCGCCCGAGGTCGTTGAGCCTGGCGAGCAGCGCGGCGGGCGACAGCGCCACGCCGTCGACGGCGACCGGGTCGCCCCTCTCGAAGTCGATCGTGACATATTGCGGCGCGTCGGGCGCGTCCTCGGGATTGCCGGTGCGCGAATAGACGTAATCCGGCGTCTCCTGCGCGGGGTCTTCGAGAACCTTGCCTTCCGAGGAGGTGTGCAGAAGATTGGCGTCGGTCGAGAAAGGCGCCTCGCCGCGCTTGTCCTTGGCGATCGGGATCTGATGCGCCTCGGCGAAGGCGATGAGGTCGGTGCGCGAGGCGAGGTCCCATTCGCGCCAGGGCGCGATCACCGTGATGTCGGGATCGAGCGCGTAATAGCCGAGCTCGAAACGCACCTGGTCGTTGCCCTTGCCGGTCGCGCCGTGGCAGACCGCTTCCGCGCCCATCTTATGGGCGATCTCGATCTGCTTCTTGGCGATCAGCGGACGCGCGATGGAGGTGCCGAGGAGATACAGGCCCTCATATTGGGCGTTGGCGCGAAACATCGGGAAGACGTAGTCGCGCACGAATTCCTCGCGCAAATCCTCGATGAAGATGTTCTCGGGCTTGACGCCGAGCAGCAGCGCCTTCTCGCGCGCCGGGCCGAGCTCCTCGCCCTGGCCGAGGTCCGCCGTGAAGGTGACGACCTCCGCGCCATAGGTCGTTTGCAGCCATTTGAGGATGATGGAGGTGTCGAGGCCGCCGGAATAGGCGAGGACGACCTTTTTGATGTCTTTCTTGTGCCGGGTCATTTGCTGCTCTGGCTGGGGCTGGAATTCGGCCGGACTATAGGCGCCGCGCGGAACAGCGCAAGCCGGACGCCCAAAACAGGAACGGCGCCGCGCGGGCGCCGCTCCCCATGGATTTTGCGGGAGCGCAGGCTAGTCGAAGGCGAGCTGTGCGGTGACGACGGCGCGATCGAACCAGGCCGACGGCTCGTAGCAATAACCATTCGTCGCGACCGGGGCGTCCTGGCAGCGCGAACCCGTCGCGGTCCATCGGAAGCCTGCGGCGTTCATGCAGGAAACGATGTGCCGGCCGATGACGCCGCTCTTGCCGCCGCGCGCGTCGGGATGCTCGGTTTCTCCCTCCAGTTCGCATTGCGAGGCGCGCTGCATTTGCCCCTTCAGAAACGCCGTATTGCTGCTGCCGGTGAAATGTACGCCGACCCCGGCGACGAACATGAAGCCGGCGGCGGCGAAGACGACGCCCTGCGCGAGACGCGAGCGCGTCTGCATCAGCACGAGATTTCCCCGCATGAAGCCCAGCCCGCCGCCGACGACCATGATCACACCGAGCGCGAATGTAACAGCCATGTAAAACGCGGTAAAATCCGGGCTCATATCATATTCTCCAAGTATATTACGTCCACCTAACGCCTGCTCAACGACAATCTCCGCACGAGTGGAGAGTTGATGTAGAAGGAGGCGTTTTTCTGCTCCCATACGCCGGATCAGGACCAGGGATTATTTTCAAGTTTTCATTTTTGCTTGGTCTCGTCTGTGACTTTGTCTTGATTGCAGATTTTTAATATGCGCCGCCGGTTCGGGGGCGGCCTCGTCTTTCGGGACCGGCCCCGCTACAATATCGGCATGAGCACTCATCCGACGCATGACACGGGCAAGATCGCCGGCCTCACGCCCGCGCGCCGGCGCGCGCTCGATATCCTCATCGAGGCGAACCGTCCGGTCGGAGCCTATGAAATGATCGATCTGATGGCCGAGGCGGACGGCAAACGGCCGGCGCCCGTCTCCGTCTATCGCGCGCTCGCCTTTCTGCTCGATCACGGGCTCGCGCACCGACTCGAATCCAGGAACGCCTTCGTCGTCTGCGGCCATGCGCATGGCGCGGAGGAGCCGGTCGTCTTCATGATCTGCGAACAGTGCGGCGAGGTGAAGGAGGCGACCTCCGCCGGCCTCGCGCGCGAGCTTTCCGCCCTGGCGTCGGGAGCCGGCTTCAAGGCGCGCACCCGCGTCGTGGAGATCGCCGGGCGCTGCGCCCGCTGCGCCGGCGGCTGACGCATGCGCGCCGAACGCTCGAACGGGCCCGCCGGCCTGCACGCCTTTCCGCCGCGCATCCTCCTTGCCGCCGTCTTCATCCTTCTGACGGCGTTCGCGTTCGCGGCGCCCGCCTATCCCGAACTGACGGGGCGCGTCGTCGATCAGGCGAATGTCGTTCCGGAGGCCGAGCGCGCGACGCTGCAAAAGAAGTTGAAGGATCTCGAAGACAAATCCGGCATTCAGCTCGTCGTCGCGACCATCCGCTCGCTCGAGGGCGGAGACATCGAGACCTACGCCAACGGCCTCTTCCGTTACTGGAAGCTCGGCGAGGCGAAGAAGAACAACGGCGTCCTTTTCCTTGTCGCGCCGAGCGAGCGCAAGATGCGCATCGAGGTCGGCTATGGCCTCGAGGGCACGCTCACCGACGCGCTGTCCAAGATCATCCTCGCCACCGCCGTCGCGCCGAAATTCAAGGCGGGCGACTATGGCGCCGGGATCGAGCGCGGCGTCGACGGGATCATCGAGGTTTTGAGCGGCGACGCCGCCGAATGGGTGAAAAAGGCGCGGCCGCAGCCTACCCCCTTCGACGAGATCGTCCCTTTCATCATCTTCGCGCTGTTCATCTTCATCTTCATCATGATGGCGCGCAGCGCCGGCCGCCCCGGCCAGGGCCGGCGCTACCGCCGCGGCGGGCCGACGGTCATCTTCCTGCCGCCGGGCGGCGGCTGGGGCGACGGGGGCTCCTTCGGCGGCTCCTCGTGGGACGGCGGGGGCGGCGGCGGTTTCGACGGCTTTTCCGGCGGCGGCGGCGATTCGGGCGGCGGCGGCGCCTCGGGAGACTGGTGATGCGGGTGACGACGGAAGACCTCGACCGCATTGTCGACGCCATTGGCCGCGCCGAACGGCTGACGTCGGGCGAGATCGTCTGCGCGCTGGCGCGTCGCTCCTCCGATTACGCCTATGTGCCGCCGCTCTGGGCGGCCTTCTTCGCGCTGGCGACGCCCTGGCCGCTCGCCGTATTCACGGGCCTCTCGGCCCGGATGATCTATGGGGCGCAGATCGGCGTCTTCATGCTCGCGGCGCTCGTCGTATCCTGGCCGCCGATCCGCCTCGCGCTGACGCCCCGCCTCGTGAAACGGCGCCGCGCCGAACGCGCCGCCATCGAGCAGTTCTTTCTGCGCGGCGTCGCGGGGACTCGGAGCCGCACCGGCGTCCTGATCTTCGTCTCCTTCGCCGAGCGTTACGCCCGGATCATCGCCGACGAGGGGCTGAACGGGAAGATCGGCGACGACCAATGGAAAGCCGCGCTCGCGCCGCTTCTGGCCTGCCTGGGGGAGGGGCGCTGCGCCGAGGGGTTCGTCTCGACCATCGAGGAATGCGCCCGCCTCCTCGCCCCCGTCGCCCCGCCGGGACCGGAGGGGGACGAGTTGCCGGATCGGATTTACGTGAGTTGAGAAAAATTGATGGAGCTTTAGCGAAGAGAAAGCGTCATTGCGGCTTAGCCCCCCACCCCTACCCCTCCCCGCCGCTTCGCGGGGGAAGGAGATAGCGGCCCGGGCTTAGGCTCGACGGAGACGGGGACGTCGCTGCGTGATGATCTCTCCCTCCCCCGCTTGCGGCGGGGAGGGGTAGGGGCGGGGGGCCGCGCCGCTCAGGACCGCGTCTCCGCCCCGGAAACCCGCCTTTTCTATTCCCTTTCCCCCGTCGCTCCTGTAAAACGCGCCGCATCGCAACAAAAAAGCCGCCTCAGAGCGTCCGGGCCAAGCGGGCCGTCGGAACGGGTCGCGGCTGTTTTAAACGGCCGGTTCCATGCAGCTGCGCAACATCGCCATCATCGCCCACGTCGACCATGGCAAGACTACTCTCGTCGACTGCCTCCTGCGTCAGTCGGGCGCCTTCCGCGAGAACCAGCGCGTCGCCGAGCGCGTGATGGACTCGAACGATCTCGAAAAGGAGCGCGGGATCACCATCCTCGCCAAGGCGACCTCGGTCGTCTGGAAGGATATCCGCATCAACATCGTCGACACCCCCGGCCACGCCGATTTTGGCGGCGAGGTCGAGCGCATCCTCTCCATGGTGGACGGCGCCATCGTGCTCGTCGACGCGGCGGAAGGCCCGATGCCGCAGACGAAATTCGTTGTCGGCAAAGCGCTCAAGATCGGGCTGAAGCCGATCGTCTGCGTCAACAAGGTCGACAAGCCCGACGCCCGCGTGCAGGAAGTCGTCAACGAGGTTTTCGACCTTTTCGCCGCGCTCGACGCGACCGACGAGCAGCTCGATTTCCCGATCATCTACGGCTCGGCCAAGCAGGGCTGGATGGCCGAGGAGCCGGACGGCCCCAAGGACGACATGGCCCCGCTCTTCGATCTCGTGGTCAAGCACGTGCCGCAGCCCAAGGTCGAGGACGGCGGCTTCCGTATGCTCGGCACGCTGCTCGAGGCCAATCCCTATCTCGGCCGCATCATCACGGGCCGGGTCTTCTCGGGAGTCGTGAAGCCCAACCAGCCGGTGAAGGTGCTCGACCGCGCGGGCAAGATCGTCGAACAGGGCCGGGTCTCGAAGATTCTGGCCTTTCGCGGCATCGAGCGCCAGCCGATCGAGGAGGCCGAGGCCGGCGACATCATCGCCATCGCGGGCCTGGAGCAGTTCAACGTCGCCGACACGCTTTGCGCGCTCGAGGTGAGCGAGCCCCTGCAGGCGCAGCCGATCGACCCGCCGACGCTCTCCATGACCTTCCTCGTCAACGACAGCCCGCTCGCGGGCACGGAGGGCGACAAGGTCACGAGCCGCATGATCCGCGCGCGCCTCTTCAAGGAGGCCGAGGGCAATGTGGCGCTGCGCGTCGAGGACGCGCCGATGGGCGACGCCTTCATCGTCTCGGGCCGCGGCGAATTGCAGCTTGCGATCCTGATCGAGACCATGCGCCGCGAGGGCTTCGAGCTCGGCGTGTCGCGTCCGAAGGTCGTCTATCGAAAAGATGAGGACGGCGAAATTCTGGAGCCCGTCGAAGAGGTCGTCATTGACGTCGACGAGGAGCATTCCGGCGTCGTCGTGCAGAAGATGTCCGAGCGCAAGGCCGAGATGATCGAGATGCGGCCGTCCGGCGGCAATCGCCTGCGTCTCGTCTTCCACGCCCCGACGCGCGGCCTCATCGGCTATCAGGGCGAGCTGCTGACCGACACCCGCGGCACGGCGATCATGAACCGCCTGTTCCACTCCTATGCGCCCTTCAAGGGCGAGATTCAGGGGCGGCGGAATGGCGTGCTGATCTCCAACGATCAGGGCGAGGCGGTCGCCTACGCCATGTGGAAGCTCGAAGATCGCGGGCCCATGATGATCGAGCCGGGCTGGAAGGTCTATCGCGGCATGATCGTCGGCGAGCACACGCGCGACAATGATCTCGAGATCAATGTGCTCAAGGGCAAGCAGCTCACCAACATCCGCGCCGCCGGCAAGGACGAGGCCGTGCGCCTCACCCCGCCGATCAAGATGACGCTGGAGCGGGCGCTCGCCTATATCGAGGACGACGAACTCGTCGAAGTGACGCCGAAGTCGATCCGCCTGCGCAAGGCGATCCTCGACCCCAACGACCGCAAGAAGGCGAAGGGCAAGGCCGCGCTGGTGGCGTAAGGGGGGCTGCGGGGTCTCCCCCGCGCTCTGGCCGAGGGAGCCAGCAAATCCCTCCCCCAGCAAATCCCTCCCCCAGCAAATCCCTCCCCCTCGTGGGGAGGGTGGCCCCGCGAAGCGGGGTCGGGTGGGGGGGTTGGCTGGGCGCGATGCTCAGCCGCGCTCGCGCGCGGCCTCCCGCCAGCCGATGTCCCGCCGGCAGAATCCTCCCGGCCAGTCGATGGCGTCGACGGCCGTGTAGGCTTTCGCCTGCGCCTCGGCGACGCTGGCGCCGAGCGCCGTCACATTCAGCACGCGTCCGCCCGCCGCCAGAAGGCGCGCGCCCTCCCGCCGCGTGCCGGCGTGGGTGACGATCACATCCGGCAGCGCCTCCGCCTGCGCGACGCCCTTGATCTCGGACCCAGTCAGCGGCGTTCCGGGGTAGCCCTTCGCCGCAAGCACCACCGTCAGGGCGACCTGGTTGGAAAAACGCGGGCGCGTTTCGTCGAGCGCCCCGCGCGCCGCCGCGAGCATGAGGGCGAGCAGATCGTCCTCCAGACGCGGCAGGATGACCTGCGCCTCGGGGTCGCCGAAGCGGTTGTTGTATTCGATGAGCTTGGGGCCATCCTTCGTCAGCATCAGCCCGGCGTAGAGCACGCCCTTGAAAGGCGCGCCCTTCTCCCGCATCGCGCGCATCGTCGGCTCGATGATCTCGGCCATCACGCGCGCCTCGATCTCCGGCGTCACGACGGAAGCCGGCGAATAGGCGCCCATGCCGCCGGTGTTCGGCCCTGTGTCGCCGTCGCCGACGCGCTTGTGATCCTGCGCCGTGGCGAAGGGAACGGCCCGCTCCCCATCGCAGATGGCGAAGAAGGACGCTTCCTCGCCTTCGAGGCATTCCTCGATCACCACTTCCGCGCCCGACTGGCCGAAGAGCCCCGCGAACATCGCCTCCACCGCGCGCTCGGCCTCCTCCAGCGTCGTCGCCACGACGACGCCCTTGCCGGCCGCGAGCCCATCCGCCTTCACCACGATCGGGGCGCCCTTTTCCCGCACGTGAGCGAGGGCGCCGGCCTTGTCGGAGAAACGTTCATAGGCGGCGGTGGGGATCCCGTAGTCCCGGCAAAGATCCTTTGTGAACCCCTTGGAGCCCTCGAGCTGCGCCGCCGCCTGCGTCGGCCCGAAGGCCAGAACCCCGGCGCGGTCCAATGCATCGACGAGGCCGCCGATCAGCGGCTGCTCGGGTCCGACGACCACGAGGGCGACGCCCATGTCCTTGCAGAAGCGCGTGACCGCGCCGTGATCCGAGGCGTCGAGATCGACATTCTCCGCCTGCTCGGTCCCGGGATTGCCCGGCGCCACATAAAGCCGCGTGAGAAGCGGGCTTTTGGCCAGCGCATTGGCGATGGCGCATTCGCGCCCGCCCGATCCGATGAGAAGCACGTTCATGGTGAGAGGCCCCGGCCTTCCTTTTTAAGCCCCGCGCGCGGGAAGAGGGGGAATTAGCGCGCTTTGGGCCAAAAAGGAAACCGCTTCCCTCCCCTGCCGCAAATGCTCTAAACACGGCCCAAGATTCCCGCAGAAACCCGAGACGGAGCCGATGGCGCGCCAGTTCATCTATCACATGCAGGGCCTCACCAAGACCTATCCGGGCGGCAAGAAGGTCCTCGACAACATCCACCTCTCCTTCTACCCGGACGCCAAGATCGGAGTGCTCGGCGTCAATGGCGCGGGTAAGTCCACGCTGCTGCGCATCATGGCCGGCATCGACAAGGAGTTCACCGGCGAGGGCTTCGTCGCGGAAGGGGCGAAGGTCGGCTATCTGCCGCAGGAGCCGCAGCTCGATCCGGCGCTGAACGTGCGTGAGAACGTCATGCTCGGCGTCGCCGGGAAGAAGGCGATCCTCGACCGCTACAATGATCTCGCCATGAACTACTCCGACGAGACCGCCGATGAAATGACGAAGCTGCAGGACGAGATCGAGGCCAAGGGCCTGTGGGATCTCGACAGCCAGGTCGATCAGGCCATGGACGCGCTCGGCTGTCCGCCCGACGACGCCGACGTGACGAAACTTTCCGGCGGCGAGCGGCGCCGCGTGGCGCTCTGCAAGCTGCTGCTCGAACAGCCCGAGATGCTGCTGCTCGACGAGCCGACGAACCATCTCGACGCCGAGACGGTGAACTGGCTCGAAGGCCATTTGCGCAACTATCCGGGCGCGATCCTGATCGTCACCCACGACCGCTACTTCCTCGACAATGTCACCGGCTGGATTCTGGAGCTCGATCGCGGCCGCGGCATTCCCTATGAGGGCAATTACACGAGCTGGCTGAAGCAGAAACAGAAGCGCCTGATGCAGGAGGCGTCGGAAGACAAGGCCCGCCAGCGCGCGCTCGAAGCCGAAAGCGAATGGATCGCCGCCTCGCCCAAGGCGCGCCAGGCGAAGAGCAAGGCCCGCATTCAGCGTTACGAAGAGCTCGTCGCCAAGCAGAACGACAAGGCGCCGACGACCGCGCAGATCATCATTCCCGTGGCGGAGCGCCTCGGCGCCAATGTCATCGACTTCGAACACATCGCCAAGGGCTTCGGCGACACGCTGCTGATCGACGATCTTTCCTTCAAGCTGCCGCCCGGCGGCATTGTCGGCGTGATCGGGCCGAACGGCGCGGGCAAGACCACGCTGTTTCGCATGATCACCGGGCAGGAGACGCCGGACAAGGGGACGATCGCCATCGGCGAGAGCGTGCAGCTCGGCTATGTCGATCAATCGCGCGACGCGCTTCACGCCAACAAGACCGTCTGGGAGGAAATCTCGGAGGGCAATGACGTGATCTATCTCGGCAAGCGCGAGATCAATTCGCGCGCCTATTGCTCGGCCTTCAACTTCAAGGGCGCGGATCAGCAGAAGAAGGTCGGCCAGCTTTCGGGCGGCGAGCGCAATCGCGTGCATCTCGCCAAGATGCTCAAGAGCGGGGCCAATGTGCTGCTGCTCGACGAGCCGACGAACGACCTCGACGTCGAAACGCTACGCGCGCTCGAAGAAGCGCTTGTGGATTTCGCCGGCTGCGCCGTCATCATCTCGCACGACCGCTTCTTCCTCGACCGCATCGCGACGCATATCCTCGCCTATGAGGGCGACTCGCATGTCGAATGGTTCGAGGGCAATTTCGCGGAATACGAAGAAGACAAGAAGCGCCGCCTCGGCGTCGACAGCGTCATTCCGCACCGGCTGAAATACAAGAAGTTCGCGCGCTGATCGACGGATAGACGCTGTCGCTCGCGAGCGTCTCCCTCCGCCTTGCGCGGAATGGGTGACGAGCCCCGCGCCCCGTCAAGCCCGGCCTCGAGCCGGGCGCCCACGGCGCGTTCCCGGCAATGGTCCCGCGTGGATGGCCGGGACAAGCCGGCCATGACGAAGGGGCATCGCAGCCCCCTTCAACGCCCGAAGGCCTTGCGGAGCTCGTCCTTCGCTTCTTCCAGCACCCGGCGGCGCTCTCGGGGCAAATCGCGCCCTGCGCGATTGATGTAGAAGGTGAGCATGGACATGGCGGAGCGAAACGGCGTCGCCTTGCGGCGTTCGCTCGCTTCGGCCGAGCGTTTGAGCGAGAGCGCGATTCGTTTCGGATCGTCCCAGGTGAAGACGCCCGCCTCGAGGTCGAGCGCATGGCTCTCCCGCGTGACCTCCTGCGACCAGCAGGCGTCTTTTCGAGCCTTGCGCGCCATCGGCCGCCATTTCCTTCAGCTCACGGGTTTTCAACAAAAAAACCCGGCCGCTGTTCGCGGCCGGGCCTACGCGTTCAAAAAAATCCTGAAATCAAGGCCCCGATCGCCCGCAATCCCTTGAAGCAACAGAGGAAATATCAACGCTTCATTCATTGCCTCCGCGTGCGCTGGCGCATAGCAGGCAGCCCCGACGCCGCAGCCGGGCTGCGTTCCTGCCACGATTTCGCCATCTCGTCGTGGCGACTTACAGGGGTTAATGAAGCGGCGTTTCGAGGGGAAAATATCAGATCATGAAATCAACCGCTTGCGCCGCGGGTTTGGCGGCTCTCGCTCTCGCCGGATGCGCTGCAACGGAGTCGCCGGTCGCCTCGGCCCCCGAATCTTATGTCAATGAGCCGCGCAGCGACGAACCCGTCGCCGACAAGACGGGGCTTCATTCGCACATTGCGCGTTTCGCCCGCCTTTACGATATCCCCGAGTCGCTCATTCACCGTTCGGTTCGGCGGGAGAGCAATTACAATCCCACCGCTCACCATGGCCCTTATTGGGGTCTGATGCAGATCCGCCACGATACGGCGAAGCACATGGGCTACAAGGGTCCAGCGAGCGGGCTGCTCGACGCGAAGACCAATCTCACCTATGCGGTGCCCTATCTCGCCAACGCCTACAAGCTGTCGGGCGGCAATGAAGCGCGCGCGATCAAGCTTTATGCCGGCGGCTATTATTACGAAGCCAAGCGGCGCGGCATGCTCGACCTTCTCCACACGGAGCCGCTCGACTCCGAATGAGGCGGCGCCTTGGCGCGCGCCGGGCTCTGCTGCGCGATGAGCGCCTGCTGGGCGCGTCTACTGGCCTTTCGGCGTGAAGGTCGACCGCACGCGGCCGCTCCCCTGCCCGCCGCCGCCCTGAACCGTGGCGACGCCGCTCGTCACGTCATAGACCAGCCGGTCGCCCTTCACGATATTGTCGCCCTGAGTCAGGGTCACATTGCCGGTCAGATAGACCTTGTTGTCGGCCTTGTCGTAGCTGCCGCGATCGCCCGTGCCGATCTGGTCCTTGGAGACGAGCGTCACCGGCCCGTCGGCGTCGATGTGCCTGACGCGGTCATTGCTGGCCCCCGCGTCGGGAGCGCCCTTGCCCTCAAGGAAAATGGTGAGGCGCGACGCCTTGAGGGTCGACGGCCCGTTCGTGACGATGACGCTGCCCGAATAGACGAGCTTCTGGTCCTGATCGAAATAATCGAGCTTGCCCGCGTCGATGTTGAGCGGGTCCTTGGCCGTGGCGCCGGGCAGAACGCCGCCCGAACGACCCTTGGCTTCGGCGGCCCCGGCGAGCATGAGCGCCGCGAGGGCGCAGAGGGTAAGGCGTTTCATCGTTTTTCTCACTTGGCCGCGCCCATGGCTCCCGGCGGCGCGCCATCCTCTCCGTAGAGCACGGAGCGGACATTGCCGGTGAAGGTCGCGCGGCGTTCCTTTTGCGAAAATTCAACATGCGCCGACCTCACCTCGCCACCCTGGATCTTCAGCGTGACCGGCTTGTCGGAAGTCATGACGCTCGCCTTGAAATCCATGGCGGCCGTCTCTGTTCGAAGCTCGAAGCTCTTGGCGTCGGTGATCTGGACACCGCCGCTCATGTCCGCGTGATCCGTCTTGGTGCTGTAGACGGCCTTGGGCGCCGTCAGCACGACGGCGCTGTCCCCGGTCGTTTCGACGCGCACGTCGAGCCCATCGAGATCAATCTGATCCGGTTTGGCGATGTCCTGCACGCCGACGCGCGCCCGGACCTCATAGGGTCGGCCATCCTTGCGATAGCCCACGAGCTTTGGACTTTCGATCACGATGCGCGTGCCCTGGAGCGCGACGCGGGCAAGATTGAGATCGACCGGAAGGAAGCGCAGGGAACTCACCAACAAGCCGAGGCCGACGAGGCCCACCGTGCCGCCGACGCCCCAGACGATCCAGCGTCGCAGCTGAGCGACCCGCGCCGTATGGCGCAGCGCCTCCGGAAAGGCGCTTTCGCGGCGCGCGGTGAGACCGGCGAGACGGTCGCGACCGGCGGCCGGCTTTTGAATGCGCTTCTCCTTGCCCGGCGGCGCGGGAGCGGCCGGAGGCGAGGCGGGGGAAGCGTCAGCGGCGCTGCCGTCTGTCATGTTCGGCTTTATCCGGCGAGCCCATGGCGAATTCGAGGCGCGCGCCCGTCAGCGGCGCAGTCTCACTCATGGGAGAAGATGTCGGTCTCGGGCCAGCCGAGAAGATCGAGCCGCGCCCGCGCCGGGAGGAAATCGAAACAGGCCTGCGCCATCTCGGTTCGCTCCTCGCGGGCCAGCATGGCGTCGAGCCGCTCCTTGAGCTGATGCAGATACAAAACGTCCGACGCCGCATAGGCCTGCTGGGCGTCGCTCAGATTGGCGGCGCCCCAGTCGGAGGATTGCTGCTGCTTGGAAATCTCGACTCCGGCGAGCTCGCGGACGAGGTCCTTCAGACCATGGCGGTCGGTATAGGTGCGGGTGAGCCTGGAGGCGATCTTGGTGCAATAGACCGGCGCCGGCATGATCCCGAAGGTCTTGGCGAGAATGGCGAGGTCGAACCGGGCGAAATGGAAAAGCTTCAGCACGCTCGGGTCCGCAAGAAGCTTCTCGAGATTGGGCGCGCGGGTCTGTCCGCGCGCGATCTGCACCAGTTCGGCGTCGCCATTGCCGAAGGAGAGTTGCACGAGACACAGACGATCGCGATGGGGATTGAGCCCCAGCGTCTCGGTGTCGATTGCGACAATGGACGAGAGGGCGGCCCCGGAGGGCAGGTCGCCCTGATGCAGACGTATCGTCATGGCTTCCGATTCGTTCGATGCGGCTTTGGCGCTCTCTTAGCGAAAAGCGAAAAGCTTGTCGAAGCCGCCGCCATCTCCCCTTTCATTTTCCCTTGCGCGGCCGCCGAGGCCTGCGCGTCCCAAAGGGCGACTCGCCCGCCTCCATCCGCTCCTCGATGAATTTCGCCCAGGCGATCAACGGCTCGCAGACCGAGGCCGTGATCTGCCGAAAGCTGAAATCTGGCTCGGCGGCGAGCCGGCGCAGCGAATGCCCGAGGTAATAGGCTTCCACCATCGTCTGCTCCAGCCGCGTGCGGCCGCCGTCTGCGGGCTCCTGCCCCGCCTCGCTCAAATCCGTCGTCATAGCTTACTCCCCCAGCCTCGTTCCCCGGCGCGATTTCGCGGCCCTGCCCGGCCCGGCCAGCCTGCGCTGGACGGCGGGGACGCAACTCAATTGGTTAAACCGACAACCCGAAGGCTCCCCTACTCCAAAAGCTCGCTTTCTAACGTCTGTACGCTACAGGTTAAGCTTTCGCCGCACCGACCGCAAGGCGCCGCCTCTTGCCAGCCCGCAAGCGGCCGTACACTGTAGGACTAACGCAGCGCACAAACGGACAATCCCGCTTGACCGACGAACCCATCAGCTTCAGCGGCGCCGAGTGGCGCTTCAACGCCATCTTCATCGAATTGTCGGTTCGCCTGTTCGTCATCGGCTTTCTGACCTATTGGACCTTCGCCATCGTCGCGCCCTTCGGGGCGATGATCGTCTGGAGCGTGGTGCTCGCCGTTGCGCTCTATCCGCTGTTCGACCGGCTGGCGGCGGCGCTCGGCGGCCGGCCCGCCGTCGCGGCCGCCCTGATCACGCTCGCCGCGCTCGTTCTCGTCATCGGACCGGCGACCTGGATGGGCGTCGGCTTCATCGAGCCGGTCAGAGGCCTGATCGCAGGCTTCGACAACGGCGACATCGCCATTCCACCGCCTCCCGAGGCCGTGAAGAACTGGCCGCTTGTCGGCGTGCAGATCTACGCGTTCTGGGAACTCGCCTCGACCAATCTGCACAGCGCCCTGGCGCAGATCCTGCCGCAGCTCAAACCGGTCGGCGAATATCTGCTCGGCATGGTGCGCAACGCGGGCGTCGGCACGCTGAAGTTTCTCTTGTCGGTGATCCTGTCGGGCTTCCTGCTCGCCTACGCCACGCCTCTCATGGTGGGCGTGCGGGCGCTGGCGCGGCGCATCGATCCCTCGAACGGACACAAATATCTCGACATCGCCGGCGCGACGATCAACGCCGTCTCACGCGGCGTGATGGGCCTCTCCATCATGCAGGCGGTGGTCGGCGGCATTGGCATGTATCTGGCGAATGTGCCCGGCGCGAGCCTGCTTACGATCGCCATTCTCGTCCTCGGCATCGTGCAGATCGGTCCGCTCATCGTCGTCGCGCCGGTCGTGTTCTGGGCCTGGACGGCGCTCCCGACCGCCGGCGCCGTCGCCCTGACGCTGTGCATGCTGACAGTGAATTACATGGACAATGTGCTGAAGCCCTTCATCTTCGCGCATGGGCTCTCGACGCCTATTCCGGTGATCTTCATCGGCGTCATCGGGGGCGTGCTGGCGCATGGGATCGCCGGTCTCTTCGTCGGTCCGGTGGTGCTCGCCGTCGTCTGGGAGCTCGGCACCGCCTGGATCGCGGAGGAGATCGCGGCTGGCGCGCCAAAAGCGGTCGAGCCCGAACCTCTGCTCGCGCCCCGGCAGGAGCGGCAGGTGGAAGCCTCGTAAGCGCGCGCTTTATCCGCCGCGCAAAGCCTTGAGCACCTTGAGGCTGGCGCGGCCATTGCGCGGCAGGCCGACGCGCCCCTGATAATCGGCGATGGCTTCCTTGGTCTTCGTGCCGATCACGCCGTCGGCGTCGCCCACGTCATAGCCGGCGCGCACGAGCAGCGCCTGCAATTCGCGGCGCTCGGCGCGCGAAAGGCCGGGATCGTCGGTCGGCCAGGGGGTCTGGATGCCGGGGCGGCCCCGAAGCATGTCGGAGAGGACCGCGATCGCCAGCGCATAGGATTCCGCGGCGTTGTAGGAATAAATCGCGTCGAAGTTCTTCGTCACCAGAAAGGCGGGGCCATTGCGGCCGGCGGGCAGAAGAAGGCCGGCCGATCCGCCGCCGAGACCGCCGCCGTCGAGCCGCGTGATTCCCCGCGACTCCCAGAAGGACATGGGCTGCTTGCGGCTGCGGCCGGAGGGGCCGGAGAAGCTTTCGGGGAGACGCACCTCAAAGCCCCAGTGCTCGCCGGCGCGCCAGCCGCTCTTTCTCAGGAAATTGGCCGTGGACCCGAGCGAATCCGCTGCCGAGCTCGCGATGTTGCGGCGGCCGTCGCCGTCGAGATCTACGGCCGTGCCGAGGAAGGTCGAGGGCATGAATTGCGTGTGGCCGAAGGCGCCGGCCCAGGAGCCCATGAACTCGTCCGGGCGGATGTCGCCATTGTCCAGAATCTTCAGCGCGGCCACGAATTCCTTGCGCCAGTAGTCGTTGCGCCGCGGGGCCTCGCAGGCGAGCGTCGCGAGCGACTGCACGACCGGGCGCTTGCCGAAGCTCTTGCCGAAATCGGACTCGACGCCCCAGACGGCGACGACGGTCGCCGGATCGACGCCATAGCGGCTTTCAGCGGCGTGGAGGGCGCTGGCGTATTTTTGCAGCATGGCGCGTCCTTCCGCGACGCGCTCCTCGTCGACGAGGCCGGCGACGTAATCCCACACCGGCGTCGTGAACTCGGGCTGCTTGTCCATGAAACTCACGGCGTCATTGGGCTCGAGCCCGTCCGTCGCCGCGGCGATCGCTTGCTGGCTCACCCCCGCTCCCGCCGCCGCATGGCGCAGCCCCCCCACACAAGCGGACCATTCCGCGCGCGCCGGCGCCGCGAAAAGCAGGAGCGCGGCCGACGCCGCAAGCAGGCAATTTTGCTTCATGGACGAAAGCTTATCGCGAGAAGACGTTTTTTTCGTGGGGAGGCGGGCGCAAAAGCCCGTCCCACGAGCTCGGAGCCCATGCGCCGGCCGCTGTCGCGATCCGGCGCATGGCGTCGTTGCGTTACTGCTCGCAGACCCTGCGCGGGCGTGAGCCGATTACCTCGCCATATTCGTCGAACACGGGGCGGCGTTCGGTCCAGCAGCGGACCGGCGGCGGCGGCGGCGGCGCATAGACGACCGTCGGCGGACCCTGCTGGGCCAGCGCGCCGCCGGCGATGGCGCCGAGCGCGAAGCCGCCGATGCCGGCGGCGATCGCGGGACCAGCCGAGTCGGCCCGCGCAGGCGCGGCCTGGATCATCACGGCCCCGATCGCCGAAGCGGCGAGAATCGCGGCGAGGAACTTGCGCATTGGGTAGTCTCCGAAAGGGCGAGGGGCCAAAGACGAAAAGCCTTCACTCGTCGCTACGTTAGCGATCGAGGGTCGATGAATCGTAAATTCGCGGCCAAATGGCGACGCTTCCCGGTCAATCGGCTCAAAGCCTGGAAATTTTTGGTTTCGCCGGGGGAGGCGACACAGGCGCCGCGGCGCCCGGCACCCGCGCCTTCTCGCCCCCGACGACCGGTGGCGGGACGTCATTCGACGCGCGCGGCGGCTCCTTCACATGGAAGGCCGCGGCCGCCGCTTTGGCCGCCGCCAGCTCCTTCGAGTCGAGCCTGGACGCGACCTCGTCGCGCTTCCTGGCGGCGTCGGCGTCGCCCTGCGCGGCGGCGGCGGAGAACCAGACATAGGACTGCACGAGGCTCTGCCCGACGCCGAGCCCCCGCGCATGGAGGATCGCGAGATTGTACTGACTGTCGCGCACGCCGTATTCGCCCGCTTTGCGGAACCACTCGGCCGCAGCGCCGTAATCGGGCTTGCCGCCGTCGCCGCCCTCGGCGAACAGGACGGCGAGATTGTGCATGGCGCGGGCGTTCCCCGCCTCCGCGGCGGCTTGATAGAGCTTGCGGGCGCGCGAATAATCTCGTTCGACCCCGACGCCCTTTTCGTAAAGCGAGCCGAGCCGATACATGGCTGGCGCGAGTCCCTGAGCCGCAGCCCTTTCGAACCATTGCGCCGCCATGCGCGGATCGCGCGGCAGGCCGCGGCCCTCCGACATGCGGAGAGCAAGGTCATATTGCGCCGCCGCGTCGCCGCCCTCGGCCAGCGCCCGGATGGCGCCGATGGCGTCGGGCGGCGGCAGGGGATTGAGCGCAGCCCCGCCGATGGAGCCGACAGGGGTCCTGTCGACGGGCGCGGTCTCGGCGTTCGGAACGATCATGCGCGGCGGCGGCGCAGCCGGAGCGGCGGCGGGCGCCTTCGTCGCGTCCGGGACAGCCGCGCGCGGGCGGGCGGGCGCCGCCGGCGCGGGGTTCTTCGCGGCCTCCCCGACCACGCCGGCGGCGGGGGCTGAACCGCCGGCGCCGGCCTCGCCGTCTTCCGGCGTCGCCTCTGCATGCTGATGGTTGTCCTTGCGCCAATTATCGACGCCCTCGATGCCGACGCGGGCGATCTGATAGGCGCCCGCCATCAACACCAGCGCGCCGAGGCCGAGCAGCAGCGGCCGCTTGCGATCCTGAATCGCCGCCAGAAGTCCCGCGCCCTTGCCTTCGGGCGCGCGCTCGACCTCTTCGGCGGGCGTTTCCGCCCGCGTGGCGCTGCGGCGCGCCTGATAGGCCGTTTCGGCGGCGGCGGCGTCACGGGCGGCCTGCTGGGCGGCGCGGCGCGCGGCGGCGATGAAATCCATCTGGGCCGGTTCTGGCCGGCCCCCCAGGCCGGTCTCGAAGGCCGGCTCGCGGCGCTGCGGGCGGGCGGCGCCGGGCGGCATCAGGAAATCGCCGAGGTCGTCGTCGTCAGCCTCGATGCGCGAGGACGCGCGCGGCTCCGCGAGGACCCCCGGCGCGCGGGCGGCCGCGGCGGGCTTCGCGGCGCCGCGGATTTCCGTGAGCTCGTCCTCGAACATGGCGAGACGCTCGACGACGCGCTCGAGGGTCTCGTGCACGGCGAGCAGCGTCTCATGGGTGCGCTGGCTGCTCTCGTCCTGCTTGTCCCGAATTTCGACCAGCTCGCGCTCCAGCGCCGCCCGCAGGGCGCCGGGCGCGGGGCTCGCCTCACGCAGGATCTCCTGCGTGGCGCGGCGCACCGCCTCCTCTGCGGCGAGCGAGGTTGCGCTCTTCGTCTCCTCGAGCTGCCCGACGAGGGCGCCGATCTTCGCCTCGACGGCGGCGAGCGCAGCGCCGTTCTCGTCGTTGCGGGCGAGCCGTTTCGACAGCGCGCCGATCTGCCTTTCGAGGGCCTTCAGCGCCTCACCGTCGTCTCGCGCGCCGACCGCCTGATTGATGCGCGCGGCAAGCTGTCCGACGAGTTCCGTCAGCTCCTCCTGACGCGACGCGACGCGCGAGCCTTCCTCGGCGCGATGCGTCAGCGCCGACTGCATGCGTTCGAGACGGGCGGCGATCTCGTCGAGCTGCGCATTGCGCGGAGCCGCGGCGAGAAGCGCGCTCAGTCTCGGATTGGCGCCCGGATCGTCGAGGCGGTCGACCTTTCGGGACAGCTGTTCGATCTGGTGGCGGATCGGCTCGATGTCCGGCGCTTGTGCGCCGGCCGCAAGCGCCGTCTCCACCTTGCGATCGAGCCCGCGGACGAGGTCCTCGATGGCCCCGATGGCGGGCGCCGCCGCGACGCCACGCTCGAACCGCTGCGACAGCGTCTCGCGCATCCCGTCGATACGCTGGGCGAGATCGTGGAAGTGCTTCTCGGCCGGCGGAGAGGCGACGGGCAACCGGCTCCCCAGCGAATCGAGCTTGCGGCCGATTTCCTCCAGAGCCGGCGCCTCGGTCTTTTGCTCCAGCGCGGAGTCGAGCTTGCGCGCCAGCCCGGCGACGAGATTTTCGAGCCCGGATGTGTCGACGGGCGGGACCGGGCCTTTTTCGAGCCGTCTCGCGAGCATCTGGCCGAGATCGTCGATGCGCTTGCCCAATTCGTCGATGCGCTTGCCGCCGGCGCTGGCGACGAGCTCGTCGAGCTGGCCGGCGAGCCGCTCGAGGCGGCCGTTGAAGGTGTCTAGGCTCGCCGTTGTCTCGGAAGAGACGATCGCGCGGATCGAGCGCGCGGCTTCCCCCATGTCCAGGGCGGCCGCGGCCTTTGAGGCGACGCCCGCCCCCGAGCGTGCGAGCGCGTCGACGCGCTGGGTGAGATCCACAAGCCTCGTTTCGATCTTTTCGAGGGGCAACGGCCTGGCGGCGAGCGCCGAGAGCTGCTCCCGGATGTCGCCGCTCCGTTCGACGAGCTCGCGAATGAGCGCGGAGTCGGCGGCGTTCGGTTCCTGGAGCGCGTCGAGTCGGCGCCCGATGGTCAGGACGTCGGCGTGGAGATTGCGGACGATGGGGCTCGGGTCGAGGTCGCGAATGCTGGCGCGCAGCTCATCGGCGATCCGCTCGGCGGGTTCGAGAAGATCGTCTGCGACGCCGCGACACCGCTGCGTCTCGACGCGGCGGGCGAGGTCGTGCAGCGCCATCTCGATGGCGGCGACCGAGGCGCGCGGCGCGAGGTCGCCGATTGCGCTGGACATGTCCTCGAGGTCCCTGCGGAGGCCCTCCACCTGGCGCATGGCGACGAGTTGCTGATCGGCCCGCTCCACAGCGCCGTGCCGAACCGCTTCGATCTGCTGCGAAATGGAGTCGAGCGTCGCCTGAACCGCGGCGAATCGGTCCGGCGCCGGCGCGAGCGACGGCTCCGGCTCGTGCGGCAGAGGGCGCGCCGGCTCGGCGGCGAGCAGAGCGCGCTGACGGCGCGTGATTTCGGCGACGGCTTCGTCCAGCGGGCGCCGAACCGGCGGTTCGACCCGGCCGGGCTCTGGCGCGGGAGCCTGCTCTTCCGCCGCAGGCTCGGGCGCGCCCCCCCGAGGCTCCGAGCCGAGCCTTCGGGCGATTTCGTCAAGGCGCTGGTCGAGCCCCTCGAGCGCCCGCTCCACCCCCGAGACGCGATCGGCGCCCGAAAGCGTGTCGAGGCGGGACTCGAGCCGCGCCAGCGCGGCGCGGATGGGACGCGCGTCATCGACAGCGGCGGGCTCTTCGGCGAGGCGCGATTCGAGCCGGCCCAGCCGCTTGGCGAGGGACGCGAGGCCCTCTTGCGCGCTCTCCCGGCTCAGCTCGCCTTCTTCGAGAAGACCGGCGAGATTGTCGAGCGCGCGCGCCGTCTCACGCTCGCTTTCGGCGATTCGGCGGTGGAAGATGGCGGCGGCGTCGGCGACGATCGCCTCCCGGTCGAGGCGCGTCGTCCGCTCCCGGCGCGGCCGCGCGTCACGGCGCCCCTCATCTTCCGCGCGAAGACGGCGCGCGGGCGGCGCGCGATCTTCATCCTCGCCGGACGGGTCGTCGTTCCGTTTGCGGCGGGATTCTGTCTGGAGCGCCTGCGCGTCGTCGCGCCAGCGGCGCGGCGGATGGCCGTCGTCTCGCTCGCGTCGCCGCTCGTCACGCAAGCCCGCAGGTCCGGCGAGCCGCCTTGCGATGGCTTCGACCTGGTCGTCGTCGTCATCTTCGAAGGGCTCGTCGCGCAAATCCTCCGCCTCGGCGCGAATCGCGTCGTCGAGCCAGGCGCCGAGGCGTTTCCCGGACCGGCGCGCTTCGGCGCGGGCCGCGCCCCTCGCCTCGTCGTCGGCGCCACGGTTTTTGCGGGAAAGAGCCTTGGTCATGTGCGTGTCCGGCAAGCCCGTCTTTGCGGATGGCTCGAGAGAAGAGAGAACGAAAACAACCCGTGGAGACGGCTCGACAACGCCCGCGAATCGGAGCGTTAACCATAAAAGGCCGAGACGGCGCCGGAACCGACTTTCTGCTGTTTGCGGTAAACAAGCGGTTAAGCCGTCCGCCGATCCGGCGGCTTCCGTTCAGGTTTACGAAACAAGCGATTAGCCGAGCAGGAATCTTTCCCTTTTCGGGCAAGGCGCAGCGGTTATGAGCAAACCCACGAGCTACGTTCAAGCCCCTATTGCGCGGGCGATGCGGCCCCTCTACCTAAGACGCGAACGGCGTCTCATCCGGGCCGCGCCGGCCGTTGGATGTCGACCTTCAAAGGGAGAATTCGATGCCGAGCTACAGAGCGCCTGTTGAAGATACGCTTTTTCTGCTCAATGACGTTTTGCAGTTCCAGCGTTTCGGGAATCTGAAAGGATTCGCCGACGTTTCCCTCGACGTTCTCTCGCAAATCCTTTTCGAGGCCGGCAAGCTTTGCGAAGAGGTGCTCGCGCCGCTCAACCAGTCGGGCGACGCCAATGGCTGCAAGCGCGGCGCAGACGGCGCGGTGTCGACGCCCGCGGGCTTCAAATCCGCATTCACCGCCTATGCGAACGGCGGCTGGATCGGCCTGCCCGTGCCCGAGGACTATGGCGGACAAGGCCTGCCCTTCACGCTCTCGACGCCGATGAGCGAATACGCCTCGGCGGCGAATATGGCCTTCGCCATGTATCCCGGCCTGACGCAGGGCGCGCTCGCGGCGCTGCTCACCCATGGCTCAGAGGAGCAGAAGCGCCTTTACGTTCCCAAAATGGCGGAAGGCCGCTGGACCGGCACGATGAATCTCACCGAGCCGCAATGCGGCACGGACCTCGGCCTGTTGACCACCAAGGCCGTCCCGCGCGGCGATGGAAGCTATGCGATCACCGGCCAGAAAATCTTCATTTCCGCCGGCGAGCACGATCTCGCGGAGAACATCATCCATCTCGTGCTCGCCCGCATCGAGGGCGCGCCGGCGGGGGTGAAGGGCATATCTCTCTTCATCGTGCCGAAGATTCTCGTCGAGGCCGACGGTTCGCTCGGCGCGCGAAATGGCGTCTCCTGTGGCTCCATCGAAGAGAAGATGGGCATTCACGGCAACGCCACCTGCGTCATGAACTACGACGGCGCGCAGGGCTTTCTCGTCGGCGAGGCCAATCGCGGCCTCAACGCCATGTTCGTGATGATGAACGAGGCGCGGCTCGGCGTCGCCATCCAGGGCCTCGCGCAATCCGAGGTCGCGTATCAGAATGCGGTCGCCTATGCAAAGGAGCGGCTTCAGGGCCGCGCGCTGTCGGGACCGAAATTTCCCGACAAAAAGGCCGATCCGATCATCGTGCATCCCGACATTCGCCGGATGCTGATGGAGATCAAGGCCTTCAACGAGGCGGCGCGCGCCCTGACGCTTTCCGCCGCGCTCGACAGCGACGTGGCGCACCGCTCGGAGGACGCCGCGGCGCGGCAGGCGGCGGAAGATCGGCTGGGCCTGATGACGCCGGTGCTCAAGGGCGTGCTGACCGACGTCGGCTTCGACAACGCCGTGAAGGCGCAGCAGGTCTTCGGCGGCCATGGCTACATTCGCGAATGGGGCATGGAGCAGTTCGTGCGCGACGCGCGCATCGCCATGATTTACGAGGGCGCGAATGGCATTCAGGCGCTCGACCTCGTCGGCCGCAAACTGCCGCGCGACGGCGGCCGCGCCATCATGGCCTTCTTCAAGGACAGCGCCGAGCTGTTGCAGGCGCATGGCGACAGGGAGGCGATGAAGCCTTTCGTCGCGCCTGCGCAGGCGGCGCTGAACGATCTTCAGAAAGCCACCATGTGGCTCATGCAGAACGCCATGGCGAAGCCCGACAATGCGGGCGCGGCCTCCTATGATTACATGCATCTTCTCGGCCGCGTCGCGATGGGGCTGATGTTCGTGAAGATCGCGGCCGCCGCGATGGAGAAGAAATCGCGCGAGCCGGATCAGGCGGCGCGCATGGATGCAAAGCTTGCCACCGCGCGCTTTTTCATGGAGCGCATGCTGCCGGAGACGGCGCTGCGTCTTGCGCGCATCGTCACAGGGGCCGACACGATGATGTCGCTTCCGGCGGAGATGTTCTAGAGCCGGGCGGCTTCCCGCCCCGATACGGGGCGGCCCCGCAAAACGGGGTCGGATGCAGTCCCGGGCGAGATAGAAAGAGGAAACGCCATGCCCGACGCTTACATTTACGACGCCGTGCGGACGCCGCGCGGGCGCGGCAAGCCGGATGGTTCGCTGCACGAAGTCTCCTCGCTCGGCCTCGCCAATACGGCGCTGAAAGCGATCAAGGCGCGCAACAACATCGCGGGACCGGAGGTCGACGATGTCATCCTCGGTTGCGTCGATCCCGTCGGCGAAGCCGGCGGCGACATTGCGCGCGCTTCCGCCATCGCCTCGGGCTTTTCGTACAAAGTGCCGGGCGTGCAGATCAACCGCTTCTGCGCATCTGGCCTCGATTCCGTGAATTTCGCGGCGGCTGAAATCATGTCCGGCCAGCACGAACTCGCAATCGGCGGCGGCGTCGAGTCGATGAGCCGCGTCGGCATCGGCGCCTCGGGCGGCGCCTGGCCGGTCGATCCGACGATTGCGATCCCCTCCTATTTCATGCCGCAGGGCGTCTCCGCCGATCTCATCGCGACGAAATACGGTTTCTCGCGCGACGATGTCGACGCCTATGCGGTCGAATCGCAGAAGCGGGCGGGGACGGCGTGGCGCGAAGGCCGCTTCGCGAAATCCGTCGTGCCGGTGAAGGACGTAAACGGCCTCACGCTTCTCGACTATGACGAGCACATGCGGCCCGACACCAACATGCAGGCGCTCGCGAGCCTCAAGCCCTCTTTCGCCTTTTACGCCCAGCAGGGCGGTTTCGACGCCGTGGCCATTCAAGCCTATCCGGCGATCGAAAGACTCGATTACGTGCATCACGCCGGCAATTCCTCCGGCATCGTCGACGGCGCCGCGGCGGTGCTCGTCGGCTCGAAGGAAGCCGGGGAGAAGATCGGCGTGAAGCCCCGCGCGCGCATTCGCGCATTCGCCAATATTGGCTCTGAGCCGGCGATCATGCTGACCGGGCCGGTCGATGTGACGCGCAAGCTGCTCGACCGCGCGCGCATGAGCCTCGACGACATCGACCTCATCGAAATTAACGAAGCCTTCGCCGCCGTGGTGCTGCGCTATCTGCAGGCCTTCGATCTCGACCCCGCCAAGGTCAATCCGAATGGCGGCGCCATCGCCATGGGCCATCCGCTCGGCGCCACGGGCGCCATGCTCGTCGGCATCGCGCTCGACGAACTGGAGCGCACCGGCAAATCCACCGCGCTGGTGACGCTTTGCATCGGCGCCGGCATGGGCACGGCGACGATCATCGAACGGGTGTAAGTCCCCTCCCCGGCCCTTTCCGCTGTCGCGGGACAGGGTCTTGAAGATGAAGCTTTCAAGTTTCGGGAGCGAAACAATGAACCTCGCCAATTTCCGCTTCGAGACCGGCGCCGACGGCGTTGCGCTCCTGACATGGGACATGCCGGGCCGCTCGATGAACGTCATCACGCCGGAGGTGATGGACGACCTTCAACAGGTCGTGGACGCGGTCGCGGGAGACGCCGCCATCAAGGGCTGCGTCATCGCCTCCGGCAAGAGCGCCTTTTCCGGCGGCGCCGATCTCTCCATGCTGCAACAGGGCGCGGCGCAGCACGCCAAGGCGATGAAGGAGCAAGGCGAAGACGCCGCCAATCGGCTCTTCTTCGAAACCTCGAGCAGATTGTCGCGGCTTTATCGCAAGCTCGAAATCTGCGGAAAGCCTTTCGCCGTCGCGATCCACGGCGTCTGCCTCGGCGGAGCCTTCGAGCTCGCGCTCGCCTGCCATTACCGCGTGATGGCGGATGACGAGAAAACCAAGGTCGGCCTGCCGGAGATCAAGGTCGGCCTCTTCCCCGGCGCCGGCGGCACGCAACGCGTCTCGCGCCTCATGCAGACGGGCGACGCGCTGCAATTTCTCTTCCGTGGCGATCAGGTAAAGCCGAAAGCCGCGCTGGGCGCGAAGCTCGTCCACGAGATCGCGCCGCGCGACGAAATCGTGTCGCGCGCGCGGGCGTGGATCGCCAATGGCGGCAAGGCGCAGGCGCCATGGGACGCCAAGGACTTCAAGAACCCCTCCGGCAAGGTCTTCTCGCCCACGGGCATGATGATCTGGCCAGCGGCGAACGCCATCTATCGCCGCGAAACCTACGACAATTATCCGGCCGCCAAGGCCATTCTGCATGCGGTCTACGAAGGGCTGCAATTGCCGATGGATCAGGCGCTCGACGTCGAAGCGCGCTGGTTTGCGCATATTCTGCGCTCGAAGGTAGCGGCGGCGATGATCCGTTCGCTGTTCCTCTCCAAGACCGAGCTGGAGAAGGGCGCGCATCGCCCGGCGGAAATCCCGCCGACCACGCTGAAGAAAATCGGCGTGCTCGGCGCCGGCTTCATGGGCGCGGGCGTCGCCTATGTGAGCGCGCTCAATGGAATCGAGGTCGTGCTGATCGACCGCGATCGGGAGAGCGCCGACAAGGGAAAGGCGACGATCGACCGGCTGATGTCCGGCTCCGTCGCCAAGGGGCGCGCCACGCCGGCCGACAAGGAGGCGCTGATGGCGCGAGTGACGGCGACCGCCGATTACGCCGCGCTTGCGGGCTGCGACCTGATTCTCGAAGCCGTCTTCGAGGATCGCGCGGTGAAGGCCGAAGTGACGGCGCGGGCGCAAGGGGTCGTGGGCGGCGATGTGATCTTCGCCTCCAACACCTCGACGCTGCCGATCAGCTCGCTCGCCGAGACCTCGATGAACCCCGAGAACTTCATCGGCATCCACTTCTTCTCGCCGGTCGAGAAGATGCTGCTCGTCGAAGTGATCATGGGCAAGGAAACGGGCGACCGGGCGCTGGCGGCGGCGCTCGACTTCATCCGCATCATCAAGAAGACGCCCATCGTCGTGAATGATTCGCGCGGCTTCTACGCCAATCGCTGCGTGCTGAATTTTGTGCGCGAGGGGCAGATCATGCTGACCGAGGGCGTGCCCCCGGCGATGATCGAGAATGTCGCGCGCATGGCCGGCATGCCGGTCGGGCCGCTCTCGCTCAATGACGAGGTCGCGCTCGATCTCGGCTGGAAGATCCTCAACGCCACCAAGAAGGATCTGGGCGACAAGGCGATCGATCCCCGGCAGGAGCGCGTGCTGCGCTTCATGGTCGAGGAAAACGGCCGCTATGGGCGCAAGAACGGCAAGGGTTTCTACGACTATCATCCCGACGGCTCGAAGAGCCTCTGGCCCGGCCTCTCCGCGCTCGCGGAAGCGATGCTCGATCCGGACACGCTCGACGTGACGGAGTTGAAGGAGCGGTTCCTCGTCGTGCAGGCGGTCGAGGCGGCGCGCACCCTCGCCGAGGGCGTCGTCACCGATCCGCGCGAAGCGGATGTCGGCTCCATTCTCGGCTTCGGCTTCGCGCCCTTCACCGGCGGCGTGCTCTCCTATATCGACGGCATGGGCGCGAAAGCGTTCGTGGCGCTCTGCGACGCGCTCGCCGCCCGGCACGGCCCCCGCTTCGAGCCGCCGCCCTTGCTGCGGGACATGGCGGCGAAGGGCGAAACCTTCTACGGGCGCTTCCTGCCGCAGAAAAAGGCGGCGTAAGAGGCCCCCTCCCTCCCCCGCATCGCGGGAGAGGGGACGCGCCGCGCCTCTCCCGGCGGTTCTCGACCGGGAGGCGCGCGCGGGCGTCTGCGCGCAGGGCATGACATCCCCTTCCGCCGCCGCTAAAAGGTTAACGCGGCGCGGGCCTGAGTCGCGCGCCCGTCCGGACCCTGTTTATGCCCTTCTTCATCCTGCCCTTTCCCCTTATCGATCCGGTCGCGGTCCATCTCGGGCCGTTCCCGATCCGCTGGTATGCGCTGGCCTATATCGGCGGGTTCCTCTGCGCCTGGATGGGCATGCGCCTGCTCGTCGGCAATGACGCGCTCTGGGCGCCTGGACAGCCGCGGCCGAGCCGGGCGGGAATCGACGACCTCATCGTCAATACGGCCTTTGGCGTGATCATCGGCGGCAGGCTCGGCCATGTGCTGATCTACGACCCGGCCTTCTATCTTTCACACCCGCTCGAAATCCTTCAGACATGGAAAGGCGGCATGGCCTTCCATGGCGGATTGATCGGCGCCTTGATCGGCATGGCGCTCTTCGCGCGCAGCCATCGCCTGCCCTTTCTCACGATTTCCGATATTTGCGCCGCGGTTTCTCCGCTCGGCCTGTTCTTTGGCCGGCTGGCCAATTTCATCAAGCCGGAGATGTGGGGGCGCGAGACCGACGTTCCCTGGGCCATGGTCTTCCCGCCCGCCGGCGACGCGCCGCGCCATCCGAGCCAGCTCTATGAAGCGGGGCTGGAGGGAATTGCGCTGTTTGCGGCTTTGTGGCTCGTCGCGCGCGCCGGCGGGCTGAAACATCCCGGCCTCGTCACCGGCCTCTTCGGAGTCGGCTATGGGCTCGCCCGCATTTTCTGCGAATTCTTCCGCGAGCCTGATCCGGTGCAGGAGGCGCTGCCGCATGGGCTGACGATGGGCATGGTGCTCTCCCTGCCGCTGATCGTCGCCGGCGCCGCCCTCCTCCTCTTTTCGATGCGCCGCAGGAGCGCGCCCGCATGAATGCGCTGAAACAGGAAATTGCGGCGATGATCGCCCATGACGGGCCGATGACGCTGGAGCGTTATATGAGCCTGTGCCTTGGCCATCCCCGCCATGGCTATTACATGACGCGCGACCCCTTCGGCGCCGGCGGCGATTTCATCACGGCCCCCGAGATCAGCCAGATGTTCGGCGAATTGCTCGGCGTCTGGGCGACGGAAGCGTGGCGGCTCGCGGGGTCGCCCGCCTCGGCGCGATTGATCGAGCTGGGGCCGGGACGCGGGACGCTGATGGCCGACGTGCTGCGCGTCGCGCGCATCGCGCCGGGGTTCCTCGAGGCGGTTTCGGTCCATCTCGTCGAGATGAGCCCGGCCCTGCGCCGCATTCAGGAACAGACGCTCGCGCGGGCGGCCAAGCCCGTGAGCTGGAGCGCCGATGTGAACGACACGCCGCCCGGCCCCGCGATCATGCTCGCCAATGAGTTTTTCGACGCGCTGCCGGTGCGCCATTACGTCAAGACCATCACCGGCTGGCGCGAGCGGCTCGTGGGGCTCGACGCCGCGGGCGAACTCGTCTTCGGCCTGTCGCACCAGACCGAGCCCTCTTTGCAAATTCCCGCCCGCGAGGGCTCGATCATCGAGGTCAGCGCCGCGGCGCAGCGCATCATGGGCGAGATCGCCGCGCGCCTCGTGCAGGAGGGCGGCGCGCTCCTCGTGATCGACTATGGCTACGCCGAAACCTCGCTCGGCGACAGCCTCCAGGCGGTCGCGCGCCATGCCTATGTCGATCCGCTCGCCGAGCCGGGCGAGGCCGATCTGACCGCCCATGTCGATTTCGCCGCCCTCGCCCGCGCCGCCAGGGCCGAGGGCGCCAAGGTGCTGGGGCCGGTGACGCAAGCGCATTTCCTGTTGCAGCTCGGCATCGAGCGGCGCGCGCAATCGCTGATGAAGAAGGCGACGCCCGAACAGGCTCAGGCGATCGTCGACGCGCTCGACCGCCTGACCGGCGTGAAGGACCCCCGCCGCCATATGGGCGCCTTGTTCAAGGTCATGGCGGTGACGCATCCCGACATGCCCGACATGCCGGGCTTCGTCGTCTGAGGGAAACTGGAAGAAAAATGACCGCGACGCCCGCGCTTCATGCCGCAAATCTCGATCTTCCCGGCGTGCGCCACGCCTTTTTCACGCGGGAGGGCGGCGTCTCGGAGGGCGTCTATGGCTCGCTCAATGGCGGCGTCGGCTCGAAGGACGAGCCGGCGCGCGTGCTCGAAAACCGCGCCCGCATGGCGGGGCGTGTCGGCGTTGCGCCGGAGCGGCTGCTGGTGCCTTTCCAAATCCACTCCGCCGACGCCCTGACCATCCGCGAGCCCTGGGCGCCCGAGGCGCGGCCCCGCTGCGACGGGCTCGTGACGCGCGAGGGCGCGCTGGCGCTCGGCGTCACGGGCGCCGACTGCGGCATGCTGCTCTTCGCCGATGCGCGGGCGGGCGTGATCGGGGCCTGTCACGCGGGCTGGAAAGGCGCGCTGACGGGCATGATCGAGGCAACCGTCGCCGCCATGGAGACGCAAGGGGCGCGTCGCGCGGATATCCATATTGCGCTGGGCCCGGCCATCGGCGCCACGAGCTACGAGGTCGGGCCGGAGTTCTCCGCCCGCTTCCTCGAGGCGGACCGCGCCTACGCGCGCTTCTTCTCGCCCTCGCCGCGGGCGGGCCATTCGCTCTTCGATCTCCAAAGCTTCATCGCCGCCCGCGTCGAGCGCCTGGAGGTCGCCTCCTTCGAGGCGCTCGGCATCGACACCTACGCCGACGAGGCCCGCTGCTTCAGCTACCGGCGCACCGTGCACCGGCAGGAGCCGGATTACGGGCGCCTCGTCTCCGCCATCGCGCTGGCGGGCTGAGGCCCCCTATTTCGTCGCATAGGTGAACAGCATCGCGCGCGGAAGGCCGCGCGGCGGGGCGGGAAAAGGCGCGGCGGCGCGCACGGCGGCCAGCGCCGCGGCGTCGAGATCGGGCAGGCCGCTCGTCTTGTAGACCGCCTGATGGGTCAGATTGCCCATTTCGTCGATGTAGAAGGCCACGACGCCCCGGCTCGACATGGGGATCGCGCGCACGCGCGGCGGAATGCGCATATGCGGCATGATGAGCCCGTAGAGGATCGTCAGATAGGTCGTCTTGGCCTGGCCGCCGCCGATGGGCGAGGTCTTGGGCGGCGCCGCCAGCTTGAAGTCCGGCAGCGGCGCCATCGCCGCCACCATGTCGGCGATCGTCATCCCCTGCCCCTTCTTGGCCGCCTTCGTGTCCTTCGTCTCGGGCTGCTGCGTTGGCGTGGGCGTCTTTTCGGCGCGCTCGATGATCTCGGCGTCCGGCTTGTCCTCGATCTCCTTTTGAGGCGCGGGCTCGGGCGTCTTGTCGCCGTCGGCCTCGTCAGTCGCGTCCTTGAGCCCCTCGGGCTTCTCGTCCTTGGGCGTGACCTTCTCCGTCGGCGGCTCGTTGCGCGGCGTCTTGGCCTCCTTCTGCTCCTCGGGCGAATCCTGCTCGCTCTTCTCCTTGCTCTCGAGCTTGGGCGCGTCGGTCGCGGGCTTCTCCTCCTCCACGGGCGGCGGAGGCGGAGGCGGCGGCGCCTTCTGCTTTTCCGGCTCGGGCTGCGGCGGCTCCGGCGGCGGCGGCTCCTCCTGCTTCTTCTCCTCGGGAGGCGGCGGCGGTTCCGTGATCACCTCGACGGGGATTTCCTCCTGCGGCGGCGCAAACTCCGTGTGCCGGTCCTCCCACAGCAGGAAGGCCACGATGGCGAGGTGGAGCAGCAGACACAGCAGCAGAAAGGCGAGAAAGCGCGGACGCGGCGTCACGCCGCCGCGCAGGCGCGGATCGAAAAGCCGTTCCATGGCGACAGCGGCGATCGCTGCGGCGCGCGGCTTCTGTCTGATCGTCTCGTTCATCTCGCTGGAAAAAAACCCTTCACCCAGCCAACGCCTGCACGGCAGGCCGGCGGTGAAATCGTGGCGGCGAATGTGCCACAGGCCGCGCCTTTCGCAAACCATCTGGGATTTTTTGCGGCTCACGCCGGGCCGCAGCCGAGCGCGGACCCGAGCCCATGCCGCCTTATGCCGCAGCGGCGCAGGCTTCAAAACGGCTTATATTCGCATCATCTAATAAAAAGCGGCGTCAGACCGCGACAGAGGGAACGGGTTGAATGCAAAAGAAGTTCGGGCTCAGCCGGCGCGGCTTTCTTATGTCGGCCGGAGCGGCGATCGCTGCGCCGACCATGGCTTTTTCCGGCGGCGGCTCGGGGCGGCCCGCGCCGCGCGTCGCGAGCGCAAGCTTCAACCCCGATGTGGACCTGGAGCTCGTCTGCCGGCGCGACCAGGTCCCGATTCTTCCGGGCAGGCCGACGCAGGTCTGGCGCTATGCGGGCAATCTGTTGAAAGGGCCTGCCAATACGCTCGCCTCGTCGCCCGACAGCTATCTCGGGCCGCTGATGCGCTTCGTGAAAGGCCAGAAAGTGCGCATCAGGCTGCGCAACGATCTGCCGGAGCAGACCATCACGCACTGGCACGGGCTGCATGTGCCGATGGATGCGGACGGCCATCCGACGGCGGCGATCGAGCCCGGCGAGACCTACGTCTACGAATTCGAGCTGCGCAATCGCGCGGGCTTCAACTTCTATCATCCGCATACGCATGAAGCGACGGCGACGCAGGTCTATCACGGGCTCGCGGGCGGCCTCATCGTGGAGGACGAGGAGGAACGCGCCCTCGGCCTGCCCTCCGGGGAATATGAAATTCCGCTCGTACTTCAGGACCGTTCCTTCGACGACGCCAACCAGCTCGCCTATTGGGGCGGCATGCATCGCGACATGTTCGGCTTTTACGGGGATCGCGTTCTCGTCAACGGGCGGCCCGACTTCAAACTCGACGTCGCCAGCCGCGCCTATCGCTTCCGCATCCTCAATGGCTCCAATGCGCGCATCTACAAATTGCAGTGGGACGACGGGACGCCGCTCACCGTCATCGGCGTCGACGGGGGGCTTCTGGAGAAGCCTGAACGGCGCCCCTATGTGATGCTCGCCCCGGCCGAGCGCGTCGATCTGTGGGTGGATTTCAGCGGTCGCGCCGCAGGCTCCAGGCTCGTGATGCGCAGCGGCGAATTCGAGGGCCTGCTCCCGCCTATGGCGCAGCGCATGATGGGCGGCGAACTTCCCATGGGCGACGATTATCCGCTCTTCGCCGTCACAGTGGCGCGCGTGGTGAGCGACAGCCCGAAACTGCCGGAAAAGCTCGCCTCGATCCGGCGTTACCGAGCCGAGGACATCGCCAATCCCGACAAGCCGCGCCCGATCGCGCTCTCGATGGGCCACATGTCGGTCATGCTGAACGGCCGCGCCTACGATCACGACGACGTGATGGACATCGAGCGCATACCCGTCGACACGGCGCAGCTCTTCGAAATCTTCCACGACCATGGCGGCGGCATGGGCATGGGGATGGGGATGGGGATGGGCATGGGCATGGGCGCCGGAATGGGCATGGGCCGCGGCATGGGCATGCGCGGCGGCGGCATGATGGGCGGGGGAATGATGGGCATGATGAACATGGCCCATCCCATCCATCTGCACGGCCAGCCCTTCGAAATCCTGAGCCGGAGCTATAATGACGCCGCTCCCGACGCCTATGCGACCATTCGCGACGGACTGATCGACAGCGGCCTGAAGGACACCGTGCTGGTCGCGCCGGGCGAGACGATCCGCATCGCCAAGCCCTTTAGCGATTTCAAGGGCCGCTTCATGTATCACTGCCACAACCTCGAACATGAGGACATGGGCATGATGCGGGAATTCTCTGTGGAGTGAGGGCCGCGCACCCTCTCGAATTCTCCCTGAAATGCAAAGCCTCGCGCCCATACGGACGCGAGGCTTTCTTTCAGGAACGGCGCGGCGATCAGTGCTGCATGCCGTCGCCGCCGTGGCTCATGCCGCCCATTCCACCCATGCCTCCCATGCCCATCATACCGCCGCCGCCATGGCCCATGCCGCCCATCATGGACATGCCGACCTTCATGACGCTCGTGAGGGTTTCGCTGGCGATCTTCCTCTGCTCGTCGGAGAGCGCGGTGAAGAGCGGTTCGATCGCCGCCTTCTGCGCGCGCACGATGTCGAGATGGTCGACCATATGGTTTTCCATCTTGTCGAGCTTCTGCAGCACCGCCGGCTTGGAGTTGTCCGGGCGCTCGTCCATCGAGGCGCATTTGGCGTTGGCCTTTTGCGCGGCGGCGCGCCAGGCGTCGGCGAAATTGCTCCACGCCGAAATCTGCTGATCGGTGAGCCGCAATTCGGCTTTCAGATAGGCGAGTCGGCCTTCGAGATGTTCGGTGAAGCCGCACATCATGTGTTGCATCATCCCGCCCATTCCGCCGCCGTGGCTCATGCCGCCGCCCGAACCGCCGCCATGGTCCATGCCGCCCATCATGCCGCCCATCATTCCACCCTTGCCGCCCATCATGCCGCCGCCGTGGGACATGCCGCCCATGCCGTCCTTACCCATGCCGTCCTTGCCCATGCCCATGCCGCCGCCGTGATGGTTGGCGTGTTCATCGGCCTTGGGCGCTTCCGCCTTGCCGGCGTCCGCGGCAGGCGGCGCGGCCTGCGCCTTGCCGGGGTCCGCCCACTGCGTCGCGCCATGCGCGGAATGGTCCATCGCGCCATGGTCCATCTTGCTGTGGTCCATATCTTCCGCGTGGGCCGAGATGAGGCCCAGCGCCAGCGCGAGCGCCGCAAAACTCGTCGTCATGGAAAAGGCGCGACCGGTCATGCTTCCTCCCAAAAATCTATTGTTCTAATCGGCGCACGGATCGCCCGCCGCCGACTTTCGCAAGCGGGAGTGTAACAGAACGGCCGCCGAAGACACCCCGCGAATTGTCGCGCGTCAATTTTCGGCATGCCGTTCAGGCCAGGGTTATGAAGCTTTCTTCTCCGCAATGCCGACGAGCGCGCGCAGGATTCGGCGCGTGCCGGCGAGGCGCTGCTTCATCGTCTCGAATTCGCGGATGAAGACGATGCGCATATCCGGCCGGACCTTCGCCTGCGTCCCCTGCTCCGCGACATAGCGAACAAGGCCCGCCGGGTCGGCGAAATGATTGTCCCGGAAAGAGACGATGACGCCCTTGGGACCGGCGTCGACCTTCTCGACATGGGCGCGGCGGCACATGGCCTTGATCGCGACGATCTCGAAGAGCTGCTCCACCTCGGGCGGAATGGGGCCGAAGCGGTCGATCATCTCGGCGGCGAAGGATTCGATGTCCTGATCCGTCTCGAGCGTCGAGAGACGGCGATATAGCTGGAGGCGCAGCGTGAGATCGGGGACGTAATCTTCGGGAATCGTCACGGGCGCGCCGATGGCGATCGTTGGCGACCAGACCTCCTCCTCCGGCTCGTCGACGCCGGCTTTCAGCATGGCGATCGCGTCGCCGAGCATCTGCTGATAAAGCTCGTAGCCCACTTCCTTGATGTGTCCCGACTGCTCTTCGCCGAGCAGATTGCCGGCGCCGCGAATATCGAGATCGTGGCTCGCAAGCTGGAAGCCCGCGCCGAGAGTGTCGAGCGTCTGCAACACTTCGAGACGTTTCTGCGCCTGAGGCGTAATGGTGCGGTTGGCGGGCGTGGTGAAGAGCGCATAGGCGCGCGTCTTCGAGCGTCCGACGCGGCCGCGCAACTGATAGAGCTGCGCGAGACCGAACATGTCCGCCCGCCAGACGATGAGCGTATTCGCGGTCGGAATGTCGAGGCCCGATTCGATAATCGTCGTCGAGAGCAGAATGTCGAACTTGCCGTCATAGAAGGCCGACATCTTGTCCTCGAGCTCGCTCGCCGACATCTGCCCATGCGCGACGACATATTTCGACTCGGGCGCATGTTCGCGCAGGAAGGCCGCGGCCTCTTCGAGATCCTCAATGCGCGGACAGACGAAGAAGGCCTGTCCGCCGCGATAGCGTTCGCGCAAGAGCGCCTCGCGCACGATGAGCGGATCGAAGGGCGACACGAAGCTGCGCACGGCGAGACGGTCGACGGGCGGCGTGGTGATGAGCGAAAGCTCGCGCACCCCGGTCATGGCGAGCTGCAAGGTGCGCGGAATGGGCGTCGCCGACAGCGTCAGCACATGCACTTCCGCGCGCAGCTCCTTCAGTCGCTCCTTGTGGCCGACGCCGAAATGCTGCTCCTCGTCGATGATGACGAGGCCGAGATCGCTGAAATTGACGCCCTTGCCGAGAATGGCGTGGGTGCCGATGAGAATCTCGACCTTGCCCTCTGCAAGCTCGCGCTTCGTTTCGCGCGCCTCGGCGGCGCCGACCATGCGCGACAGGCGGCCGATCTTGATCGGCAGGCCCGCGAAGCGCGCGCTGAACGTCTTGTAATGCTGACGCGCGAGCAGCGTCGTCGGCGCGACGACGGCGACCTGCTTGCCGTTGATCGCGGCGCAGAAGGCCGCGCGCAGCGCCACCTCCGTCTTGCCGAAGCCCACGTCGCCGCAGACGAGCCGGTCCATCGGCCGCCCTGCGCCGAGATCGTCGAGCACGGCCTCGATTGCGCCCAGCTGGTCCTCTGTCTCGTCATAAGGAAAGCGGGCGCAAAATTCGTCGTAAAGCCCTTCCGGCGGGACGAGCTTGGGCGCCGGTCTGAGCTGGCGCTGCGCCGCGATCGCGATGAGGCCCTTGGCCATTTCGCGAATGCGGTTCTTCATCCGCGCCTTGCGCGTCTGCCAGCCGGCGCCGCCCAATTTGTCGAGCTGCGCCTCGGCGTCCTCGCCGCCATAGCGAGTCAGAAGCTCGATGTTCTCGACCGGCAGGTAAAGCTTGTCGCCGCCGGCGTAATGCAATTCGAGGCAATCATGCGGCGCGCCGGCGGCAGTGATCGTCTCCAGTCCGATGAAGCGGCCGATGCCGTGATCGACATGGACGACGAGATCGCCCGCTGTGAGCGCCGCGACTTCGCCGAGCAGATTCTCGGACGGCTTGCGCTTGCGCCGGCGGCGCACGAGGCGGTCGCCGAGAATGTCCTGCTCGCCGAGGAGCGCATAAGCGTCGGTCTCGAAGCCATGTTCCACGCCGAGCACGGCGAGCGCGAGGCCGCCCTGCCCCTTCTCGCGGCCCTGCGCCAGCGCCGCCGGCAGCGAGGCGACGGGCGCCAGATCGCGCAGCCCGTGTTCCTCGAGCACATGGCCGAGACGCTCGCAGGAGCCGTCCGACCAGCCCGCGACGATGACCGTCTTGCCGGCGCCGCGCAGTGCCTGCACATGCTCGGCCGCCGCCTGAAAGACATTCACCTCGGGCTCGTTGCGCTCGGGCGCGAAATCGCGACCCGGCGCGACGCCGCAGTCTATCGCCTCCGCGCTCTCGGAGGCGAAGGGCGAGAAATGCGCCGTGGCCCGCGTCGCCAGCGCCTCGCGCCACTCGTCGCGCGTCAGATAGAGCGCGCCGGGCTCGAGCGGCTTGTAGGTCGAATTCGCCGGATCGAGATCGTTGGCTTCCTTTCGGGCGTCGTAATAGTCGGCAATCTGCTTGAGGCGCTCGTCCGCCGATTCCTCGAGGAGCGCGTCGAGCATCAGCGGCGCGTCGCCGAGATAATCGAAGAGCGTGTCCATCCGCTCGTAAAAAAGCGGCAGCCAGTGCTCCATGCCGTGATAGCGCCGGCCCTCGCTGACCGCCTCGTAAAGCGCGTCGCCGCGCGTCTGGCCGCCGAAGCGCGCGGCGTAATTCTGGCGGAAGCGGCGCATGCTGTCGCTCGTCAGCCGCAATTCGCTCATCGGCGTGAGGTCGAGCGCGCGAAGCTGGCCCGTGGCGCGCTGCGTCTCGGGATCGAAGCTGCGAATCGATTCGAGCGTATCGCCGAAGAAGTCGAGACGAATGGGCGCGGGCAGGCCCGGCGGAAACAGATCGATCAGGCCGCCGCGCTGCGCATATTCGCCGGTCTCGCGCACGGTGCTGGCGCGCAGAAAGCCATTGGCCTCGAGCCAATGGGCGAGTTCGTCGAGCTTCACCACATTGCCGGGCGCCGCGGAGAAGCTTTCGGCCGCGACCGTCTTCTTCGGCGGAACGCGTTGCAGCAGGCAATCCGCCGTCGTCGTCAGGATGCGCGGGCGCTCGGCCGAGGAGCTGGCGCGGGCGAGACGCGAGAGCGCCGTCATGCGGCGGGCGGCGACGCCCGCATGCGGAGAAACGCGGTCGTAGGGCTGGCAGTCCCAGCCCGGCATGTCGAGAATCTCGACCTCCGGATTGGCGAATCGCAGCGCCTCGCGAAAGGCGGCCGAACGCGCGGCGTCGCGCGCGACATGGACGAAGACCGCCGGGCGTCCCTCCGCCGCGCGCGCCAGCGCCCGCGCGAGATCGGCGCAGAGAAAGGCGTCGAAGCCCTCGGGCGCGCGGGAGAAGATGAGCCTGCCGCCCGACGCGAGGCGCGCGCGCGCCGACTCGAGCGCCCCGGCCGCGCCTTTCGTCTTCGCCGCCACCTTGCTCAATGGATGGGTCCGTCGTGGGTGTGAAAGGAGATGATGGCTCTAAGTAGGGCCGTGTCGCGCTCGGGCGGGGGCGCCGCGCCGCCGGCGAGCCAGCTCAGAACTTCGGCGTCGGGGAGATCGAGCAACGCCTCGAGCTCGTCGAGCTCAGCCTCCGCCAGCGCATCGACCCGCGCGTCGACGAAGCCGCCCATCAGAATGTCGAGTTCGCGCATGCCGCGCCGCCAGGCGCGGACCTTGATGCGCCGGCGGCGGATGTCGAGATCGTCCAAGCGAAAAGCCTTTCGCAGATTGAGCGGCCCTTGAAAAAAGCCGCTGTGGCCAGATCCTCTGGCCCGGCCCGGCAAGGGGTCACGGTCGGGGGCACGGGCGCCTGCCCATCCACCCCGGAAAACCCGCGCTTCTTTCTTATGTCGGCGCCCGAGGGCGTTCAACATTTTTGGCCGATCGGCTCGGGCGGCGGGGACGCTTCGCGCATCGGGTTTCAATCTGTCGATCGAAGCCGCTTGACATCGGTCCGCGCCTGCCCTATCCCGCAGTCCTCGCGCGAACAACGCGCCGCGCGGGGGAGTAGCTCAGTTGGTTAGAGCGCCGGCCTGTCACGCCGGAGGTCGCGGGTTCGAGCCCCGTCTCTCTCGCCATGAAATCAACCCCTTGCAGCATGTGTTCGGCTCCTTTTCATAATGGTGCTGACGGACTTTTTCTCTGAATTTCAGACTTTGTTCCGCTTTCTTCCCTCCCTTCGCGCCCGATCGGCGGTCCGAACGATGCTCACGTCGACGGGCACATAAGTTCTTGCCAAATGCGCACTCGACGCCACGTCGTTTGCCAATTTCTGGCCGAGCGCTTCCATCGATGCGCCGCCCCGCAGCGCTTCGCTCGCGCCGCTGCGCCGAAAGTCCGCCAGCGTGCGCCGCTCGTTCGAACCGAAGGCAAGCGCCCGCACTTTTCGAAAATCGTCGCCGAGCGTGTCTTTGCTGTAGGGCGCGCCGGAGCGGTTTCTGAAAATTGCGGCTCCGGGGGCGATCTCCGCACCGAGCTGCGCGAGATACCCATCCATGATGCGCACCGCGGCCTTAGAGAGGGTCCCGACGGCCTCCCGGCCGGTCTTGGCGCGCGCGATGCGGAAAAACTCACCCTGTTCGTCGCGGGCGCGCTGCGCGGGCGTCAATGTACGGACGTCAACAGGGTAGTGAGCTGTCCCAAGATACCGTTATTAGCGCTGCAAGCCCTGGATACCCGGCGCGCAGCGCTGTCTTCACGAGCGTCGCCGCTTCCCGGTAGTGCCATAACTCCTGTCGGCGGGCCGGCTCAGTATTGACGACACCAAGCGCCGGATCAGCGTCCTTGACGCAATATTTGAGCGCGGCGGCAACGCGCCAGAGCGCGCGCCAAATTTTGATGCAGCGATGAGCTTCGCGTTGGCTGACCTTCTTCGCCATTCGTTCGCGGAAAATCGAGACGCATCGTCACGGCGGAAGGAGCAATGTCGCCGAAATACGGCTCCATCCATCTCCAGGCGCGCAGCCATTCTTCCCGGGTCCTTTCGGCCTTATAGCTCCACTCCGGCGTTTCACGATATTTGGCGAAGGCTTCGGCCATAGAGCCGCGCCGAAATCCGGGCGGACGCTGAACAACACGCTCGGTTTTATGCTTTTGCCATAGGTCATTTATTTCCTTGGCGCGCGCCCACGCCGCCGGTCCGTCCGGGCCGCAGGCTACGCAAGCAAATCCTGCCGCGCGCATTGCAGCGTTCGCCTGCCAATAACCGCGCCCGTATCGCACAACGTAATATGGGATTTTAACTCTTCCCATCCGCGTCCCTCTCTAATCGAGCGTCGAGTTCGACCACGCCAAGCGCATCATGCTCAGCCGCTAGACGCTGCGAGGAAGCAATGACGATCGTGCCGTCGGGCTCGACGCGCACTTCTTCAAACTTAAAACCGCCTGCCAGCGCGCTCTTGATGGCGCGAGAAACGTCCCCTTGCAAAAACTTCGACGGTTTCTTCATTTTCAATCGTCCGCTTCTGAGAATCCGCGCTCCTGTTTTTCGGACTCCCGCTACGACCTCGATCCTCGCGGACCCCTAGGTACTCTATCGCTCGATTCTTTTTCCGTGCCACTCTTGAGGAGTTCCCTGAGCGCAGCGGGGAGCTTTTCCGACGTCTTTTTCAGATCGACCAAAAGTGCGTTGGCGCCCATAAATTCGGGAATTCTATTTAAGTCTTCGAGGCGGATGAATTGAAGCTCGCCAATCGGCACGGGTTGGATAATGGTCCCCTCCGATCGGATCACCCCGGGCTTCTTTTTCCATCAGCGTGACCGAGAAAATGACCTTGCCTGTCCCGGGCACTCGGTCACAATATTCGTCGTATCGACTCATATCGTCCGTCGCGCCACCGGCGCTTTCCGCCGAGTCCGCCAGAAAATAAGTGGTCAGGTGAACCGAGTAGAAGTCGGTCACGCCCAACCATTCCGAGATCGTACGGTCCCCCGCCTTGACTGCTGGTTTCAGCGAATGCGCCTTCCAGAAATCCGCGGCATACTGATTGAAGGTGGGACCCCACAACGGATACGAGAAAACGACGCCGTTGACGCCAATGAGCGCGACGATGCCAAGGAATAAAATCAGATTCAGCCGGATGATCCGCCGCCCCCGTAAGGCCAAAGCTGCGCGCGACTTTCGCAGCGCAGAGGCCGCCAGCGCCGTCGTGTGCCACGCGTTGAGTTGCTTGCAAGGAACGAAGGAGGCGGGGCGTTTTGGAGGGAAAGGGAATGAATAGGGTCGCCGCGCTGCTCAGTTGCGCCGTTTGGGCCTCTTTGGGTTTGGCCTCCATTGAGCAGCCCTCAGGCGCGGCCGCCGCCCCGAGGCATGCGACTAAATATGTCGAGGGATGGCGGGACCCCCACGCCACGGCGCTTGGGCCACGCGTCAACTATCCCCGCCCTCCCAGCAACTCTGCGACGTCGAGCGAGCGCTATTTCACAGGAGGAGAGGTCAATTCCATTCCGTTCCGGTCGCCTGCTGAGGCGCTGGAAATCGTTCCGGGGCTTGCATCCGGACGATGACGCGCCGCCAAGAGAGAAAGGATTTTGGCCTCGTTGTTTTACGACTTTCTGCGCCGCTTTTGCGACAGGACGCCAGAGGGAATCGATTGAGGCCATAAGCGCGATATTGCAATCCCTCAAACATGCCTGAAGCATTGATATTCTGAGCTGGCAGCGCATTCCCAATACTCGCGTGCACTGCGCTGCTACTTTATAGCAACGCTGTAAACAACATTCGTGGCGATAGCGTCGCCTGGGGCGAGGAGCGCAAGGTTTCTCTGTGCACCCGAGCAAATGTGGCCGTGTCGAGTTGGGCGAGCGTTCCGCGATAGCCGCTGCCCATGGCGACCAGCCACCAGTCATCGGGCGAGTCGATAGGATGGCTTCCCGCTTCCGCGACAACTTCCGCATTCTCAATCCCAGCCTCGCCGAGCATCTGTCGTAGCCAGCAGGCGTTGAAATGCCGATTCCTGGGATATAGCAGCGAAGACATCCGGATCGCACGTGCCCTCCCCGAATTTCCCATAGCTTCAACCGAGAGGCGATCGTCTTCGTCACAGCAGCTGTGTTGACCAACGGTCAAATTGGGGCCAAGCTCATCCTCTTCTCTGCAAAGAAAGGGCTCGCCGGCTCGTCTGGCGGGCCCAATGTTTTTGCAATTGCTTTTACACGCAACCACTTGCTGTGCTAACCTTCAAAGAATTTCAGGGGTCTGCATGCAGCGAAGCTGGCTACGCCTTCTGGTCTGTGCCTTTGTCCTCGTCGCCGCCCTTGCGGCGGCGGGGATGAGTGCGTCCGCGGCCTCTGCAAACCATCCTTGCGCCGAGATGACGATCGGCAACAGCAGCCATCACAGCCATGGCGACCACGGTTCGACCCCCAGGCGTTGCGATTCGCTCGTCTGTGGCGCTGTTCAGCTGACGCCTGTTGTCATCGTCGGGGAAGCGATAGAGGTTTACGTCTCTCGCGTAATGCAGCCGCGCGACGACGATGCGCGTCTCGATCTTACCGGGCCACCCGACCTGAGGCCTCCGATCTCCTGACCGTCGTGCCGGCCGAGGAACCTCTCGGCGAATAGGGCCTCTGTCCGCCGGCGTGACGTCGCTGAAGTGCGCGACGCTTTGCTTGCCGGAACCAGAGCCCCGTCCGTCACCGTGCTTCCATCAGGGAGCAGGAGATCATTCATGACCCGTTTCGTTTTCCGGCAAGCCGCAAGGGCTCTGCTTGCCCTGGGGCTTCTGTCGGCCACAACGTCCGCCTTCGCAGACATCCGGGACTACGAGTTCAAGCTCGTAAAAGAGCAGATCCGAAAGGGACAGGCCGTCGTCGACGTTCGATTGATCCACAAGCCTGACAAGAGGCCGGTCCCCGACGCCGTCATCTTTGCCTTGCGCCTCGATATGGCCCCAGACGACATGGAGCAGATGACGAGCGCCATCGAGCCAGTAAAGAGCCCGGAGCCTGGCGTCTACCGGTTCAAAGTCGACCTGACCGATGAAGGTCGCTGGCGCATCTCGCTGGCGGCGAAAGTCCAGGGGGAGGCCGAGACGTTGCAAAGCCGTCTGGTGTTGAAGGCGACGCCATGACGTTACGTCGCCTCGTTTTGTCCGCATTGATCTTGACCGCCTCCTCGGCGTTTGGCGGCGAGCGCGAGGCCGTCCCCGGCGCGAGCGTCGAGAGCGTCCTGGGGTTCGCAAGGCGCCTCAGTCCGGAGTTGGCGGCGTCGCTGCTCGACGCGGACGCTGCGGCGCATCGCGTCGGCGCGGCCGGCGTCCAGCCAGATCCCACTGTCACCTTCCAGGCCTGGGACGTGAACAACAAGGGCGTCGGTCAGGTCTGGGTCGGCGCCGAGCAAACCTTCCGCTTGTGGGGAAAGACGGATCTCGAGAAAGGCATCGCGTCGGCGGACGCGGATATGGCTCGGCATCAGAGCGAGGCCATCGAGCTCGATCTCGTTGCGCGCATCAAGTCCGCTTATGCCCAATACGCCGCAGCCCACCGCGCCGTCGAGCTTTCCAAGTCGCTGCAACAGCGTGTCGACCAGCTCGCCGAGGTTCTGCGGCTGCGTTATGGCGCAAGCTCGGTCAATCAGCAGGAGCTGATCAAGGCGGAGCTCGAGGCCGCCAACGCTGCTGCCGACGTGGCGCGCCGGGAGGGTGACGAAAAATCTGCGGGCGCCCGATTGAATGCGCTAATCGGACGCAAAGCACAGGCACCGCTCGCTCCGCCGAAAGGCTTTCCCATGTTGAAGGCGAAAATGACCTTGGCCGGGGTGCAGGAGCTTGCGAGATCGCGCAATCCTCAGCTCGCCGCAACGCATGCGCAGGTGCGTTCCGCGACCGGAACGAAGGAACTCACCGACCTCAACTACTATCCAGACATCACCGCCGGCGCGAATGTGGTGCAGCGCCGGAATCGCGACACCAGCGGGATGTTCCTGCTCGGCTTCAAGGTGCCGCTGCAATATGAAGCTAAAGACGCCGAGCAGCGCGCGGCGAGCGCCAGTCTCGGCGCCGCGCAGGCGCGCAACGACGCGCTGCGCATCCGCATCGACGGGGAGGTGGCCGAAGCCTGGTTCCGATTGGAAGCCATCCGCAAAGCGCTCAAGATCTTCGAGCAGCGGCAGCTGCCGCCGGCCCGGCTCTCCGTCGAGACCGCCCGACAAGGCTTCGACGCGGGAACAACGGACCTTCCGACGCTTCTGGAGTCCGAGCGGCGATTGCGCGCAGTCGAATTGGAGCTTCTTGCGCTGCGGGTCGAGGAGCAAAGCAAATACGCCGACCTCGAACGCCTGGCGGGAGGTTCGCTATGAAACGCGCTCACATCGCCTTCGCTTTTATTGTGGCGCTATTGGCGCTCGGCGCGGCCAGTTACGTCGTCACGCGCGGCATCCGGCATGAAGCCAACAACACGGCGCGACATGCGGCCGTGGGCGCCGGCCCGATCATCTATTACCGTGATCCAGAAGGGCCGTTCTTCTCCTCTGGGCCGAAAAAGAACGCGGCAGGCAAGGACTATGTCGCCGTCCGGGCGAGCGAGGACGTCGGTTTTGATGAGAAGCCGTGGGCGGCCGCAGAGCCCGCACAGCAGCAATCCTCGGGCCGCCGTATCCTGTATTACCGCAACCCCATGGGGCTGCCAGATACGTCGCCGGCTCCCAAGAAAGACCCCATGGGCATGGATTACGTGCCCGTCTATGAGGATGAAGCGCAAGACGCCTCGACGGTCACGATCAGCCCCGGAAAGCTGCAAAGAACTGGCGTTCGCTCCGAACCGGTCGAACGGCGGGCCATCACCCTCCCCGTTCGAGCGGCTGGCCGAGTGGATTTCGATCCGCGTCGGACGTCGGTCGTCTCCTTGCGCTTTGAAGGTTTTATCGAGTCGGTCCAAAAGGTCGCCGAGGGCGACTATGTCCGCAAAGGCCAGGCGCTCATGCGCGTCTACGGGCCGGATCTTTCCAGCGCGGCGGCCGAATATGTCGCGGTGCTCAATTCAGGGCCAGCCGCGCGGGTGGAGGGCGCGCGTCGCCGCCTCGTCAATCTCGGATTGGACGACAAGACGATCGCCGGGATCGCGCGAAGCCGCCGCGTTCCCCGCGCCCTCGATTGGCCCGCGCCGCAAGACGGGCATGTCATCGAGCGGACGGCGCTCAGCGGCATGCGGGCGGCCCCGGGCGAGACGCTGTTCCGCATTGTCGACCATAGCCTGGTCTGGGTTCTGGCGGATGTCCCCGAGCGGGATGTCTCCTCTGTCAAACCAGGGGAACCGGCGATCATCCGTGTCCGCTCCTATCCGGACGGGCCGTTCAAGGGTCAGGTCGCCCTTGTCTATCCGCACCTCAACATGGAAACGCGAACGGCGCGGGTGCGCATCGAGCTCCCCAATCCGGACGGCCTGCTGCTCGGCGACATGTTCGCCGACGTCGAAATCGAAGCCGGCGGGAAGCAGAAGGTCCTCGCGGTCCCTGAGAGCGCGGTCATCGACGCCGGCAAGCGGCAGGTCGTGATCCTCGATAAGGGCGAGGGTCGTTTCCAGCCACAAGAGGTCAAGATCGGCCGGCGCGGAGAGGGCTTTGCCGAGATCACGAGTGGCGTCGCGGAAGGCGACCGCGTGGTGACCGCCGCGAACTTCCTCATCGACGCCGAGAGCAACCTGAAGGCCGCCTTACAGGCGCTGGGCCAGGGGCCGGGCAAATGATCGGGCGCCTCATCGCGTGGTCGGCGCGAAACCTGATCTTGGTATTCGTCGGGACGCTCTTCGCGATTGCGGCGGGTGTCTACTCCTTGCGAAGCCTGCCGCTCGACGCCATTCCCGATCTCTCCGACGTGCAGGCGATCGTCTATACGGAATATCCGGGCCAGGCCCCGCAAGTGGTCGAGGATCAGGTCACCTATCCCCTCGCGAGCGCCATGCTCACCGTGCCGCGATCGAAAGTCGTGCGCGGCTTCTCCTTCTTCGGCGTCTCCTTCGTTTATATGATCTTCGAAGACGGCGTCGACGTCTATTGGGCGCGCTCCCGCGTGCTCGAATATCTGAGCTCGGCGACGAAGCGCCTGCCAGTCGGCGCGACGCCGGTGCTCGGTCCAGACGCGACGGGCGTCGGCTGGGTCTACCAATACGCGCTGATCGCCAAGAACATGACCCTCGCGGAGCTTCGCTCGCTGCAGGACTGGACCTTGCGCTATGGCCTCGCCAAAGCGGAAGGCGTGGCGGAGGTCGCGAGCGTCGGCGGCTTCGTTCGGCAATACAATGTGGTCGTCGACCCCAATCGCCTGCGCGCGCTGGACATACCGCTCTCGCGGATCCGGGAGGTGATCCGCGCCAACAATGCTGATGTCGGCGGACGCACAGTGGAGCTTTCCGAGTTCGAGTTCATCGTCCGGGGGCGGGGCTACCTCAAGGGCGTTTCCGATATTGAAAACATCGTGTTGAGAGCAGGCGGCGGAACGCCCCTTCTGCTGAAGGATGTGGCGCGGGTCGAACTCGGGCCGGACGAGCGGCGCGGCATCACCGAGCTCAATGGCGAAGGCGAGGTCGCAAGCGGCATCGCGCTGCAACGTTACGGGGCCAACGCCCTCACGGTCATCGACAATATCAAGGCCGCCCTGGCGCAGATCGCCCCGAGCCTGCCAAAAGGTGTCGAGATAGTCCCGGTCTACGACCGGTCGGAGCTGATCCATGCGGCGATCGAGACACTGCGCGGGACGCTCGCCGAAGAAAGCGTCATCGTCGCGCTGGTCTGCGTCGTCTTTCTCCTTCACTTCCGTAGCGCCTTGGTCGCCATCATCATGCTGCCCGTCGGCGTGCTGATGGCCTTTACGGCGATGAAGGCGCTGGGGCTGGGTTCGAACATCATGAGCCTCGGTGGCATCGCCATTGCGATCGGCGCCATGGTCGACGCCGCGATCGTCATGATCGAAAATGCGCACAAGCGGCTCGAACGGGCGTCGCCATCCGTGTCCCGGGTCGACGTGCTGATCGACGCGGCGACGGAAGTGGGGCCAGCCCTTTTCTTCAGCCTGCTGATCATTACAGTTTCCTTCCTGCCCATCTTCACGCTCGAGTCGCAGGAAGGGAGGCTCTTCAGCCCGCTCGCCTTCACCAAGACCTTCGCCATGGCGGCGGCGGCGCTTCTGTCAGTGACGCTGGTCCCAGCGCTTATGGTCGTCTTCGTACGCGGCAGGATTGTCTCCGAAGCGCACAACCCGATCAACCGGGCGCTTATCTACGTCTATCGGCCGATCATTCGCCTGGTCATGCGCGCGAAGATCCTGACAGTTCTGATGGCGCTCGCCATCCTCGGCATCACGATCCTCCCGGCGCGCCAGCTCGGCGCGGAATTCATGCCGGCGCTGAACGAAGGCGCACTGCTCTATATGCCGACGACCCTTCCGGGCCTTTCCGTGACGAAGGCAGCCCAGCTGCTGCAAATGCAGGACCGGATCATCAAGTCGTTCCCTGAGGTGCAATCGGCTTACGGCAAGGCCGGGCGCGCCTCGACCGCGACCGAACCCGCGCCTCTGGAAATGTTCGAGACCATCATCGACCTTAAACCCAAGGATCAGTGGCGTCCCGGCGTTACGCTCGAGAGCCTCGTCGCCGAGATGGACAAGGCGCTACAGTTCCCCGGCGTCTCCAATGCCTGGACCATGCCGATCCGCAACCGCATCGACATGCTGGCGACAGGCATCCGGACGCCCGTCGGCGTCAAAGTCATGGGGCGCGATTTGGGACAACTTGAAGTGCTGGCGCGCCAGATCGAGAAGGTCGTGAAGGGTGTTCGCGGCGCGTCTTCCGCCTACGCCGAGCGGGTGATGAGCGGCTATTATCTCGACATCACGCCGGACCGATCGGCTCTGGCGCGCTATGGCCTGATGATTGACGACGTGCAGGCGACCATCGCGACGGCGCTCGGCGGCGAAGTTGTCACGACGACAGTCGAAGGCAGAGAGCGCTATGGCGTCAATGTGCGCTATCCCCGCGATTACAGATCGAGCCCGAGAACTATCGCGAGCGACGTGCTGATCGCGCTGCCCGGCGGGGGAACCGTGCCGCTCGGCGAAATTGCGAAAGTCGAACTCGTCCGAGGGCCGACCGCCATCCGGACCGAGAACGGGCAGCTTGCCGTCTATATCTACATCGACGTCCGAGACCGCGACATTGGCGGCTTCGTGAAGGAGGCCCGCCAGGCCGTCGCCGAGGCGATCGAATTTCCACCCGGCGCCTACGCCGTCTGGAGCGGCCAGTTCGAATACTTGGAGCGTGCGGAAGCCCGGATGCGGATCGTGGTTCCGGTGACGCTCTTCATCATCTTCCTGCTGCTGTATCTCAACTTCCGCACACTCACCGAAACGCTGATCGTGATGCTGTCGCTGCCTTTCGCGCTGATCGGCGGCGTCTGGCTGATGTGGATGATGAATTTCAACATGTCAGTCGCAGTGGGGGTGGGCTTCATCGCGCTCGCCGGCGTCGCGGCCGAGACAGGCGTGGTCATGCTCATCTACCTCGACGCAGCCATGCGCGAGGTTGCCGCGGCGCGGGCCAAAGAGGAGAAAGCGTTTACAAAGGCCGACCTCCACAAGGCCATCATGCTCGGCGCCGTGGAGCGCGTGCGGCCCAAGATGATGACCGTCGTCGCCATCATGGCCGGGCTCGTGCCGATCCTATGGAGCACGGGCGCCGGGTCCGAGGTTATGCAGCGCATTGCCGTGCCGATGATCGGCGGCATGGTGTCGTCCACTATTCTCACACTCGTCGTGATCCCCGCGATCTATGCCCTGACAAAAGGCGTCGGCCTGCCAATTGGTATAACGGAGAGGTTCGTCAACTCAGAGAAGGAAACCCAGGGAACAAGCTTGACGGCGGCCGGTGGAGGCGGTTCGTGAGCTCATAGCCAGATTCCTGGGGGAATAGCACATGCTCCCTCAAGCTCTCTACGGCGCGATCACGCCTCTGGTATGCAAGGTTTCGTCAAAGAAGTAGACCTTGTTCGGATCGGGGTATTCGCCGTGTCTTTTGCCAGAGTAGGAGCAGCGGGACAACAAATCGCGAATGACATTAAGGCGAGTGGCTCGTTTATCGTCAGCTTTCACGACAGTCCAAGGCGCAAAAACACTGTGGGCTCTTTTCAGCATTTCGTCTCGGGCCTTCGAATAGGCCTCCCAATGTTCGAGCGCTGTCTCATCAATAGGACTAGCCTTCCATTGACGTAAAGGGTCGTTTCGGCGACGCTCAAGACGTCTCCGTTGTTCCTCCCGGCTGATGTCGAGAAAATATTTAATGAGCGTGAAGCCGCAGTGGACGAGTAATTGTTCGAACATCGGAGCGGTTCGCATAAACTGCTCGTATTCGTCTTCCGTGCAAAAGCCCATGACGCGCTCCACACCCGCGCGATTATACCAGCGTCGGTTGAAAATCACGATTTCGCCGCCGATCGGCAGATGCGGGGTATAGCGCTGGAAATACCAGGCTTTCTCATCACGGTCTGAAGGCTTGCCGAGCGCGACGATGCGAGATTCGCGCGGGGATAAATGCTCGATAATTCGCTTTGCCGTTCCATCCTTGCCGGCCGCGTCCCGCCCCTCAAGAATCACCAAGACTTTTTGCTCGCCTTTGATCACGTGCTTATGGAATCTGACGAGCTCCACTTGCACTTTGTGCATCGCCTCGGCGTAGGCTTCGTCTTCTTTTTCTGATTTCTTGCCCATACGGACTCCCCTATCGATCGACGCGCCGGCAACCTTGCTGCGCTGGGAGCACGCCAAACCCTTAGCCCAGGCGCAGTAGACTTATGGACCCCTCCTGCCACGATCATCGCAGGACCCGCGCGGTCCGAAGGGCGCGGGGAAGGCCCGCCCCCTATAGACACGCGCCTTTTATGGGTCTCTGCCGACTTCAGGGTCCTTGCTACTTCAACTCAATTTCTGCAGAACATACCCATCCGGCGCCTAGGTTCCATTCCCAGCAAGCGTTGTGCACATGGCGCCCCTCCTGCTGGCTCCAGTCACGGTGCATATGCCGGTAATGCCCGCCGATGTCCTGCTCATTCCCATTAACTGCGAGAGGCCGGAGCCATTGCTAGACTAGTCGTTGCGAGAAGCGATGCGGCAATCAAAAGGGTAAGCTTGCGCATTGATTTTTCTCCCTTCCGATTGTTTAGTCCAAGCAGCTTGTAGCAACTTGGGCATTATCATCACTTTTGACATGGTTTTCTTCCCTCGGACTCGCGAGACCGGGGCAAGCCCGTGTCTGAGGATACTTGACGTGTCGCCAACGTTCGGACGGCTAGGGTTTTCCCGCTAGTCACGTGATGCCGGCATGACCGGCAGACGTTTGGGCTCGACCCGGACCCGCCTGAGCCTCAATGAATTGGCGACGACGCTCACTGAGGACAGCGCCATCGCCGCCGCAGCGATCGTGGGCGACAGCAAGAGGCCAAAGGCGGGATACAGCGCGCCTGCAGCGACAGGCACGCCCGCCGCATTGTAGATAAAGGCAAAGAACAGGTTTTCTCGGATGTTTCGCATGGTTGCCTTTGACAGACGGCGACCACGGACGATGCCGCGCAGATCCCCTTTCAGCAGAGTGACGCCTGCACTCTCAATCGCGACGTCAGTTCCGGTACCCATTGCGATTCCCACATCGGCTGCCGCTAATGCCGGCGCGTCATTCACGCCGTCTCCGGCCATAGCGACAATTCGGCCGGATCGACGCAGTCGGTCGACAACCTCGCTTTTATCCTGCGGAAGGATTTCTGCCTCGACCTCGGAGATGCCCAGGCGCCTCGCGACCGCTCGCGCTGATGTCCAATTGTCGCCTGTGAGCATGACGATAGAGAGACCATCATCGATCAGGGACTGTAGCGCGTCGTGGGTGGTCTCCTTGATCGGATCGGCGATCGCGATGACTCCGGCCGGGCGTCGATCAACGGCGACAAAAATCGCCGTCGCCCCGTCCTCGCGCAGCTGCTCGGCGACGCTGTCGAGACGGCCGAGGTCCACGCCAAGCTCATCCAAAAAGCGCCTATTGCCAATCGCGACTGCGAGGCCGTCGATTGTCCCGGTCACGCCTTTTCCGACGGGCGAGTCGAAATCCCTCGCTTCGGAGAGGTTCAAGTTATGCTCGTGTGCAGCCTGAACGATCGCTTGCGCTAGTGGATGTTCGCTTGCGCGCTCAAGACTCGCGGCGACTCTCAAAAGCTCACTTTCTGCTAGGTCTGCGACGGGACGAAGGGCCGTTACACGGGGTTTGCCCTCCGTCAGCGTGCCAGTCTTGTCGATGACGAGCGTGTCAACTTTTTCCAGCCGCTCAAGCGCCTCGGCGTTCTTGATCAGGACGCCTGATTGAGCGCCGCGCCCGACGCCGACCATGATTGACATTGGGGTCGCGAGGCCAAGGGCGCACGGACAGGCGATAATGAGGACCGAGACGGCTGCAATCAAGCCGTAGCTCATGCGGGGTTCTGGCCCCCAGATTGACCAGGTGCCAAACGCAAATAGCGCGACCAGGATCACAAGCGGCACGAACCAGCCGGAGACTTGATCAGCGAGGCGCTGGATCGGGGCTCGGCTTCTCTGGGCGGAAGCGACCATGTCGACGATGCGGGAAAGCATCGTGTCGCTGCCGACCTTGTCTGCTCTCATGATGAAGCCGCCCCTCTGGTTGAGCGTGCCGCCGATGACAGTGTCGCCAACGCTCTTGGTCACCGGCATGGACTCGCCCGTCACCATGGACTCGTCCACCGAGCTTCGACCCTCGACGAGAGCGCCGTCGACCGGCACTTTCTCTCCTGGACGCACACGCAGGCGGTCGCCGACGCCGACCTGATCCAACGCAACCTCCTCGTCGGAGCCGTCGTCGCGCACGCGCTTCGCTGTGACCGGCGCCAGGTTGAGCAAAGCGCGGATCGCTCCCCCGGTCTGTTCGCGGGCGCGCAATTCAAGAACTTGCCCAAGGAGCACCAGCACGGTGATGGCGGCCGCCGCCTCGAAATAGAGAGGAACCGCGCCCTCCGTGCTGCGAAACGCCTTCGGAAAAATAGTGGGCATAAAAACGGCGATGACGCTGTAGATCCACGCTACGCCCGTGCCCATGGCGATGAGGGTGAACATGTTGAGGTTTAGAGTCAGAAGCGACTGCGCGCCTCTAACGAAAAATGGCCAACCGGCCCACACAACCACCGGCGTTGCCAGGGCAAACTGCACCCAACCTGATTCCTCTGGGGAAATGTAATCGTGGAGAGTCAGGAAGTGTCCGCCCATCTCGAGGAGGAAGACTGGAATCGTCAGCGCCAACCCAACCCAGAACCGCCGCGTCATATCTACGAGTTCGGCGCTTGGCCCCTCTTCGACGGTAGAGATCACGGGCTCGAGCGTCATCCCGCAAATCGGGCAGTTGCCGGGCCCGACCTGCCGGATTTGGGGATGCATGGGGCATGTGTAGATAGTGCCTTCACCCGGCGGCGAATGGCTCTGTTCAGCGCTTACAGCTTGGCTGGAAGACGCCTGCAAAGGTTGTAGATCAGGATTCGTCTCATGCTCGGCGGGGTCTGAGTGATGATGATGCTCGTGCCCCATGGCTTCCTCCGGCTCAGCTCAGCTGATCAGCTTCCGTTTCTTCTCTCCGGCGGCGCGTCGTGGCGATGGCCGTGTCCGTGGTGCATGAAAAGATGCATCAGCGGGCATGCCAGCACGACCAAAAATGGGAGGGCGTCGAGAATGTGTCGCCAGTGCCAATAAACAAGAAATGCGGCTGCCAGCCCGTATAGGAACAGGACGGGGGTTCGTGGGAGTGAAAATCGCATTTCGTCACTCCGGATCGTCAAAGTCCCAATATGGGAACTTAGGACTTAAGCACGGGCCAATCCAGAGACCAAGGCATCTAATGCTTACGTTCAGATATACGGGCCCCTTCCCGGAAGAAGATCGCCTGCTATCAGCAGAGCAGGCCCGTTCTCGCAACAGAGCCGTTCAGCTCAAGGAGAAGACGATTTTCACTGGGATTGTCCCGACCAATTTCTGAACTCCTGAGGCGAAGTTGCTAAAATCACGTTTAGGCGGCCTCTACGACGGCGCCAATGCAAGCGCTATTTCCTCGGCGTATGCTTCAAGAACCAGCGGTTCGCAGAAACAATCAGGCGTCTCGTCCGCCACGAAATGGCCGCTCAAATTTGACGGGCCATGACTTTAGTGCTCCAGCCGGTTGACGCGCCGTCACTTTTGCGCGGCTTCATCGACTTCATCGGCAAACAGCGAATGTAGGCCGAAGGGCCTAAACGCCTCTAAAATTCTGCCGATTCCTGGCAGGGATTACGATGGCCGTCGCCACTCTGTCAGGCTCTCCTGTTTCCCCGGCGCTTCCGACTGTCGACGCGACTGGATTTTGCCTTCGTATATTTCCTTGGACTCATCACGCACAAGCGCGCAGAACCACTTTAGCAGGGGGTCGCCAGCCCGAATTTGGGAGGAAACGAGGGTCATCGGCAATGCGGTGTTCTCAAAAGGCGGCTTCAACAAAACAAGGCCGAAGTGATCGGCAAAGTGGCGAGCGAACGTGGCCGAAAGAGTCGTCACCATATTCGTCGCCACCACGCAGGCGAGCGCGGCTGTAAAATGCGGCGCGGTGAAGGCCATGCGGCGGGAAACGCCTGCCGCGGCGAGCATGGCGTCAATTTCGGACGTGCCGTCGCCAAGCAGCGCGACGCCGACATGATCGAAGCGACCGTAATCTTCGAGTTTCCACCGGCGCTTCGTGGCCGGATGACCTCGGCGCAAGATAGGCGCAAGTTCATCGCGCGCGACGGTCTCGCTGACGGCCCCAGGCGGGAGAGGCGTGGTCGCCAACGCGAAAGCGAGATCGAGCGCGCCGCGCTCCAATCGCTTGAGAACGTCGCTGTAGGATTCGAAGCAAAGGTCGACCAGGGGCGCCTCGCGCGACAGCCGTCTCATGATCGCTGGGCCGAGCAAGATCGACTGCGTGTCGGCTGCGGCGACGCGCAAAACTCGGGCTCTTTTGCGGGATCGAAAGGCGTCGGATTGAATACTGGCTTCAGGCCGTCGAGCGCTGCGATGACGCGCGGCGCCAGCGCTTGCGCTTTCGGAGTCAACGCAAAGCCGTCGCGCGTGCGAACGAGGAGCGGATCCTCGAGCAGGTCCCGCACGCATACGCATTGCTCCTTACCGGGGGCCTTGGCGCGCTTTCCGCCGAAGCGGGAACCTGTCCGGCGCACGCGAGGGTTATACTGCGACTTCGTGGCTCGCTGACCAAAACCCAATGTCACTTCGTTCCGCCGGTCTGCGCATCTGACATCCAGGTCAGATCCTTGTAGTCGAATCCCTCCTCGACCGTGGGCTTTACAATTTCAAAATAGGGCGAAATGTCAAAATCGCGCGGAACGTAAAGCGCCGAATTTCGGATGTGGAGGATTTCGCGAACGACATGATGGTGCAGACGTGACGAAGCCTTTTCGTCGTCGATTAGCTCGATGATTGGCAGGATCGGGTAATTGATCGACTGGAATGCCTGCGCGAGCAACGTCGAGCACAGGGCTTGAGTCGGCGACGCCGCGCCGATCGAAATGAAGCGACGACGCAGGCGGGAAGGTATTGGCGGCGTCGGCATCAGGTAACGCAACAGATCGAAAAGGTTATGCAGATCGTAGCGGCAGCCAATTCGGTCGACCGCAAAGGCGACAAGCGTGGCGAGGTCTTCCGTACGCAGGTTGACCGGACGACAGATGCGGGTAGAAGAGCCTGCATATTTCGATAAGGGAGAAGAGCAAACTCCGGCGGCTAGATCAGCCTCTACGAGCACATGCGGTTCCCCGCCATTGTCCTGATAATTCTTGATCGGACCAACAAACAATGCCGCGTGCGACCAGGTCGACTGCGTGAGGTACTTAATCGGCCCCGAGACTCGTGTGGACCCTTCGATCAGCATTACATCTCCAGGCTTCAAGCATCTCCTCAACTCTGCTATGTTGGTCGGCGTCGTTAACGGGTCGCTCTCTATTTCCTGCATGAGATAGTTGGAAAGGGCGACTCCGAGCTTGTGTAAGAATGCCTTAAGCATCCAACCAGGCCTTATGCTGCTACGCTGTGACACGCCCCGGGCTCAGCTCGATTGCGCCACTACTATGTAGCTATCAGGAGCAAGACAGGTTGCAAGTACTGGTGACGCGCGGTCTACCACTGAGCTTGGGAGGAACCGACGACCGGCGCGTGCGCGCCATGCGTAAGAAAGACCAGGCTCGCAACTCGCTACCGTCGGGCCTGCCGGCGCCGTTCCGCAGGCGATAGTGCCAAGGCCCCATCGGGCGCTGATGCCGTTGGTTTTCTGTGCATCTGCCAATTCAAGCGCTTCGCACTATTTCTGGCCAAAAGGGACGGCGCTTAGAAGAGCGCTCTTCGGTGTCAAAATGGCCATGAACGTCGCCCAAAAACTAATTAAAAGCCATTGCGTCAGCGGGGGCGGCGACGTCGGCGCGCCCCTGATGTTGCGCATTGATCAGACGCTCACTCAAGATGCGACGGGCACCCTTGCGATGCTAACGCTCGAGGCTCTGCAGCTCGATCGAGCGAAGACAGAGGTGAGCGTGCAATATGTCGATCACAATCTATTGCAAATCGACAATCTGAATGCCGAGGATCATCTCTTCCTCGAAAGCGCGTGCCAGCGGTTCGGCATTTGGTATTCCCGGCCGGGCAACGGCATCAGCCATGTCGTGCACATGGAGCGCTTCGGGCGCCCCGGCGCGTCTTTGCTGGGATCGGACAGCCATACGCCCGCTGCTGGCGCGCTTTGCATGCTGGCGATTGGCGCAGGCGGACTTGATGTCGCGCTTGCGATCGCGGGCGAACCATATTCGACCACAACGCCCGCGATCTTCGGCGTGGAACTGAGCGGATCGCTCCCGGAGTGGGTCAGCGCTAAGGATGTCATCCTTGAGATGCTCCGACGCCACGGCGTCGCCGGCGGCGTCGGCAGGATTATCGAATATCATGGCGATGGGTTGCGGAACCTGACCGCGTGGGACAGGCATGTGATCGCCAATATGGGCGCGGAGCTCGGCGCCACCACCTCGATATTTCCCTCCGATTCGGTCACCCGAGCCTTTCTCGAGGCCCAGGGCCGAGGCCAGGATTGGCGCGAGCTCGCGGCGGAGCCGGGCTGCGGCTATCACCAGCACGACTACATCGATCTTTCGAAGCTGGAGCCGCTCATCGCCAAACCATCGAGCCCTGGCAAGGTCGTCGCGGTCCGAGAGGTTCAGGGCGAAGAGATCGCCCAGGCCTACATTGGGTCCTCAGCCAATCCAGGATGGCGAGACTTCGCCATCGCCGCGGAGATCGTTCGAGACCGAATGGTTCCGCCCGGCGTGTCGTTGGATATCAATCCCACATCCCGGCAGGTCCTTGAGATGCTGATTAGTGACGGTCGCCTTGGCGCGCTCGTCGCGGCGGGCGCGCGCGTCCATCAGACCGGATGCAACGGATGCATCGGCATGGGGCAAGCTCCAGCGATCGGACGAAATTCCCTGCGCACGACGCCTCGCAATTTCCCCGGACGCTCCGGAACGGAAGAAGACTCGGTATTTCTCTGTTCTCCAGAAACAGCGGCCGCCTCTGCGCTTGTCGGCAAAATTACCGACCCGAGAACATTGGGCATCACATATCCGCCGCTCCGACAACCGGCGATTCCTCCTTCATCGGCCTCGTTATACGAGCCACCGCTAGCGATTGAGCAGGCGCGTAAGGTCGCGCTGGTAAAGGGGGCGAACATCACTTCGTTGCCTCATTTCGATCCGCTCCCCGACGCACTGACGCTACCTGTGCTTCTCAAGATGCGAGACGACGTTTCGACAGATGAGATCCTGCCGGCCGGAGCAAAAGCCTTACCTTATCGTTCGAACCTTCAAAAGATCGCAGACTTTTCCTTCGAACGGATCGACCCCTCTTATGTCGATCACGCTCGAGCCATCGGCCAACCGCCGGGACATGCGGTTATCGCCGGCGAGAATTACGGGCAAGGCTCCTCGCGCGAGCATGCCGCCGCCGCGCCCCGTTATCTTGGCCTGAGGATGGTGATTGCGAAGAGCTTCGCCCGCATCCATCGCCAAAATCTCATCAATTACGGAATTCTCCCCCTCGTCTTTATCAATGAGGGAGATTACGACCGCCTCGCAGTCGGCGACACGTTGCGGGTGGAAGACTTGCGAAAAACGCTGGCAAACAGCGATAGGATCCTGTTGAGATCCGCTAACGCCGCGATTGAGGCGCACCATGATCTCACGCCCGATCAAGTCAAGGTTATCCTCGCCGGCGGCGTCGTAAATTTCCGTCGAAGTAACATGAACGAGGAACGTGAGGGCGCCGTGCTTACCCCGGCCATCTAGCATCTGAGCAACCTTTCCAGGCGGCGTGGACCGCTTGGAAACCTCTCAGCGCCAACCCCCTCGAGGCGAACGGCCGCAACAAAAATTTCGCCCGTACTCGTCCATCACCGGCAAAAGAGGAAGCAAAACATGGAAAGGCTAGGCTTACATCCGGGTCTCGAAAGTCGTCTCGAACTTCTTGCCGAACGCATCTTCGAAGCTCGCCGAAAAACAGCCCCCGCAAACGAGCTTGAAATGATCGAGATGCGGGGAAAAGTCTCTGAGATGCAAGAACGATACGATGCATGGGAAAAGAGATTACGGGCATTGAACGCAGAGGGGTCTGGCTTATTTGCACGGCTGAAGGCAGGAATGGCTCAGGTCGCATTTGACGTAGACGCCTCCTTCCAAAGCTTCGGAAATCGACTAGACGCGACTTTCAGAACTGGCAACGCCCGCGACCGAAGTCGCAAGGGGAAATGAGAGAGCGGCTATCATAAACCGCGAGTTCTGAGATGGCGTAATGGCCCGGCCCTGAGCCTGACCTAAGTAACCTGCCGGATTCACAAGCGGGGGACCAGCATGGGTGGCGCGAAACGAATTTTCGCTTCAATGGACCCGGAAAAGCAGCGGGGAAATCGCTCGCAATGGCGGACAAACCGCGGCGACCTCGTCGCCGGCGCGATTCTCGGCTCCAAAAAACACGTTGACGCCATCCGGCAGGAGGCCTTGCGCTGCATGACCGGCGAGAGAGAGCGATACGGGATCAGCGAGGGTCTAGTCCGGATCTCAGTCGGGCTTGAGACGCAGGCAGATATTGAAAGCGACATTCAGCAGGCGTTGCATGCAGCCTCGGAACCCTGACCTTGCGAAAGCTGCCGGCCTGCCGAAGAGTCGAAGGGATCGGGACCCTGCCCGGCCCCCACGGTCTGAGACAGGAACCCAGCTCAACTGGAATTGCTGCCGTATTTAATGGGTCATGTGTCTCGACATCGGATGAGGCCGCACGTTGAGCGGTCCGCTCTACCCACGTGCTCCTTGACCGACCCAGCGCCACGGCTCAGAATCAGGCGTCATGGACGCCATCTGTCCCCATCGCATAAACGCGGCCAAAAACATGCGCCGGTTCTATCGGCTCTATCGCGCCCGACCTGTTCGGGAGGAGAACCGAGATGAGAAACTCCAACGCCCTGCCTATCTTGATCTTCGTATTGCTGCTGGGCGCCGGCTTGAGCGTTTCCTACGCTAGTCTCGAGCTTGGCGACCCGCACAAAAGCGCGTTGATCGCCGTTGTCTCGGCAATGGCGGCCTTGATCGTCTCCTACTCGATCAAGATTGCCAATCAATGGGAACGGGTCGTGGTTCTGCGGCTCGGACGCTTTCGCGCCCTCAAGGGCCCCGGGCTGTTCCTCATCATTCCGATCATCGACGTCGTCGCCTATTGGATCGACATTCGTGTGATCACCACCGCGTTCAAGGCGGAAAAAACGCTTACCAAGGATACGGTGCCGGTCGACTTGACGCCGTGTTGTTCTGGAAGGTCGTCGACCCAAAAAAGGCGGCGCTTGACGTCGCCGACTATGAGAGCGCCATAAACTGGGCGGCGCAGACGGCGTTGCGCGACGTGATCGGCAAAACCCTGCTCTCGGATATGCTGGAGGGACGCGAGAAAATCAGCGTCGAACTCCGACGGATTATCGACGTCAGGACCGAGCCCTGGGGCATCAACGTTATCTCAGTGGAGGTAAAGGATGTGCTGATCCCGTCCGCCTTGGAGGACGCCATGTCTATGCAGGCGCAAGCGGAACGCGAACGCCAAGCGCGTGTCATCCTCGGCGATTCGGAGCGCCAAATCGCCGAGAAATTCGGCGAGGCGGCCAAGGCTTACGCCGATAATCCAACCGCTTTCCATTTGCGGGCGATGAACATGCTCTACGAGGGGCTGAAGAAGGAAAACGCCACGATCGTCATCGTGCCGAGCACGGCCGTCGAAACGATGCAGCTCGGCGGACTCGCTGGGGCAACGGCGTTATCGGCGCGCTTGAGTCAAAAGACGCCTGAATCTGAGGCGGCCGGCCCATGGTCGGGGGCGCCGTCGTCGGAGCCAGCTTCGGAACAGTAACGACGCTAAAGCACAACTGGAAAGACGGCCGCGCAGCCGCCGGCCGAAGAGGAAGCGACGGAAGCGCGCCACTACCCGCCGCCGCGAAACTATAAGATCCAAGCGGGCCACACACTCAGCGGCGTCGCGGGCAAGCTCTATGGAAATCCGGCTCGATGGCGCGACATTGCTCCGGCCAATCCGCAATTCGATCTGCGTCGCCTGCGCGCGAAGAAGATCATCAAGCTGCCGCAGACGGCAGATCGCGCGCGGGCTAGGTGGAGGCGCGCGTTTCTCCCTGTAAGGCGCTACCTTTTTGGCTTCAGGCTCAACAAATAGGCGACCACTTCGTCGATCTCGAAATTGGCAAGCTCGGGATTGGGCATCTTCCCATGCGGCTTGCTGAGAAACTGGCGCAGAGAGACCTCGGTTGTCGTTTGTCGGCCCGCGATCGAGAGAAAGCTCGGCGCCGGCGGCTTCAATATCGGCTTCGACGCCTGGTCCTTTGCGGCCACATGGCACGCCGCGCAGGCCTGAAGCGCGAAGTCGTGACCGGCCGCAACAAGAGCGCCGCTAGGCTTGGCTTCCTCGCCCGCGCAGGAGCTGGCCATCACGAGGCCGATGAGCGACCAGAGGACGACAATCAACGACCGCATGCCCCCCGCCTTATTCATATCGCAGCGCCTGTATGGGATCGAGCTGCGCTGCTTTTCTGGCAGGATAATAGCCGAAGAACACACCCACGGCGACGGAGAAGACAAAACCGATCGCGATCGCCCCGAAGGAAACAGGAGATGACCAAGCGGAAAAAATTGCGATCACCTCGGAGATCGCGACGCCCGCCGCTATCCCCGCCAGCCCGCCGCTGATGCTGATCAGCACGGCTTCCGCAAGAAACTGCGTCAGGACGTGCAGCCGCTGAGCCCCGACAGCCATGCGCAGGCCGATTTCGCGCGTGCGCTCGGTGACCGAGACGAGGAGAATGTTCATGATCCCGATGCCGCCGACAAGCAGCGAGATAGAGGCGACGATGGCGAGCAGAACGGCCATCACCTTGCTGCTGCCTTCCGCGGTCTCGGCGATCTGGCTCAGGTTGCGGATGTCGAAATCCTTGATGTCCGTCGGCCTGATCCGGTGGCGTCGCATCAGGATGCGGTTGATGTCGGCGATCGCCGCCGGAATTCTATTCTGCGCCGTCGCCTGCACATAGATGGAATTGACGTAGCCGGTCAGGCGCGGCTGCAGATTGAACGGATTGGGCGGCGGCGGATAGAGGCTTGTGAGATTTGTGGGCTGGTTGGGCGCGGCGACGCCGAGAACCTTCCGTTCCCCTGTCTTGAAGGGAATCATGACCAGATCGTCCTGGTCCTGCCCCCACATGCTCTGGCCCTTTGTCGCAAGCACGCCGACCACGCGCAACGGCGACCCTTTGACCAAGATCGTGGTCCCGAGTGGATTCTCGCCGCGCGCAAACAGCTGCTTGTAGACAGTGTGGCCGATGACGACGACGAGGGCGCCGCTTCTTTCGTCGTCGGCGCCGATCCCGCGCCCCTCGGCGATCCGCCAATTCGTGACGGGGGGATAATTCAGCGAGACCGCCTGGATGTTTGTCGTCCAGTTTTGGTTGCGCAGCTGCACCTGGCCCATCTGCCGCATCAGATAGGCAACGAGTCCAACCTCTGGGGCCTCGCGGCGGATCGCCTGCGCGTCCGCCACCGTCAGCGTGGAGGCGCTGCCAAATCCTGCGCGCGCCCCGCCTGTCAGCACGGCGCCGGGCAGCACGACGGCGAGATTGGTTCCCAGGCTTTCGATCTGCTTGCGGACCGCGGCGTTCGCGCCATTGCCCACCGCCACCATGGCGATAAGAGCGGCGACGCCGATGAACACGCCGAGCATGGTCAGGGCGGAGCGCAGCTTGTTGCGCGCGATCGCCTGAACGGCCGCTGTTACGATCATCGACGCGAAGGCGAGCGTCGAGACTTGCGCAAGCGCCCCTTTTGCCGGCCGCGAGGAATGAAGGATCGTCATCGCGGCCGACGCCTCTTTCTGCTGTGGCGTCGGCGGACGCGACGGCGCCGGGCCGGCGCGCCGCTCATCAGACGCGATCTGGCCGTCGCGCATCGTGATCACCCGGCCTGCGTAGGCGGCGATGTCCGGCTCATGCGTGACCACGATTACAGTCAAGCCCTGGTCCCTGTTCAACGAGAGCAGCCTCTCCATGATTTCATGCGAGGTCTTCGTGTCCAGGTTGCCTGTAGGTTCGTCTGCGAACAGCACGGAAGGCCCATTGATGAGGGCCCGAGCGATCGCCACCCGTTGTTGCTGGCCGCCCGAAAGCTGCGCTGGAGTATTCTGCGCCCGGTCGCCCAGGCCAAGCAGTTCAAGAGCGGCGCGCGCCCTCTCGAGCCGTTGCGCGCCCTCGATGGCCTCATCCGAATAGAAGAGCGGCAAAGCGACGTTCTCGATCGCGCTCGTGCGGGCGAGCAGATTGAAGCTCTGGAAGACAAAGCCGAGCTTTTCACGACGCAGCCTCGCAAGCTGCGGTTCGTCGAGCGCCGCGACGTCGAGACCTTCGAAAAAGTAGCGGCCGGCAGTCGCTGAATCCAGGCAGCCCAATATCGCCATGAGAGTCGATTTGCCGGAGCCGGACGCGCCCATGATCGCCACGAACTCTCCGCGCTCGATGGAGAGGTTCACGCCTCGCAAGGCGCGCACGTCCACGTCCCCCACTGTGAAGGTTCTGGTCAGGCCTCTAACCTCGATGATGATATTCGACGCCTTCACGACCGGTGCCTCATGTTCGAGGGTCAGGGCGATGGGTTCGGGGTCGCTTCGCCCACGATGACCTCGTCGCCGGCCTGAAGGTCTCCCTTGATGACTTCCGTGAAGGCGTCATCGTCGAGTCCAGTCATGATCACTACCATTTGCGGCTCGCCGCCGCGCAACACCCAGACTCTAACGCCGCCGTTCAGATCGACCGGCGGCGGAGCGCCGGTAAGGCCGGGAACGCCGCCCGGCTGATAGCGAAGCGCCTGGTCGGGAACCCGCAGGACATCCTGCCGCTCGTCGACGACGATGCGCGTCGTCGCCGTCATTCCGGGCTTCAGGGCCTGGTCTTGATTGCGCACGCCGACCACGGCGTCATAGGTCACGACGTTCTGAATGGTCTGCGGCGATTGCCTGACCTCGGTCACCTTTCCCGAAAAGGTTCGATTGGGGAAGGACTCGACCGTGAACGTCGCCTTATCGCCGCGCTTGACGGCGCCGATGTCGCTCTCGGAGACATTGGTGTCGACCTGCATCGACGTCAGATCCGTCGCGACGAGGAAGAGGGTCGGCGTCTGGAAGCTTGCAGCGACTGTCTGGCCCATTTCGACGCTGCGGCTGACGACAGTGCCGTCGACCGGCGACACAATGTCCGTGTAGCCGAGATTGATCTCCGCGGCGTGCAGCTGTGCCTGCTGCAAGGCGATGGTCGCCTGATCCAGTCCGATCTGGGCCATCGCCCGATCGAGCGCGGCCTTGGAGGAGTCGAGAACGTCCTGCGAAACGGACTTCGTCGCGACGAGTCTCCTGTTGCGCTCATAGGCGACCTTTGCATAAGCAAGATCCGCCTGATCCTTGACCAGCTGGGCTTGCCCCACGCCGAGGGTGGCGCGGCTCTGATCGACAATCACCTGATAGGGTCTTGGATCGATTTTCGCGCAGACCTGGCCCTTCGTGACTTTCGTATTGTAGTCGCAGTAACGCGCCTGGATGACGCCCGAGACATAGGTTCCAACCTGCACCGTGATGACGGGGTTCACCGTGCCGCTGGTGGTCACCGCCTTGACGACCGCTCCGCGCGTAACCTTTTGCGTAAGGTAGCGCACGCCCGCCCCCTTCCCCACGAGGCGGGATATTTCAAAGCCGGCAAACGCGATCGCGCTGGCGCCGAGAAGCGCGAGGACAAGCCCGAGGCCCTTTCGAGCGAGGCGTCTCTGTATTTTCGGACTGGCTGCTTCTTCGGCCGTCATGACCATGTGACCGCATCGGGCATTCACTGAGTAGATTTAACAGATTTTACGCGGGCATGACGCAAATTAAGATATGCGTCTCAGGCAGGCGCCGCGTCACACCGGGCGGCCTGGCCGGCGCGAGAACGCCTCGCAGCCGATCAAACAAGCGCGCCGGGTCAGGGCATCCGCGACGCCAACTCGATCGTGTCGCCGTCGACGACGAACCTGCCGAAGCCCTGATGATGGATCGTTTTTGAATTTTTCTTCGACGGATCGACCCACGCCTTGAGACCTTCCAGAACGAACAGGCCATATTTGTTCACGAGGCGCGTATCCACCACCCTGCATTCGATGTTGGCGAAGCACTCGGCGATCAGGGGCGCCGAAACACGCCTGGCCGCCTTTGGCGTCAGGCAGAAGGTCGCAAACTTGTCGATTTCCCGGCCGGAGCAGTTGCCGATCGCGACGACTTTCGCCGCGAGTTCAACAGCCGGGATCGCGATCACGCATTCCTTCGTCGCACGCAGCGCCACGAAACTGTGATCCCGGTCGCTGACGATGCAGGCGATCAGCGGCGGATTGAAGTCCACCATCATATGCCAGGACATGGTCATGACGTTCCGCGCGCCGTCATGCCCCGTTGTGAGCAGGACAACCGGGCCCGGCTCGATCAACTGATACACCTTGGACAAAGGCAAATCTCTCATGATGCATTTCCCACCCTTCGCGGTTTGAACCCGCGGCCCGGCGGACTAAGCGGTTAAATCTGCGCGTTATTCGCGGCCAGCACTCGGCGCGGCGTGCCCGCCGGAGGCGCTTGGGGGACGACGCCGGCGGCTGAGACGACTTCGCGCGCCAGCATCGAATCACGCAAATGCATGGCAAGAATCGTAACCGACGACGGCGCTTTGTCACCTGTTTTCGGCCGCTATCCGCCGGGCCCGTCGTCCTGTCTGGATGTCCGATAATGTGCGCTTATCGGACATAGGGCAAACCCCCTGCTATACTGGGCCGGAAAGCGGCTTTTGGGCCGCCCGCAGCGCGCCCAGGCGTCGGATTTTCGATCCCCGGGCTCGCCCCGGGAGCGCAAGCGAGGGCGAGAATGGCTGAAATGGGCAAGGACAAGACCGGCGGCAGGGCGCTCGCCGAGCCCGCCCCTCACCTCGCGGCGCGCACCCAAAAAGCGCGCGCCTACGCCCGCAACGCCCGCTCCGAGAACGCCTTCTTACCGGCAAACCCCTCAGAGTTGGCGCCGGTTCCGTTTCAGCCGCAGATAGAGTAGGACAGCGCGAACTCCCTCTAAGATACAGGAAATGAACATGAAGTGTCCAAAATGCGGTTCGGAATATCCTTATCAGGACGGCGCTTTGTGGACTTGCCCAGAATGCGCGCATGAATGGAGCGAAGCGGAGGCTGCGCCCGAAAGTCCGGCGCAAGACGAAGGCGTGCGCGACGCCAATGGCAATCTGCTGGTGACAGGCGATACAGTTAGTTTGATCAAGGATTTGAAAGTCAAAGGATCATCGTCCACTGTTAAAAGCGGCACCAAGGTCAAGAACATCCGCTTGGTTGACGACGCAGTCGACGGTCACAATATCGCGTGCAAAATCGACGGCATCGGCGCGATGTATCTAAAATCGGAGTTTGTCCGGAAAGCGTGATGCGCCGGGCCCGGCGCCAGCTATGTCGTCCAGCGTTCCGACCCCCGGCGGCTTCGCCGCCCGCAGACTTGATTTACTTATTTGGCCGCCTTGCCTAATGCCATCAGCTTCGCCCGCAGCCTCGACGCTCGGAAATCATCGGCCTCGACTGCGGTGCCGATCAGACCTAGGGCGGGACCGGGTGGATCGAGATCGTCGGCGCCGACCAAAACGGCGGCGGCGTGCTCCTGACCCTCAACGGCAAGACCGGCTGGCGCGAGGTCGAGATCGGCCGCGGCTCGTCCCCCCCTCACCTGCCCTGTCGTCCTGCTCGAACCTTGGCTCAAACTCGGTTGGGTCGCGCGGGGCCCTGTGTTTCGGCCCATTGCCCGCAAGAATGGCGGCGTCTGGCCCGAGCGGCTCTCCAACAAACATGTCGCCGGCCTCGTGCAGAAATGCGTGCTCGCCGCCGGCCTGCGCGGCGGTCTCTCTGAAGGCGAACGCCGACGCGCCTTCTCCGGCCACTCCTTACGCGCCGGCCTCGCCTCTTCGGCGCGGATCGAGGAAGCCCATGTGCAACAGCGCCTCGGCCACGCTTCCCCCGAAATGACCCGCCGCTACCAACGCAAGCGCGATCGCTTTAAGGTCAATCTCACAAAGGCCGCGGGGCTTCGACATAGGAGAGGGGTGATCCGCCCATGCGCGATCCTGAGTCCATCCATCATTGGCGTCGCCTCGACGACCGGATAACCACCTCCGGCCAGCCAACCGAAGCAGAACTGACGAACATCGCAGCGCTCGGGGTGCGCTATGTCATCAATCTCGCGCCGCACAGCCACGAAAAGGCGCTCCCGGACGAAACGGCGACCGTGGCGGCCTTGGGCATGAGCTACATCCACATCCCGGTGGATTTCCAAAATCCGACGGAAAGCGACTTCGCCGCATTCTGCGTCGCGCTCGAACAGACGGGCGAAGCCCCGACTCATGTGCATTGCATCGCCAATTACCGCGTATCGGCATTCTTCTATCGCTACCGCGTCAATGTGATTGGCATGGACCCAGAAATAGCGCGTGTGGACCTCGACGCCGTCTGGGGCCCTGACTCAATTTGGATGGCCTTTGTAAAACAATCGCACGCCGGCGAATGAGGGGCGCCACAGCCATAGGGGACTTTCCGGCCATCATCCCGCCTCTCTCTGCGGTCTCTCTCAAGGCGCCTTGCAGCGCCAAGCGCGGGCAGACTTCCAGCCGAGCCGATAGGCTTTGGGGGTTGTCCTGGGACGGGTGCGCGAGATTCGGCTTCCAGTCTCTGGGGTCCGAAGTCCATGTTCCATCCGCCACCGCTTAGTCTCTTCGGTCGCCCGACCTGCATAGAAGGTGGTCTTCGCCTGATTAATGAGTTTTTGTTGCTTCATCAGCAACATTACCATTCGCGGCGAGCTGCATCATTTCTTCGCCGATCGCGGCGATCGTTGCATCGACGAGGGCAAGCAACTCAATGTGAAGTGCTTCTTCCCCGCCTTTTGCGGCGGCGTAAAGCCTTCCGGTCTGCGCCTTCATGGCGTTCAACCGTTGCGTGATCTTCGTGCCGGCCTCAATCGTCGCCGCCTCTATCTCACGGACGGGGACAAGCTCGCCGCGCTTTTGTGCAAGCTGGATTTCAGCAAGTTCAGCCTTGGCGTTTTTCTCGCGGGCGGCCGCGTCATTAAATTTCGACGGCTCCGGCGGCGACTCAATGGGGAGCGATGTCGGGCTGCGAGCGCGACGCCTAACGTTCCTGTTTCGCAGCTCTTGCGCGGGATCGTGAGTTGCGGCCGCGAGGGCGTCAAAGGAGGGCAAATGTATTAGCTTGGCCCTGCCCCTTCGGCGGGTTGGAAGCTGGCCACGCAGCTCGAATGAACGAACCCGTTTCCACACAGCTTGGGGCGTTATGCCTCGCAATCTGGCGATATCGGACAAGCTCGCCCAGTCCTCTTCGTCTTCAACCTTAGTGTCCATATCAACCGGATTCCTTTAACCCGTCAGCATATTAAACCCTAATAAAAATATAGATTTCGTTTCCTCCCCCGGACCCCCGCCTTCTCCCTGTTGGCCAGGCGGAGGAAGGACCCGAGAAGGCAACCGGCCCCGGTAGTCGTCATGAGTCGTCAGTCGGCGGCCAGAGCGTCGGCCTGAAGCAGCCGCCCTTGGCTTTTCCAAACTGCCGCCGTTCCCATTCTTCCCGGGCGCTGAGCTCGGGTGATCCTGGCTTCAGAAAAATCTGGCCATTTGGAAGCGGTATCGCGTCGTGTTCGACGGCTCGGCCTTTCAACGGGTTCGTGAACTCGCATGGCTGCACATTTGCGCCCTTGCGCTGGAACACCCATTGCCTCTGTCGGATGAACGTCACGGCAAAGACGCGGCGCTCCGGAGGGACTTGCAGCGCTTCCGCGCCTTTAATACAAAGCTCCCGATCCAAAGCGCCAAGCGATAGGAAAGCACGCTTTGCCGCATCGATGTTCTCTCGGCCTGGCATGAATTGCCAAGCAGCGACGAAGCGCTCAAACCGGTCTAGATCGTCCTGGGAAACGCCCTCAGTATTCCTTGGAGAACTGCACCCTATGGCGATACCGCTCCCGCGTTTCTGACCGTTGTTTTTGATCGTTATCTCAGAACGGAATTGCTTGAACCGCCTCGCTTTTGGGGGCACGTCCTCTCGGCTCTGCTGCGGTTTCTCGATGATCGGCGGTCTCTTGGATTTCCTATCGAATGCCAAGAAAGCCTCTCCGCGGTCCTGGCCTCGGAGGATGAGGGCGGCCCTCTCCGCCTCCTCTTCGTCATCGAATTCCTGCGCTTGCGCATGCCCCCCAGTTTTTTCCTCTGCCTGATCGCGGGGGGAGGGAGGGTAATCTTTATTCAGTCTAAGATCGTTATACTCTATGGAGCCCCCTTTGCCGCCGGGCGATAAAAGTGACCTCTCGGTGTAAGCCACTTTTTCACTGTCAAGGCACAGACTTTTGCTCTTAACATCCTCCTGCTGGGCTTTTTCAAACAAGACGTATTTAGTTCCGACGAACCGGCCCACCGCGGATTGGATCGGTTGAAGCTGCAGGTAGCCAGCGCTACGCAGCTCGCGCATGACTCTTTGATATTTTTTGCGGCCCCATCCGAAGCGATTTCGAATGTGAGCCTCGCAGATTATCCAGTCGTCCGGCTTGCTCAGTAAGTAGTCGTGGACGCCGAGCGCCTCAGCAGAGAGACGACCAGAAAATTTCGCTTTGTCAACGGTAAGGAACCGTTCACGATGTTTCTCCCGAAAGATGTTCTGGCCGATCATGAGCGGCCCCCATCGCAAGAGGGCTCGGCCCCGACCGGCAGATTGACGCGGTAAATATTCGTCTTCTGATAACCGCGTGCGTCGCGCTGACGGGTGACAGTCAGGTATCCAAGCTCGCAGAGATCGGCGACGCGCCGAGCAACAGTGTTATGGGTCACACCGACCTTCCGGCCGATCTTGTTTTGGCTGATCGAGCATGTGAGGGCGCGGTCGTGCTCAATCTCGTCACAGATGGCGACCAAGACGAGCCGGGAGCAGGGCGTGAGTTTTTCGTTCCGAATAGCGAACGCGCGCTTGATGGCGAGCTTGCTCATTTCCGCCACCCTGAGCTAGAGGGTGGGGCGTCAAAATCGTCCGAAGCGATCCTGATCAAGCGCTGATCAAGGTCGCAGCGCGAAACCGTGATCAGCTTCTGCAAGGTGTCGTCCGCCGGAAAAACCGTTGCCGCCGCAGGCAAGTCGGTATAGGTTTTCTGGTGAAGCTTGCCTGGTTTCCTAATCGAATTGTTGGCGCCGTGCTGGACTCTCATCCCCAGCACGGCGTTTTCTTTTGCCGCGTTGCACCCCCTGCCGCTTTTCAGACTGCGCGAAATGCGCGAACTGAAAGTAAAGGGACTTCCCGTGAGCAAACTCTCTGAAAGCCCTTGATCTGATTGCGAAACCTCCGGCCTGTCACGCCGGAGGTCGCGGGTTCGAGCCCCGTCTCTCTCGCCATGAAATCAATTATCCGTTATCCGTCTAAGGCAAAATCAGGGGGTTTTATCCCCTTTCGCCCATCACAGCATCATTCCTCCATGGGGCAGAGAGCTACCTGCTAACAGCGCCGCCCCAGCCTGTCATTCTCATCGATCCGCCCGTCGACTCGCGCGCGCGACGGCCAGCCGAGCGGCAACGCCGTCATCGCCTTCCGGTCGTTTCAGAAGGCCGACGAGATGTTTTCCTGCATTTATTCCCGGCTTTTCGACGAATCGATGCACTATTATTGACGCCCCAACTGTCCCGACAAGGACGCTGACGAAAAGAATAGCTGTCCTTGCATGCGGATCCAACGCCACAAATGCCCCGCTCCCAAATAACGCGCCGCCAATGATGGCGATGAAAAACCCGTGGAACAGATAAACCGGGTAGGAAAGATCAGAGCCAACTCGGGCAAACCTGTTGTCCAAAACTCGGCCTATCGCCCAATCCAATTGTCGAGCGACAGCATTGCCTGGAGTTGCACATTTGAAAGCGATCAAGAGCGGAGCCAGAACAAGAAGCACGCCGACTTTTCCATAAAATTGGACTTGCGTGAGAGTGAGGAGCAGGGCGACGGAATTCAGCGCCAGCTTTTCTTGTTTCTGGGACGAGACTGACGCAAAAAACAACAGCATCCCGGCGTAGAAGACCGGGAGTTTGAAAAGAATGAGTGACGGCTCGCGAAACCCGGGCGCCAAGAGAGCTGTAGCAATTAGGCATAACGGGACCATTGGAATGCACACCCTCAATACGCCCCACCGCATCGCGACAACTGTCAGCAAGGGAAATATGACGTAAAACTGCATTTCCAGACCCAAGCTCCAATCGGGCAACTGCGTCGAGAATGACCATTCAGGGAAAAGCCCGAAAAGAAACGTCACGTGCAATAAAATGTTCGTTGCCGAATAATCAATCGCTTTCCCATTATAGAAAGATTCAGCGAGACCGGGCAGTCGATCGGCCAATGTCGCATATCCAGACAGGAAGGGCTTCGACAGCAGCAGAGCGACAACCAAACTGGCGTAATAACCGGGTGCGATCCGGAAAAACCGTCTAATATAAAATTTCGACCATGAGTCCAGTCTGGTCATAGGTTCATTGATGCGTTTATGCGCGTTAAAGGCCATCAGGAAACCTGACAAAATCATAAATAAATCCACGGCCATCTTGGCCACTGCGCCGGGTCCGGGAAGCAGAGGCACCCCGAAACTCGACCAGCCCGACCAGATCATTACGTGGCAAGCCAAGACGCTAAAAGCAGCGAGCGCACGCAACCCATTCAGGAAACCGGTATTAGGCATGGCACCCAACTTTCGCGAAAAAAAAGTTCATAGTTCGCCCATAGCGGCCTTTTCATGAAAATAGCCGAAAAAAGCGACCGCCGCGCTACCCGTGGGGGATAAAAACAAACCTCGAAGAGAGATGAGGCAGACGTCCAGGATAAGCCCTCGGTTATGGTCCGCGTTCTTCACGTGTATGCCCAAGTTCTGGCAACGCACGCTTCCGTCTTTCGCGGGCGATCGTTTGGTCGAGGGCCTGAAGGAAACGCGACCGATTTGCGGCAGAAAATGGTGGCGGGCCGCCGGTCGTCTCGCCTGTCGAGCGGATATGCTCCATGAGAGAGCGCTGCGCCAGAGCCAAGCCGATCGAGTCTTCTGTAAAGAGGCGTCCATAGGGCGCAATTGCATGCGCCTTTTTAGCCAGGACGCGCGCGGCGAGGGGAATATCGCTGGTGATGACCACATCGCCCGCAACGACATGCTCCGCGATCCAGTCATCGGCGACATCCGGGCCGGCGTTCACGACGATCCTGGCGATCAGCGGCGAGGGCGGAATTTGCATGAAGCTGTTAGAAATCACGAAGGTCTGCAACCCGTAACGGATGGCGACTTTATAGGTCTCCTCCTTCACCGGACAGGCGTCAGCGTCGATGTAAATCCTGATGGTCACGACGGTAAGATAGCACGATTCATCAACGCATCTTTACGAAAAGCGGATCGCCCTCATCTACGGCCACTCTGGCGCGGCGCAAGGCCACCGATGGCGCGACATCGCCATTGGCGACGGCGGCGTTCATGAGGGCGGCGATTTCATCGCTCAGGCCCGACATGGTCGCGCCGAGACGATTATACCCGATCGCAGCGGGAATCGCCGCCGCGAGCCCGTAAGAAGTCGCCGCGAGCGCCTCCGCGATGCCGGGGGCGACAACTGCAAGACTCGTGTCCTGCGTCGCGGCGATCCCTGCGAAGCTCGACATGATTCCCCAGACCGTGCCGAAAAGGCCGACAAAAGGCCCGACCGAGGAGACAACGGCGAGGTTGGGCAAATCGCCCCTGGCGTCGATCAGGAACGCCTGCATGGCCTGATTCACGCGCTTCGAAATGCGGCGGCGCCTCGCGTCGTCGCCTTCGCCGGGAATGTGCAACTGCGCCGCCTCCCTTGCCGTGTCCATGATGGGCCAGAGAACTCCGACGCCGCCTCCCTCGCGCGCTGAGCGGATGGAAGCGGAAATCCGCCGCGCGACGATCGCCCCGTCGATGATGAGCGCCCAGGTCCAGACGGAAGCCAACAGCAGAATCCCCATGACGAACTTGCTGATGGGCCCCGCGTTGAGAAACAGGCCGAGCGGCGACAGTGTCGGAATGTCCATGTGATTCCCTCCACTCTTGGGGCGTCAATCGAAATAGATGCTCTGGGAGACAAAGGCCGCGCCGCATATGCCGGGCCCGCGCGCGGCGGAGACGATGCGGCGCGCGAGGGCCGCGTGACCCGGCGTCGTGCCCGAGGCCGAGACGACCGCAATGCCGCCGCCGGCGGCAATTCGGAAGGTGACGAAGGCGCTTCCGGGGCCGAGCCTCGTCGAGCCCGGCGTATGACGGCGCAAGGCCGCCGCAACATAAGCGAGACATGTCGCCTGGGACGCGCCCGCGCCCGCCGAACCGCCGCCGCCGGGCGCGCCGTAACGGCGGCGCGCCTGCGCCTCGCGTCGCTCATTTCCATAGGCGACGTTCCGCCGCTCTTTGCTCTTCTTCTCGCTCTTTGGAGTGGGTTTTTCGGTCGTGCGGTCGGCGTCCTTCCTTGCGGGCAGCCGCGGTGCGTCGGGAACGGCGACGACCGGCGGCGGCGCGGCGTTCTCGTCCGCCTTGACGCGCGCGTCCTCCGGCTCGGGCGCGTCGGGCGGCAAATCCTGTTCGCTGATCGCCTCCACTTCGAGGAAATCGCCCTCGGGCGCCAGCCCGGTGCCGATCGAGCCGAGCGGAATCAGATTGGGCCGCGCCGCCTGCATGAAGACCGCGAAAACGAAGACATGCGCGGCGACGACGAGGGCCGTCGCGACTGGAAAGATGCGGTCGGGGCGCAAGGGCGGGCGGCCTGCGGGATCGAAGTGCAGGAACATCATGATTGATCTCGCGCGGAAGGGAATCGATGAAAAAGAAAAGGCGGCGCCGAAGCACCGCCTCTCCAGAAAATCTTAAAATTTCACGGTGAGACCCGCGTAGAAATTCCGCCCCATTCCGGGCACGCCGGAATTTGCCCCCGCGCGTTTGTAGCCCGAAAAATAGAAGCCGCCCAAAGGCAGGGTGTAGAGCGTGTTCGTCACATTCTGCACCCCGAGATCGATTCGCAGGTTGGACCATTCATAGCCGGTCCGCAGATTGAGCAGCGCATAGCCGTTGGTGATCTGCTCGTAGCGCGGAACGCTCACGACATTCTTGCCCGCGACGATCTGGACGTCCGCGCCGCTGAACCAGCCGCCATATTTATGTTCGAGCCCGATCCGGGTGTTGAACGGCATGATGTGATAGAGGCCGGTATGGCCTCTCACAAAGGCGTTCGCATAGGCATAGCAGGCATTGTCGAAGAAGGCGCAGTTCTGCACCTGTCCCATTTCCAGATTCTGGCCATAGGCGTAGTTCGCCACGATCGTGCCGTCGAAGCGGCCGAACGCGGGATCCTCCAGAAGCTTCAGGCGGCCGGACAGATCGGCGCCGTAAATGATCGCCTTGTAATTGCGGAACTGGAGCATCTGGAAGACATAAGGCTGCGTCGCGGTCGGCGTCGGCGCATTGTAGAGTCGCGCGGCGTCGATGTAATTTTCGATGTAGCTGAAATAGGGATTGATGCGCGCCTCCCAATCGCCTTTCGGATCGGCGAACATGGCGGTCAGGCCGACCGTATGCGCGACTTCCGGCTGGAGATTGAGATTGCCGACATAGCCATTGGCGTCGCCGAACCAGTTGTTCATGAACATCGCCATCGGCGTCGGCGCCCAGGCGTAGAGTTCATAGAGATTGGGAGAGCGCGTCTTGCGCGAATAGCCGAATTCATATTTCGCAAGATCGTTCGGCTGATAGCGCACCATCGCCGTCATGTCGAAGTTCACATTGGTGCGCGAACGGTTCTGCGCGTTGAAGGCGTTGGCCGCGGGAACGTCCGGATTGTTCATCCCCATCGCGGCGCTCGGACCGCAGGGACCGATCTGCCCCATCGTGACGGGACAGACCGTCATCGGAACCGGATTTCGCCAATCGTAAGGCGAAACCGTCCCCGTATTGAACCAGACCGTGTCATTGCGAACGCCGAGCAGCGAGGACCATTGGTCGTTCCACTGCGCGTCCCACTCCAGATAATGGCCGAGGCGGTTACGTTTGCCGTTGTTGATGTTCCAGAAGGCGCCCGGCCCCATCATGTTCATCGCCGGCATGTAGCTGACCATGCCCATCATCGACATGAACCGTCCCGGTTGCCAGTTGGCCGGAACCGGCTCCCACCAATCGTTCAACTGGAAGCCGTGAAATTCGCTGCCGATCCGCAACACATCCTTTCGGGAGAATTTCTCGAAGGGGATTTCGGCCTTGATCGCATAGCCATAATCGGTCCCGATCGTGGCCATGGGCATGTTCGCAGGCTGCTTGTCCTGCAGAAAACCCATCTTGTGATTGACGTTGTTCCAATAGATGCGGGCGTCGACGGCGCCCCAGTCGAGCAGTCCCTTGTACCGGCCTTCGAACGTATAGGCCTGGTTGCGCGTCATATCCATGCGCTGATTCGGGAACCCCTGATAGGGGATGTTCTGGATCGCGCCCCTGAGCGAGAGGTAATGGCCGTCGTTCTGGAAGGCGAGGGTCGCCGCGTGATTCTCGGAGATGAAATTCGTCGAGAGAACTTTCTCCCCCACGCCGCCGGCATGGTAATTGGTGGCGCGCTGCCAGTCGCCGCTATAGAGCAGGCTCCAGTTTTTGGTCGCGACATTGGCCGTGCCCGCGACGCTGATCCCGTTGTTGTTGCCCCGAAAGAAGCTCGAGATCATGCCGGTGACGAGCACCGCGCCATCCTCGCCAAACCTCAGCTGCCCCGGCGCGGGCGCGGCAAGGAAGGGTAGAGGCGCGAAAGGCGTCTGCCGCGCGTCGAGCGGCCGCGCCGGGGGCCGCGTGACATCCGGCGCGAAGACGGGGGATTTCGGCTCCGCGATGATCGTGCCGCCGATCGAATCGCCGCCCCGGCTCACCGGCATCACGCCGGAATAGACTTCAATTTTTTCGACATTGCCCGGCCCGATGTAGGACAGCGGCGGGTTCATGTGGTTGGCGCAGGCGGATGTCGTCTGGACGCCGCCCACGATGATGTTGATTCGGTCGTCCGCCATGCCGTGGATCGCGGGAATGCCGGAGACGCCGCCCGCTTCATAGGTGCTGACGCCCGGAACGTCACGGATGAGCCGCGCCGTATCCGTCGTCGGCGGAAGTTCGCGGGCGATCTGCTTTTGATCGACGACCTCGGCTTCCTGGCTTGCGCCCGACGCTTCCGACGAATCGGCCGCGCCAGCTCCGTCCTGCGGGGCGGCGACGGGCGCTCCGTTCGACGCCGTTCCGGCGCCGACCGGCCTGTGCGCCGAGATATGAATGGGCGGCAGTCCGACCTGGGCGCTGGCGCCCGAGAGTACGACGAGGCTCATTGCGCCGGCGCTCGCGCCGCGCATCAGATAAGTGCGAAACATAAAGGATTCTCCTGCGCCGCGACGAAGTCGAGGCGTTCCCGTGACGGTCAGACGTTTCTATGTGGAGCCTTCGGACGAGGACGCGTCAGGAGAAGACAGGCGGGGCGCGTGGAGAATGGGGAGAGACGCGCTCGACGCCCGCCGTGTGAACGGGCGGCTGCGGATCGAATGACAGCCGTTTCGGCGCCTGCAATCGCAGAAGCACCGTCATTGGCGGAGCGATGACCGTCTGTGGAGCGACAGCGAACAGGCAATCCCCGCAGGCGTGGATATGCGCGCTTTTTACAGGAGCGCCGGCCTGGTCGACATGAAATGAAAGACAGATTTGTCCAGTGAGCGCCTGATCGTCCGCCGACAGATAGACCTGCGCGGGCGCGTGCGCTTCATGCGACGCCCTGGCGACGCCCGCCATGCCCAGCACCATCGCCAGCATGACGGCGAGAAAAAATCTCGCAAGTTTGGAAAAGGCGGGCATGGCGGCGGGATCGGCTTTGTTCGTATTCTTGTTTGGAGACTATCCAAGGTAGCCTCGCCGCCGACAAGGGTCCGGCTTGTCGCATCCCTGTCGCACCCTTGTGTTTCCGTCGCATGTGTTGCCCGACTGCAACGCCCTTGAACGATTCGCCGATTACCACTGATGATGAGCGCCGTAGTTGCGCTCCACAGCCGCATGACGCCGCGCATGACGCCGCGCCTCGATCGCCTCGTTGAGAAAGCGGATGACCTGGTGCCTGCTGCGATTGTCCGGAAATACGAACGCCACGCGCTCTGTCGAGCTGAGGTAGAAGAGAATCGCCCGCTGGCCCACAGAATCCATGCGGGATATCTTTCTTACCGAAATGCGTCGCCGCCAGACGGTCGGAAAGCCGATCCCCGGGAAAAGGCGGCGCGGAAACGAGATACTGTCCCTGTCGCACCTGACGCCGATCCATTCGGCGATGAATCCCTGACCGCAAAAAAGCGCGACCAGCCCCGCCAGAACCCGAGCGGCCCCCCCAGCGGGAAACACAAAAAAACTCGCCAAGGCGAGGGTAAAGCCAATGAACCAGTAACTTGCAACAAGAGACGACCGAGCGTTCATGGTCGCATGGCTCGGTCCTACGTTTTGCCCTTCCATGATAGCCCCGTCACGAAACTGCTCCCGGATTAGACTTTTAGAGAAATTATCATTTTGCGCAACTTTTAGTCTCTGCCGCCCAAATGCTCAGTTTCGCGGCTCGGCGCTCCAAGGAGCCCCCTCCCGGTATAGACGCCCGGTCATGACAGAGAGTCCAGCAACTTCTGTAGATCATCGAACGCCGCTGGCTTTGTAAGCTGGCAGTCGAACCCGGCGTCGTGGGCGCGGTCGCTGATTTGCTCCTGTCCCCATCCCGTAAGCGCGACAAGCTTGACCGCTTGCCCCTCCGGTAAAGCGCGCAACCGACGCGCTGTTTCATATCCGTCCATCTTGGGCATGCCAATATCGAGGAAAACCAGTTCGGGCTTGAATTGCCGCAGCGCCTCGAGCCCGGCTTCGCCCCCATAGGCGACACGGACCTCCACGCCGAAGGTTTCAAGGAACATGACGAGACTGTCGGCGACGTCGTGATCATCGTCGATGACCAGAATCCGCCGCGCCACAGGCTTACAAGGCTCGTTCATCATAGGCATGGGCGCCTGGGCTCCAACGCGAGAAAGGGGAAGGCGGACGATGAAGGCGCTGCCAGAGCCGAGGCCGTCGCTGCGCGCCTCGACTGTCCCGCCATGCAGGCCAAGCAGAGACTTGACGAGCGCAAGACCAATCCCGAGGCCGCCCTGGGCGCGCCCCAGGCTGCGATCGACCTGCGTGAACAGATCGAAGACGCGCGGCAGCATGTCCGCCGGTATGCCGACGCCGCTGTCGCTCACGGTGACGACCGCCTGATCGCCGACAAGCTCGGCGGTCAGGCGGATCGAGCCGCCGGCCTCGGTATATTTGGCGGCATTGTCGAGAAGGTTGGTGAAAACCTGCGCAAGGCGCACAGGGTCCGCCTCGAGCGCCATGGGGGCCGCGGGGAGAATCACGCGCAGTTCGTGCCCTGCACGGTCGATCATGGGCTGGGCGGTTTCTACGGCGTGACGCAGCACGTCCGCGAGATCCACCACCTGCATTTTCAGTTCGACTTTGCCGCGCGTGATGCGCGACACTTCCATCAGGTCATCGACGAGACGCACCAGGTGCCGTGCTTGCCGCTCGATCATTGCGAGCAGACCGAGATCGCGCACGGACATGGTTGGCGCGGTTTCGTGGAGAAGCACATGGGTGGCGTTGCAGATCGGAGCAAGCGGATTGCGCAGCTCATGCGCAAGCGTGGCCAGGAACTCATCCTTGCGGCGATCGGCAGCCATCAGCGCCTCTTCGGCGCGCTTGCGCTGGGTGATGTCGCGGCTGACCGTGGCGAGGCCAATCGGCCCGCCGTCCGGATCGCGAAGGAAGAACACGTTATATAGCATCCACACCGCCTCCCCCGTGTCGAAGCGACGGAAGCGAATCTCCACGCTGCCCTGCCCCTCCCGCAGCACGCCGGGGAAAAATTCTTCCATGACGAAGGGCCGGTCCTCCGGGAAGAAAAAATCCGCGACGTCGACCCGTACGGCCTCCTCTGCGCCTTTGAGGCCCACGAGACGCAAGCCAGCCGGATTAACATAGAGCGGCTCGAAGGAAAGGTTGCAGATGCCGATGAATTCGACGCTCTGCTCCGCCAGCGAAACGAATTTCTGGCGCTCGATCTCGGCGCCCTTGCGCTGTGTAACATCCTGAGCGGTGCCGACCATTCTGACCGCGCGGCCAGCCTCGAAGAAAACTGTCCCGGTCGCCGAGATCCATTTTTCGGACCGGTCGCCCGCGATCACACGGTATTCAACCTGCAAGCGCCCGCCCGTCTCCGGATCGAGGGCGCGGTCGATCCCGGCCCGAACCCGCGCCCGATCGTCTGGATGAATGCTTTCAAGGAAAAGTGCGAAAGTCGGACGCTCCAGGGGGGAGAGGCCCCATTGCGCGCGCAGACGGTCGTCCCAGATCAATTCACCGGTATCGAGCCGCCATTCGTAGATGCCGATGTTTCCGGAATCCAGCGCGAGTTGCAGGCGGAACTCGCTTTCGCGGTAGCGCTCCTCGCTGGCCCGCAGAGCGGCCTCCGCCCGCTTGCGCGCATCAATATCGACGCTCATGCCGAGCCATCGCCGGACCGTGCCGTCCGAGTTCAGCGTCGGCGTCGCCCGCAGATTGGTCCAGCGCCAGCCTCCGGCGCGGTCTTGCAGCCGGCTTTCGGCATCGAATTTGCCGCGCGCCGCAACCGCGTCCCTCCATCGCCGCCTGGCGTCGGCTCGATCCTCCGGGTGGACGGCGTTCAACCAGCCGTCGCCGAGCAATTCTTCCAGTGTCTGCCCCGTGGACGCGCGCCAAGTGGGACTGTCCGAGACGATGGCGCCCGTCTCATCCGTCTCCCAGACAGCCTGCGCATAGGCCTCGACAAGGCTGCGGAAACGCTGTTCGCTTTCCCGCAGCGCCTCTTCGGCGCGCCTTATCTGCGTGAAATCCATGAAGGCGCCGACTGCGCCGCGCGGCTTGCCGGACTCGTCGAGGATGGGCCTGGCCGTCGCCAAGGCCGTGACGACGCGACCATCCGGACATAAAATGTCGTAAATCTGCCCAGGGACCGTTTCGCCCCTCACCGCCCGCTGCATGGGCAGCTCGGCGACAGAGAGTTCCCGGCCGGACTGAAACAGGCGCAGATCGACGGACTGGCTGGCGACCTTTGAAAATTCGCCTCCTGCGGGGACGCCGAACATACGCTCGAGCGCCGGATTGCCTCGAATATGGTCGCCGCTCGCGCTTTGCGCGATAGAGAGCCCGATTGGCGCGGCGTCGAGGATCGCCTGAAGCTCGGCCGAACGTCGCCTTGCCCGCTGCTCGCTCTCCTGCAAGGCCGTCGCAAAACTCCCTCTCTCCGTCGTGATGTCGCGCCGGCAGAGCAGCAGCGCCAAAGGCTCCAGCGGCATTTGGCGCGCCTCCAGGGCGAACCATCGGCCCTGCGGCGCCTTGCCCGGCTTGTAATCCAGATGAAATTCGCGCCTTTCGCCGGCAAGAACCGCTTCGATTCCCGCGAGCAGCCGGCGCGCGTCGGCGCTGTCGGCGGCGACGCGCGATCTCAGGGCTTCCATGAGGTTGTGTTGAAAACCAACATGTTCGAGGCCATCACAAATAGGCTCGGCGCTCCCGATCCATGCGCTGTTCGCGGCCACGATGACGCCCTGCCGATCGACAACGGCGACCTCCTCCGGGAGAGCGTCGACGAGGGCGCGCCAGAAAGCCTCGGCGTTGTCGGATCGAGTAGGCAATCCCCGAGCATCCCTTTCGCTGGAATCGAGCGATTCAGTTCTTGTGTTAGAGACGCCAGGAAATCCATAGGCCGCGGGTTGCAGTCTAGGGGATTTCACTTAGTTTCTCAAAAAGGGGAACATCAGACCGGCAAGGGCCTCTCACGCGCGAGAGTATGTGCGCTGCCGCCGTCGGCCCGGTCGCCTCCGCGACGACCGCTAAAGCCTTGCAGCGGGCATGCGCGTCCCGCTTGGTACGGCGGATTTTCGGTCCTACTGAAGATCGAGATTGCGGCGGAACGAAAAAACAGCGAGACTCTGTCGGCGGAGCTGACGCTTCCGGCGAAGGATCAGAAGGGATCGCGTGATCGTGGACTGCGTGAGGGGCCCCGCAAAAAGCCCGGGCGTCGAACCGGACGCCGAGGATCGACTGCGTAGCCGGCTCGACGCCACGAGTGCGGCGCTTTCGGCGCTCGCCCATGACATCAACCAGCCGCTCGCCGCGACGGCGGCCTATCTCGACGTCGCGCGCCGTATTTTGGGCCGGTCTCCGGGAACCGGCGAGGAGATCGCCCAGATCCTCGAAAAGGCGGCGGCGCAAACGCAACGCGCCAGCCGGCTCGTTTCGACCCTGCGCGGCTTCGCCCTATGCGAAGACGCCGCCAAAACGTCGATAGGCCTGCATGAAGCGATCGGCGACACTCTCGACTCGCTTCGCGCCGAAGACGCGCTCGCTGGCATGGAGATCACGCTGGAGCCTGCCGCCCTGCGGGACGGGATCCTCGCCAGCAGGTTGCAGATCGGGCTCGCCCTGTGCCACCTTGTGCGAGACGCCGCGGCGACGATGCGGTCGACCGGCCGGCGGCGTCTCGCCATCCGGACCTGCAACCCCGACGCGGCGACCATCAGGGTGGACATGATTGACGCGGGTTTTAGCCCTGAAGCTCAATCCGAGGCGCCTGGCGGCGATCAGCTGACGATAGGGAACGCAAAGGGGATGAGACCGGGTTTATTGTCGAGCGTTATAATTATAGAGGATCATGATGGATTGATTTGGGCCGGCGCCCCCTGCCGGGGGGAAGCCCATTTTAGTTTCGCGCTTCCGCTTCTGAACGTGGACGTTGTTGCATGAACGACCAGCGTGTTGTCCACCTCATCGATGATGACGCAGCCGTGCGCGACGCGGTGGGGCTGTTGCTGCGCACAATGGGGTTCAAGGTTGACGCCTACGACTCCGCCTTGTCCTTTCTGAAGGCCGTGTCTCCAAGCGCCGAGGGCTGCGTCATCACCGACGTGCGCATGCCCCAAATGAACGGCATCGAGCTGATCGGCAAGATGAAGGAAGCGCGCATTTCCATTCCTGTCGTGGTCCTGACCGCGCACGCCGACGTTCCGCTCGCGGTCGAGGCGATGAAGCTCGGCGCCGTCGACCTTCTCGAAAAACCCTTCGAGAATGACGCTCTCATCACCGCCGTCGGCGCGGCGCTCGATCGCCGCGACGCCGACGTCAATCGCAGCCGCGAGAGTCAGGCGATCAAAGCCCGTCTGGCGACGCTGACGCGCCGGGAGAACGAGATTCTCTCCGGCCTGTTGAAAGGCCTCTCAAACAAGGTCATTGCGCATGATCTCGGCATCAGCATTCGCACGGCCGAGGTGCATCGCGCCAACATCATGTCGAAAATGCGCGCCGGCAACCTGGCGGAACTCGTGAAAATGGCGCTCGCCGCAGAGCCGTCGAGCGGCGTCGAGAACAAGTAATACGCGTCCGGCGGCCGGTTTTGTCGCGTCGCGACGGCGGAACTTCTTCTTCGTCCCCCGGTTCATTCCTCGCTCGTTTTGACGACGTTTCTGTCTTGAAGGGAGAAACGCAGGGATGGAACCGCGTCCTCTCGCCGTCGTCACCGGCGCCTCGACCGGCATCGGCATCGAATTCGCCAAGCTCTGCGCGACGCGCGGGTACGATCTGGTTATCGCGGCGGACGAGCCCGAAATCGCACAGGCGGCGGAAGCCATTCGAAGCGAAGACGCACGCGTCTGGGAAATTGAAACGGATCTGTCAACCATGGCCGGCGTGGCGGCGCTCTACGACCTCCTCCGCCGTCTCGCGCGCCCCGTCGACATTCTCATCGCCAACGCTGGCCGCGGGCTGGGCGGCGATTTCCTCGACCAGGACTTCTCGCAGATTCGACGCGTCATCGACACCAACATCACGGGGACCGTCTATCTGACGCAACTCATTGGCCGCGACATGCGCTCGCGCGGCAGTGGCGGAATTCTCCTCGTCGGATCCATCGCCGGCTTTATCACCGGCTCTTTTCAGGCCGTCTATCACGGCACGAAGGCCTTCATTTACAATTATTCGACGGCGCTCGCCGATGAGCTGCAAGGAACCGGCGTCACCGTCACCTGCCTGATGCCCGGCGCCACGGAGACCGAGTTTTTCCGCCGGGCCGGCATGCTCGACACGGAGGCCGGCCGGGCAAGGAAGGCCGATCCCGCCGAAGTGGCCCGCGATGGCTTCGAGGCCCTCATGGAAGGGCGCCGCGAAATCGTCAGCGGCTGGCAAAACAAGCTGCTGGCGCTGGTTTCGCATGTCACCCCCGCGTCCATTCTGGCATGGCGCAACAGACAGTTCTCGGCCCCCGACAAAAGAATGTAGGAGCGCTCGGATGAACGTGACGGCCGAGCGAAGCAAATCGATCTGGGGCGCCTCCGCCCTTACTGCGGACAAGTTGCAAGGCGACATCGAAACAGAAATCGCCATTATCGGCTCCGGCGTCGCCGGCATGTCCGTGGCGTACGAACTTGCGAGCGCCGGCCGGCAGGTGTGCGTGCTCGACCGTGGCGCGATCGGCGGCGGGATGACGGCGCGCACCACGGCGCATCTCTCCTCCTACAGCGACGACGGCTTCCGTGAGTTGATCAAGATGCGTGGACTCGACGCCGCGAAGGGTTGGCGACAGAGCCAGGACGCCGCCATCTCGCGCATCGAGACGATCCAGCGGGAGCTCGAGGCGGAATGCGACTTTCGCCGGGTTGACGGGTATCTTTTCCTCGCGTCCGGGACAGACCCTTCGGTGATCGACGCCGAGCTTGTCGCAAGCGCGCAGGTCGGCGCGCTTGCCGTGCGCCATGAAGGCGTCCCCTTTGCCGGGGAGGAGAAAACTCCCGCCCTTCGCTTCCCCGATCAGGCAACCTTTCACCCATTGAAATACCTCGCCGCGCTCGCGGCGGCGATCGATCGCGCTGGCGGTCGCCTGTTCGCATCCACGCCCGTCATATCGGTCGACGAGAACGCCGGCGGCGTCGACATCGTCACGCGCGGGGGCGCGCATGTTCGGGCGCAAGCCGCCGTCGTGGCGACGAACGCGCCGATCAACGACCGCTTTGCGATTCACAGCAAGCAGGCGCCCTACCGCACTTACGCGGCCGCTTTCGAAATCCCGCGCGGCGCCGTTCCGGACGCCCTCTATTGGGACACGCTCGATCCCTATCATTACGTCAGGCTGCAACCCGGCGATGGCGCGTTCGATCTCCTCATCGTCGGCGGCGAGGACCACAAGGCCGGCGAACGCAATGATGGAGACGAACGCATTCTTTCTCTCACACGATGGATGCGCGAACGCGTCCCCGCGCTTGGTGGGGAAGCCGCGCGCTGGTCCGGCCAGGTTCTGGAGCCTATCGACTACATGGCTTTCATCGGCCGCAATCCGGGGGAGAAGCATGTCTTCATCGCGACCGGCGACTCGGGACAGGGCATGACTCATGGCGCGCTTGCTGGCCTGTTGATCGCTGATCTCATCCTGCGCGGCGACAGTGTCTGGGCGTCGATCTACGAACCCGCACGGAAACCGTTCAAGGCCATGGGGGAGTTCATCCGCGAGAACGCCACGGCCGCAAAGAACTACGCCCAGTTTCTCACCCGCGGCGAGAAGTCTTCCGTAGACGAGCTTCGGCCCGGCGAGGGCGCCATTATCGGAAACGGCCTCGCCAAGATCGCCGCCTATCGCGACGAGGATGGGGCGCTGCATCAGCACGCCGCGTCATGCACGCACCTTGGTTGTCAGCTGCGCTGGAACAGTTTCGAGCGGTGCTGGGATTGCCCCTGCCACGGCTCCCAGTTTGCGCCGGACGGCGAACCGCTCAACGGACCGGCCATTTCCCCGTTGCATGCGATTGAAGGTTAGTGGAGCGCAGGAGCGGATCCACGAGCCGCGCCACGACGCGGACGCGGCTCTTTGAGATCGGCTAGGCTGAGCCGGATTGTCCGAGTTCAGCGCCCGTCGTCGGATCGGACATGGGATTCGACATGGTCCTCGCCGCAAAGCTCGACAGATCGCTCTGCTCGGAACTGGTAAGGCCGACGCTTGCGTCGCCCTGCCCGCCGTCTACCGGAATGCCGCCAATGACGTCGTCCAGGCGCCGCCAATGATCGCCGGAATTCCACGGTCCCTCCACGTCGCCCTCGCCCTGGGACGTGTTGACGTAAAGATCAGCATATTCCGGCATGCCGCGCAGCTTCCCTGGCGGGAAATTGCCTTCTATCGCATAGAGCGCCTTTTCGAACGACTTCTGATGCGCGATCTCACGGGTCATCAGAAAGCCGAGCGCCTCCTTGACTCCCGCATCGTCGGTAACATTGATCAAACGTTCGTAAATGATCTTCGCGCGCGCTTCCGCCGCAATATTCGAACGCAGATCGCAAGCCGGATCGCCGATCGTATCGATATAGGCCGCGGTCCACGGAACGCCCGACGAGTTGGTAAGCGCGGGCCCGCCGCCGTAAAGGATCGCCTGAGTGTGGCTATCGCCCCCCTGCGTCAATGAACGATACAGCTCCGCCTCTGTCTGCGAGGCCTCGGCAAGCTCGCCCTTCATACCCTTGTTGAGCATGGCGACGATGCTGCCGATGACTTCGAGATGGCTGAGTTCTTCCGTGGCGATGTCGAGCAACATGTCCTTTCGTCCCGGATCGTCTTCGGCCAGCGCTTGTGTGAAGTAACGCATCGCCGCGGCGAGCTCCCCCTGCGGTCCGCCGAACTGCTCCAGGATCAGACTCGCCAAGACGGGGTTGGGTTCGGACACCCGAACCGTATATTGCAGTTTCTTGTTATGGGTAAACATACTCGACTCCTGTCGGGAAGCGCTGACCGCTAACGCCTGCCAACAGCCGAAGTTCCTGAAAGACAGCCGCCGCCTGTCTTCCAGCGAAGCCCGTTCTCGGTTCGCCTACTCTGCGGCAACCTGCGGCAGACTCGCGCCTTCCGCAAGAGGTACCTCCTGGTGGATGCGCCGGAAGGTGGCGAGCGCCTGCCCCACAACCTGATCCATGTTGTAGTATCGATAGGTAGCAAGCCTCCCGACGAACCAGACGTCTTCCTGCGCAAGCGCCAATCGCTCGTATTTCTTGTATAGTTCCATATTTTCAGCCCGCGGCACCGGATAGTACGGGTCGCCAGAGTCGCTTGGAAATTCGAACGTCACGCTCGTCTTCTCGTGCCGCTGCCCGGTGAGATGCTTGTATTCGGTGATCCGGGTATAAGCCTGGGTCTGGGGGTAATTGACGACCGCGACCGGCTGCAGCCAGGGCTGATCAAGCGTGGCGTGTTTGAACTGAAGCGACCGATAGGGCAGCCTGCCGAAGCGAAACTTGAAGAATTCGTCGATCGGCCCGGTGTAGATCAATCGCCGGAAGGCGACCTCCTTGCGAATCTCCTTGAAGTCCGTCTGCAACATGACCTTGATATTCTGATGGGACAGCATCCGCTCGAAGAGGCGCGTATAGCCGCCCTCTGGCATGTATTGGAAAGCGTCAGTGAAATAACAGTCATCCCGGTCGATGCGCGTCGGCACCCTGGCCGTCACGGATTTGTCGAGTTGGGAGGGCTCCACGCCCCACTGCTTCTTTGTGTATCCCCTGAAAAATTTTTCGTAGAGCTCGCGGCCGACCGCGCTGACGACGACATCCTCTGAGGTGCGGATTTCCTCCCTCGGCTCGGCCCGCTCGGCGAACCAGGCCGCGAGGCCCTTTGAATCCAGGTTCAGTCCGAACAGCCGGTTGACCGTATCGAGATTGATAGGGATCGGCAGCAGCATGCCGTCGACTTCCGCCAGCACGCGGTGCTCGTAAGGACGCCATCGGGTGAACCTCGACAGATAATCGAATATCGCCTGTGAATTGGTGTGAAAGATATGCGGGCCATATTGGTGAATGAGAACGCCTGCGTCGTCATATCGGTCGTAGGCGTTCCCCCCTATGTGAGGTCTCTTGTCGATGACAAGGACACGCTCTCCCCGCTGTGACGCCAGGCGTTCCGCAAGCACGCTGCCGGCGAAGCCGGCGCCGACGATCAGCCAATCAAACACGGCGCGCCTCCGCGTTCATCTGCCGATCGGATGCATGGCGATCGGGTATGAAAGCGTCCAGCTCGCGCCTCATGCCCGCCCAGGTGTCGTCCCATGACATTCCGTCGAGAAATGCGTCCACGGCTTTCAGCCACGGCGCTCTCTTGCGACGCAGGATCATTTCGACCCGCGCAATGACGGAGTCAGCGTCGTCTGCGATTTCGACCAGACCCGCCGATCCATAAGGATCGGCCACATCGGCGATCGGCGTCGAGACGACGGGGATCCCCGCGGCCAGAAATTCCGGCGTTTTCGTCGGGCTGATGAAGCGCGTGGCCTCATTGATCGCGAAGGGCATGAACCCCACGTCCCAGCCCGAAAGATAGTGTGGCAATTCCCGATAGTCCTTGCAGCCGAGCCAATGGATATTGTCGGCGCGGGGCAGGCTTCCTGGGTCGATCTTGACGATCGGTCCGATCATTACGAGCCGCCACTGCGGCCTGCGAGCGGCGACCTCGCGTACGAGATCGAGGTCCATGCGCTCGTCGATCACGCCAAAAAAGCCGAGCCTCGGGTGCGGAATCGACCGCTGATCGACAGGATCTTCGCATATCGTTCTCGCCTGCCGAAAATGGGCGGCGTCGACGCTGCTCGGGAAAACGTGGATGTTTTCGTGTCTGGCGCGTTTTGCCTGATAAAGCGAATGCCCTCCCACGAAAACGACGTGGCATTTCGATAGCAGGGTCTGCTCCATTTCGAGGATGCCCGGCGGCGCTCCGGCAAAATTCGAAAGCTCATCCATATTGTCATAAACACAGCGATGAGGCTCGAGACCCTTCGTGAAACGAAGGGCCATGGGGGTGTAATACCAGGAGATCAGGCGTTTCGGCCGCACTTTCGCGAGCAGTCGCGTCAGCATCGAGCTGAGCTGCTCATCCGCGTCGAGGCGCTGGCCCGCAGGCAAAAGCGGCGTCACGACCGATACGCCGGAATCGTCGCGTTTTATTCTGAGAACGGGCGGCCCCTCGAAATATTCCGGCTCCTCGACATACCAGGTGCTATATTCGCGCGCTGCGCGGCTCATCAGATGTTGGGGGCGCTGGTAGACGAAACTCCATCGCAAATGAGAAAAACAAAAAAGATGGGTAGAAAAAGTGGAACTATTGGAACCATACGCCATCTTCCTACTCCCAGGGCGCTCGCCGCGCTTTCGCCCATTCTCCCCTTCGCGTAACGGGAATGAACGCGCTTTGTTCCAGCTATGCCTTTCTGGACCGCGGGCGGACGGCAGCCTGTCCTGCATCAGGCGGCAAGGCCAAGGTCCGATATGACTGCCGCGAGGAATCGGCCGGCCTCACCGCCCGACACGACGCGATGGTCGAACGTCAGACTCAATGGAATGACGCGGCCAACGCGCACTTCGCCGTTTCTTGCGACCGGCTCTTCCCTCATCCGGCCCGCGCCGAGAATGGCTACCGTTGGCGGCAAGACGACCGGCGACGCATAGCGGCCAGCGATCGTGCCGAAATTCGATAGCGTAATCGTCGCGCCGCGCATTTCCTCCTGCGGAATGCGTCGGCCGGCCACATCCGCGCGCATGCGGTCGAGACCCTCGCGAATGTCGGCAGGCTTGCGGTTCGCGACGTCGCGCAGCACGGGCACGAAAAGCCCGTCGGGCGTATCCACCGCGATGCCGAGATCGATCTTGCGAAGCACGCGCCGGGAAAGCGTGGCGCTTTCGAACCAGCAATTGAGCACAGGCTCGGCCTGGCAACCTTTGACGAGCGCCCGGACAAGGCGGACCGTGACGTCCTCACCAGGCGCCCATGCCTCGACAACAGCATCTTCCATGATCGTCGCTGCGGCGACCTCAGCCTGTGCAAAGGCCATGTTCTGCGCCATGGCGCGCCGGAAACCACGCAAAGGCTCGGCCGGCTCGGCTTCGCTGAGGACGCGCGCGACACGCTGGACGTCCTCCGCCGTGATCAGCCCGTCGACGCCCGATGGCGTCACCATCGACAGATCGACATTGAGCTTGCGGGCGAGCGCACGGACCGCAGGAACGACGCGTATGGCGGCCCCTACGCGTCCGGTCGTTACCGGCGCATCGCTCATAACGGCGGCGCCGGTCTCGACGGCGCCGACAACCGTGCCGGCGTCGTCCTCCCTCTCGCCCTCGAAAGCGATGAGAGGGGCGCCGACGCGAATGATATCTCCCGTATTTCCGAACAGGCGCTCGATTCGCCCTGCCTGTGGCGACGGTATCTCGACCACAGCCTTGGCGGTCTCGACAGCGAGCAGAGGCTGATCGACCGCGACCTGATCACCGGGCCTCACGCGCCACTCGACGAGTTCGGCCTCCTGGAGCCCTTCTCCGAGATCCGGCAAACGAAAGGTTTTCATGACCCCTCCATCAGCCCCCGCACAGCGTCGTTGATGCGCTCGACGCTCGGGACATATTGTTTTTCGAGCCGCGACAGGGGAACGACCACGTCATAGGCCGTGACGCGCTTGATCGGCGCGAGCAGCGAATAAAGTGCGCGTTCGGCGATCTCCGCGGCGATTTCGGCGCCGAAGCCCGCCGTGCGCGGCGCTTCATGAACGATCACGCAGCGGCCCGTCTTCTCGACGGATTGCAGGATTGTTTCGATATCGAATGGCTTCAATGTCGCGACGTCCAGAACCTCGACGTCTAGGCCGTCGAGCGCCAGCGCCTCGGCGGAGCGCATCGCTTCGGGAACCATGGCTCCCCATGCGACAATTGTCGCATCGCGTCCTTCCCGGCAGAGAAAGCAGGTATCGAGTGGCAGGCTCTCTCCATTGTCGGCGACTTCCTGCTTGAAGAGCCGGTAGAGTCGCGTCGGTTCGAAAAAGACGACGGGATCGGGATCGCGTATCGCAGCAAGGAGCAAGCCATAGGCCCGCGCGGGCGAAGACGGGATCACCACGCGCAACCCCGGCATATGCGCGAAGAGCGCCTCGGGACTCTCCGAATGATGTTCCGGCGCATGAATGCCGGCGCCGTACGGCGAGCGCAACACCATGGGGCAGGTCAAGCGCCCACGCGTTCGGTTGCGAAGCCTCGAAGCGTGGTTGATCATCTGATCAATCGTCGGATAGATGAATCCGGTGAACTGAATTTCGGCGACAGGCTTCAACCCCATGGCGGCCATGCCGACCGCGACGCCCGCAATTCCGCCCTCGGCAAGCGGCGTATCGATCACACGCCCACGGCCGAAACGAGCCTGCAGGCCATTGGTGGCCCGAAACACGCCGCCATTCGCGCCAATATCTTCGCCGAGAAGCAGCACGCTGTCGTCACGCGCCATTTCGCAGCCAAGAGCGGCGTTGATCGATTCGACGAGATTGAGCTCGGCCATTGCTCTGGACTCACTTCCGCGATGCGAACCGACGCGCGGTTTCGCGCTGGGCTTCAAGGGCCCGCGGAACCTCTGCATAAAGATAATTGAACATTGCGTCGCTCGAGGCGGGCGGCGTCGCCATGTAGGTTGCCACCGCGGCGGCGACCTCCGCCGCGCATTCCTGCAAGAGCTCTCCCTCCTGCTGCTTCGACCAAAGCCCCTTGCAGAGAAGATAGGCGCGCAGGCGGGAGATAGGCTCCCGCGTCCATTCTCGCTGGACGACCTCCGGATCGCGATAGCGCGTCGCATCATCGGCCGTGGTGTGATCGCCGAGGCGGTAGGTGAGCGCCTCTATCAGCATGGGCCCCTCTCCAGCCCGCGCTCTCGCAATGGCGCGCCGCGCCGTATCATGAACAGCGACGACGTCGTTCCCGTCGACTTGCTGGCAGGCGACGCCCGCGGCGACGCCTTTCTGCGCCAGCGTCGCCGCTGCGCTCTCGAGCGACCGCGGCGTGGATATGGCCCAACCGTTGTTGTTGATGACGATCACGACAGGGGCGTTCCATACGCCCGCCATGTTCAGCGGCTCGTAAAACGCGCCATTCGACGTGCCGCCGTCCCCGACGAAGGTTACGGCCACGCGCTCCTCTTTACGCAATGCAAAAGCATAGGCGGCCCCGACGGCATGGGCCACCTGCGTGGCGACAGGCACGCAATTGGGAAAATCCCCTCTTGGCCCCGCGAAGTCGCTGCCGCGCTCGTCTCCGCCCCAATACAGCAGGCATTCGGCCATGCTCATGCCCCGCAGGAACTGCGCCGCGTGGTCACGGTAGGAAGGCACAAGCACGTCGCGCGCCTCCATCGCCGAAGCAACGCCGACTCCGACCGCCTCCTGACCGAGCGCCGATGCAAAGGTGCCGAGTTGCCCTGTCCGTTGCAATGCGATTGCCTTCCCGTCGAAGGCGCGGGTTTTCGTCATCGCACGGTAAAGATCCAGCAGCGCCTCGTCGCTTATGGGCAAAGGCGCATCCTCGCAGAGATCGCCCTCTGGCGTAAGAAAGCGGACCAGATCGATCCGGGGGTCGATGAGGGAATGCAATCCCATGAGAAAACTCCGCTGTCCGGCGGCATGCGGGACGCGTCATCAGCGCAGCGATGCAGTTGGCAGTTAGCGCGCGCTCGAGGGAAGTCACGCGGACGACTGCAAATTAAGACTCGCCCTCTTGTAACGCGAAGGCGCGGCGATCTGCCTGCAGAGGGTTGAAAGAACGCCCGCCCATCCAAACTAGGTCAACATGGTCGCTCCGATTTCCACTGATCCCCTCGCCTTTGGCGACGACATCGGCCCCGAAAAAATAGTCTATCTCCGAACCCCCTCGGTCGGGCTTCGGGCGGTCGTCGTGATCGACAACACCGCCGCCGGCCCTGCCATCGGCGGAACGCGCATGGCGCCTGACGTAACGGCGATAGAATGTTTTCGCCTGGCGCGCGCGATGACCCTCAAGAACGCCACCTGCGGGTTGCGCCACGGTGGGGCAAAATCGGTGATCATCGGCGATCCCGGCATGGATGCGGCGCGCAAGGAGCAACTGATTCGCGCCTTCGCTACGGCGATTGCGCCGCTCCACAATTACATTCCGGGTCCGGATATGGGCACGGACGAAACCGCGATGGGATATGTCCATGACGAGATCGGCCGCGCGGTGGGATTGCCGGCCGAGATTGGCGGCATCCCGCTCGACCAGATCGGCGCGACAGGTTTCGGCGTCGCGATCGCCGCCGAAGTCGCGGCTCCTTTCGCCGGTCTATCGCTCGATGGGGCGCGGATTGTGCTGCAGGGTTTTGGCGCGGTCGGCGAACATACGGCGCGCTTCCTCGAACGCAAGGGCGCACGCCTCGTCGGCGTCGCGGATATTTCCGGCGCAGTGACAAATGCCGAAGGGATCGACATAGAGGCGCTAGCGCGGCTGAAAAGAGAAGGGAAAAGCGTCGTCGAATATCCTTTCGGGCGCGTCATTCCCAATGAGGCGCTCGTCGCGGTCCCCTGTGACGTGTGGATACCGGCGGCGAGGCCGGACGCCCTGCGCGCCGACAATGTCGAGCGGCTGAACTGTCGGCTCGTGGTGCAGGGCGCAAATGTTCCTGTCACGCGCGAAGCCGAGCGCTTCATGTTCGAGCGCGGCGTCATCAGCGTCCCGGACTTCATCGCCAACGCCGGCGGCGTCATCACGGCCGCGGTGGAATATGATGGCGGCGTGAAGGCGACGGCCTTCGCGGCGATCGAGGAGAAAGTAGGCGGCAACACGCGGTTGACGCTCGAGCGCGCCCGCGACATGAAGATTTCGCCGCTCGACGCGGCCATGACGCTCGCCACGGACCGGCTCCAGAAGATCATGCAGCTCAGGCGCTGGCGTTGATCAGCGCAGGCGTTCGATAGCGATTGCGGTCGCTTCGCCTCCGCCTATGCAAAGCGACGCCACGCCGCGTTTGAGCCCGTATCGCGCCAGGGCGAAGAGCAGCGTCACAAGGATGCGAGCGCCAGAAGCTCCAATCGGATGACCGAGAGCGCAAGCGCCGCCGTGAATGTTCACCTTATCGTGTGGAAGCGAAAGATCGCGCTCCGCCGCCATGGCCACGACAGCGAAGGCTTCGTTGATCTCAAAGAGATCGACATCCCCGAGAGCCCAGCCGATCCTGTCCATGAGCTTGCGGATGGCGGCGATCGGCGCCGTCGGAAATTTCGCGGGAGCGCCGGCGTGCGTGACGTGGCCGACGATCCGGGCAAGCGGTTGCGATCCAAACGCCTCCGCTTTTGACAGCGTGGCGAGCACAAGGCCCGCCGCTCCGTCAGATATGGCGGAAGAATTGGCGGCGGTGAGCGTTCCATCCTCACGGAAGGCGGGACGCAGCTTCGGGATGGCGCCGGCGTTCGCCTTAAGGGGCAGTTCGTCGGCGGATGCAAGACGCTCGTCCTTCCCGCTCTTTACCTTTACCGGCACAATTTCGGCCGCGAAGTCGCCGTTCCTTGTCGCGCGCTGCGCGCGTTGCAGCGAGGTCAGGGCGAACTCGTCCTGCATCTCGCGGGTGAATTGATAGGCCTGCGCACACTCCTCGGCGAAGTCGCCCATGAGGCGGCCGCGCTCATAGGCGTCTTCCAGGCCGTCTTGAAACATGTGATCGATGACGCGGCCGTGCCCGAGACGATAGCCTCCCCGCGCGCGATCGAGGAGATAGGGTGCATTACTCATGCTCTCCATGCCGCCGGCGACAATCACGCCGGACGCGTCGGCCCGCAGGCGGTCATGGGCATCCATCACGGCCTTCATGCCGGAACCGCACATCTTGTTGACGGTGACGCAAGCCGTCGTCTCGCTCAGCCCGCCGCCGAGCGCAGCCTGCCGAGCCGGCGCCTGGCCCAGGCCCGCCGTCAGGACGCACCCCATGACGCATTCGTCGATCTGCGCGACAGGGACGCCGCTCTGGGCGACCGCCGCCTCGATCGCCCATGCTCCCAGCGACGGCGCGGGTATTTCCTTCATCGCGCCCTGAAAGACGCCAATAGGCGTTCGCGCCGCGCCGACGATAACAACAGGGTCATGCATGAGAGCCGCCTTCTCGGAAGAACGCCTACCAAACCTAACTGGCGCAGGCCGCAGCGAGGTAAAGCAGCTATGAGCCGCCTCGAAAGACTGGCTCCGGAGCGCCATCGCCGGCCAGTATGCTCCTCACCATCGAGTCGGTGACTTCGTCCAGCGTCGCCGGAGCCCATTTGGGCGCGCGATCCTTGTCAATGACCGCGGCCCGTATGCCTTCGTATAAATCATGGCTTTCGAGGAGGCGGCAGGCGGCGCGATATTCGTTCAGAAGACACTCCTCTAGCCCGCGCGCGCGTGACGCGCGCTGTAAGAGCGCATGAGTTACTTTCACGCTGGTCGGAGATTTATGCCTTATTTCGGCTGCGGCCGCGCGCAGGAAAGCGGAGGCGCTGGCCTCCATCTCGTTCAGAATCTCCTCGACCCCGTGGCGAGCCGCCGCGTTGTCGAGCGCGCTTCTTTCTTTCATCAGCACGCTTTTTTCCGGCGGGCGTGAGAGATCGGCAAGAGCGGTCGAAACCTCGCTTTCGTCGGAGACGCACAGCAGCCGCCCGACAAGTTCGGTGAGACCGTCCGACTCGATCAGGATATCTGCCAGACCAAGGCTCACAGCGTCGCTCCCCGACACGGCTGCGCCGGACAGCGCCATATAAAGACCAGCGCCGCCTGCCCTCGATAAAAGCCACGTGCCGCCGACATCCGGGATGAAACCGATCCCGGTCTCGGGCATCGCAAGTCTGGTCCGCTCGGTGACGATGCGATGATTGCCATGCGCCGATATGCCGACGCCGCCGCCCATCACGAGGCCGTCCATCAGCACGACGTAAGGCTTGCGGAAAGCCGCGATGAGCGCGTTGAGTTCATATTCTTCGCGCCAGAATGTTTTGTAATAGCTCTTGTCCCCGTTACGAAGCTCATAGAGCGCGCGAATGTCTCCGCCTGCGCACAGGCCGCGCTCGCCCTCCCCCGTGACCAGAACACCGACGATCTGCGGGTCTTTGCCGAAATCCATCAGCGCCTGAGTGAAAAGCCGCACCATTCTCAGAGTCAGGCTGTTCAGCGCCTTCGGCCGATTAAGCCGAATGCGCCCGAGGCGCCCGTGACGCGAGACGAGAAGCTCAGCCTGTTCCATCATGCGCCCCGCTCCCCGAGAAGTTCGCGGGCCACGATGAGGCGCATGATTTCATTCGTGCCCTCCAATATCCGATGCACGCGGAGATCCCTCGATAATTTCTCTATCCCGTAGTCGGAAAGATAGCCGTATCCGCCAAATAGCTGGAGCGCATGATCGACGACGGCGAAGCCCGTATCGGTCGCGATCCGCTTCGCCATGGCGCAAAGCCGGGTCGCGTCTCTATCGCCCCGATCCAGCGCGGCCGCGGCGCGCCAGAGCAGGGCGCGCGCGGCTTCGAGTTCTGTCGCCATGTCGGCGAGACGGAACTGCAAGGCCTGAAACTCCGCAAGGCGCCGTCCGAAGGCGCGGCGCTCTCCCACATAATCGAGCGCCGCCTCCAGTGCGCGCGCGGCGCCGCCAAGCGAGCAGGCGCCGATATTGATTCGGCCGCCATCGAGCGCCGCCATTGCGATCTTGAAGCCTTCGCCCTCTCTTCCGAGAAGACTTTCGGCAGGCACGCGGCAATCGTCGAAAATGACGGCGCGCGTCGGTTGCGCATTCCAGCCCATCTTTCTTTCGTTGGCGCCGAAGGACACGCCAACCGCGTCGCCCTCAACGAGAAACGCTGAAATTCCGCCTGGCCCCGCTTCACCGGTGCGCGCCATCACAATATAAAGATGCGCCGCGCCGCCGGCGCCTGCGCCAGAAATAAATTGCTTTTCTCCCGAAACAAAAAAACTGTCGCCGCGCCTCGTCGCTCGCGTGCGCAGCGCCGCAGCGTCCGATCCGCAGCCGGACTCTGTCAGGCAGTAACTTGTCAAAACATCCAGGGCGCCGAGCCGCGGCAGCCAGCGCGCCTTTTGCGGCTGCGATCCATAGGCGCCAATCATCCAGCCGCACATATTGTGAATCGAGAGATAGGCGGCGACCGCCGGGCAGCCCGTCGATAGAGCCTCGAAGATCAGCGCCGCGTCGACGCGCGAGAGTCCGGCGCCGCCCAGTTCTTCGCGCAAATAGATCGCCGCCATACCGAGCCCGGCGGCGGCTCGAAGCGTTTCAACAGGGAAAATCTTCTCCCTGTCCCACTCCAGCGCATGAGGTGCGAGATGCTCCTCCGCGAAGCGCCTCGCCATTTCCTGAATGGCGACCTGCTCGTCGCTCAATCCCGATTGCGAGCTGATCCGCATGGCGTTTTCCCTATCCTTCGCCTGCGCCCGCGCAGGGCGGCGGCCGGCTACTCCCCGCACGGGCGACCGCCACCCTCCCGCGCGGCGGATGACCCAAAACGTCGCAGATGAAAGCCGCCGCGTCGAGCAGACGGTCGAGGTCGACGCCGGTCTCGACGTCGCAGCCCCGCAACATGTAAACGACATCCTCCGTGGCGACGTTTCCTGTCGCGCCGGGCGCGAAGGGACATCCGCCGAGCCCGGCGACCGAACTGTCGAAGGCGGCAAGTCCGGTCTCCAGACAGGCGAAGATATTCGCAAGCGCCTGACCGTAAGTGTCGTGAAAATGTCCGGCAAGCCGCTGCAAGGGCACCTCCTTCGCAACGTGTTCGACGAGTCGCCGCGCAGCGAGCGGCGTGGCCACGCCGATTGTATCGCCGAGCGAAATCTCGGCGCAGCCGACCCTGTCGAATTCGCGCACGATTTCCGCCACTCGCCTTGGCTCGACGTTCCCTTCGAATGGACAGCCGAGCGCGCAGGAGACATAGCCGCGCAAGCGGACGCCCTGCGCCCGTGCTGAGGCGGCGATATCTCCTGCACGCGCGAGACTTTCGTCGATCCCGCAGTTCATGTTGCGTCTCGCAAAGCTTTCCGACGCAGCAGTTATGACAGCGACTTCCCGCGCCCCCGCCTCCACCGCTTTCTGAAAGCCGCGAAGATTTGGCGCCAGCACGGCCATGCGTGCGCGCAGGGACGGCGTCAGCATCGCCAGAACATCGGCGGCGCCGGCCATTTGCGGAACGAGCTTTTCCGGAACGAAGCTAGCGGCCTCGATTTTCGCGAGCCCGGCGCCGGCCAGCATGCCGATCAGGCGGGCGCGCAGCGGCGGGGGGACGATCACGGCTTCGTTCTGCAAGCCGTCTCGCGGACCGACCTCGACCAGTCGAACGCTGTCAGGAATCATGCGCCCTCCGCCATGGCGACGAGCGTCTCGCCTTCCTGCACGGACTGACCTTCGTTGCAGAGCACCGCCTCGATGACCCCGCTCTTTGGCGCGTTCATCGGAATCTCCATCTTCATCGCCTCCAGCAGCAGGATGGGGGCGCCCTTCATGACGCGCTCTCCGTCCTTGACGAAAATGCGCGTCACTCGCGCCGGCAAGGGGGCGACGAAGCCTTTCTCCCTGTCCGCGCCTCGCGCCGGAGGCGCCAGCGGATCAATCCATTCGAGCGCAAAATTGCGGCCCTCGTGGACGACGACGTAACCATCCGGTCCATAAATAAGTGAACACTCTCTTCGTACGCCGTCGAGACAAAGACCCATTCTGTAGCCGTCGAAGGTCGCGGAGACGATTGAGCGACCGCGTGGCGTTTCGATCCAGAAGCGCTTCGCGTCGATGAGGCCAAAGCGGCAGGTCAGGATCGCGGCGCCGAGACGAAAGTCGAGTTCGGACGCATGGCGGCCCGCCAGCCTCCACGCGTCCGGCTCGGCCCATGGAGACCAGCGCTCTCCCGACGCAGCAGCCGTCGACCGCGCGCTTTCTTCAGCCTTTTGGCGCCAGGCGGCGGCGGCGGCGGCGAGAAGCCATTGCTTCGTTCCTTCATCCGGTGGCGGCGACGTTTTCGAAACCGCATCGACAAGACGCGTATCCGCGTCAGCGACGACGAAGCGGCGCTGGTCAACGAGACGGCGAAGAAAATCGAGGTTGGAGGCGACGCCAACGAGTTCAACCTTCGAGAGCGCCCACTGCATTTTTCGTACGGCGCCCTCTCGCTCGTCGTCCCAGACGATCAGCTTGGCGAGCAGCGAGTCGTAATAAGGCGAGACCCGATCGCCCGTCCGGACGCCTGTCTCGATCCTGACCGCGGCGCTTTCCGGCGGAAAGACAAGATGCGAGATGGAACCGGAAGAAGGGCGAAAGTTCTCCGCCGGATCTTCCGCACAGATACGCGCTTCGATCGCGCAGCCGCGCGCCCCGATCTCCTCGTCTCTCATGGGGAGCCGGTCCCCGGCGGCGACCCTGAATTGCCATTCGACGAGATCGACGCCAGAGATCATTTCGGTCACAGGGTGTTCCACCTGCAATCGCGCATTCACTTCAAGAAAATAGAACTCATCGTCCTTGACCAGAAATTCAACCGTGCCCGCGCCCGTGTAGCCTGCCGCGCGCGCAATCTCCGACGCCGTCGCGCGCAGCGCCTGCCTCAGCGCAGGCGCGAGATTTGGCGCCGGCGTTTCCTCCACAAGTTTCTGATGATGCCGCTGAAGCGAACAGTCGCGCTCGGGGAAAGTCACGACATTGCCGAAGCTGTCGGCGACGAGTTGGACCTCCACATGGCGAGGCCGCTCGAGATATTTTTCGATCAACAGCCGTCCGTCCCCAAAGGCGGCCAAAGCTTCTCGTCCTGCGCTCTCCATCGCCATCGGCAGTTCTTCGGCGTTCCAGACGATCCGCATCCCCCGCCCGCCGCCGCCGGCGGACGCCTTGACGACGATCGGAAAGCCGATCCGCTTTGCAGCTTGCAGAAATGTCTGCACGTCCTGGGCTTCGCCATGGAAACCCGGAACCGTCGGCGCGCCGATGCGCGCGACGAGCTTCTTGGCCCCCGCCTTGCCGCCAATCGCGCGCATAGCTTCCGGCGACGGGCCGATGAAAACGAATCCGCTCAACCGGCACCGCGCCGCAAAGTCCGCGGATTCCGAGAGAAAGCCATAGCCTGGATGAATCGCCTGCGCGCCGCTTCGTTGCGCGGCCTCCAGCAGCATGTCGATCGAAAGATAACTTCCGGACGCCGGCGCCGGACCAATCAACCAGGCCTCATCCGCCATCTGCACATGTAGGGCGTCACGGTCTGCTTCTGAATAAACCGCGACAGTTCCGACGCCCATCCGTCTTGCCGTCCGGATGACGCGGCAGGCGATCTCTCCCCGGTTCGCAATGAGGACTTTGTGGAACATGCTACGGCGTCCGAAGCGCCCGCCAGTCGGGCCGGCGCTTCTCAAGAAATCCTTTCAACCCCGCGACGCCCTCGGCAGAGGCACGGCGTTCGGCCAGAAGCCGCGCCGTTTCGGCGATCAGAGCGGGATCGCACCTGCCGTCTTGGCACAGGGCGACGAGGCGCTTCGCCTGCGCCTGTGCGCCAGGCGCGCCGAGCAGAAGCGCTTCGACGAGGCGATCGCGTACGGTCGTCAGCCCGCCGTTCGCCGCCACCTCGTGAACGAGACCGATATGGAAGGCGCAATCGGCGCCGACGATTTCCGCGGAAAGAAACAGCGCGCGGGCGCGCCGGGCGCCCACCGCGTTGACGACATAGGGTCCAACGACTGCGGGAATGAGGCCGAGCCTGACCTCGCTCAGGCAGAATTTCGCGCTTTTCGCTGCGATGGCGATGTCGCAGCAGGCGACGAGACCGACGCCGCCGCCAAATGCGGCGCCCTGAACGAGCGCCAAGGTTGGCTTCGATAATTTGTCGAGCGTCTCGAACATCGCGCCGAGCGCCAATGCGTCCCGCTCATTGATCTCCGGCGCGGCGCTCGCCGCCTGGCGCATCCATTCGATATCGCCGCCCGCACAGAAATTCTCGCCTGCCCCTGTCAATATGATAACGCGCGCGTCGGCGTCGGCGTCGAGACGGCGCAGCGTCTGCGTCAATGCCTCCACCAGCGCCGCATCGAAAGCATTACGCTTGTGCGGGCGATTGAGGGTCAAAGTCACGACGCCGCGCCTATCCCTGGATTCCATCAGATCCATCACGCCCTCACATGCGAAAGAGACCGAAACGCGTCTGTTCGACAGGCGCATTGAGACTTGCTGAAATCGCGAGCGCCAACACGCGACGCGTATCGAGCGGGTCGATGACGCCGTCGTCCCAGAGACGCGCGCTCGAGTAGAGCGCGTTACCCTGTCGCTCATACTGTGCGCGAATGCCGGCGGCGAAAGCCTCCTCTTCTTCGGGGGGCCAGGGCTGCCCCCGGCCGGCGAGCGCGCTCTTGCGCACCCGCGTCAGCACGTTCGCCGCCTGCTCGCCGCCCATGACGCTGATCCGTGCGTTTGGCCACATCCACAGGAAGCGCGGCGAATAGGCCCGCCCGCACATGGCGTAATTGCCAGCGCCGAAACTCCCCCCGATCACCACTGTAAATTTCGGAACCGCGGCCGTGGCGACCGCCGTCACCATCTTGGCGCCTTCCTTGGCGACCCCCTGGGACTCGTATTTCTGGCCAACCATGAAGCCGGTCGTGTTCTGCAGGAAGACGAGCGGCGTCTCACGTTGCACACAAAGCTCGATGAAATGCGCCGCCTTGAGCGCGCTTTCAGGAAAAAGGACGCCATTGTTGGCGATGACGCCGACCTCGTGGCCCCAGATGCGCGCGAAGCCCGTGACAAGCGTCTGGCCATAGAGCGCCTTGAATTCGTGAAATTCGCTTCGGTCGACGAGGCGGGCGATGACCTCATGGACGTCGTATTGTCTGCGAAGATCCGCCGGGATGAGCCCGTAGAGTTCACTCTCGTCATGGCAGGGCGCCGCCGGCTCTCTCGTCGCGCCGCCGTGCGCGCGGGGCGCAACCAGACGGCTGACGGCCTCCCGTGCAAGCGACAGCGCATGCGCGTCATTTTCCGCCAGGTGATCGGCGACGCCGGAAGTCGTGGAATGAACCTGCGCGCCGCCGAGTTGCTCGGCTGAAACCCGCTCGCCCGTCGCGGCCTCGACGAGCGGCGGCCCGGCAAGAAAGATCGTTCCCTGATTGCGAACGATGATCGTCTGGTCACACATCGCCGGCACATAGGCGCCGCCCGCCGTGCAGGACCCCATGACAATCGCGATCTGAGCGATCCCCTGCGCCGACATCCTCGCCTGATTGTAGAAGATGCGCCCGAAATGGTCGCGATCTGGGAAAACTTCGTCCTGGGTCGGAAGATTGGCGCCGCCGGAATCGACGAGATAGAGGCAGGGCAAGCGGTTTTGCGCCGCTATTTCCTGCGCACGCAGGTGCTTCTTGACGGTCATGGGAAAGTAGGCGCCGCCCTTCACCGTCGCGTCATTGGCGACGATCATGCACTCTCGACCCTCTATGCGCCCGATTCCGGCGACGACCCCGGCCGATGCGAGATTGCCGTCATACATGTCATAGGCGGCGAAATGCCCAATCTCCAGAAAAGGAGAAAGTGGATCAACCAGCGCCTCGATCCGGTCGCGGACAAGCATCTTGCCTCGCGACAGATGGCGCGCCCGCGCCTCCTCGCCGCCGCCCTCGCGGAGCCTGGCCGACGTCTCGCGCAATTTGTCGACGAGCGCAGTCATGGTTTCTCGGTTCTGCGCGAAGGCCATAGAGCGCGGATCGACCGATGTTTCCAAAAAGGCCATTCATCCTCGCGTGGAAGCTAGCGTGTCTCCATGAAAAGCTCGCGGCCGATGAGCATCCGCCTGATCTCGCTCGTGCCTGCGCCAATTTCATAAAGCTTTGCGTCGCGCAGCAGGCGTCCGGCCGGATAGTCGTTCGTATAACCATTGCCACCGAGGCATTGGATCGCTTCCAACGCCATCCATGTCGCGCGCTCTGCGGCAAAGAGAATCGCCGCGGCCGCGTCTTTGCGCGTGCTTCGCCCCTGGTCACAGGCTCTTGCGACGGCGTAGACATAAGCCCGCGTCGCGCTCAGCGCCGTGTACATGTCCGCGAGCTTGCCCTGCATGAGTTCGAATTCGCCGATCGGACGCCCGAATTGTCTGCGGTCGTGAACATAGGGCAGAACCACATCCATGCAGGCGCGCATGATGCCGATCGGCCCTCCCGCGAGAACGGCGCGCTCATAGTCGAGGCCACTCATCAGCACATTGACGCCGCGCTCGGGCAGCCCCAGGACGTTCTCGGTCGGAACGACGCAGTCTTCGAAGATCAGCTCGCTCGTATTCGAGCCGCGCATGCCGAGCTTGTCGAGCTTTGACCCCGAACGGAACCCTGGAAACTCCCGCTCTACGATGAAAGCGGTGATCCCGTGCGCTCCTGCCTGCAGGTCGGTCTTTGCATAAACGATTGCAATGTCCGCGTCGGGGCCGTTGGTGATCCACATCTTGGCGCCGTTTAGGATGTAATCCGTTCCCCGCCTTTCAGCGGTCAGCTGCATGCTGGTTACATCCGAGCCCGCGCCGGGCTCCGACATCGCCAGCGCGCCGACATGCTCTCCCGAAACGAGCTTGGGAAGATACCGTCGTTTCTGTTCCGGCGTTCCATTGCGATGGATCTGATTGACGCAGAGGTTGGAATGGGCGCCGTACGAGAGGCCGACGGAGGCCGAGGCGCGGCTCAGCTCCTCCATGACGATGACATGTTCGAGATATCCGAGCCCCGCCCCGCCGTATTCCTCCGCGACCGTGACGCCCAGCAATCCAAGTGCGCCCATCTTGGGCCAGAGGTCGCCCGGGAAAGAATTATCAGCGTCGATCTGCACGGCGCGCGGCGCAATTTCCTTCGCCGCGAAGTTTTCGACCTGCTGGCGCAGCAGAGTCGCGGTCTCGCCGAGATCGAAATCCATGACAGGGGTAAAATGGCGCATCGCGCCCGACTCCAACTGCCGTGAGGCGGCATAACCGGCTATATTTGCCGGCGCTCGGTCGTTTCAAGGTCCCGGCGCCGCCTCCGCTGCGTCGGGATGCGCCGCCCGAAAGGCCGGGTGTTCGGCGCAGGCGGCGGCGACCGCGCCGATCTTCGGATAGGTTTCGAGCGTAACCCCAAAGCGTTCCGCATAGAAAAGCTGCGGCGCGAGACAGATGTCGGCGATCGTGGGCGCTGCGGTGAAGCAAAAGGGCGACGGCCGGATCAGAGCCTCGACTGCATCGAGACCAAGTCGCACCCAGTGGCGGCGCCACTCCAGCACGTCCGCCTCGCTCTGCGCGAGCCTTTCCTGCAGATATGTGACCACCCGCAGATTCCCGAGCGGATGCGTATCGCAGGCGATGGCGAGCGCCGCCGCCCGTACGCGCGCGGCAAGAACAGGATCGGCCGGAACGAGCCTCGGGTTCGGCTGGAGCGTCTCCAGATATTCGATGATCGCGAGCGACTGGGTCAGCACCGTTCCATCGTCGAGCTCGAGCGCGGGCACGAGGCCTTGAGGATTTTTCTCCAGATAGGCCGGAAGCCTCTGCTCTGCGCGAAGAAGATGGACGAAGCGCCGCTCGACGGAAATCCCCTTGATCGCTAACGCGATCCTCACGCGGTAGGCCGCGGACGACCTGTCGTAATCATAAAAGAGCATTTTCCGTCTCCCTGGGACGAGATTCTGTGCTGAAGACTGAGATAGGGCTACCCGCAGGCCGGCGCCGCAATATCTCTTGCGTAACGACAGGTAGACCGGCGATGACGACGCTCGTTTCCGACCCCGCCGCCCACGGCGCCCTCGACAATCCGATGGGAACGGACGGCTTCGAATTTGTGGAATTTGCCCATCCGGAGCCCGCGCGGCTGGCGGCTTTGTTCGTGACCATGGGCTTCGCCGCGGTCGCGCGTCACCGCTCCAAGGATGTGACGCTCTATCGGCAGGGCGACATCAATTACGTTCTCAACGCGGAGCCGGAGAGTTTTGCGGCGGAATTTGCGCGGGCGCATGGCCCGTCGGTGTGCGCGCTCGGCTTCCGGGTCAAGGACGCAGGCGTCGCCTTCCGACGCGCCGCGGACTTCGGCGCGACGCTGGTTCCCTCGCGAACGGGTCCGATGGAGCTCAACATCCCCGCGATCGAAGGCGTCGGCGGCGCCTTGATCTATCTCGTCGACCTCTATGGCGAGGAAGGCTCGATCTGGGACATCGACTTCAGATGGATCGGCGCGCGCGACCCGAAACCCGAGGGCGTGGGTCTGACGACGATCGACCACCTCACCCACAATGTCCGGCGCGGGCGAATGGACGCCCTGGCGGACTGGTATGCGCGCCTCTTCAATTTCCGCCAGATCCGTTACTTCGACATCGAGGGACGCTTCACGGGCCTCTATTCGCGCGCGATGACGAGCCCTTGCGGAAAGATACGCATTCCAATCAACGAGAGCGCCGACGAGACGAGCCAGATCGAAGAGTTTCTCGACGCGTACAATGGGGAGGGCGTTCAGCACATCGCCTGCGCCTGCGACGATATTTACGACACTGTGCAAAGGCTGCGCGACAGAGGGCTCGACTTCATGCCCTCCCCGCCCGATAGCTATTATGAAGCCATCGAGAAGCGCCTTCCCAATAATGGCGAGCCGGTCGATCGACTGAAGGAATTCGGCATCCTCGTCGACGGCGTGAGCGAGGGCGCCGGAAAGCCGCAGCTACTGCTGCAAATCTTTTCAAAGACCGTGATCGGCCCGATCTTCTTCGAATTCATCCAGCGCAAGGGCGACGAGGGCTTCGGGGAGGGCAACTTCCGCGCTCTTTTCGAGTCGATCGAAGAGGATCAGCTGAGGCGCGGCGTCCTGAAGCCGGCAGGTTGACATGACGGGCTATATGAGCGGCTTCGGCAATGAATTCGAGACCGAAGCCTTGCCGGGCGCCCTTCCAAGAGGGCGCAACTCGCCGCAGCGCTGTCCTTATGGCCTCTACGCCGAGCAGATCTCAGGCTCCGCCTTCACGGCGCCTCCGGGAGCAAACCGGAGGTCCTGGCTCTATCGTATCCGCCCCTCCGTGCTTCATGCGCGCAATTTTTATTCGGTGGACGCGCCTTTCTGGAGAACGGCGCCCTCTCGCGAGCAAACTGAAAGGCCCATCGCGCAACTGAGATGGGGCGCGATTCCCCTTCCCGACGAAAAGCTCTGCTTCATCGAAGGCGTTCGCACGATGACGACTTGTGGCGACGCCGATTCGCGTCTCGGCATGTCGGCCGGAGTCTTTCTCGTAACGGAGTCGATGAAGGAACAGTATTTTTACGACGCCGACGGCGAGCTGCTCATCCTGCCGCAGCAGGGCGGGCTCATCTTCGAGACCGAGTTCGGCTCGATCGAGGTGGAGCCGGGAGAACTATGCGTCATCCCGCGGGGCGTCAAATTCAGGGCCAGGCTTCGCGACAGCCCCGTGCGCGGTTATCTATGCGAAAACTACGGCGCGCCGTTTACATTGCCCTACCGTGGGGTCATCGGCGCCAACGGGCTCGCCAATGCGAGGGATTTTCTCACGCCAGCAGCCGCCTATGAGGACGATGCGCATCCGGGCCGGCTCACGGTGAAATGGGGCGGTGGCTTCTACGCCTGCGACCTCGACCATTCGCCGCTCGACGTCGTCGCCTGGCACGGCAATTACGCGCCGTACAAATACGACCTTCGCCGTTTCTCGCCAATGGGCCCCTTGCTCTTCGATCATCCCGATCCGTCGATCTTCTGCGTACTGACGTCGCCCTCCAGTCAGCCGGGCGTCGGCGACGTCGACTTCGTCATCTTCCCGGAACGCTGGCAGGTCGCCGAGGATACATTCCGTCCGCCGTGGTTTCACCTGAACGTCATGAGCGAATTCATGGGGCTGATCTTCGGCGCTTATGACGCCAAGCCCGAAGGCTTTGCGCCGGGCGGCGCGTCGCTGCACAACGCCATGCTGCCGCATGGACCCGACGCCGACGCCGTGGCGGCGGCGACGACGGCGCCATTGTCGCCGGCGAAGCTGGAAAAGACGCTCGCCTTCATGTTCGAAACGCGTCTGCCGCAACATCCGACGGCTTACTCGCTTGCTCTCGACACGCTCGAGACGGATTACGCGGCGTGCTGGTCGGCGCTGCCGAAACGGTTCGACGGAACGCCCGGAGGCGCCTCATGAAGCTTGCATCGCTCAAGGGCGGCCGCGACGGTCGGCTCGCTGTCGTCTCGCGCGATCTCACGCGCGCGGCCTATGCCGACGACATCGCGCCAACGCTGCAGGCTGCGCTGGACAATTGGGCGAAGGCCGCGCCGGAACTCGAACGGCTCGCGGAGCGGGTCGAGGCGGAAACGACGACGACGTTTCGCTTCCGTGAAAGGGATTGCGCCTCGCCCTTGCCGCGCGCCTATCAATGGGCGGACGGCTCGGCCTATGTCAATCACGTGGCGCTGGTGCGGCGGGCGCGCGGCGCGGACATGCCTGCGTCCTTCTGGACGGATCCGCTGATGTATCAGGGCGGCTCCGACAATTTTCTTGGCCCGCGCGATCCCATTCCCTTGCACGACTACGAGCATGGGCTCGATCTCGAAGCGGAGGTCGCGGTGATAACCGACGACGTGCCGATGAATGTCACGCCGCAGGCCGCGCGCGAGCATATCAAGCTCATCATGCTCGTAAACGACGTTACGCTGCGCGGGCTCGTTGCCGAGGAGCTCGCCAAGGGCTTCGGCTTCTTTCAATCCAAGCCGTCTTCCGCCTTCTCGCCTGTCGTAGCGACGCCCGATGAGCTGGGACCCGCCTGGGACGGCGCCAAACTTTCGCTGCCGCTGCTGTCGTCGATCAATGGCGCGCCGCTCGGCAAGCCCGACGCCGGGGTCGACATGACCTTCGACTTCAGCCAGCTCATCGCGCATGCCTCGCGCACGCGACCGCTCGCGGCAGGAACCATCATCGGCTCCGGAACTGTTTCCAATCGCGCGGGCGGCGGCGGGCCGGGCCTACCCATCGCACAGGGCGGCGTCGGCTATTCCTGCATCGCGGAGCAGCGCACGGTGGAGACGCTCATGCATGGCGAAGCGCGCACGCCTTTTTTGAAAGCGGGCGACGTTGTGCGCATCGAAATGGTGGACAAGGACAGACACGCGATCTTCGGCGCCATCGAGCAGACGGTGAAGGCCTGTTAACGCCTAAGCCGCCAGTCCCTTGGCGCGGAAATAATGCAGATCGCCTCTCGTGATCACGTGATCGCCCGGACGAAGCTCATGAGGCTCGATGTCCGGCTGGCGCCTGAGATCGTCATAGAGGGCGCCGAAATCCTGATAGCATTCCTTCAGAAGCTGCTCGAAACTCTCGACGACGAAATAGGTCTGCTGATAATCGCTGATGATGTATTTCGTCTGCATGATGCGCTCGAGATCGAAAGCGACGCGGTTAGGTGACGAATCTTCCAGCGCAAAGACGCTTTCGCCGGGAGATGAGAGAATTCCCGCGCCAAAGATGCGCAGGCCCTGGGGCGTCGCGATCAGACCGAATTCGACCGTATACCAGTAGAGCCGCGCCAGATTGTGAAGCTGGCCCCTGTCCAGCGCGCGCTGGCCGCCCTTGCCATAGGCTTCGAGAAATTGCGCATAGACCGGATCGGCGAGCAGCGGCACATGGCCGAAGACATCGTGGAAAACATCGGGCTCGGACAAATAATCGAGCTCATGCTCGGGGCGGATGAAGGCGCCGGCCGGGAAGCGGCGATTGGCCAGATGATCGAAGAAGGCGTCGTCGGGAATGAGGCCGGCGACGGGCACGATCCGCCAGCCCGTCAGACGCGAGAGGCGCTCGCTCAATTCAGCAAAGTCAGGAATTCCGCCGCGGGACAATTCGAGCTGTTTCTTCGCAGAGAGAAACGCGTCGCACGCGCGCCCCGGCAGGATTTTCGCCTGGCGGGCGAACAGCCTGTTCCAGCGATCATGCTCTTCCGGCGTATAGGACGCCCAGTCCTGGTCGATGGTCCAATCCACATTGCGCGGCGCAAGTGCGTAACGGTTCTTTTCCTGTGCAGCTTCGGTCATGGCGGGACCTCGAAGGCGCGGAGGGCGGGCGCGCCAGCCTGTGCCGCGCGGCGCCCTGCCCTAGATTTGAAGATATGTCCGATATTGCCCATTTCATCGGCGGAAGGCGCATTCGGGGAGACGGGCGCAGCGCCGAGGTTTTCGAACCCATGACCGGCGCGGTCATCGGGCGCGCGCCTCTTGCATCTCGCGCCGAGGTCGGCGCGGCGGTCGAGAATGCGCGAGCCGCGCAGCCCGCCTGGGCGGCGACCAATCCGCAGCGGCGCGCACGCGTGCTCATGAAATTTCTGGAGCTCACCTGGCGCGAGATGGACTCGCTTGCGATGTTGCTGGCGCGCGAGCACGGGAAAACCATCGCCGACGCGCGCGGCGATGTTCAACGCGGGCTCGAAGTCGTCGAGTTTTGCGTGGGCGCCCCCTATTTGCTGAAAGGCGGCTTCACGGATTCCGCCGGGCCCGGCATCGACGTTTATTCCATGCGCCAGCCGCTCGGCGTGGCCGCGGGCATAACGCCGTTCAACTTTCCGGCGATGATTCCGCTGTGGATGGCCGCGCCCGCGATTGCCTGCGGCAACGCCTTCGTGCTCAAGCCCTCGGAGCGCGACCCTTCGACGCCGCTGCGTCTCGCGGAGCTCATGATCGAGGCGGGATTGCCGCCCGGCGTGTTCAATGTCGTCAATGGCGACAGGGAAGCCGTGGACGCGCTACTCGACGACGCGCATGTCAAGGCCGTGGCTTTCGTCGGATCGAGCCAGATCGCCGAATATGTCTACGCGCGCGCCTGTGCGAATGGTAAGCGCGCGCAATGTTTCGGCGCCGCCAAAAATCACATGGTCGTCATGCCCGACGCGGACATGACCCAGGCCGTGGATGCTCTCATCGGCGCGGGCTACGGATCGGCCGGCGAACGCTGCATGGCGATTTCCGTCGCGGTTCCGGTGGGCGAGGATGCCGCGCAGCGGCTCGTGAGCCAACTTGCGCCACGCGTCGAGAGTTTGAAGATCGGCCTCTCGACCGATCCTTCGGCCGATTTCGGCCCCCTGATTTCGAGGACGCATCTCGAGCGCGTGAAGAACTATGTGGCGCAGGGCGTGGCGGAGGGCGCAAGGCTTCTCGTCGACGGCCGCGGCTTCAAAATGCAGGGCTATGAAGACGGCTTCTTCATGGGCGGCTGCCTCTTCGACGAGGTGACGCCCGATATGCGCATCTACCGGGAGGAGATTTTCGGACCTGTGCTCAGCGTCCTGCGGGCGAACTCCTACGAAGAGGCGTTGAGCCTCGTCGATGCGCACGAATATGGCAATGGCGTCGCGATCTTCACCCGCGACGGCGACGCCGCGCGCGATTTCGCCTCTCGGGTTCAGACCGGCATGGTCGGCGTCAACGTGCCGATTCCGACGCCGCTCGCCTATTACACATTCGGCGGCTGGAAGCGCTCGGCCTTCGGCGATCTCAACCAGCATGGCGACGACGCCTTCCGCTTCTATACCCGGACCAAGACCGTCACCTCCCGCTGGCCGAGCGGCGTGAAGGAGGGCGCGAGCTTCATCATGCCGACCATGTCCTGACGCGAAAGGAATCTTCATGGCCCGCATCGCCTTCATCGGACTGGGCGCGATGGGCGCGCCCATGGCCGCCCATCTCGCCGCGGCGGGCGACGAGGTCACAGGTTTCGACCAGGCCAGTTCGGCGCGCGACACGGCGGCGGCCATGGGCGTTCTCATCGCCGCTTCGGCGCAGGAAGCGGCGATGGGGGCCGAGACCGTCGTCACCATGCTGCAAAGCGGGGATCAGGTGCTGGAGGTCTGGCGCGCCGCGCTGCCGCACGCGGCCAAAGGCGCCCTTTTCATCGATTGCTCGACCATCGATCTCGAAAGCGCCCGCCATGCGCATCGGATCGCCGAAATGGCGCAGGCCAGAGCGATCGACGCGCCTGTGTCGGGCGGCGTCGCCGGCGCCCGCGCGCGCAGCCTGACCTTCATGTGCGGCGCCGAGGCCGAGGTTTTCTGGAGGGCGAAGCCGCTGCTCGAAAAGATGGGCGCGCGGGTCTTCCATTGCGGCGGGCCGGGCCTGGGGCAGGCCGCCAAGCTGTGCAACAATCTGATGCTGGGCGTGACCATGATCGGGACCGCCGAAGCCTTTGGGCTCGCGTCGCGCATCGGCCTCTCGCCCGAGGCGCTCTTCGAGGTCGCGGCCGTCTCCTCGGGACAGTCCTGGTCGCTGACGAGCTACTGCCCCGTTCCCGGCCCCGTCCCGAGCTCGCCCGCCAATCGGAATTATGAGGCGGGTTTCGCGGCGCGGCTCATGCTGAAGGATTTACGCCTCGCGGAGGCGGCGGCGGCGAAGGCCGGGGCGGTGACGCCGCTCTGCGCGGCGGCGGCGCAGCTCTACGCCATCTATGAGGCGCAGGGCGGAGGCGCCAAGGATTTTTCGGGAATTTTCGAAATGATTGGCGGCGTACCGCAGAAAGAAGCGCGGGCCAGCGCCCGCGCCGCTCTCATTCAGCTCGATTAGTGCTTGCGCTTCTTGCCGCCCGTCGCGGGAGCGGGATCGGCTGAAGCCGAGCTCGCCAATCCCAGTTCGGCGCGGCAATCGCCGGAGATCGACGCGGCGTTGGCCTTCAGGCATTTCTCGATCGCGATCGCATCCGGCACCTGCGCCTGACAAAAGCGGTAGGCGTCGTCCTCACAGGCGGCGCGCTGAGCGGCCGTGCCTTGAGCGAAGGCCGGCGCCGCCACGAACAAAGTCAGCAGAGCCGAGAGGCGGATAAAGATGCGCATTCACACGTCCCTTCATAAATTGCGTCGATTCCCGCGCTGGTCGCACGCAGGCTGACAGGATCATACGCGATCGCCGCGCGCCGAGAAACCGCCCGGATTACGGTTCACGCCCCATCAGCCGCGAAAGAACAGCGTTTTAGGCCGGTTCTCCACAGGCCACAGCCCGTGTGCGGACAAAAAAGGAGCCGCTGGTTGGCCAGCGGCCCAAGTTCAGGGAGGAAATGCCCAAGGAGAGCACGCGTTGATTGGAGGCGCGACCTGTGGCAAAACTGTGTTCAATCTCAGCAAGAAAAAAGAAACCACATCAACTGTGGCTCGACTGCCACAACCTGAGGGATGCGCTCGGTCATCGGCTCTTGGAGCCCTCTATGCTCCGCAGCTCGGCCGTCGACGGCGCCTTTATGCTGGCGTTGAGCTTGCGCAACATGGTCAGGCAGAGCTCCTTCACCGCCTCGTCCTGAACGGTGTCCGTCAACCGCGCGACATGGTAAAAAGCCATCGCCCGCTGCGAAACGAGATCCTCGTAGCTAAAGGGGTCGGACAGGCCGTCCATATCGTCGTTGGTATTGTCGGTCATGAAGCGAACCCCTTCCTGAGTGGCTTCGATATTGTATCGGGGCGGCCGGAATTAAAGCCCCTCCGGGCCAGCCGCCGCGCCCGTCAGGGCCCGGCGTCGGAGACCGTCTGCGGGAGCGTCTCGCCCGAGCTGATGGCGTAGAGAAAAAATGCGCCCACCGCCGCCACGCTCGCCGCGACGACGATCCCCACGAGTGCGCCGCGCAACTGCGCCGATCCGCTGGCCTGTGGGCTGGCGAGCGCGACGAAGGCCACGAAACCGATGAAGGCGCTGAGCAGCGCGGCCAGAAAAAGCGACTCGAGCGCGACCATCTCGCGACCTCTGCATGGGCGCGGGGAGCGCCCGCCGACGCCTGAATAAACGTCGGCGGGTCGAAGAAGGTCCGCGGACCGAGCCCCCATCCCCTTCACGAAGGCCGGCGGCGCCGGCGCTCTTCATCCTCGTCCTCGGCCGCGGCCCTGCCCCGGTCCGGACCGCCGGCCGGCAGGAAGGCCTTGAAGAAATCGGCGTAAACGCCGCCCATTCTGGCGGCCTGGTCGACGAGGTCGCGATAGGAGGCGAGGGCGGGATTCGACTGGGCGCGAGCAGCCAGCCTTTGCCTGTCGATTTCGCCCAGTCTTGCGCTCACCGCGGCCCACAGCGCCGTCATTTCCTGCGCCGCGGCTCCTGCGGGTTTCAGCTCGCAGACGCCGAGACCCAGCAGGACCGCTTCCTGATAATCGACGCGGGTCGACACCATCGGCGAGAGCAGGGCCCCGATGTCCTCGAGCGCGCGCGCGCCTCGGGCGATACGCCCGCCCTGCCGGGCCGGAGGGCATTGATTGAGCAGAAAGGCGTAATCCTTCCGCGCCGCCTTGATTCGCGCGACTGTCTCCTCGCTGGCCCAGAGATCGAGCGCGTTCGGGCGCGCCGGGACGATGCACAGATCGGCGGCGCGAATGGCCTGCGTCGAAGCTTCGGAATGGGCGCCTGGCGTGTCGATGACCACGGCGGTGACGCCGTTCCCGCGAAGCGCATCGAGCGCGGGGGCGAGCTTCTCCAGCGGAATATGCTCGACAGGGATGTCGATCTGCTGACGTAGCCTCGACCATTTGACGAGAGACTGCAAGGGGTCGAGGTCGCAGATGAAGACGCGCTCGCCGGCGAGATGGGCGGCGACGGCCAGATTGCTCGCAAGCGTGCTTTTGCCGGCCCCGCCCTTTTGCGTCACGAATGCGACGATATGCATGCCCTCGCCTGCCCTCGCCCCGACGGGATGCGCGCGCCAGCTCGCGTGGCGGCCGGCCGGATCCCGGCGCAGCCGCCTGCCGCGACCATACAGGCGCAACTGTTCGCCCGAAAAGCCAAAAATGCTTGCCGGGCTTCCCTGGCGGAGAGGAGGGCCGAGGCGACGGCCCTCTGCTTTTTGTCGGACAAGGGGCCTGGAGTCCGATCCGTTGGACTCGGATCGAAGCTCCAGCTTCTTGTTTGTTCGTGCTTCTACCGCCGAACCGGTTCCCGCTTCGGCGGAAAGCGCGCTAAAACAGAGGCCCTTCGGAGATCGCGCGCAGGCCGAGGGCGAGGGCGATGATCGATCCGCTCTTGAACAGCAGATCGATGCCGATGAACGTCCCGATCGCCCAGTCGCCCGTGAAAGGCCATCCCACCAGCAGGAGCACGCCGAGGAACAGGCTGACGCCGCCCTGCAGAAGATAGACCCACATGCCCTCGAGATGAGAGGTGAAGGCGAAGCCGATCGTCGAGAGCCCGCTGATGAGGAAATAGAAGCAGATCACCAGCGTGATCGCCTCGGCGCTGAGCATGGGCCGCGTCAGCAGGATGACGCCGACGACGCCCACCAGGACGCCCCACAGGACCTGAACGAAGAACTCGGTCCACAGGCCGGCGACGGAAAGACTGAACAGCAGAATCGAGGCGGCGGAGACGATGAGCAAGATACCGAGAAAGCCGACGGCGATCTTGGTGGCGGTCGTGGCCCGAAGGATGGCGAGAACGCCGAGGACGCCAATGACGACGCCCAGGGCGAGCGCCCACCCCCAATGCACGGCGAGCGCGTCCGGCGCTTCGTAGACAAAAACATCAAAAGGCTTCGGCATATCATGAACTCCTGCTTGCCCGGCGCGGGCGGCGCGAGGCTATAGCGAAAGAGCGACGCATTCGAGGGGTTTGATTGCGGCGATCGCGGGCTTTTTGGCCTGCCGGCCCTGCTCACGGCGCCACGCGCTTTCTGCTGCGCCCTTTTCCGCCGCCCCGCTTGACAAGGCGCCAGCGAGCCCAACTTGCCGGCGATATCGACCGCCTGTCAGTCGCGGCGCCAACCAAAAGGCAGGCCGATTGGGGCGCTGGGCGCGGTCTTTGCAAGCAGGAGGGCATTATGAGTCTCAAATGCGTCAAGACGATCGCCCTGGCGACGGCCATCGCCGCAAGCGCGGGGCTCGTTTTCACCACCGCCGCCGATGCGCATGTCTATCGGCGCTGTGGCTCGCACTATGGTTGGAGCAAGGGCTGGCACCGCCATCATCACCACCATTGGGGCTATATGAGGCGGGCCGTCTATGGTTACGCCGCTCCTGTCGCCTATGGTTACGGGGCTCCGGCGGCTTACGGCTATGGCGGATCGTGCTGCGGCGGATGCGGAACCTATGGTTATGCCGGCGCGACATACGCGGCGTCGCCTTATGGCGCATATGGTTATGCCGGGGATGGCGGCCTGTTCGGTCTCGGCGTCGGCGGCGGCATGTTCGGATTGGGGCTTGGCCCGTTCTAGTCGCAAGCGCCGTCAAACTCGGGAAAACGCCCCACGCATTTCTGTGTGTGGGGCGTCCTGCCGGGCAAATTATGGATTCGCGGGCCTGCCCGGCTGGAGCGGGAAGCCTGCCGGGATGGCGGGCTCGTCATCCGGCCGCATGAGCGGCACGGTCTCGCCGGCCGCCGGCGGCGCCCGCAGCTGATCAACCGCGGGCGCGGGCGGCGCCGGCAGAAGCCTCCCCCAATCGGTGCGCGCGGCCATCTGCGCTTGCATCGCGTCCGGTACGATCGGCTTGCCGCTGCGGATTTCCCACCCGCCGCCCAGCGCCCGGTAAAGGGCGATAAGATTGGCGGCGATTGATCCGCGTGTATCCGCCAGCCTGTTGCGCTCCTCGAGGAGCCGGGTCTGCGCATCGAGAACGCGCTGAAAGTTCTCTGCCCCTTCCTTGTACTGGATGAACGACAATTCCACCGCCCGCTGCGCCGCCGCAACGGAGCGCTCGAGCGCGCCGGCGCGTTGCTGCGCTTTCAGGAAGCCAATGAGCGCGTCCTCGACTTCGCGCGCCGCCTTGAGCACTGTGTCCTCGTAAGCGACGAGCGACGCCTGGAAACGCGCGTCCTGCGCGCGCACTGCATCCGCGATGCGCCCGTAATTGAGAATCGACCATCGGAAGCTCGGCCCGGCGGTCAGGAACACGCTCCCCGGCGCGAAGAGCTTGGCGACATCCGACGCCTGTACGCCGATTTCGCCGAAGAGATAGAAATGCGGATAAAGCTCCGCCTCCGCGACGCCGATGCGCGCGCTCTCGGCCGCAGCCCGCATTTCGGCAGCTCGAACATCCGGCCGGCGGCGCAACAGTTCGGCGGGCAGGCCGACGGCCACGCGCGACGATGCGGCGGGGATCTTTTTCGGTCCGCCGAGCAGCGGCTCGACGCCCCCAGGCGGTTCGCCGAGCAGCACGCTCAGCGCATTTTTCGCGCGTTGCGCGCCGGTCTCGAGCTCCGGAATGGAGGCGATCGTATTCTCGAGCAGGGCGCGTTGCTGGACGACGTCGAGCTCCGAGGTCGCGCCGGCGCGGAAACGCGCCTCCGCGATCTGCAGCCCGTCCCTCTGAAGACGCACATTTTCCCGCGCGATTTCGAGCAGAGTCTCGTAGGTGCGCAGCTCAGTGTAGACGCGCGCAATATCGCCCGTGAGCGAGACGAGCGCGTTGTCGTAATCCGCCATCGTCGCAGTCATCGCCGCATCCGCGGCCTCGATATTGCGGCGGAACCGGCCCCAGAAATCGAGCTCCCAGCTCGCATTGAAGCCGAGCGAGTAGTCGGCGAAGGCATGTTTGGGCAGATTGGCCCGGTTTGCGACCCGCTCGCTCAACTTGTTCCACGTCCCCGCGCCCGCCGCCTCCTGCTGCTGGGGAAACAACTCGCCAATGGCAATGCCGAGCTGCGCGCGCGCTTCGAGAATACGCAGTCCCGCGATCTGCACGGGAAGATTCTGGCCGGCGCCGGCGCGAACGAGCCGATCGAGCGTCGGATCGTGGAAAACGCGCCACCAGTCGGCCTTCGCCTCCTTGTTGGAAACGCGCCGGTCGCTTTTCTCGATCCAGTTCTCCTGGACCGGGGCTTCGGGCGGCAGAAAATCGGGCCCGACCGCGCAGCCGCCGACAACAAGAGCGAGGCCCAGCAGGGGCAAAGGAAAAGCGCTGGAACGGCGCTTGGCCTGACAACTGCGCATGAGGGCTCCCCAACATCCTTCCGGGCGCGCTTGCTTCAAGCGAATCACGAAAGAGTCGCCCTAATTCTTAAAGTTGATTTTTCGTTAAAGCGAGACCTCGGGCGCAGTCGACGACCGACCGGACCCCTTGAGCGAAAAGTGTCCTTACTTCGTGACCGCGATCGATTTCCGGAACAGCGAAAGGCTGTAGACGAAAAAGGCGAGGCCGACCGCGCCGACCATGGCGAATTGCGGCCAGACGGCCGCAAGGCCCCCACCGCGATAGATGATCTTCTGCGAGAAACTCACGAAGTGGCGCGAGGGAAGGAAGAAGGTCAGATATTGAAGCCACTGCGGCTGGCTCTCCACGGGCGTGCTCCCGCCGGACAAAAGCTGCAGGACGACAACGACGAGAATAATCAAAAGCGCGAACTGCGCCATGGATTGCGAAACAGTGCCGAGAAATATGCCAAGCGCGGTCGCGAAAAATAGATAGAGAACGACGCCTGAAAACCACAGTGCGACAGAGCCCGCGAAGGGCACGTCGAGCGTTTTCATCACGACGAGATAGAGCGAAGCCGACGTCGCCAACAGGATCACGAGACTGTTCGCCCAGACCTTGGCCATGGCGATCTCAAAGGCGGTCAGCGGCATGACGAGAAGATGCTCCAGCGTCCCATGTTCGCGCTCGCGGATGACGGCGGCGCCCGTCAGGATGATGGTGAGCATCGAGATCTGATTGATGATGCCGACGACGCTCGTGAACCAGGCGGTGACGCCATTGGGATTGAACATCCGGCGGATGACGAGATCGATCGGCTGCGGCTTGACCCCGCTCCCGCGCGTGAAGAAGGAGGTGATGCGGTCGTTGACGATGTTCCTGATATAGCCGGCCCCGATCGACGCCTGCTGCATGGCGGTGGCGTCGATGCTGAGCTGGATGTCGGGGTGACGCCCTGCCCTCAGATTCGACTCGAAGCGGGGAGGAATGGTCACCACGAACATGAAGCGGCCTTCGTCCATCGCGGTTTCGACCTCATTGACTCCGATGATCTCGGGCTCCTGAAAGCGCGGTGGATAGAAAGCGTTCATCAGCTCCTTCGAGAGGGCGGAATGGTCCTCGTCAACAAAAGCGATCGAGGCATTGTTCACCTCACTCGACGTGCCGGTCGCCTGTATGTAAATCGCCCCCGTAAAGGCGTAGGCGACGAAGATCATCATAACGAGATCGCTGCCCAGGCTGCGCAGCTCCTTGATCCCCAGCCACAGGATGTTGAGCAGCATCTTCATGGTCGGCTACTTCTCCTGCTTCCTCAGCGCGAGCGCGCTCACAGCCCAGAGGACCGGAATGCAGCAGGCAAGGAAGATAATGTCCTGCATGAGCAGATCGGCGCTGAGGCCCTTGGTGAAGACGCCCTTGCTCGCGTGCATGTAATAGGTCGTCGGCCAGATCGTGCCCACGAGCTTCGCGCGGCCAGCGAGAGTCGAAACGGGCTGCATCAGGCCGGAAAACTGGATCGTCGGCACGAGCGTGACGATTGCCGTGATGAAAACAGCCGCCACCTGGCTGCTCACAAAGGTCGAGATGACGAGACCCAGGCCCGTCGTGGTCGTCACATAAAGAAGGGTGCAGAGGGTCAGCATGAGAAAACTGCCCTTGACTGGAATGCCGAAAACCCAGACCGCCATGGCCGCCAAAATGAAATAATTGAGCATGCCGATGGCGATATAGGGAAGCTGCTTTCCGAGCAGATATTCGAAGCGTCCGGTTGGCGTCACATAGAAATTGATGATGGAGCCGAGCTCCTTCTCGCGCACGACGCTGATCGCCATCAGAATGGCGGGAATGAGAATGAGAAGAATCGGCGGAACGCTCGGGACCATGGCGTACACGCTCTCGAACGTCGGATTGTACATGTAGCGTTCCTGGAACCGCGCCGTATATTTGGGCGGCGTGACGTTCAGGCCATTGGCGGGGTCTCGAAGCGCTTTGTCCTGAACGCCCTGGACATATTGCGAAACAGTTTCGCCGCGAAACGTGTTGGCGCCATCGACCTGCGCGAGAATCTCGGCCCTCGATCCCTTGCGCAAATCGCGGCCGAACCCCGGCGGGATTTCGATGACGAGCGAAATATCGTCGGAACGCAGCCGCTCGAGCGCATCCTCAGAGGACGCGACAGGGAGCGTCTCGAGGAAATAGCGCGGCGTTCCCGAAAATTGCTGGAGATAGGCCCGGCTCTCGGGAGAATGGTCCATATCAAGGGCGGCGTAGCGGATATGCTCGACATCGGTGGTGATGCCAAATCCGAACACCAGCATGAGCAACGCCGAGCCGATGAACGCGAAGGCCAGTCGGACCGGATCACGCAGGATCTGCATCGTCTCGTTGACGCTGTAGGCGAACATGCGCGCAAGCCGCAAAGCCATCCCCGCAAGATGCGCGGTCTCGGGCGTCTCGAGCGCCTTCGCGGCCGTCGCCGCCTCGGCCTCCTGTCGCTTTTCCTCGGCGGAGGCGCCGATCGCCTCTTCCATATAGCCGATGAAGGCTTCCTCCAGATTTTCGGCGCCGCGCGCGTCGATGAGCTTTTGTGGCGCGTCGCAGGCGAGCACCTTCCCCGCATGCATGAGCGAGATGCGGTCGCAGCGCATCGCCTCGTTCATGAAATGGGTGGTGACGAAGATGGTCACGCCCTGATTGCGTGACAGGTCGATCAAAAGCTCCCAGAAACTGTCGCGCGCGACCGGATCCACGCCCGATGTCGGCTCGTCGAGGATGAGGAGCGGCGGGTCGTGCAGAACGGCGACGGCGAGCGACAGGCGTTGACGGAGGCCCATGGGCAGATCGCCGGCGAGCGCGTCCATATAGGGGCCGAGTCCGAATTTCTCGACGAGGCTGGCGATGCGCTCTTGGGCCTTCTCGGCCGGTATATGATAAAGCCGTGCATCGAGAACCAGATTCTGGCGCACGGTGAGCTCGCCATAGAGCGAGAAGGCCTGGGTCATATAGCCGATGTTCTTGCGCACCTCGATGCTGCCGGCGTCGACGGCCTGGCCGAAAAGCGTCGCCGCGCCTTCGGTCGGCGGCAGCAGTCCGGTCAGCATTTTCATCGTTGTGGACTTGCCGCAGCCGTTCGAGCCGAGAAAACCGAATATCTCGCCGCGTTCGATCGATAGCGTCACATGATCGACTGCGACGAAATCGCCGAAACGGCGGGTCAGCCCCCTCGCGTCGATGGCGATCTCCTTCACGCCTTCCGGACGGGGCGGGATCGTGAGCGCCACATGGCCGGTGCGCTTCTCCTCGGGGAGAAGCCGGACGAAACATTCTTCCAGATCGCTGGCGCCCGTCTTCGCCATCAGTTCGGCAGGCGCGCCGGTCGCCAGCACCTTGCCGGCGTCCATGGCCACGATCCAGTCCCACCTCTGGGCTTCGTCCATATAGGCGGTCGAGATGAGCACGCTCATGCTCGGCCGGCTGGCGCGAATGTCGTCGATGAGCGCCCAGAACTGACGGCGCGACAGAGGGTCGACGCCGGTCGTCGGCTCGTCCAGAATGAGAAGGTCGGGCTCGTGCACGAGCGCGCCGCACAGGCCCACCTTCTGTTTCATGCCGCCCGAAAGCTTGCCGGCCGGGCGGTCCGGAAAGGGGCCGAGGCCCGTGGCGTCGAGCAACTCCTTCACTTTCACCGGGCGCGCGGTCCCCGACAGTCCGAAGAGCCGAGCCATGAAGTCGACATTCTCGCGCACGCTCAGCTCGAAATAGAGGTTCTTGCCGAGACCCTGGGGCATATAGGCGATGCGCAGACAGGCGCCGCGCCGATGGCGCGCGTCGGCCATATCGCCGCCGAGCGCGATCACCTGCCCCTGCTGAATGGTCTTCGAGCCGGCGATGAGCGCCATCAAAGTGGATTTGCCGACTCCGTCGGGGCCGATGATCCCGACCATGCGGCCGCTCGGAATGTCGAGCGAAAAATCGTCGATCGCCAGCGTATCTCCATAGCGATGGATCACGCCCTTTATGGAAACAACCGGAGGCGCGTGGGCTGTTCCCGGCTTTGCGACGTCGAGAGACTCTGTGCTCATCGTCCCGGACTCTTGCAGGCGTGATCAACTATGGGGTTGCGCTTCGTCAGCCTTTGTCGGCGGACTTGCCGTTCGTCTCCGGCGGCGTGATCGGGTTTTGCAGCCATGCCGGCCACTCGGCGGACTCGTCGAGCTTCACGTAACCCACGCCGCGCACGCCCGTCTTGATCGATTCGATGAAGCCGCTGACCGTCTTTTCCGGCACCTTGATCTTCACGCGGAACATGAGCTTCTCACGCTCGCTGCGGGTCTCCACCTGCTTTGGCGTAAATTGCGCCTCCGGAGAAACGAAGCTGACATAGCCCGCGATCGATCGGCCCGCAGTCTGATCGAAAGCGATGCGGGCCTCGGCCCCGATCTTCACCCGCGCCGCATCCGCGGCCGGAAGATAGATTTCCATATAAACGTCTTCGAGATTGACGAGCGTCATCGCCTTGCCGCCGGCGGCGAGGACCTCGCCGACCTCCGCCAGCTTGTAGAGGACGCGCCCCAGCACCGGCGAGCGCAACGTGGCGTCGTCGATGCGCGTCTGAATAGTCGCAACCTGCGCCTTGGCCACTTCGACCTGCTGCTGGATGGTGCGCACCTTCGCCTCTTCCTCCTGCAAGGCGGCGGAGGTCGTTTTCAGAGAGGTCATCCGCACATCGAGCTCCCGCTGCGAGCCGGCGCGCTGGGCGACGAGCGCCTGGCTGCGTTTGACCTCAATTTTCGCAAGATCGATCTGCGCCTTGGTCCGCTGGATCGTCGCCTGGGCGACCGCCTCCTTTTCCTGGGTCGCGACCACATTCATTTTTGCTTCGGCGAGTTGGGCTTCGAGCGTGTTGGTGTCCATCTGCGCCACGACGTCGCCGGGCTTCACGAGGTCGCCCTCGTCGAAGAAGATCTGCTTGACTCGCAGCGGCTCCTTGGCGGCGATGTCGACGAGCTTGCCCTCGAGCCGGCCATTGCCCGAAACGATTCCGGGTGGCAGCCGCGATTGGACGTCGAGCCAGTACTGATAACCGAAGAACGACCCGACGACGGCGACGGCCGCAAGCAGAATCAGCAGGGTTTTTCTAGACATCAGCCGGTTTCCTGTCCTTGGCCCGGCCGACCGAGGCGTCCCGAATCAGCAGCCAAAAAGCTCGGGCTCGAGTTTACATGAATAGCAGGAGACTCATCACCCGCCGCGCAGCGCCATTGCGCTGCGCGCGATTTCGAGTTCCTCATTGGTCGGGACAACGAAGGCGGCGATCGTCGAATTCTTCGCTGAAATTCTCAGCATGTCCCGCCGGTTGGCCTCGTCGTCCAAAACGAGGCCGAGGTATGCGCAGCCGGCGGCGACCTCCGCACGGGTCTCGTGATCGTTTTCTCCGATCCCGCCGGTGAAGACCAGAGCGTCGAGCCCCCCGAGCGCCGCGGCCAGCGAACCGGCCTCGCGCAGGATGCGGTAGACAAAAAGAGCGATCGCCTCCCTGGCTTCCGGCGCACTGGAGGCTCGCAAGGTCCGCATGTCGGAGGAGACGCCAGAGACGCCCAGAAGCCCGGATCTGCGATAGATCAAATCCTCGAGCTCGCGGGCGCCCATGCCGTAATTATCCATCATGTGGATGAGCACGCCGGGATCGAGCGCGCCGCAGCGAGTGCCCATCATCAGCCCGTCCACGGCGGTGAAACCCATCGTGCTTGCAACGCTGCAGCCCCCGCTCATCGCGCAGAGGCTCGCCCCATTGCCGAGATGGGCCACAATGACCCGACCCATTGCTATTTCGGGGGCGATCTCCGTCAGCCGCCCGCTCACATATTGGTAGGAGATTCCGTGAAACCCGTAGCGTCTCACGCCGGCCTCGGCATATTCGCGCGGTATGGCGAAGGCCTGCGCGATGGGCGGCTGACTGCGATGGAACGCCGTATCGAAACAAGCGATCTGCGGCAGTTCGGGATGTGCCGAGAACATGGCCCGGATCACGGCGAGATTGTGCGGTTGATGAAGCGGCGCCAGCGGGATGAAAGCGGCCAGGCGGTCCACGATTTCCGCGTTCAGACGCAACGGCCTCGAGAATTCCGCTCCGCCATGAACCACGCGATGACCGACGACGGCGATGTCATGTCCCTCCAGCCAGGGCGCGGCCAGGCGCATCATCGTCCGCGTCGCCGCCGCGTGATCGAAGCCGGCGGGCGGGAAATTTTCTTTCAACAGCGTCGCGCCCCGAGCGTCCGAGAGCCTCGCACGCGGCGCCGCGCCAATCCCCTCGACGATCCCCCTGAGCCTCAGCTCGGGCTTCGACAGGGCGGAAAAGATCGCAAATTTGATGCTCGAGGAGCCGGCGTTGATGACGGCGATGCTGGTCATGTCGATTTCCGCCAGAGCGGACAATCCATACTCCTGAAGACGGGCGCGCTCAAGGCTGCCTGTTCACGACCGGGAGAATGAAGAGACCTGTCGCACTTTCGTGACGGCCCTCCTCCGCCATGCAAGCGCCCGATTGCGGGTCGATCCTCGCGTTCGTGATGGTTCATGCGTCAGATGAGGGAGACTTGGAGTGCATCTTAGCCAGGCCCCTCTCAGACTGCATGATCGACGAGCGGCGACCGCGACGCGTCGGCTTGATCCAGGGCCCGGACTTCTGCGTGATTTACGCGCCAGGGCGTCTGTCCATGGTTTGTTCGCGCTGTGCGAAATAAGCAAAGGGGTCGTTATCATCTGGATCGGCGATTTCGCAACCGCGGACGCGGTCGGCGAGCTCGTCTGCGCCTTGGTCTGTCCTCCGGTCGCGCTGCACCGTACGATTTCCCTCGCAGGCAGAACGCAACGCCCCGCACCCGGGAAACCGGGAACGATGGCTAGCGATGCGCATAACGCACGTGAACGGCTTTTATGGCGTCATCCAGTTTCGAAAGAGCGCCGAGCTTTCTTCTGGAAAGGTCTGCGTCGGCGAGCGTGACGAAATCTCTTGGCGCGTGGGGGCAGGTTGCATGGCCCTCGAAGACCCGGATGCCCGTTTCCGTCACGACAATGTCTCCGAAGCGGAGCGTCTTGTCCTGCAACAACTGACGGAATTTCGACGCATCCTTGATAGCGGCGCCGCTGCGTGCGCAAAAGGCCGGCTTGATCGGCCGGCTTCCCGTTGCGGCGCGGTTGTCGGGCGCCTCACTGCGGCTGTCCGGTTCAGGGAGAAGAAATGCAATTGGCCTTTCGCGCCGATGGCGCGGAAAATAGGCTATATGCGGTCTTGAATGACCTATTGGCCTGCGAACGCCAATTTTCGTTGACGCGACGCGGGGGATGGCAGGGGAGCGGACATAATCCTCGACTCCGAACAGCTCGTCGAAGAAACTGGCCCTGCAATCCGCCGAGAGTACTACGGCTCCCAACAATGCGCCTCCAAAAGAGGTCAGCAGAGCGAGCCGATTGCCCAAGACAACGCCAGGCATGATGGGTACTCGTGAAAGACCGGGCCAACCACCTCACATGTTAAGCCCCGCCCGTTCGTCAAGACCTCCTGCGCACCCCGCTTCGACACAGACGCGGGCGCGGCTTTTCTGGAGAACCGGCCGCAGTCCCGCGCCGTCGCCGGATAAGTGATTAAGCCGCCCTCAAAGTATGCTGCAACTTCAGGAAGTTGTAAGCTAGTCGAACGTCGCCGGCGTCGATGGCGTCCGCTAGCTCCGGAGCGAGACGACGCAAACCAGTTCTGGCGCGATCACTGTCGAAGAGCCGCGCTTTCTCGCCGCCGAGCGCCTTTGCCAGCCCCATCGATCGCACGAAGGCCGCGAGCACCGCATAGCTCTCGTCCGCCTTGCTGTGCGGCGCCATCAGCGCGATGACCCGCTCCTGAAGCTCCGTCAACTTGCCTTCGACGTAGCCGACGACCTGCCCTCTTGGGACGCCCTGCAAGGCCTGGCAAGTTACCAATGAAGCGAGAGCGAAGCGGTTGTCCTGCGTCTGCCCGTACCGCAGGACGCATATGACCAGTAAGTCGAATAGCTTTCTTTTTCGCTCGCTCATGTTCCGCGCCCTTCATCATGCCTAAGCGACTTGGATGAGTGCGGCAAAAGGTCGAGTACAATGGTTAACGAGTGCTGAATATTTCTCGGTCTTGCCGTTTCTTGGGTCGCAAGCCCCGGCGGGAACAAGCGGCGCCCGGCTCAGTTTAAAGGCATGCGTCTTTGCACGGCTCAGCCATGAAGGCCCCTTATGCCCTGGGTGCACAAGATCCACACTGTATCGATAAAGCGCCAGGGGCTTATGTCCTGGACTGTCGCACTGGCCATATTCACCGCGAGCGTTGCAGTCAGGGTGCTGTTCAACCCCATTCTCGCGGGAATGAAATTTCTGACCTTCTGGCCGGCGATCGCGATCGCAACGCTCATATGCGGCTGGCGGCAAGGCGTATTCGTGCTGATTTTGTCCGCCCTCACCGGCTGGTACTTTTTCATGGAGCCGCTTCACTCTTTCGCCATCAAGGACCAGACCACCCTCGGGTCGCTCGGCGGCTTCCTGCTCGTTGGCGGCTTCATTATCCTTCTGGTCGCCGCTCTCCGTGAAACGATCCGGCGCGTGGAGCTGGCGAAAGCTGTTCAGGAGACATTGTTCTCCGAGCTTCAGCATCGCGTGGCGAACAATCTGCAACTGGTTGTGGCCTTGTTGCGAAACGCACAGAGAAATTTACGCAATCCCGTCATCGCGGCGCAGACGCTCAGTGACGCCGAGGACCGGATCATGGCCATGGCGCAGCTGCATCGCAGGCTGAACGACGGCACGGCTTATGACAAGGGACTCGAGCCGCTCCTTCGCGAAATGATCGGAAACGCCTTGCGGGATTTGCCGGTCGCGATCCGTATCGATGTCAGCGGGGCCTCGGACCTGACCATCGACCAGATGACCGCCATGACGCTGCTCGTGAACGAGGCGGCGATCAATGCGGCGAAACATGTGTTCTCCAGGGGGCTGGGCACGCGCTTCGAGGTTTCTCTCGCCAGAGACGAGAATGGTCGCCTGCACCTGAGCATCAGTGACGACGGGCCAGGCATGGCGGCTCAAGGCGCGGATACGGACGCGGGCTCACTGGGGATGGGCATCATGGAAGCCTTCGCGACCCAACTCGGGGGCTCGCTAGAGGTCGGAAGAAGCGGCGGCACCTCACTGACCGTGGATTTCAAGACAAGCTGAATCAAAAAAGCGGCCAACGACCCATGGGGCCCAACAAACCCATCATGAGAGGCAAGGGGGCCGTCCTTGCTCGTCGCCGATTCTCGCGTCTCATCGCTCGCAATGGCGTATTGCCGCCTGTCTCGAGCGCGCCCGAGCCAGAAGCGGAAGAAACTGCTACGGCCCCCCGCATGACGACCGGGTCTCAGCACCCTCTGCGCCGTTCCCACATCTGCAATTCATTCACATAGTTCTTTTCCCACCCCCTCACGCGGCCGTAGGGCGGGAAGCAGCCGTCTCCAAATACGGATTTGGCCCTGTCCGTGTTGAAACAGTAACCGTTTCTTGCGTAAATCGCATTGCGTGCATACCAGAGTTCGTAACAGGACATGCGCGACGGATCGTCAGCGCGCGCCACGCCAACGAAACCTGTCGCCGCCGATACGACCACTAAGAGAAAGACAAGAGCGGACGCTGTTTTCTTCCTGCTCGGCATTTATACCTCCTCATTCGCAACGGCAGTCTCCGGCGCTACGCCGCGCCACTGCGTCACTCAATCTTTTTTCCGTGCGCCTCTTGCTTCGCTAACGCTCGAACTTGAGCACGGGTTCCCGGCATGTCTTCAGACGAAATGTCGTACAGCCGTGCGCGACGATGAAAAGCGCGCCGACCTGTCCGAGGGCGCGCAAGAAGAGCGACGGATATTCATTCGGAGGCCCAAAGTCTTTTCCAACGGCGACCAGAGGTCAGATGGCCGCCGCGAGCACCATGGCCGTGTCATAATATTCGGAAAACTCCAGGGCCTTGCCATCGGCGTTGAAGCGCCAGACATCGATCTTGGGGGTATCCACCGCCTTGCCCGTCGATTTGTTCCGCCACGCCGTTCGGCCGATCGCCACAACGCGATCGCCCTGCGCCACATAATGATCAACGACGTAGTCGATCATCTCCCAGTTCGATGTGAGTTCCCGCAGATAATTTTCGACTTCCGCCAGCCCGCTACAGGGTCTGGTGAAAGACAACGCGTCTGGCTGACCTTGCGCCAATGAGCGGAATTCGAGTTCGCTCGCCATAATGCTCAGCCAATGATCGATGCTTCCGCCCTTGCTGTCGCGCCAGAGGCGATAGGCGTTTTCCGCAATAGCTACGTTGCGATCTTCAATAGACATATCGATGCCCCGCTCTTTGCCCGGCGCAAGCGTACGTCTCCTCGAAAAATTCAGCAAGCTCGATCCGAACGAAGCGATCCTGGCATGCCCGAACCGGTATCTTCGTTACGGAGCTTATCGAGACGCCAAGGGGAAGCCACCTCTGGAAGCGCGCTCAGCAACTGCGTCGTCCTGATCCAACAGCTCGCGGGGATGGCTCCCCTGCGCTCCAACAGAGCTCCGTCCGACACGTTCTCAGTCGACCGATTTCGCTCGCAATGAGAGAGCGTCGACCGACGGGGCGCCGCTTGCTCCCGCCGGGCCTGATGCGACGGCCGGCTTGAGCAAGCAAGATCGCAAGGGCTGGAACGCACCTCGGCCAACCGCCGGGGCTGCGCGTCCCATGCCCTCGCTCCAGCCTCACCAAAGAGCAATCACGATGCAGTTTTCCCCTGCATCAAATCAAAGTCCCAAAAAAACACGCGTGCGCGTCGCGTGCGAGGGCGCGCCCGGTTCGATTGCCGAACTCGCCGCCACGGTTGAGCGCATGGTCATCGAGAAACGCTCGGCGCGCCAGATCGCGGCGGCGGCGCGGGCCTTCGCGGATCACGCCGTCGCCGCCCGTACGGATGAAAGCGTTTGGCTCTCCAGCGGCTCTCGCGAGTGGCTCGCGTGGGAGTGCTTCTACCGATCGAGCAAGGGCCGGGCGCCGACACAAGATAAACGCGGCGGCTGGCGTTTCCCAACCCGATGGCCGCCGGGATACACCGATTCCGACTAAGTAGACAGAACGGAGAAATTCACGATGGACGAAGCAACAGATCGCATCGGCGGACCCATGAGGCGGATATGGAGCGCCGGAATCCTTCTTCAGTGCAAGGCTGTGAGGGCGCTTGCCGCGCTCTCCATGGCGACAGATCGCCCGACGGAGCTCTTGATGCAGATCGCCGAGTGGCTTCTGGTCCCCGGGCGGAACAAACCTACGATCGGGGACGGCTATGACGGCCGACTACGACCGCGGGGCCACCATGCGGGCGGCTTGGAGTCACTGGAGATATGCCCGCTCCAAGGGCTGGCACATTGGCGACGATGATCCTTGGACATGGCCGAGATGCATCCACTTTGCGGCGGCGCAGGCCCGAGCCCGGCGCCCCTCTGGCTTCGCGGGCGTCGAAGCGGCGATGGCGGAGCTAATCCAGAAAGCCGGAGAGGGCGCCGCGATTTCAGCAACGATCCGGGCGCGCGCCCATTTGTCTCAGTTCAGTCGAGCTTGCCATCATCCCCGCAGGCCGGCGATATCGAGCAGTTGATGAGGGTCGCCTCTATTTCAGCCGAAACGGCCTGAGTGCACCAAGCCCGCGCTCAGGCCGGATTGGCTCTACGGCTCGCCCACGTTCAAATCACGCCACACGCCGATAGCTTACCACGGGCCGAGTACGATTGGCCGCAGCGAGACGCCCTGACCGCGGATGGACCGGCAGGGCGTTTTTGTTTTGGAGTTTGATTAGCTATCGGGAACTGAAAATCATTTCCCGCATTTCCTTCCATGGGAGGCCGCGCTTGCCTGTGAGCTTACCATGTCTGACCAAGCCATCGCTCTTGCCGTAACGCTGGAGGGCTTTCTGCTATTGATTTTCGCAGTCTTTCAGATCGTCGCGATTTGAGCGCACCATCAGACGCCCCGACCACAGAAAAACTGGCGGGGCGTTTTTTGGTTTGGCAGATATTTGGTAGCTAGCGCGCTTACTATGGCTAGGCTTTCACTACGCAAGTCTTTGATTTTAATGGTGGGCGGCACAGGGATTGAACCTGTGACCCCTCCCGTGTGAAGGGAGTGCTCTCCCGCTGAGCTAGCCGCCCGTCGCGTCTCGACGCGGACCGCTTCCCTGTAAGAGACGCGCGGCCCTCCCGTCAAGTGCGCTCGAAGGCGGATAAGCCCAGGATGGCCTTCGTCGCCGCCCAGAGGTCGTCGAAGTGCGAGATCACTTGGTCGGGGGCGAGCGCCGCCACGGGCGTATCCGTATAGCCGAAATCGACCGCGACGACCGGCGCGCCGGCCGCCCTGGCGGTGTCGATGTCGGTTTTGGAGTCCCCCACCATCACCGCCCGGCGCGGGTCGCCGGCCGCCGCCTCGATGGTCAGCGCCAGCGTGCGGGGGTCGGGCTTGTGCATGGGGAAGGTTCCTCGTCCGCAGATCGCCGCGAAACGGTCGGCGACGTCGAGTTTCCCAAGCAGGAGACGGGCAAGCCGCTCCGGCTTGTTGGTGCAGACGGCGAGGCGGAAGCCCGCCCCGGAGAAGCGCTCGAGCGCCGCGCGCGCGCCGGGGAAAAGCGCGCTTTCCTCCGCGATGCGGGACTCGTAATGCTCCAGGAAATCGGCCACCAGCGGGTCGATCCGCTCGGGAGCCAAAGGCGCGCCGTTCAAGGCGAAACCGCGTTCGATCAGGACTCGGGCCCCCGCCCCCACAAGGCTGCGGGCCTCGGAGCGCGCGACGGCCGGCAGACCTTCGCGGGCGAGCAGCACATTGAGAGTCGAGATCAGATCCCCGGCGGTGTCCGCCAGAGTGCCGTCGAGGTCAAAAACGAGGATGGGCGGGCGCTGGGTCATGACCGAACGGCCTAAAGGCCCTTCCGGCAGAGATCAAGCGAGCCTCAAATTTTCAGGCGAGAGGCAGGGCGGCGCGTATAAACTGCGGAGCGATTCGCGAAGCAGGAGCGACGGAATGCGTCTTTCGCAGTTTTACCTTGGCCGACGATGGCTTGCGCTTCTCGCGGCGCCCCTTCTGGCATCGGGTTTGGCCGCCCCGGCCAGGGCGGCGGGGAATTACGAATTTCTGGCCGCGCCGCAAACCGATCTCAACCGCGTCTTTCGTCTGGACAAGGCGACGGGCGAAGTCGGCGCCTGCCAATATGGCCTGAAGGAAGGGACACAAACTGGCGTCACTTTGTGCTATCCTCCCGGCGAAGGGGCCAAGGCCGGCGTCTTCAGCGATTATGCGCTCGTCGCATCGCGACACACGGGCGAGGGCGGCGTCTTCCGGGTCGATCTGCGCTCCGGCATGATGTCCATCTGCTTCGTGCTCAACGAAAGCTCCGTCGTCTGCACGCCACCCGCCAAGTAGGAACGCCGTGACCAGAACCCTTTCCGCCGACGCGATGAAGCGCGCCGCTGCGCAGGCGGCGCTCGAATCCGTTACCCACGGCATGCGGCTCGGGCTCGGCACCGGCTCCACCGCGGCGCATTTCGTCGATCTTCTCGGCCAACGGGTGCGCGACGGGATCGAGGTCGTCGGCGTCCCGACATCGGAACGCACGCGGATACAGGCGGAAGGTCTCGGCATTCGTCTCTCGACGCTCGACGAAACGCCGGAACTCGACCTCACGATCGACGGCGCCGACGAATTCGATGCGTCCCTCCGGCTCATAAAGGGCGGCGGCGGGGCGCTGCTGCGCGAAAAAATCGTCGCGGCCGCATCGAAACGCATGTTCGTGATCGCCGACGCGACCAAGGAAGTCAGGACGCTCGGCGCCTTTCCCTTACCCGTCGAGATCGACCGTTTCGGCGCGCGCTCGACTCGGCTCCATATCGAACGCGTCGCGCGGGGCCTTGGCCTGATCGGCGCGATCACGCAGAGGATGAGCGCGCCCGATGCGCCCTATGTAACCGACGGCGGCCACTATATTTTCGACTGCGCTTTCGGAGCCATCGACGCGCCGGAGACGCTCGCCGAGCGGCTTTCGGCCGTTCCGGGCGTTGTGGATCACGGTCTCTTTATCGGCCTCGCGACGGCGATCTTCGTCGCAGGCGCGTCCGGCGTTCGCATCGTCGGCGACCCCATGGGCGGCGCGGCATGAGCAGACATGATTACGATCTCGTCGTCATCGGCGCGGGCTCGGGCGGCGTGCGGGCCGCCCGCATCGCGGCGAGCCATGGCGCTCGGGTCGCCATCGCCGAGGAATATCGCGTTGGCGGGACCTGCGTGATCCGCGGCTGCGTGCCAAAGAAGCTCTATGTCCTGGCGAGCCGCTTCCGGGACGAATTCGAGGATGCGAAAGGCTTCGGCTGGCGGGTCGGCGAGGCCGCCTTCGACTGGCCCACGCTTGTCGCCGCCAAGGAGAAGGAAATCACCCGCCTCTCGGGGCTCTATGAGCAGACGCTCGGCAATGCGAATGTCGAGCTCCTCCGCGCCCGCGCGACCATCGCCGGTCCCAATGAGGTCCATTTCTCGGACGGCCGGACGGCAAGCGCGCGCTACATCCTTGTCGCCACGGGCGGCGCGCCGGTGCTCGCGCCCCATATTCCGGGCCTCGAATGGGGCCTGTCGTCCAATGAAATCTTCGACCTGCCGACGTTCCCGCGGCGGCTCCTCATCGTCGGCGCCGGCTACATCGCGGTGGAGTTTGCGAGCATTTTCACGCGCCTCGGGGCGGAGGTCGCGCTCGCCTACCGCGCCGACATGCCGTTGCGCGGCTTCGACGCCGATCTTCGCAAACGGGTCGCCGAGGCCTTGACCGCCGCCGGCGTCGTCCACCACGCGGGCGCCTTGCCCACGCGCATCGACAAGAGCGCCGGCGGCTACAGGGTCGCCATGAGCGACGGCGAAACGCGCGAGGTCGACGCTGTGCTGGTTGCGACCGGACGCCGGCCGCTGACCCAGAATCTCGGACTGGAGCGGGCCGGGGTGGTCACGCGCGAGAATGGCGCGATCGTCGTCGACGAACAGTCGCGCACCAATGTGCCGTCGATCTATGCCGTCGGCGACGTGACCGACCGGATCAATCTCACCCCCGTCGCGATCCGGGAAGGCCACGCCTTCGCCGACAGCGTCTTCGGCGGAGAACCCACGACGGTCGATCATGATTGCGTGGCGAGCGCCGTCTTCACCACGCCGGAGCTCGGGACGGTCGGGCTGACCGAGGAAGCGGCGCAACTGAAGTTCGCATCCGTGGACGTTTACGAAACATCCTTCCGGCCGATGCGCGCGACCCTCTCGGGCCGCGCCGAGCGAGTCTTCATGAAGCTCGTGGTCGACGGCGACAGCCAGCGCGTGCTGGGCGCGCATATCTTCGGGCCGGAGGCCGGGGAGATGGCGCAGCTCGTCGCCATCCCGATGCGCATGGGCGCGACCAAGCGCGACTTCGACGCCACCATGGCGGTACATCCAACAGCGGCCGAGGAGCTCGTGACGATGCGCACGCCGACGCGCAGGATCAGGCGCGAGGAACGGCAGTAGCAAAAGCCGCCCTCCCCCGGCCCCGCCCGCGCTTGCCGCCGACCTCCTCGACCGGTCGGCCAAGGAAGACCATTTGCGGCCAGCCGAAGGGGTCGCGCCAGGTCGAATTTTCCTCTATAAGCGGCTCTTGCGCCAAAGCCGGCGTCGGGGCCGCCCTTCCGGGCTTGATTTCGTGGAGTTTGACACGTGGAACGCTGGACGCCGGGCAGTTGGAGAACCTTGCCGATCGAGCAGACGCCGGTCTATCGGGACCAGAAGGCGCTGGCCGATGTGGAGGCCCAGCTCGCTGGCTTTCCGCCGCTCGTTTTCGCCGGCGAGGCGCGCAATCTCAAGCGTCAGCTCGCCGATGTGGCGGCCGGCAAGGCTTTCCTGCTCCAGGGCGGCGACTGCGCCGAGAGCTTCAACGAACATTCGGCCGACAATATCCGGGATTTCTTCCGCGTTTTCCTGCAAATGGCGGTTGTTCTGACCTATGCGGCCGGCTCGCCCGTCGTGAAGGTCGGCCGCATCGCCGGCCAGTTCGCCAAGCCGCGCTCCGCGCCGGTCGAGAAGAAGGGCGATCAGGAGCTGCCGAGCTATCGCGGCGACATCATCAACGACATCGACTTCACCGAAAAGGCCCGTGAGCCGGACCCGCAGCGACAGCTTCTCGCCTATCGCCAGTCGGCCGCAACGCTCAATCTGATCCGCGCCTTCGCCGCCGGCGGCTTCGCGAATCTCGAGAACGCCCATCGCTGGATGCTCGGCTTCGTCAAGAGCAGCCCGCAGTCCGAACGCTATCAGAAGCTCGCCGACCAGATCACGCAGACGCTCTCCTTCATGCGCGCGATCGGACTGGACCCGGAGCATCATCCCGAGTTGCGCCAGACGGATTTCTACACGTCGCACGAGGCGCTGCTGCTATGCTACGAGCAGGCGCTCACCCGCGTCGACTCGACGACCGGCGATTATTACGCGACGTCCGGCCATATGCTGTGGATCGGCGATCGCACGCGGCAGCAGAACGGCGCGCATGTCGAATTCATGCGCGGCATCAAGAATCCGATCGGCCTGAAATGCGGTCCGAGCCTGTCGCCCGATGGTCTCTTGCGCCTCCTCGAGGCGCTCGATCCCGAAAACGAGCCAGGCCGTCTGACCCTGATCTGCCGCTTTGGCGCCGACAAGATCGGAGACTCGCTGCCGGGGCTGGTGCGCGCCGTCGCGCGCGAGGGTCGCAATGTCGTCTGGTCCTGCGATCCGATGCATGGCAACACGATCAGCGCCGCCGGCTACAAGACGCGGCCTTTCGACCGCATCATGTCGGAAATTCGCAGCTTCTTCGGCGTTCATCAGGCCGAAGGCTCCTATGCGGGCGGCATCCATCTCGAGATGACCGGCAAGGATGTCACCGAATGCACGGGCGGCGCCCGCGCCATTTCGGAGGACAATCTGCGCGATCGCTACCACACCTATTGTGATCCGCGCCTCAACGCCGAGCAGGCGATCGAAGTGGCGTTCCTCGTCGCCGAGCTTCTCAAGGCGGAACGCGTCGCCCGCGGCCTGCCGGAGCAATACGCGGCCGAGTGACCGGCGCCGCGTCAATTGTGAGCGCAGCCAAGCAATCAAGCGGCATAGATTGGCGCTTGATTGCTTCGTCACAGCGACGGCCCCTTTCCATGGCGCTCGATGACCCCTTCAACCTCCAGCGCTTTGTCGATGCGCAGGCCGGCGCCTACCCCCGCGCCCTTGCAGAGCTCCGCGCCGGGCGCAAGACGAGCCACTGGATTTGGTATGTCTTTCCTCAACTCCGGGGCCTCGGCTTCAGCGAGGCCAGCCAGTTCTACGGGCTTTCGGGCATAGAGGAAGCGCAAGCCTATCTCGCCCATGCGACGCTTGGGCCACGCCTGCGGGCCTGTGTCGGCGCCATGCTGGCGGGCGTCGGGAACGCCGCGGAGGCGGTTCTCGGCCCGACGGACGCCCTGAAGTTCCGCTCGTCGATGACGCTTTTCGGGCGCGCGGCGCCGCAGGACACGCTCTTCTGCCAAGCTCTCACGCGTTTTTTCAACGGCGAAGCTGATCCGAAAACGCTCCAATTGCTGGGCGAGCGCTAGGCATGCCGCGGTTTCGGAGAGACGGCCTGTCGTGGGGGCTTTATTTTGTTGGTGAGCGCGCTGGGACTCGAACCCAGGACCCCCTGATTAAAAGTCAGATGCTCTACCGACTGAGCTACGCGCTCGATCCTGATCGCGCCTCTTATCGAGGCGCTGAAGCGGGCGGGTCGGTCCGCTCGCTTTGAGCCGCTCACGCGGCTCCCGATCCACTACCGGCCCCGACCCGGCCGGTCAACCCCGGTCCGGCGCAGGGAGCCGTTTTCCCACCACCTTTAACGCGTGGCGTAATGTGCGATCACAGCGACGACGGCGAAGAGGATCGCCGCGACGACGGTCGTGAGGGCTGCTTTCCTGCCGAGCTGCGGCGCAATTGGCGCACCGGGATCGGTTCCTTCCGGCCGCTCCTCGCCCGCCTCCTCCGCCGAGCGAACGCCGAGCGGCAGCACGGCGAACAGCACGATCCACCATATGGTGACATAGATCGCCAGCGCGAGGGGAAGCGGGAAGGGCATCGTCTCAGGCCTGCTCGAGTTCGACAAGCGTACCGCAGAAGTCCTTGGGATGCAGGAAGAGCACCGGCTTGCCATGCGCGCCGATCCTGGGCTCGCCGTCGCCGAGCACGCGCGCGCCTGAAGCCTTCAGCTTGTCGCGCGCCGCGATGATGTCGTCGACCTCGTAGCAGACATGGTGGATGCCGCCGGAAGGGTTCTTGGCGACGAAAGCGGCAATCGGGGAATTCTCGCCATAGGGCTCGAGAAGCTCGATCTTGGTGTTCGGCAGCTCGACGAAGACCACCGTGACGCCATGCTCCGCGACGGTCTCGGGCGCAGACACTTTCGCGCCAAGGGCTCCGCGATAGACCTGCGACGCCTTTTCGACGCTGTCGACGGCGATGGCCACGTGGTTGAGACGACCGATCATATTAAGGCTTCCCCTGCTGAAAGCGGAGTGTCCCGCGCTTCACTGGGGGATTAAGGCCATGACGGGGCAATTTCAACCGGCAACGCCGCTCCCCTCGCCATTCAGCCGCCCGATGTCGCCCTGCAGGGCGGCGAGGCGTGGGTCATAGGGCGCGAAGGCGAACCACGGGCAGCCGTCGTCCCGGCCGCGGCGAAGGGTCTGAGCCGCTCTGTCCGCATGTCCGAGCGCCAGCTGCGCGGCGGCGGTAAAAAGATGGGGGGGCGCGACCTGGTCGCCGTCATGCGCCTCGGCGAGGGCCGCCTCCGCCGCACTCTGCTGCCCCGCTCTCGCGAGGGCATAAGCCAGGACGGCCAGAAGGACGGGATGGCCGGGAAACCGCCGGAGCGCGTCGCGGGCGATCGTCTCGGCCTCCTTGTGGCGGTCGGAGAGGCTCGCCACGATGGCGAGGACGTTATGAAGATGGTTGGCGTCGGGCCGCAAACGCAGCCCCTCGTCCGCAAGCGCCGCGCTGCCGTCGAGATTTCCGGCGCAGAGCTCGAGCCAGGCGCGCATGTTGAGATGGGTGCGATCAAGTGGGACCACGCGGAGACCGGCCTCCGTCTCGCTGATCGCCTCGTCCAGTCGGCCGAGGCGCGCGAGCGCCCAACTGCGAAAGGCGCGCGCCCGGCCGTAGTCGGGTTCCCGCGCGACCGCCTGGTCCAGCATCGCAAGACCGTCGTCAGGTTGCGAAAGGAGGGTGGCCCGCGCCCACCCGAGGACCGACAGGGCCGCCGCGAAGCTTGGCGCGAGCGCGAGCGCCCGGCCCGCATCCCGCTCGATGATCCTCGCCGCCTCGGCGGGCCGGAGATAGCCGGCCGAGGCGCGGCTGGCTGCGATGATGGCGGAAAGCGACCATATCGACGGCGAGGTCTCGTCGCGTTCCCCGGCGACGGCGACAGCCGCCTGCGCGCGCTCGAAGCCGTCGCGGGTGAGGGTCGCCGCGAGTTCATAGGCCGTCTGCCACAAATCCAGCGTACGGCCGTCGAAGCGGTGGTCGGCGCGACGGTCGGGCTGAGCGTCGGGATCAATCGTCTGCACTCTCGCGCGCAGGGAAAGGCCGCGTCCGTAAGCGGTGGCGATGAGGTCGCCGAAGCCAGCCTCCCTGAGCGGTTTTCGCAGGAGATAGGCGCAGCGGTCGATCGAATCGTCCGACGGCGGGCGACCGGGCCAAAGCTTTGCGCCAATCTCGGCCTTGGGAACGACGCCTCCCTTGGCCTCGAGCAGCAACTCCAGCAATTGCCGGGCCTGCGGACCAATCGGAATTTGCGCGCCCTCGCGCCGCAAGCCCCCGTGCAGGCTGTATTCGAATCCCGCAAAGCGCCAGGTCAAACCATTCATTCTCGCCTCCGGGGGCGCACAATGATGATTTCTATACTGAGGCGCAAGCCCTTAGAAATGCAAATCTTTTGGGCTCGTTTCGTTGCGAGAATCTCGCAGCCTGAGCTTGTGCGCCGGTGACGCCGCAACGCTTCCGGCTACTTTCTCGCCTCCTCCTTGCCCCACAAAAGCACGAGCAGCGCGAGCGCGACGGCGACGCCCACGAGATAATAAGGCGCCCGCGCGGAATAGAGCCTCCCGACGGAGAAGGGAAAGTGCGAGACCCAGCGTTCGCCATGCGGGCCGTCGAGCGTGACGATTCCGACGAAACTCCCGGCTTCATGGAAGTGGTGTTCGAAACTGAGCGTGCCGTGGGGATAGACCTTCGGGGGCAGATAGGCGACCGTCGCCGCCGGGAGCTGCGCCGGATCCGCGTCCTCTGCGCCCGCGCGGACGATGCGAAAATCGGCCGACATGTCGCGCATTTCGGGCTGGGCGTAGTCGAGCACGAAGAAGGTGTCGCCCGTCTCGGGGATATCCTCACAAAACTTCCGATGAGAGGCGGCGGGCTGATAGCCCGAGAAATACATGAAGTCCGGACCGACTTTCAGAACGCAGGCGCTTTGCAACCGCCGCATGGCGCCATGAGCCAAGGCGGGCGACGGCGCGCTGGCTGCGAACACGAGGACGGCAAGCGCGGACAGGAGGGGGAGGAACGGGCGCATGTCTCGACTCCGATCGGATCTTTCGCACATGCGGCGCGGGCCGGACTCTCGTCGGGCGGCGTCTTCGTAAAATCTGCGGCGTTCTTGTCAAAGATCAAGCGAGGCGGACAGGGCCGGTTCACGCCCGCGCCTCGGCGCGGTAAATTGGGGCGAACGCCCGTTCCAAAGGAAAGCGCCATGCGCCTCTTGCTCGCCGCCCTGCTGCTGGCCGCCGCGCCCGCAGCCGCGGCCGACGTCAACGATTATCCCACTTCCGCCCGCGCCGATTATGTCTTCGGCTGCATGAAAGCCAATGGCGACACGCGGCTGTCGCTCGAGCAATGCTCCTGCTCCATCGACGTCATCGCGAGCATCGTGCCTTATGACAGCTATGTCTCGGCCGAAACGGTGGCGAGCGTCAACCAGCAGGCGGGACAGATCGGCTCCCTCATGCGCAACACCGGCGCCGCGCGCGACCTGCTCGAATCGCTCCGCCGCGCCCAGGCCGAGGCGCAGGTGCGCTGCTTCTAGCAGGCTCTCCGACGTCGCCAACGCCATGCCTGTGCTATAGGGCGAGGACGCTCAAGAGCGAGGCGATTCTATCGGCGGCGAGGCAGACATGCTCATTCTCATTCTTGGTATCGCGATTTTCGTCGGCGTTCATGTCTTTTCGACCCTGCGCGGCCCGCGCGCGGCGCTGGTCGAAAAATATGGCGCCAGCGCCTACAAGACCGCCTATTCCGCGGTCGCCGGACTCGGCCTCGCGCTCATCGTCTGGGGCTTCTCGCGCTATCGCGCCGAGGGCCTCATTCCCGTGTGGGATCCCCCGCACTGGATGCGGCATGTCGCCATGCCGCTCGTATGGGTCGCCTTCGTCGCCCTGGCGAGCCGACGGGCGCCGGCGTCGCGGATCAGGGGCTGGCTGCGTCATCCCACGCTCGTCGCGCTCAAGAGCTGGGCCTTGGGACATCTCCTCGTCAATGGCGATCTCGGCGGCATGCTGCTCTTCGGCTCGCTGCTGGGCTTTGGCGTCTATGACCGCATCGCCGTCAAGCGGCGGGGCGATCTCGGCGCGCCGCGCCTCGACGCTTTCACGAAAGGCGACGCCATCGCGCTCGGCGCCGGCACGGCGCTCTACGCGCTGATCCTCATCCTGCACCCCTATCTCTTTGGCGTGCCGGTCCTCGGCGGCTGATCAGATCAGCTTCAGCAGCAGGCCCGCGCCGACGCTCAGGGCGAGCGCGGGCGCGAGGCCGAAGCGTAGCAGGGCGCCGGCGGCGAGCGAGAGCGCCAGCGCCGCCGGATCGAGCGTGGCGGGGTCCGGCAGTTGCGCGGGCAGGAGGCCGAGCCGCCAATGGCCCCCAAACAGGAAATGCGTCGCGAACCAGAGCGCCAGATTGGCGATGACCCCGACAACCGCCGCGGCGATCGCCGAGAGCGCCCCGGCGAGGGCGGCGTTCCCGCGCAGCCGCTCGACGAAGGGCGCGCCGGCGAAAATCCACAGGAAGCAGGGGACGAAAGTCACATAGGTCGCGAGCAGGCCGCCGAGCGCGCCCGCAGCCAGGGGCGACAGCGCGCCAGGCGCGCGGAAGGCCGCCATGAAGCCCACGAATTGCAGCACCATGATGAGTGGACCCGGCGTCGTCTCCGCCATGCCGAGCCCGTCGAGCATTTCCGGCGGCGTCATCCAGTGGAAGCGCTCGACCGCCTGCTGGGCGACATAGGAGAGCGCCGCATAGGCGCCGCCGAAAGTGACCACGGCCATTTTGGAAAAGAAGACGGCGATCCGCGCATAAACGTCCTGCGGTCCGAAGGCGAGGACCAGCGCCGCGACAGGCAGGATCCAGAGCGCGCCGAGAACGGCGGCGGCGGCAAGCGCGCGCCGCGGGTCGGGCTGTTGATCCGGCGCCGTGAGCCCGTCCTCGTCGCTTCCCTCGGCCGCCGCACGGGTCACGGGAGGCAGGCCGAGGCGCTCGCCGAAAAAGCCGACGAGTCCCGCGCCAAGGACGACGAGCGGGAAGGGCGCGTCGAGAAGGAAGAGCGCAAGAAAGGCCGCTGCGGCGATGGCCTTCTGCGAGGATGTCCGCAGGGCTCTGGCGCCCAGCCGCCGGATTGCCGCGAAGACCAGCGCGAGAACGGCGGCCTTGAGGCCAAAGAAGGCGCCGTCGAGCGCCGGCGTCGCGCCATAGGCGGCGTAAACCAGACTCAGCGCCATGATGGCGGCGACGCCCGGCACAATAAAGAGGCCGCCCGCGATCAGCCCGCCGGGCACGCCATGCATCAGCCAGCCGATATAGGTCGCGAGCTGCTGCGCCTCGGGACCGGGAAGCAGCATGCAGAAATTGAGCGCGTGAAGGAATCGGCGCTCCGAGATCCATTTCTCCTCGTCCACCAGCACGCGATGCATGAGCGCGATCTGGCCCGCGGGGCCGCCGAAGCTCAAAAGCGCGATTCGCGCCCAGACTTTCGTCGCGGCGGCGAGGGTGATCCGCGTCGTTTCTCGGGCGATCGAGGGCATGGATAAAGGCGACATAAGGCGTCCCCGGCTGGCAAGGCTGGACGCGATGCTTGGGCGACCCCTGTTGGATGCCTAGCCTTACAGTTGCATTGGCATGTCGCATGAAGGGGAGACCGCGATCTCCCGCCTTCAATGAGCCATGCGAGGCGGCCCGCCGTCAATAGCGCCTAGCCCATGAGCCGAGACAGGGCTTTCGCGCGGCCGATCAGCGGCAGCAGCGCCGCCAGTTCCGGTCCGCTTTCATGGCCCGTCAGCGCGAGACGCAGCGGATGGAAGAGCGCCCTGCCCTTGCGTCCGGTCGCAGTCTTCACGTCGCTGGTCCAGGCGGCCCAGCTCGTTTCGTCCCACGGCTCGGCGGGGAGGAGCTCGGCGGCTTCTTTCAGGAAGGCCCAGTCCTCGCGGACCGGCTCGATCTCGCCCTCGACGACGCGCCACCATTCCAGAATATCGTCGAAGCGCGCGAGATTGCCCCGCGCCGCGCGCCACAGCGGCTCCGCCTTGTGGCCGACGACATCGAGCGCCGCGAGCCTGTCGCGCACGTCGGCGAACTCGAAAAGCGCCAGAGTGCGATGCGTCAGGGTTTCGAGGTCGTCCGGATCGAACCGCGCCGGATTGCGGGAGACATGCGCGATATCGAAGCTTTTGGCCAGCTCGGAGAGCGAGCGCACGGCGTGGACATTGTCGGAGGAGCCGGTGAGCGTCGCCAACGCCGCGACGGCCATGGCCTCATATCCGTCATCTCGCAAGGAGGCGATGGAGAGCGAGCCGGTGCGCTTGGAAAGACCCTCGCCGCCCGCGCCGATCAGCAGATTGTGATGCGCGAAGACGGGCGGCGTCGCCTGCGGGGCGAGCGCCGCATAGAGCTGCAATTGCACGGCCGTGTTGGTCACATGGTCCTCGCCGCGAATGACATGGGTGATCTTCATGTCGATGTCGTCGGCGACGGAGGGCAGTGTGTAGAGGAAAGTCCCATCCTCGCGGATCAGCACCGGATCGGAGAGCGCGGCGCAATCGATATGCGCCGGGCCGCGAATGAGGTCGTTCCATTCGATGGTCCCCGGCTCCAGTCTGAAACGCCAGTGCGGGCGCCGGCCCTCTGCCTCCAGCCTGGCGCGATCGGCTTCCGTGAGCCGCAGCGCGGAGCGGTCATAGACGGGCGGCATGCCGCGCGCCTGCTGCATCTTGCGGCGTTTTTCGAGTTCTTCGGACGACTCGTAACAGGGATAGAGGCGGCCCTCGTCGCGCAGCTTCGCCGCCGCCGCCTCATAGAGGGCCACGCGTCGGGACTGCCGGAAGGCTGCATCCGGCGCGACGCCGAGCCAGGCGAGATCCACCTCGATCGCGACCGCGAATTCCTCGCTCGAGCGGGCCGAATCGGTGTCATCGAACCGCAGTATGAATCGTCCATTGTGCGCTACGGCAAAGAGATAGTTGAAGAGCGCCACCCGCGCGTTGCCAATGTGGATGCGGCCCGTGGGCGATGGCGCGAAACGTACGATCGGAGAGGTCATGAGGAAGCTTCATCAGGAGTTTTCGCAAAGCGAACGTCGCGAAAAGATTCTCGCGCCGCAGCCCTTTTGCCAAGTGCCGGCGTCCTTGTCAGGTGGAATATCGAGCTGGCCGCGTCCCGGCCTCGCGCGCCGTCGCGACCGCCAGACCTGCGCCAGCCGCCGGCTGCGCCGCGACTCCCTTTCCCTCGGCGCCTGATTCGAGTTTCCATGATCCTTGCCTATATCTGCGCCGGCTGGTGCGCCTTCATCCTTGTCATGAACTTTGCGAGCATGTGGTTGATGGGGCGCAAATGTCGCGCCCGGCCGCGGAACATGCCGGCGCCCCCCCATGCGCCGCCTGTCAGCATCGTGCGTCCCCTGCGCGGCCTGGAGCCCTACTCCGAAGAAACCCTCGGCGCGACCTTCGATCTCGATTATCCATCCTATGAGATCATCTTCTGCGTCCAGTCGCCGAGCGATCCGATCATTCCGCTCGTGGAGCGACTGATCGCACAGCATCCGGAGCGCGAGGCGCGGCTACTGGTCGGGGACGATTATATCAGCGCCAACCCCAAGCTCAATAATTGCGTCAAGGGCTGGGACGCGGCGCAGTACGACTACATCATTCTGGCGGACTCGAACGCCCTTCCCCCGAGCGATTATGTGCAGACCATGCTTGCAGCCTTCGAGCCCGACACGGCGATGACCGTGTCGATGCCGATCGGCTCTCGCCCCCAGGGCTTCTGGGCCATGGTCGAATGCGCGATCCTGAATACGTTCCAGGCACGCTGGCAATATGGCGCGGAAGCGATCGGCGCCGGCTTCGCGCAGGGCAAGAACATGATGTGGCGGCGCGAGGTTCTCGATCGCGCGGGCGGCATTCGCGCGCTCGGCGCCGAGATCGCGGAGGACGCGGCCTCGACCAAGGTGATCCGCGCCCAGAACATGAAGGTCAGGCTCGTCGACATGCCCTTCGAGCAGCCGCTCGGCAAGCGCACCGCACAGGAGGTCTATTCGCGCCACGTCCGCTGGGCTCGGCTGCGGCGCGTGACCTTCCCCGCCCATTACGCGCCCGAATTCATGAACGGCAGCTTCGTCGCCATCGTTCTCGGCGCTTACGCCGCACTGCAATTCGGCGGCGACGCCGCCGCCGTCGCCCTGACGGCCGCCGCCATCATGGGTGCGCTGCATGGGGGCGAATTGTGGCTCGCGCGAGTCTGCGGCTTTCCGCTCGACTGGCGCAAGCCTTTCGCCCTCGTCATGCGCGATCTGCTGTTGCCGGTGATGTTCGTCGACGCGCTGCTCTTCGACGATTTCGTCTGGCATGGAAACGAGATGACAGTCCGGGAAGTTGAAGACACGGCGAGCTAGCTTGCGCGCGAGGAACCGGGATGGCATGAAGTCATATGCGTGACGGGACGGCGGCGGCGCGTCGCGAGGGCGCCTCGCCGTGCGGATTGAAATCGGAGCGGAGGCCCCAATGAAGCTCAGAGCGGCGTCTTTGGTCCTCCTCGGCAGCTGGCTTCCCCTCAGCTCGGCGCCGGCTTTGGCGGCGCCCCTGGCCGACATTCGGACAGCCGCCGTGTCGCCGGGAGTCGCAAAAAGCTATCTTCTCTGCGATTCCTGGGGGAATTGCTGGGAGACGGATCCCTACGATAACCCGCCGCATTACAATCACAAAGTCTGGGAGCGCGGTTTGAAGCGCGGCGAGGATTATTCCTTTGGCGAATTGACGACGCCCAACGCACTGCGGGACGCGCTCGCCGGCTCCGGCGGCGACACGCCTTATTGAGCATTGATCAGGCGGCAAACACGGTGGCCGCCCTCACCAGCCGTCACACTGTCGCATCGAGAAAGGTCCAGCGGGCAAAGGTCGCAGCCTGTCCAGCGGGCGCGCCCGCCGAATCCGAGACGTTCCAGATCGTGACGTTGGATATCCGAAAACGCCGGCCCGTCGCGCTTATCCGCACCCCTTCATAGCCGCTCACGAAGCCCCCGCGAGTCGTCTGCTCGAGGAGCCGCTCGCGAGCCTCGCGCAGCATGGGCTCCGCGGTCATTCGGGAGGGCGTGCGCATGAGTTGCGCCGCGCTCATCTCCCACAGCGCCAGCGCCGCTCTATTGCCGTAATTGAGAATCGGATCCGCCTCCGCGCCGTGCGAGACGACGACGAAAGGCGCAGCCAGGAGCCGTTCGGCCTCCGCCTCCGGACCGCCGCCGCGCGCGATCAGCTCGCCTCCTGTCCGCTCGCGGTACGAGGCCAGAAGGGCGGCGGAATGCGCGATCCAGCGGCGCCAGAGATCTTCAGGAAGTTCGGCGCTGAAATTCGACATGATCCCTCATGCGCGCCGCCTCAAGCATCGGGCGACGCCATATGCGCCTTTAGCACTTCATTGGTCGCCGCGTCGACCTCCTCGAGCACGACGTCATAGCCCCAGAGCGTCGTGAGGTGGCGCAGCGCCAGCGCAGCGTCGACAGCCTCGAGTATCTTGCCCGCAAAGACGCGATGATGGAGCACGAGCCGCCTGCTCCCCGAGAGATCGACATCCACCACCTGAATGTCCGGCGTGTGACGACCGACTTCATAATCGCTCGCGAGACTGCGTCGCAGATCATGATAGCCGCGCTCGTTGTGGATCGACTGAACTCTCAGCTTCGGCGCGTCTTCCTGATCGACAATATGGAAGAGCCGCCATTTGCGCATAAGGTGAGGACTCAGGAACTGCGCGATGAAACTATCGTCACGGTAGTTCTCCCACACATCCTTGAGCGCCGCCATCACATCGCCAGTTCCCGCGATCTGCGGAAACCATTGACGATCTTCCTCGGTCGGCTGCCCGACAATGCGCGCAATGTCGCACATCATGTCGAAGCCAAGCGCATAAGGGTTGATTCCACCGTAACTCGGATCATGCGCCGTCGGCTGACGTATGGCGTTGGTATGGGACTGCAGAAATTCCAGGAAGCTTCCGTCGCTGATCTGCCCTTTTTCGTGCAGCCTGCTCATGATCCGGTAATGACAATAGGTGGCGCAACCCTCGTTCATCACCTTTGTCTGCTGTTGCGGATAGAAATATTGCGCGATGAGCCGCACGATCCGCAAAATCTCGCGCTGCCAGGAATGAAGTTTCGGGGCCGCTTTTTCCAGAAAATAGAGCACATTCTCCTGGGGCAGGCGCAGCAGCGCACGCTGGTGATCGACTGTCTTTCGCGCGTTCCCGCCCGAACGCGGAACGGTCCGCCACAAATCGTCGTAGAGCCGTTCGCGTTCCGCCCTGCGCTCACGGTCTCTTCTTTCTTCCTCCGCAAGGCTCATCGGCCGCTTGCGCGGATAACGGTCGACGCCCTGCGCCGACAAAGCGTGCGCCGCATCGAGCAGGCGCTCCACCTCGGCGTCGCCGTATCGTTCTTCACAGGCGGCGATATAGTTTTTGGCGTAAGAAAGATAATCCAGGATTCCGGCGGGGTCGGTCCACTGGCGAAATTGATAGTTGTTCTTGAAAAAATGATTGTGCCCGAAAGCCGCGTGGGCGATCACCAGCGCCTGCATCGTGGCGCTGTTTTCCTCCATCACATAGCTGATGCAAGGATTGGAGTTGATGACGATTTCATAGGCCAGCCCCTGAAGGCCGGCGCGATAGATGCCTTCATATTGCGCAAAGCGCTTGCCAAAAGACCAGTGACGATAGAGCAGAGGCATGCCAGTCGAGGAATAGGCGTCGAGCATTTGCTCCGCCGTGATCACCTCGATCTGGTTGGGAAAGGTGTCGAGCCCGAGCTCCTGCCTGGCAACCACTTCAGCAGCGTCGTGGATTTTTTGTAAGGTCTCGAAGCTCCAGTCTTTTCCTTCGAAAAGCAGCTCTCCGCTCATTTGGCCGTCTCCGCGCTGACGCCCTCGCGGCGTTGGAACAATTCGCGGAAGACAGGATAGATATGATCCCGCCGCGAAACGCGGCGCATCTGGAAATTCCGCGCGCCCGCGGCAAGCGGCGCATAGGCGTTCCACAGCGAACTCCCGCCGATGTAGGAGATGGGCGAGGCCTCGTTCGAGTTGGCGACTTCAAGATAGGCGAAATACTGGCAGCGCGGCAGGAGTTTCTCCTGGAGCAGCATCCGGGTCCGGTCGTTGTCGCTCAGCATGTTGTCGCCGTCAGAGGCCTGCGCCCCGTAGATATTCCAGTTCGCCGGATCGTATCGGTCGGTGATGATGCGATCCATTTCAACGAGCGCCGAAGACACCGTCGTGCCGCCAGTCTCGGTCGAACGGAAAAAGGTCTCTTCGTCCACCTCCTGCGCCTCGTCGGTATGGCGGATGAAAACAATCTCGACCCGCTGATAGCGGCGAGTGAGAAAAACGTGCAGGAGCATGAAAAAGCGCTTGGCGAGATCCTTCATATGTTCGGTCATGGAGCCGGATACGTCCATCAGACAGAACATGACGGCCTGTGCGACGGGCTTTGGAAACCGCTCGAAACGCCGGTAACGCAGATCGACCGGGTCGAGAAAAGGAATGCGGAGGCGGCGCGCGCGCGCCGATTTCAATTCCTGTTCGAGCAAATCGGCGATGTCCTTCTCGGTCGCTCCGGCCGATTCCTGCTCGAGGCGTTCTACGATCTGTTGTTTTGGGCGTCCCATGGCGATGCGTCTAGCAAGCGACATGCGCATCGTCCGGCCCAGCGACAGATTGGCCGGCGTGCCGCTCATCGTATAGCCGGCGCGCCGCGATCCGAGTTTCTGGGCGTCGACGAGCCCGCGCTTCGCGAAATCGGGAAGCTCGAGATCGTCGAGAAAAATGCTCAGGAATTCTTCGCGTGTGAGTACGAAACGGAAGGCGTCTTCCTGCCCGTGGCCTTTGCCGGGCTCCGCTCCGCCGCCGCCGCCTTCGCCTGTTGGACGATCGATGAGATCGCCCTCAACATAGTTGCGGTTCCCAGGCAGGATGAAGTCGCGTCGCTCGCCGGCCATATGGCGAAAGACCGGCTCGCGCGCGCCGTCCGCCGGCACGGTGACTTCCTGCGCATTTTCGAGGTCCTCGATGGCGCGCTCGCGGCTCGCCTCGCGAACCGCGCGCTCCACCGTATCCTTCACGCGGCGCAGGAAGCGTTGCCGATTTGAGAAGCTCTTGCCTCCGGGATTGAGCCGGCGATCGACGATACGCATTTTCCCCTTCGCTATCCTTTTCGCGCGCGTCGCCGCCTCGAGCGTCAGCCTGCCTGCTTCACGCGCATGTACCATTCGACGAGACGGCGGACTTGCCGCTCCGTGTAGCCGCGTGCAACCATGCGGCTGACGAATTCCCCGTGCTTGCTTTCGGTTTCGGTGTCTTTCTTTGTGCCGAAGCTGATAACCGGCAGAAGATCCTCAACCTGCGAAAACATCCGCTTTTCGATCACGTCGCGGATTTTCTCGTAGCTTGCCCAGGAGGGGTTGCGTCCCTTGTTGGAAGCCCGCCAGCGCAGCGCAAACTTCACGACCTCATTGCGGAAGTCTTTCGGATTGGCGATCCCGGCAGGCTTCTCGATCTTGGTCAATTCCTGATTCAGCAGCTCGCGATCGAGCATCTGTCCCGTATCGGGGTCCTTGAAGTCCTGATCCTCGATCCATGCGTCCGCGTAATCGATGTAGCGGTCGAAGAGATTCTGGCCATAGTCCTGGTAGGATTCGAGATAGGCTTTCTGGATCTCTTTGCCGATGAATTCTGCATACCGCGGCGCGAGCTCCGCCTTGATGAACTCTATGTAGCGTTTCTCGGTCTCCGGCGGCAGTTGCTCGCGCCGCAGGGCCTGTTCCAGCACATACATGAGATGGACCGGATCAGCCGCGACTTCGACCGTGTCGTGATTGAATGTCGCAGCGAGCACCTTGAAGGCAAAGCGCGTCGAGAGTCCCGTCATTCCCTCGTCCACGCCCGCAGCCTCGCGATATTCGAGGATGCTTCGCGCACGCGGGTCGACTTCACGCAGACTCTCCCCGTCATAGACGCGCATCTTGGAAAACAAATTCGAGTTTTCATGCGGCGCCAGCCGCGACAGGACGATGAAACGCGCCAGCATCTCGAGTGTGTTTGGCGCGCAGCTCGCATTGGCAAGCTCGGACTCCCGCAAGAGCTTCTCGTAGATCCGCTGCTCTTCGGTTACCCTGAGGCAATAGGGAACCTTGATCACATAGATTCGATCGATGAAGGCTTCATTGTTGCGGTTCGATTTGAAGCTCTGCCACTCCGCTTCGTTGGAATGGGCGAGGACAATGCCCGAGAACGGGATCGCCCCGATGTTCTCGGTGCCGATGTAATTACCCTCCTGCGTCGCCGTCAGCAGGGGATGCAGCATCTTGATCGGAGCCTTGAACATCTCGACGAATTCCAGAAGGCCCTGATTGGCGCGATTGAGGCCGCCTGAATAATTGTAAGCGTCCGGATCGGCCTGCGCATGCGCCTCGAGCTTGCGTATGTCGACCTTGCCGACAAGCGAGGAAATGTCCTGATTGTTCTCGTCGCCTGGCTCCGTCTTGGCGATTGCGATCTGGCGCAGACGTGACGGCGATATCTTGGCGACCTTGAAGCGCGTAATGTCGCCGCCGAACTCGTCGAGGCGCTTGAGGCACCATGGACTCATGACGCTGGTCAGCCTGCGCCGGGGGACGCCGTATTTCTCTTCGAGAATGGGTCCGGCCTCCACGTGGTCGAAAAGGCACAAGGGGCTTTCAAAGACGGGACTGAGTTCATTGCCCGCTTTGAGCACATAAATCGGATTTGCCTCCATCAACGCCTTGAGTCTCTCGGCGAGAGACGATTTGCCGCCGCCGACAGGTCCGAGCAGGTAGAGGATTTGCTTGCGCTCCTCGAGACCCTGCGCCGCATGGCGAAAGAAACTGACAATCCGTTCGATCGTCTCTTCCATCCCGTAAAATTCCGCAAAGGCGGGATAGACCCGGATAGTCCGGTTCATGAAAATACGACCGAGACGCGGGTCTCTCGATGTGTCGACGAGTTCAGGCTCGCCAATGGCGGCGAGGATCCGCTCAGCTGCGCTCGCATAGGTCTTGGGGTCATCACGGCACAGTTCGAGGTAGGTCTCGAGCGACATCTCGCTCGCCTGCCGCTCGCGGTAAAACTGTACGAAGTCAGCGAAGACGTCGGTGTTCGCCATAGGTTAAGGCCTCTCCTCCGAACGCGGCGACGCGCGTCCTGATAAGAGGTACCTGAGCAAGCGCGAACTGATTTCAATATCAGCAGCGATAAGTCACAAGGCCGGCCCACTCTTTCGCCGAGGTCGGAACAAGATTCGAAGATGAGAAAAGGACGGTGGCGGCGCAGGGCGCCGGTCAAGCGCACGCGGCGGACGGCCTTGGCCTGAGCCTCAACCCCGGCCGAAAGCAGGTTCGGCGAGACGCCGAACCTGCGAGGCGAACTACCTCAATGGTGGCAAATGCCTCAATAGTAGTAGCGGCTGCGGCGATAATAGCGGGGCCGCGGGGCGGTGGCGGCGCCAACGAGCGCGCCGCCCGCCGCGCCAATGGCGGCGCCGGCCAGGGTCGGGCCAGCCAAGCCCCCTGACGCCAGCGCGCCGATGCCTGCGCCGCCGAGACCGCCAATGATGCCGCCGCCAAGGGCGCGTTCGCCAGGCGTATAGCACCCATAAAGCGGCAATGCTGCTGTGAGGAGGGCCGCGACGAGAAAAACCTTTTTAACGGGGCGGCAGAGGGCGATGCTTTGCATGGGAGACCTTTGTAACGTCAATGGGGCGCGTCCGGCGGGAGCGCCGCCTTACACGCAACTGCAATGCAAAACAGAGATTTAAGCCCTTAAAATGGCGCGCCCCGGTAAAACGTGTCAGTCCGCCCTCGCCTCCCGCTCCTTTAGAATCTGCAGGAGATAGGCTCCATAACCGCTCTTGGCGAGGCGCGCCGCCGCCTCGCGCATGGCGCCCGCGTCGATCCAGCCTTGCGCAAACGCGATCTCCTCGAGGCAGGCCACGCGCTGCCCCTGTCGTTGTTCGATCGCTTGCACATATTGCGCGGCCTCGAGCAGCGACGCAGGCGTGCCCGTATCGAGCCACGCGAACCCGCGGCCGAGACGTTCGACAGCAAGCGCGCCCGCCTCCAGGTAAATGCGATTGAGGTCGGTAATTTCGAGTTCGCCGCGCGCCGACGGCCTCAGCGACGCCGCATAGTCCGGCGCGCGCCGGTCATAGAAATAAAGCCCTGTCACCGCCCAGTTCGATCTGGGCGCCGCGGGCTTTTCTTCGAGCGAGACCGCCTTTCCGGCGCCGTCGAACTCGACCACGCCATAGCGCTCGGGATCTCGGACATGATAGGCGAAAACAGTCGCGCCCTTCTCCCTGCCCCGCGCCGCTCTCAGCGCGCCGGTAAGCCCGTGGCCATAGAAAATGTTGTCGCCGAGCACGAGCGCCGAATTGTGTCCTTCGACGAAGGGCGCGCCTATGATATAGGCCTGCGCCAGCCCGTCAGGACGCGGTTGTTCGGCGTATGAAAGCGAGATGCCCCATTGGGCGCCCGAGCCGAGCAGGCGTTTGAACGACGGCAGATCCTCTGGCGTCGAGATTACAAGGATCTCTCGCGCCCCGGCGAGCATCAAGGCCGAGAGCGGGTAATACACCATCGGCTTGTCGTAGACCGGCAACAGCTGTTTCGACGCGGCGAGGGTCATGGGATGCAGCCTGGTGCCGGAACCGCCGGCGAGAACAATTCCACGCATATTTTTCCCTCAGCAATGGCCAAACGGCCGCTTGACGTCGAGACTGAGCGACAGCACCCCGTCTTGCAAGCGTGTGGCTATAAGAACCAATGGACTTTCAGCTGTCGAGCCGTCCGGCTCGAGGCTGGGGTCCGGTCGCCGGCGGCGCTCGCGCTCAGGCAAAGGCATCCGCGAGGTCGCACAGTCTTGGCCAATGCTTGTCCTTCTCCGAAAGCACAGGGCCGCTGGGCGGCGTGGGCCAATTTATGGCGAGGGCGGGATCGTCGAAAGCCACCCCGCGATCATGCGGCGCCGAATAGAACGCCGTGACCTTGTAGAGCACTTCCGTATCCGGTTCGAGCGTGACGAAGCCATGAGCAAAGCCCGCGGGGATGAAAAGCTGCCGCCAGTTCGCCGCAGAGAGCTCGACCGCCACATGCTCGCCAAAGGTCGGCGACGACCGCCTGATATCTACGGCGACGTCGAGAATGCGGCCGCGCACCACACGCACCAGCTTGTCCTGGGCGAAGGGCGGCGTCTGGAAATGCAGGCCGCGCAGCGTGCCGACAGGCGCCGAGAGCGAATGATTATCCTGGACGAAAGTGTAATCCAGCCCAGCGGCGCGCCAGTCCGATTGCTTGTAAACCTCGGAAAAGAAGCCTCGGGCGTCGCCATGCTTCCGTGGCGTGACGATCTTGACCGCAGGGATTCCGGTATCTTCGAACTGCATGAGAATATCTCACGTGATGGAGGCGGCTAGCCGATGCGGCCAAGCCTTTCGCCGCGGTATTTGCCCGATCGAATTGCTTGCCACCACGCCGGGTTGTCGAGATACCATTCCACGGTCCGCCGCAGGCCTGTTTCAAACGTCTCTTGAGGACGCCAACCCAACTCACGTTCTATTTTCGTGCAGTCGATCGCGTAGCGAAGGTCGTGGCCTGGGCGATCCTCGACGAAATTGATCAGCTGACGATAGGAGCCGTTCGCGCCGGGACGCAGGTCATCGAGAATATCGCAAATCGTGTGAACGACGTCGATGTTGCGCTTCTCGTTCCGCCCGCCGACATTGTAGGATTCTCCAACGACGCCCTTGCGCGCGACAAGCATCAGGGCGGCCGCGTGATCCTCGACAAAAAGCCAATCGCGCACATTTTCGCCGCGCCCGTAAACGGGAAGCGGCTTGCCTTCGATGGCATTGAGAATCATCAGCGGAATGAGCTTTTCGGGGAAGTGATAGGGACCGTAGTTATTCGAACAGTTTGTGACGATGGTCGGCAGCCCGTAGGTCTCCCGCCAGGCGCGAACAAGATGATCAGATCCGGCTTTCGACGCCGAATAGGGCGAATTCGGGGCGTAGGGCGTATCTTCGTGGAATAGTCCGTCCTCGCCCAGGGAGCCGAAAACCTCATCGGTCGAGATATGCATGAAACGGAACAGGGCGGCCTCGTTTTTCGGAAGCGCTCGCCAATATTCCAACGCGGCGTCGAGCATGGTGAATGTGCCGACGACATTTGTCCGGATGAAGTCCGCCGGTCCGTCGATCGAGCGGTCGACATGGCTTTCCGCCGCAAGATGCATGACGACGCTGGGCTTGAACTCGGCCAAGGCGCGCGCGACTGCGGCCCGGTCGCAGATATCCCCGCGCCGGAATGCGTAGCGGGGATCCTGCGCGATGGGCGCAAGGGAGTCGAGATTGCCGGCGTAGGTCAGCTTATCGAAAACAAGAATATTATCGTCTGACTCCAGTATGAAGCGCCGGGCGACCGCCGATCCGATAAATCCGGCGCCGCCCGTAATCAATATATTCATGCTCTACTTCTCCCGAGGCGCCCCCAAAAGACGAAAAGCCCAAGCTGCGCGCCTGCTACTAGCATTCGCCCCAGAAACAAACAAGCAGGCGGATATTGAGCTTCGCCATTCCCGGCCGGACCGCTTGCTGCGACTTGGGAGCATTCATGCGCAATCGGGAAAGAGGCGGGCGCATTGTTGACGCCTTGCTGGCGCGACGCTAGCTTCTGACGATGCGTCTATTCGGCAGAAGAAACCAAGCTCGCGACCCTGAGACTTGAAAACGCCAACCGACCGCGACGAGGCGCCGACAACCGAGCGCCTCACGCCACGCCACGTGACCGTCGGGAATGTCGTCTTCGGCAATGATCTGCCGCTGGCGCTCATCGCGGGCCCCTGTCAACTCGAGTCGCGGGATCACGCCTTCGAGTGCGCCGCGGCGCTCGTCGAAATGGCTACGGCTGCGGGCGTCAGGCTCGTCTACAAGACATCCTTCGACAAGGCGAACAGGACGTCATTGGCGGGCCAGCGCGGGCTCGGACTGGAGAAGGCGCTCACCATCCTCGCTGATCTCAAGACGCGTTTCAACATTCCGCTTCTGACCGATGTTCACACAGAGGCGCAATGTGCGCCGGCCGCCGAGGTCGTAGATATTCTGCAGGTTCCCGCCTTCCTTTCCCGGCAGACGGATTTGCTGTTGGCTGCCGGCGCGACGGGCGCCGCGGTCAATATCAAGAAGGGCCAGTTCATGGCTCCTTGGGATATTGCAAACGCGGCGGAGAAGGTCGCGAGCGTCGGCAACGATCGCATTCTCCTGACCGAGCGCGGGGTGAGTTTTGGATACAATACGCTCGTCGTCGACATGCGCGGCCTGCCGATCATGGCGCAGACGGGGTGGCCCGTGATTTTCGACGCCACTCATTCCGTGCAGCAGCCCGGCGGCAAGGGAGTCTCGTCGGGTGGCGACAGACGCATGGCGCCGGTTCTCGCCAGAGCGGCGACGGCCGTCGGCGTGGCCGGGATCTATGCCGAAACGCATCCCGACCCGGACCATGCGCCATCAGACGGACCGACGATGTTGCCGCTGCGCGCCATCCCTGAATTCATCGCGACGTTGCTCGCCTTCGACGCGGTGGCCAAGAAGCGCCCCTTGTCGTTTTAAGCGAAGCTGCTGGTCGTCAGCGTCGTTTTGTCAGATGCGTGACGAACCAGTCGCCCGCTTTCGACACCACATCCTCCAACGCGCCGGGCTCTTCGAAGAGATGCGTCGCGCCGGGCACAATCTCCAGGCGCGCCTCGCATGACATGAGAGAAAGCGCCTCACGATTGAGTTCGAGCACGTCGCGGTCGTCGCCGCCGACAAGCAGCAGCGTCGGCGCCCGTACGCGAGCCAAGGCCATGCCGGCGAGGTCGGGACGCCCGCCGCGAGAAACGACGGCCCCTATTTCAGGCTCTTGCGCCGCCGCCGACAAAGCGGCGGCCGCGCCGGTGCTCGCACCGAACAGACCCACTGGAAGGTCCCCGATTTCCGTCTGCGCCGCGCTCCAGCCGATCGCCTCGCGCACGCGCGCGGTGAGGAGGGGAATATCGAAGACATTGCTACGGTCCTGCGCCTCCGCCGGCCGAAGCAGATCGAACAGAAGGCAGGCGAACCCCCGTCCGGCAAGCTCTTCGGCGACGAAAATATTGCGTGGGCTCGAGCGTGACGAGCCGCTTCCATGGGCGAAAATGACCAGGGCCAGAGGATTTCGCGGCAAATAGAGAGCGCCAGGCAGACCATGCGGCCCGACGCGGACGTATCTGTGTTCGACGTCAAAAGACATGTTCGGGCTCCCCCGGACGCACGCTCGGATGAGCCCGCATGTAGGTCGCCGCTCAGGCGCGCCGAGCCGGGACTCGCGCAATTACAGACAGACGCCGAATGCCGCTCAATCCTTCGGCGGATCAAAACGCGTGCAATTCACGGCGTTGATCCGCTCACGGGCGCGCGCCTGATCGCCCGGGCGCTTTGCGAAAGCCCTGATGAGCACAAAGCCGCGCTTGGTCGGCGAGGTGAGGCGCACTTCCTGCGGCGGCGCTTCGTCGCTCATGCCTTGCAAGGCGTCGATCTGCCTTTCGTCGCCCACGACGATATCGATCTTTCCCTTGATGGCGGCGCGGTCCGTAATGGCGTGATAGAGCCGGCCGCCGCCGGAGTGAAAGGAGAAGGCCAGAAAATCATCGCCTTCCGCCGCCGTGGAGACGCGCAGAAGCCCCTTGGACAAATCGTAGACGCAAACGCCCTCCGCAAAGGCCGGGTCCTCGAAGGGCAGCCGCTCTGCGCCCGGCGCCGCAGGCGGAAGCGCGACGAGTTTTTCGGAAGGCGCTTCGGCCACGACTCTCAAGACTCGCGCATAGGCGGTGTTTGGCGCGACCGCGGGCATCAGCAACACCGAGACGAGGTGGACGATGCCGGCGATGAGCAGCGTCGCCGCCGCCCAGGGGAGATAATCGAAAAAGCGATCGGGGAGCGTCAGTCGCACGTGAGTTTCGCAATCTTTGGGAAGCTGCCTGGGTCGGGACGGGCGGCCGTGTCGAGCGGCGTGTCGTAGAGACGCAACAACAGCACGAATTTGCGCGCGTCGCCAGGCGAGAGCCAATTCCCGGCGCGCGCATTGCGGGCGATCGAGATGGCGAAAGAGCCCCCCTCGCGCCTCAATATTTCGGCAGAAGAAAAGCCGTAGCGGCGAGTTGGATTATCGACGAGAGCGCCATTCGGCGTCGCAAGCGACAATGTCCAGAAACGCGCCGCCGGAACCGGATCGGAGACAGAATATTCGCAGGCCCCGTCCAGCGGCGCGCCGTCCGAATCTTCCTCCGCCGTGAACACGAGCCCTTGATCGCGCGCCAGAGGCGCCTCACCCGAGCGCGCCACGACAGCACGCGCGTAAGGATCGACATCGGCGCCGCCGATGCTCGGCCAAGCCGTCCAGGGTCCCGCACGCAGGGCGCCAAAGCCATAACCCGAGTTCAGCGAGATCAGCGTCGCGAGAAGGCCGATGGCGAGCCCGCCGATCATGACGCCTCCCGCGCGGAAATACTTGGCATAAGGGCGGTTCAAGAGAGGAAACCCTTTATTTCGCTGCGCCTATGGTGGGAAAGCCGACGCCATTGCTTTCGGCGATCGTCGCCGGCGCCAGCATGCTCTGCTTGCCGGCGCCATTGGCCCTGGCTTTCTTCTCGATCGATTCCAGCGCCTGCACGGCCCCCTTGGTGAGCGTGGCAGGGCGCTGCGGGCCGCCGAGTTCGAGCGGCTTCACCGCGCCGCCATCGGCGGACGCGACGGCCGGCTTGGCTTCCGGCTTCAGTCCGACGATGGGCTTCAGCGGAATGCCCTGATGCGCGTAAGCCATCACATCGTGCCAGGTCCCCGCCGGCAGCGTGCCGCCCGTCATATTGTTCATCGGCTCGTTGTCGTCGTTTCCGTACCAGACGCAGCCCCCCATGGTTCCCGTATAGCCGCAGAACCAGGCGTCCTTGTAGCCGTTCGTCGTGCCCGTCTTGCCGATCACGTCGATCCCCTCGCCCAGAATGGCGCGCTTGCCGGTTCCCTCCTCGACGACCTTCTTCATCATGGTCGCAAGGTCGACGACCTTCTCGAGCGGCAGAACCTGCTTTTGCGGGGGCGCGTCGCGGTCGTGGCGATAGAGGAGATCGCCCTGCCGGTTGCGGATTTCGACGGCCGCATAGGGAACCGTCCGCTTGCCGCCATTCACGAAGGCGGCATAGGCGGCGGAATGTTCGAGAAGGATCACGTCGCTCTGGCCGACGGGCAGCGAGGGCGTGTCTTCGAGAGGCGTGCTGATGCCGAGCTTGCGGCATGTCTCGATGATCTTGGCGCGGCCCTCGCGCGCATTGCCGTTGCCGATCGCGATGGACAATTGGATCGCGACGGTGTTGAGCGAACGCGCCAGCGCCATGGCGAGCGGCATGGAGCCAGCATAGCCGCCGCTGTAGTTGTGAACGCAATAGTTGCCGATGCAGGTCGGCCTGTCGGTGACGGTTGTCGTCGGCTTGAATTTCCCCGACATCAGCGCGGTGAGATAGACATAGGGCTTGAAGGAAGAGCCGGGCTGGCGGGAGCCGTCGGTCGCGCGGTTGAACTGGCTCGCGCCATAGTCCCGCCCGCCGATGATGGCGCGGAGCGCGCCGTCGGGCTCCATCACGACCATCGCCGACTGCTTGACGTGGAACGAACGGCCCTGCTCGCGCAGGTTCTTCTCGATCACTTCCTCGGCGCGCTTCTGCACATTCGAGTCGAGCGAGGTCCGCACCGTCAGGACGCGGTTGTCGCCCAGCTTGCCCGCCGCCGATAGCTTGCGGATTTCGCCATAGGCGTAATCGAGGAACCAGTCGGGACTGTCCTCGCGCTGGCGGTCCACGGGCGTCGCCGGGCTTCTCTGCGCAGCGAGAATCTGGCTTTCGCTCATGAAGCCCGCATCGACGAGATTGTTCAAAACGTCATTGGCGCGGGCGCGCGCCGCGGGCAGATTGTTGTGCGGGGCGTATTTCGTCGGCGCCTTGAACAGGCCCGCGAGCATGGCCGCCTCGGCGAGCGTGACGTCCTTGACGGATTTCCCGAAGTAGAACTCAGCCGCCGCCTGAATGCCGAAGGCGCCGCCGCCCATGTAGACGCGGTCGAGGTAGAGCTGGAGGATCTCGCGCTTGGTGAGATGATGCTCGAGCCAAAGCGCCAGAAAGGCCTCGTTGATCTTGCGGGTGATCGTGCGCTCGTTCGACAGGAACAGATTTTTGGCAAGCTGCTGCGTGATCGAGGAGCCGCCCTGCACGACGCCCGACGAACGGGCGTTGACCGTCAGCGCGCGCAGCGTGCCAATGACGTCGATGCCGAAATGCTCGTAGAACCGACGATCCTCGGTGGCGAGCACGGCCTTGATGAGATAATCTGGATATTCTTCGAGCGGCACGGCGTCGTCGTGCTTGATGCCGCGCTGGCCGACCTCGTTCCCATAGCGGTCGAGAAAGGTCACCGCGAGATCGGTCCGCTTCAGCCAGTCGCCCTCGGTCGTCATCTGGAAGGCCGAGCCGGCCAGCGCGACCAGGACAATAAGGCCGCCGAGGCCGAGCGTCAGGCCCTCGCAGGCGAGCTCCACCGCCACGCGGGCGAAGCCCGAGACGTGGAACCGCTCCATGAAGGCCGAGTAATTTTCATAAAGCTCGCGCGTGCGGCGGCCGCTGTCGAACATGCTGGAGTCGATGAGCGCATCGGCCGACAGCAGGATGCGCCTGATGCGCTTGATGAAAGGCGATGACCAGAAACGCTCGAACAAGGCTCGTGAACTCCCCGGTCGCCGGGCTCATGGCCCGGACGCACAAGTTTAGCACCTTTTAAACCATCTTGACGACGCCCGGCGACCCGCGCATTGCGGTTATGGTTTCCGTCGGGCGGCGGGACAGCCGTGATGGAAGAAAAATGGCGGAAAAAAAAGGCGAAAGCGGCGCAGCGGCTCCCTTCTGGGAAAAGCCTCTCTCGGAATTGACCCGATCGCAATGGGAAAAGCTCTGCGACGGCTGCGGACGCTGCTGTCTGGTCAAGCTCGAGGACGAGGACACGGGCGCGATCCACCACACGAGCATCGCCTGCAAGATGCTCGACCACGACAGCTGCCTGTGCAGCGACTATGCGAACCGCCGCGACCATGTGCCGGACTGCATCCGCCTTACGCTGAAGAAGCTGCAGGACATCGCCTGGCTGCCGCCCACCTGCGCCTATGTGCTGCGCAATGAAGGAAAGCCCCTGCCCCCCTGGCACCCGCTGATTTCCGGCGATCCCGAAAGCGTCCACCGGGCCGGCGTGTCGGTCCGCGGCAAGGTCGAGGCGAGCGAGGAGGAGGTCGAGGACGAGGACACGCCCGACTTCATCCGCCTCTGGCCGAAACGCTGGCCAAAGAAGGCCCGCTATTAGCCAGCAGGCTGAATTTTTTCCTTATGATGGATTTTATTCCTTGACAGCGCCCCGCTGCCAAGCTAGAGATAAGACATGCTCCACAATTGCGCTTGGGCGGCGGGGCAAGTTCGCCACTGACGAGGCGCGGGCTTCGCGCTCGCCGGCAGTAAGCGCCTCGCCGCACATGAAGCGCCCTCCCCCGGATGGGCGCTCCCACAGAAAAGGCGCGGCTCGCGCCATGGCTCGCCATGCAGAAAAAGACCTCCCCCGCCGCTCGCGCGAAGATCGCGCAGGCGCGACTGCTCTATGACGCAGCCGCGCCGATCTCGGAGATCCTCGATCTCCTCGGCATGAGCGTTGCGCAGTTTCGGCGCTTCAGGGACGAAAACGGCTGGCCGCTGCGCGCCTCCCCCTGTGCGCGGAAGGCCGGGCCGCCCGCCACGCCGGCGCCCGGCCCAGCGGCCGATCCGGGCCGTCTCATCCTGCGGCTCGAGGAAGCGGTCGAGCGCGAATTCGCCCGCGCCGAGACCGCTCTCGAAAAACAGGCGCCGAAAACCCTCGAAGCGAGCGCCCGCACGATCGCGACGCTCGTGAAGGCCCTCGCCGAACTGAAACGCATGCGGCGCGACGCCGATGCGCAAAGGGGCAATGCAACGAGCGACGATGACGACAGAGACGACAGCGCCGATCCGCCCCGAGAATTGGCCGAACTCCGCGCGGAGCTTGCTCGACGCCTTGAGCGCCTGCGCGGCGAAGGGCCGCCTGGATGAGGCGCTCGGGGATTTCAGCCGCCGCGAACTGGCCGCGCTTCTGCGCGACTGGGAATTCGTCGCCCGCAAGGACCAGTGGCCGCCGGACCTCGCGCCGGACGGCGACCCCTGGCGGGTCTGGCTCATTCTCGGGGGGCGCGGAGCCGGCAAGACGCGCGCCGGCGCGGAATGGGTGAAGGCGCTGGCGCTCGGACGCGCGCAATTCGCCGTCCGCCCGGCGGCGCGCATCGCGCTCATCGGCGAAACCGCCGCCGACGTGCGCGACGTGATGATCGAGGGCGTGTCCGGCCTTCTTGCCGTGCACGACAAGCGCGACCGGCCCCGGTGGGAAAGCTCGCGCCGCCGGCTTCTGTGGGACACAGGCGCCGTCGCCCAGGCTTTTTCGGCCGAAGACCCGGAAAGCCTGCGCGGCCCGCAGTTCCACGCCGCCTGGTGCGACGAACTCGCCAAATGGCGCTATGCGAGGGAGACATGGGACATGCTGCAATTCGGCCTGCGTCTCGGCGACTGGCCGCGCCAGCTCGTGACGACGACGCCGCGCCCGACGCCCATTCTCAAGGAATTGCTCGCGCATCCGAAGACCGCCGTGACGCGGGCCCTGACGCGCGAGAACGCCGCCAATCTCGCGCCCTCCTTTCTCGAAAGCGTCGTCGCGCAATATGCCGGCACGCGGCTCGGGCGCCAGGAGCTCGACGGCGAGATCATCGAGGAGCGCCGGGACGCGCTCTGGACCCGCGACATGATGGAGGCCACGCGCGTCGCCGCCGCGCCGGCGTTGTCGCGCATCGTCGTCGCCGTCGATCCGCCGGCGAGCTCGGGCAAGCGCGCCGATAACTGCGGCATCGTCGCCGCTGGCGAGGATGCGGCGGGGCTCGTCTATGTGCTCGGCGATCAGACCCTCGCGGCCGCCCGGCCGGCGCAATGGGCGCAAGCGGCGATCGCGCTCTATCACAGGCTTTCCGCCGACGCGCTCATCGCCGAAGTGAACCAGGGCGGTGAAATGGTGCGCGCCGTACTGAACGAAGCGGACCCCGCCGCGCCCGTGACCATGGTGCGCGCCACGCGCGGCAAATATCTGCGCGCCGCGCCGGTGGCGCAGCTCTATGAGCAGGGCCGGGTCCGACATGTCGGCGCCTTTCCCGCGCTCGAAGACGAAATGTGCGACTTCGGCCTCGACGGCCTCTCTTCCGGCCGCTCGCCCGACCGCCTCGACGCGCTGGTCTGGGCGGTGAGCGCCCTTGCCCTGACGCCCAAGGCGCCCGAGCCGCGCATGCGGCGCATGTAACCCCTTTAGTTTATCGCCGCCCCCCGCCTCTTCCTTTCAGGGCCCATCTCATGACCTCTCTTCTGACGCGCCTCTTCGGCGCGGCGGCGCCTGCGCGCGACGTCAAATCCTCGCGCGCCGCGAAACTCCTCGCCATGCATTCGATCGGCGCCCCGCACTGGACCGCGCGCAACAGCGCGGCTATGACGCGCGAAGGCTATGAACGCAACGCCGTCTGCCATCGCTGCGTGCGCATGGTGGCGGAAGCCGCGGCCTCCGTTCCCTGGCTCATGTATGAGGGCCGAGAGGAGCTCGTCGATCATCCGCTGCTGGCGTTGATCGAACGGCCAAACCCCGCCGACACCAGCGTCTCCTTCATCGAGGCGATCTGCGCCAATCTGCTGCTCTATGGCAACGCCTATATCGAGTCGATCATGCTCGACGGGCAGTTGCGCGAGCTTTACGCGCTGCGTCCCGATCGCATGAGCGTCGAGCCCGGTCGAAACGGCTGGCCCGCCGCCTTTGTCTATCGGGCGCAGGGCGCCGACGCGCGCTACGAGATGCAGGGCGAGGGCGTCGAGCCCATCCTGCATATCAAGCTGTTCAACCCGCTCGACGACTATTACGGCTTCGCGCCGCTCGCCGCCGCGCAGGTCGCTCTCGATACGCACAACGCCGCGAGCTTCTGGAACAAGGCGCTGCTCGACAATTCCGCGCGGCCCTCCGGCGCGCTGGTCTACGCCGGACCCGACAACGCCCATCTGACGGACGAACAGTTCACCCGGCTCAAGCAGGAACTCGAAGAAAATTTCTCCGGCGCCGACAACGCCGGACGCCCGCTGCTGCTCGAAGGGGGCCTCGACTGGAAAGCCTTGTCGCTCTCGCCCAAGGACATGGATTTCGCCGAATCCAAAGCCAGCGCCGCGCGCGAGATCGCCCTCGCCTTCGGCGTGCCGCCGCTGCTCCTGGGACTGCCCGGCGACAACACCTTTGCAAATTACAGCGAGGCCAATCGCGCCTTCTGGCGCCAGACGGTGCTGCCGCTCGTCTCACGTGTGCAGAAGAGTTTTCAGGGCTGGCTGCAACCGGGGTTCGCGCCGTTCCGCTTCGATTACAACGCCGACCGGCTGGAGGCGCTCGCCGCCGAACGCGCCAGCGAATGGGAGCGCGTCGGCGGGGCTGCTTTCCTTACGCTCGACGAGCAGCGCGAGGCCCTGGGCTACGGGCCGGCGCCAAAGGACGCATTTTTCGCAAAAAGGGGCAACGGCTTCGAGGCCCGCTACGCGCCGAGCCAGCCGCGCGCGCCGGCGGGCTCGCCCGAGGGTGGGCAGTGGACGAGTGGCGGGGGTGGAGGCGGGAGTAACAGCGATAAAGAGAGCCCTAGCAGCAGTGATCTGTTACGGCTTGCGGGCGGATTCAAGCCAGAGCAGCTTGATATGACGGTGCAGGATTTTGTTTCGAATTACTGCGTCGGTTCGATAAACAGCGAGCTGCCCGGACAGCTTTTGAGCTCCATGGTCCGAGAAGTCCTTGAACAGGCCAAAAGCGGTGACGCGGTCGCCAAGAAATGCAAAAAGCTTTTAAACGAAGATCGATTCAGGAAGTAACTGGAGGCCGTCATGAAGGGCTTGGAAGGCATGCTTGAATTCCTCTCGTTTTTGAGGGACAAACGAATCAAATACAGAATACAACAGCAGGTAGATGACGGGTTGGAGGTCTCATTCGATTTGGTCGGTTGCAGAGTCGAAGTAACGTTTTTTGTCGACCACTTCGAATTCAGCTATTTCGTCGGCAAAGAAGATGTGGAAACGGACGAAAAGTTGTTGTACGATTTGATCAGCACTCACTGGGACTAGTCGCGGAAGCCTCAAAACGTCCTTCTCCGCCTCCACAGACCCAGATTTTGAATCTAAGCCAGCCCCGCGCGCGAGATCGCTTTCACCTTCAGCTCGCTGCTGCTGGGGCTACCGGGCGACAACGCCTTCGCAAATTACAGCGAGGCCAATCGCGCCTTCTGGCACCAGACGGTGCTGCCGCTCGTCACTCGCGTGCAGAAGAGCTTTCAGGGCTGGCTGCAACCGGGCTTCGAACCCTTCCGCTTCGATTCAACGCCGACCGGCTCGAGGCCCTCGCCGCCGAACGCGCCAGCGAATGGGAGCGCGTCGGACGGGCGGCTTTCCTTTCCCTCGCTTGCCGCGGCAAATAAGCTTGTAAATTCCGTTTTGGCTGAAAACGCCTCTATGGTCGCAGAAGTTGTGGAGGGAAGGGTGCGCAAGGCGAGGCTCAACAAATGGTTCACGTCGCCAACTGGCTCCGAAGCGTTCACCGATCGCCCATGGGATCCAGGTGCGTCCATAGGATTTCGCGAGACCTTTGGAGCCGCCGTCGTGGTTTTTAGGAACCCTAACGTCACAAAAGGGTACTCGATCATCACAGCATTCCCTTTCTTTGACATTGAGGAATAAAGCCATGAGAAAAACGCCTCCGGAACAGTTCGAGGGATTTTGCGTTGGTCTTGAGGTCGCGCTCTGCCGGGATATTCCACGGAAATCCCACAGCGATTTCGAGGTATTTCTCGACGGCGCCATCAATTACGGCCTTGAAGGTTATGATCGAAATGATTTAGTGATCTTGAAAGTTTTCTTGAAGGATGTGCTGCAGAGTCCTAACGCCGCCGGCGAGCTACAAAAACTTTGGAAAGACATGCGTCCCCGATATGAGTTCTTTTCCAGGCCTGGCGCGCCTGATAAACAACCGCCTATGGTTCAAGTCTTCACTCGGGTGTTGCAGACGATTGAAAAGAAGCTCACCTGATAGTGGCTGAAGCCGCGGCATTGGGCGCCGACAATGCGGGGTCCGCTGCTGCTGGAACGACCGGGCGCGCCTTCAAGGCCTCGATAGCTCGGACCTGACCGTGCTGAGAGATTTTCTGATTTCCATACTTCAGGGGCCGGATGCTGCGGAAAAATTGCAAGAGCTATGGCGGAATACTAATCCTCGTATTCAATTCTCACCTTATTCCAAATCTCCGTCAAAGGAGCCCAGCATCTTATTCGTTTTCAGGGCGGTCTTGCGGGTAATTGAAAAGAAAAGCGCATGATGCCAGCGCAAGCGATGGGCAGAGACCAGCTCTGGACGATGAATCGAAATTGAAGCAAGACCGCTCCTCAAGCTCGGGAGAGATGGTTCAGCGATTGTATCGTGAGCGAGCGCAGCCCCCAGCCGGGGACGCCTTAGGCACCCACAACGCCGCGTGCTTCTTAAACAGGGCGCTCCTCGACAATTAAATGCGGCCTTCAGCCGCGCGCCTCAAGCAGGAACTCGAAGAAAACTTCTCCGGCGCCGACAACGCCGGACGCCCCCTTCTGCTCGAAGGCGGGCTCGACTGGAAGGCCTTGTCGCTCTCGCCGAAGGACATGGATTTCGCCGAATCCAAAGCCAGCGCCGCGCGCGAGATCGCGCTCGCCTTCGGCGTGCCGCCGCTGCTCCTGGGACTGCCCGGCGACAACACGTTCTCAAATTACAGCGAGGCCAATCGCGCCTTCTGGCGCCAGACAGTTCTCCCCCTCGTGACCCGCGTGCAGAAGAGTTTTCAGGGCTGGCTGCAACCGGGGTTCGCGCCGTTCCGCTTCGATTACAACGCCGACCGGCTGGAGGCGCTCGCCGCCGAACGCGCCAGCGAATGGGAGCGCGTCGGCGGGGCGGCTTTCCTCACGCTCGACGAGCAGCGCGAGGCCCTGGGCTACGGGCCGGCGCCGAAGGATGCGTTTTTCACGAAATGGGGCAACGGCTTCGAGGCTCGCTACTCGCCGAGCCAGCCGCGCGTCCCGGCGGGGTCGGCCGAGGGTGGGCAGTGGACGAGTGGCGGGGGTGGCGGAGGTGGGGGCGGCGTTACCGGAAGCGTCTCGTTGCTCGATCCGGGCGCAGATCAAACGGCGCTGAATGTCGATCCGAATGTCATAAGTGACGCTCTCGGGAATCTAACTCATGAGGTTGCAGATTTTCTTGTCAACTTGCTTGACGAGGAAGGAGGAGTACATAACGGACACGCGATACGGGACCACGTCGGCAGGACCGATGAACAGCTCCGCGATCGAATCAGGGACTCCTATAAGGAAAAATGGTGGGGCGTTGCCGAAATGGATACGAGAGCGGGCTCTTTCGCGTCGTTAGAGAGTGCGAACAAGCTAATAAACGCGGTCATTTCAGCGAATCGGGAAACCGTCGAGGACATTGCGAGGGGGTGGATTTGGGGGCCCAAGCGAATAAATCGTCGTTTCGCGTCTCCTACTGGACGGGAAGCCTACACTTTGGCTCCCAGACGACGCGCAGCCCCAATTTTTTACCGAACGACATACGGCGCAGCAGTTGTCATCGTGCAAGACAAAAACTCGAAAAAGGGCTATTCGATAACAACGGCGTTCCCCTATTATTGAACTCGGAAAATCTTCATGCAAACGAAAATGCCGCCGGAGCTTGAAGGCTTATGTACTGGCCTGGATGTGTGGCTGACATATCAAGCCAAACACACCGCTACTCCGGACACGCCCGAAGGTCAGCTTGAATGGGCGGTCAAGGCAGCCCTGTCGTCTTATGACAAGACCAGCCTCCAGGCTGTAGAGCAATACCTCGGTGCGATTTTGGCCAGCCCCGAAGCAGGGAGGACCCTCGAAGAACTCTGGATGAGCCTTGAACCAACGCGTGTATTTTTTTCGACCCGACGCAATACAAGTGGAGAACACCCCTATTTCATTATCTTCAACCGCGTTTTCGCCATAATTCAAGACATGGTTCGTGCGGCGGCGCAATGAAGTGACTGCCGCGAATGCCCGCGAAAACTTTGACCGTAAGGAGGGGAGTCCGGATCCCTTCCATTGTAGGAAGGCGCCGACGCGCGCTACGAGATGCAGGGCGAAGGCGTCGAGCCCATCCTGCATATCAAGCTGTTCGCGCTCGCCTTTGGCGTGCCGCCGCTGCTGCTGGGGCTACCGGGCGACAACACGTTCTCAAATTACAGCGAGGCCAATCGCGCCTTCTGGGGCCAGACGGTGCTGCCGCTCATCACCCGCGTGCAGAAGAGTTTTCAGGGCTGGCTGCAACCGGGCTTCGAAGCCTTCCGCTTCGATTACAACGCCGACCGGCTGGAGGCGCTCGCCGCCGAACGCGCCAGCGAATGGGAGCGCGTCGGGCGGGCGGCTTTCCTCACGCTCGACGAGCAGCGCGAGGCCCTGGGCTACGGGCCGGCGCCAAAGGACGCATTTTTCGCGAAGAGGGGCAACGGCTTCGAGGCCCGCTACGCGCCGCCAGCCGCGCGCGCCGGCGGGCTCGCCCGAGGGTGGGCAGTGGACGAATGGCGGGGGTGGAGGCGGGGGCGGCGTTACTGGAAGCGTCTCGTTGCTCGATCCGGGGGCGGGTCAAACGGCGCTGAATGTCGATCCGAATATTGCGAGCGACGTCGGGATCGGAAGCTTTATCCAACGTATCGGCGACTTCATTGTTGACCTGCTGGATGAAGAGGATGGCGCACGTAAGGGCCATGCAATCAAAGACCATGTTAATCGGACTGATGATTGGCTGCGAGCCAGAATCCGTGATTCCTATGAAGACCGTCTGGGAATATTTTTCGAAACCGATACTCGCGCAGGAACTTTTCCTTCAGTCGAAGCCGCGAACAAGCTAATTAACTCTATCCTCTCTCGCAATCTTGACGTTTTGACCGAAGTCGCGGCGCCGCGGCTGCGGCGCGTGGCGCTGAAGGCATTTTTTGGCTCGCCTACAGGTAGAGAAGCCTACACTGTTGACTCTTGGAAACGGAACGCTCCGATATTCTTCAGAACGACCTATGGCGCCGCAGTGGTCATCATACATGACAAGCGGCGAGCAAAGGGTTATTCGGTTCTGACGGCTTTCCCGATCTTTGATTGATGGAGTCCCAACCATGGCTCGATGCTCAAGCGACTTCGAAGGGTTCTGCATAGGTCTTGATATTGCGCTGACAAACGACCGGTCAAAGCCAAAGTCAATGGAAGGAGACGAACGACGGCTCAAAGACGCCATACGCGAAGCTCTTTCAGTCTTCGATTTGGAGCATCTAAAAGGACTACGCGTCTATATCTCGAAAATTATAAACAGCGAAAATCCAGCTGCCGAATTGGAAACGCTTTGGCTAAGCCTTAAACCCAACAAGGCGTTCTTCGACCGCCCCGAGCCGAACGAACAAAACACGGCCTATCTCTTCATTTTCAGAAAAGCCGTAGAAATCCTCGATCAGGAGATTGCCGCGCGAGGACCGTGAGGGCGACAGATACGATATATCAGGTCCGTCATGCTCGACGGGCAGTTGCGCGAGCTTTACGCGCTGCGTCCCGGTCGCATGAGCGTCGAGCCCGGTCGAAACGGATGGCCGGCCGCCTTCGTCTACCGGGCACAGGGCGCCGACGCGCGCTACGAGATGCAGGGCGAGGTCGTCGAGCCCATCTTGCATATCAAGCTGTTCAACCCGCTCGACGACTATTACGGCTTCGCGCCGCTCCCCGCCGCGCAAGTCGCACTCGACACGCACAATGCCGCGAGCTTCTGGAACAAGGCGCTGCTCGATAATTCCGCGCGGCCATACGGCGCGCTCGTCTACGCAGGACCCGACAACGCCCATCAGGCGGTTCTCCCCCCGTCACCCGCGTGCAGAAGAGCTTTCAGGGCTGGCTGCAACCGGGATTCGACCCTTTAGGCTTCGATCATAACGCCGACCGGCTCGGCGCCCTTGCCGCCGGACGCGCGGACGGGAGCGCGTGCGCCGCAGACCCCACTGCCCCCTCCAAACCTCTCTTCCCCTTCATCAGGAAGGAGCAACTTTCGCTGTCCGACATTCTCAACGCCATTCTCGAGCGCGGCGATCTTGCGCATCTCGCGCTCTTTCTTTGGGCCAGCGTCGCGACGGCGCAAGCCCATCTGGCCATGCGCGAGGTGAGCGAGGCGACGCGTCGCCTCGACGCCTTCGTACGAGAGCTTGCCCGATTCAACAGACGTTGCAGGAGCGACCCATGACGCACTTGAAATTACGGCTGCCCTTCTCGCTGCGCACGCGGCGTCGAGCGCAGCGACCGCATGACGATCCTGGCGATGTGTTTCGAACCTTCGTGAATCTTCTCTCGCAAATGCAGGCGCATGCACGAAGCCCCTCGCCTGCAGGCGCCGAACCGGAGCGCGGATGACGGAATCGCACGAAACGAAACGCGCAAGCCTGGCGCTCGCGCAGGCGACGACCGCCGGCCGCATCGAGGGCTACGCCTCGCTCTTCGGCGTCGCCGACTCGGGCGGCGACATCGTCATGCCGGGCGCCTTCTCACGGTCGCTCACCAAGCGCGGCGCCGAAGGGGTTAAGTTGCTCTGGCAGCACAACGCCACGGAGCCGATTGGCGTGTGGTCAACGATCATCGAAGATTCGAAAGGCCTGAAAGTCACAGGCCGCCTCGATCTCTCGGTGTCGCGGGCGCGCGAGGCGCTCTCGCTCATTCGCAGCGGCGCAGTCGACGGGCTGTCCATCGGCTTTCGCGCGGTGCGCGTAGCGACCGACAAGTCGAGCGGGCTGCGTCGCTTGGCCGAGATCGATCTTTTGGAGATCTCTGTTGTGACCTTCCCCATGCAGACGCTGGCTCGGATCAATTCGATCAAACGCGCGCCCGAGCGGACAGGCGCAGCGCAGCGCGCCGCCCTGGTCCGGCTCAAGGCTCAGGAGGCCGCGCTGCGATTCGAACATCGGCTGCGGCGCCTCGATCTTCGGCGCTGAACTCTGCTTTGCTCCGCGTCGCGCCGTCGGACGCAGAGCAAAAACGAAAGACGGATTCCTCCCTCGCGCAAGAACGTTGAGTCGTTGGCGGGCGCCGACGGCTTATGCGTTCGCGCGCCCTCAATTCGAGGCAATGAATGACATCTATCGAAATCAAATCCGCGAGCGACGATATTGTCGGCGATCTCAACCGCGCCTTCTCGGCCTTCAAGGAAGTCAATGATGAGCGTCTGGTTCAGATTGAAACGCGCATGAGCGCGGACGTCGTCACCGAAGAAAAGCTCACTCGCATCGATCAGGCGCTCGACGAGACCAAATCGCGGCTCGATCGCCTCGCGCTCGATTTGTCGCGTCCGCGCCTTGGCGGCCCCATCGCTGACGATCATGGCGCGCGCGAGCACAAATCCGCCTTCAACCATTACATGCGCTCGGGCGAAGCTGGCGGCCTGAAGGCGCTGGAAGCCAAGGCCATGTCACGGACCTCGGGGGCGGATGGCGGCTATCTCGTGCCCGTACCTGCCGAGCGGGAGATTATACGTCGTCTCGCGAGGTTCTCGCCAATCCGCGCGATCGCCAGCGCGCGTGAGATTTCGACGCAATCGCTGCGTCGCGCCTTTTCCACGTCCGGGCCTGCGGCGGGTTGGGTGGCCGAAGCCGATCCGCGCCCGCAGACGGCCAATCAGCAACTCGCTGACATGAACTTCCCGGCAATGGAGCTTTACGCAATGCCGGCCGCGACCCAGGCGCTGCTCGACGACGCCGTTGTCGACATCGAACAGTGGATCGCCGACGAAGTGCAGGTCGCCTTCGCCGAACAGGAAGGGACCGCCTTCGTTTCTGGCGACGGCGTCAACAAGCCGAGAGGGTTTCTTTCCTACACGAATGTCGCCGACTCCAGCTGGAGCTGGGGCAACATCGGCTATGTGGCGACCGGCGTGGCGGGCGCCTTTCCCGCAACTTATCCGTCGGACGCCCTCTTCAATCTGGCCTATGCGTTGCGCGCCGGCTATCGGCAGAACGCCAGATTCCTGATGGGACGGCGCGCGCAATCTCTGGTCCGTCAATTCAAGACGACGACCGGCGAATACATATGGGCCCCGCCCGCGACCGCCGATGCAACCGCGAGCCTGATGAATTTCCCGGTCGTCGAGGTAGAAGACATGCCTGACCCCGCCGCCAACGCCATGGCCATCGCCTTTGGCGATTTCGAGCGGGGCTATCTCATCGTGGACCGCATCGGCATTCGCGTGCTGCGCGACCCCTACTCCGCCAAGCCCTATGTGCTTTTTTACACCACGAAGCGCGTCGGCGGCGGCGTGCAGAACTTCGAGGCGATCAAGCTTCTGAAGTTCGGCGTTTCCTGACCTTTCACGACGCCCGCGGCGGACGCCGCGGGCTTCCCCCTGCACTGAACAGGAGACGGCATGAGACCCGTGCTGATCGGCGCGCCCGCGACCGAACCCGTATCGCTGACAGAAATGAAGGCCTGGCTGCGCGAGGATGGAAGCGAAGAGGATCAACTCATTCAGGCGCTCGTCGTGTCGGCGCGCATGACGCTCGAAGCCTATACCCGCCGCTTTTTCGTGACCCAGAGCTGGCGGGTCATGTTGGATACATGGCCCCGCGGATCGTTGCTGCGCCTTCCCTTCTCGCCGTTCCAGGCGGTCTCAGCCATACGCGTTTATGATCCTGGCGGATTCGCCCAGACGCTGTCGCCCGACTCCTACCTCGCTCCACCGGCCAGCGACGGCGGATGTCTCGTATTCACATCGGCGCCTCCCCCACCCTGTCGAATCGCTGACGGCATAGAGATCGACTTTTCTGTCGGCTATGGCGCAAGCCCAAACGAAACGCCCGAGCCTCTACGGCGGGCGATCATGGTTCTCGCGACGCATTGGCGGGAAAATCGCGGTGACGACGGCGATGACGCCTTGCCGAAAAGCGTGCTTCAGCTCGCATCCCCCTTCCGGCGAACGAGGCTCGCATGAGCCCTCCGACCGTCGCAGCCATGCGCCATCGCGTGACCATAGAAGCGCCGATCGACGTCCCGGACGACCTCGGAGGATTTATGCGGACCTTTGCGCCGCGGGCGAGGGTCTGGGCGCAGATCGACGCGCTCGGCGCGAGCGAACAGTTTGTGGAACAGCGGCCGGAACAGCTTCGGCGCTACGCCGTGACGGTCCGATGGCGCGCAGACCTGAAAAGCGACATGCGATTTGATTTTCGCGGCCGCAAGCTCGTGATCAGAAGCCTGGAAGACAAAGGCGAAAGGCGCAGATTTCTGCAATGCCTGTGCGAGGAATTTTCTTGAGAGCGACGCCATGACTGCCTCCCCCATCATCGCCCTGCGCAGAGCGGCGCGCGCCCGATTGCTCGAAGACGTCGCACTCGTCGACGCTCTCGGCGGCCCACGCATCTACGAGGAAGCGCCACGCGGCGCGGAGACGCCGTACGCGCTTTTCACCGACGCGGAGATGCGAGACTGGTCGTCAGCTTCATCGCGCGGCGCCGAGCAGTTTTTCGCGCTCGCCGTTGTTTCGACCGATCGCGGACTTGGGCCCGCGCTCTGCGTCGCCCAGCAGATCGTCGATCATCTCGATGGCGCGCCCTTGGCGCTCGAGGATCATGCGCTCGTCGATCTTGGCTTTGTCTCCATGAGCACGAAGCGCGACGCAAGTGGGCGCTTTGCGCGCGTCGTCATGCTGTTTCGCGCGACAACGGAATATCTCTAACGAACTGGAAAACCACATGGCCGCACAGAAAGGCAAGGATCTGCTTCTCAAGATCGGCGACGGCCTCGGCGCATTCGTGACGGTCGCAGGCCTGCGCACCCGTCGCATTGCACTGAACGCGGATACGATCGACGTGACGGACGCCGAGTCCGCCGGAAGGTGGCGAGAGTTGCTCGGCGGCGCGGGCGTACGGCGCGCGAGCGTTTCGGGAACCGGCATTTTCAAGGATCAGGCCTCCGATGCGCTCTTACGGGAAGCATTCTTCGACGGGCTGCTGCGCGACTGGCAGATCATCATTCCCGGTCTCGGCATGCTTGCGGGGCCGTTTCAGATTTCAAATCTCGATTATCGCGGAGAACATTCAGCCGAAGTCACCTTCGATATTTCGCTCGACTCAGCGGGCGCGCTGACGTTCACCGCAATTTGAAAGGAATTGCCTCATGGCCAATCGGAAACGCGGAGAAACAGAGGCGCTGCTCGACGGCGCGCCTTACACGCTCTGCCTGACGCTCGGCGCGCTCGCGGAGCTCGAGAGCGGCATGGGGACGAGCGATCTCATCGCGCTCGCCGAACGCTTCGAGGCGAATCGGCTGTCGGCGCGCGACATTCTGCGCATCATTGGCTGCGGGCTGCGCGGAGCAGGCCATGCGCTCAGCGACGAAGAGGTTTCACGGATGAAAGCATCGGGGGGATTTGCAGGCTATGTGCAAATTGCGGCCGACCTCCTGGCCGCGACATTCGGCGACGAGCCGGAGCCGCACGCTGCAAACCCTCGATCGCCGCAGGACGCCTGATCGCGAAAGGAAGCGAGTCGGCGCGCGTGTCCTCCCCGCGCGCGCCCTTTCCCTTTTCGCGCGCGATGGCCTTTGGCCTCGGCGTCCTGCGGCTTGGACCGCAGGAATTCTGGTCCATGACGCCGCGGGAAGTGTTCCACGCGGCGGAAGGCGTTTACGGGCGCGGAACGGCTGCGATGACTCGCGCCGCGCTCGACGCCCTGATGAAAGACTTTCCCGACCAAGGAGGAAGATAAGATGAACAACAGCGCAAACCTTCCCGACCTCGGCCAATCCTCGCTGGCGTTCGCGACGCAGGATCTGACCTCGGCGAAGAATCTCCTCGATCAGATCGGCGCCTCCGGGGAGAAAGCCAGCAAGATTCTCGCAAATGGTTTCGGCGCGGCCGCGGCAAGCGGCAAGGGCCTCAATGAAACGCTTTTGACGATCGGACAGTCTCTCGCCAAGCTTGCCCTGCAGGAGGGCGCGAAGTCGCTTTCGAGCGGCCTTGCAAATTCGTTGAAGGGCCTCTTCGGCAACGCATTCAGTGGCAGTCCGCAGATCACGCCTTTCGCGGAAGGGGGCGTCGTCGCGAGCCCCGCCTATTTCGCCAATGGCGGCTCGACCGGTTTGATGGGGGAACGGGGCGCGGAGGCGATCATGCCGCTCGCACGCGGACCGGACGGCAGGCTGGGAGTAGTATCGCAGGGGGGACAGGGGCGGCCCGTCTCGGTGACGGTCAACATCGCCGCGCAGGACGTCGACAGCTTCCATCGCTCCGAGGCGCAAATCACGGGTGCGCTGGCGCGAGCGGTGGCGCGCGGCCAGCGGCAGCTTTGACAAGGCGCGCCAATGAGCGACTTCCACGAAATTCGCTTTCCGCTCGACGTGTCTCTGCATGGGCGCGGCGGACCGGAACGGCGCACCGAGATCGTGACGCTCGGCTCGAACCGGGAATCACGCAATGCGCGCTGGGCGCATTCACGCCGGCGGTACGAAGCTGGTTATGGCGTGAAGACGCTTGCGCAGCTTTCGCAGGTGATCGGCTTTTTCGAAGAGCGGCGCGGGCGCCTCTATGGCTTCCGCTGGCGCGATCGCGCCGATTTCGCCTCCTGCGCGCCGGGCGCCGCGACGGCGCCGACGGACCAGGCTCTCGGGCGCGGCGACGGCGCGCAACGAACGTTCCAGCTGACGAAGACCTATGGCGGGGCCTTCGCGCCCTATGCGCGGAGCATTGCCAAACCGGTCGCAGGCAGCGTGCGCGTCGCCGTCGATGGCGTTGAGAAAAATGCGTCGCAGTTCTCCGCGGACGCAACGACCGGCGCCGTCACTTTTGCGGCCGGCGCGGCGCCGCCATCGGGCGCTCTTGTCACGGCGGGCTTTCTATTCGACGTGCCGGCGCGGTTCGATACGGATTTTCTCGAAATCGATCTCGAAGCCTTCGAGGCCGGCGCCATTCCCAAAATCCCGATCATTGAAATCGCCCCCTGAAGAGGCTCTCTACATGCTCGACCTCAACGCCTCCCTTCAGCAGAAGCTCGATGCGCGCGCGACGACATTTTGCCATTGCTGGCGCCTGTCGCGGCGTGACGGAGCCATCATGGGGTTCACCGATCACGACCGCGACCTTTCGTTCGACGGCGTTATCTTTCGCGCGAGCGCCGGCTTTTCGGCTTCTGAAACCGAAAGCGGGCTGGGCCTTTCGGTCTCCGCCTCGGAAACCGCCGGCGCACTCTCCGATGACAGCCTGTCGGAACGCGACCTCCTCAATGGACTCTACGACAACGCCTCGATCGAGACCTGGCTCGTCGATTGGATGGATGCGAACGACCGCACCTTGCTCGATGTGGCCACGATCGGCGAAGTGCGCCGCGGCGAGCACACGTTCAGCGCGGAACTACGCTCGAACGCGCATTTCTTCGACCAGACGCAAGGCCGCACCTTTCAGAGAGGGTGCGACGCCGATTTTGGGGACCGGCGCTGCAAGATCGATCTGGGCGCCTTCATGACGACAGGGGTCGTGACGCAATTCGCCGGCGGCGTGCTGACGCTCGATCTCTCCGGGGCCTTCGTTTCGGGCTTCTTCGCCGGCGGCAGGCTGAATTTTACGAGCGGCGCCAATCGAGGGGCCGGCGCGACGATCAAATCGCATCGACAGGAAAGCGGTCTGCGGGCCGTCATCGCACTGTGGACGCCGCCCGGCGCCGCCATCGCGAACGGCGACGCCGTATCGCTGACGGCGGGATGCGACAAATCAGCAACGGCCTGCCGGGACAAGTTCGGCAACATCGTCAACTTCCGCGGCTTTCTGCATATGCCCGGCAATGACCGGGTGATCGCCTATCCCAATTCTCGATCGCAGGCGATGGATGGCGGGAGCTTCTACCGATGAGCGTCACACGCACGGCAATCGTCGCCGCCGCGCGCCGATGGATCGGCACACCTTATCTGCACCAAGCGTCGCTCATGCATGTCGGCTGCGACTGCCTCGGCCTCGTCCGTGGGGTCTGGCGCGCGGTCATCGGCGACGAGCCAGAAGAGGCGCCGCCCTATACGCCGGATTGGGCCGAGGCGCTCGGCTGCGAGACCTTGCTCGACGCCGCCGGCCGGCATTTCGAGCCGGCTGCGCCTGGCGGGTTTTGCGCCGGCGACATTCTCGTCTTTCGCTTTCGCGACGATCTGCCGGCGAAGCACCTCGGGATCGCGACCTCCTCCACGCATATGGTTCACGCCCATAGCGGCGCCTGCGTGGCGGAAGTCGCCATCGGCGCCCATTGGCGCAAGCGCATTACGGCCGTCTTCGCCTTTCCGGGCGTCGCCGACTGACGCCTCCCCCCAAGTTCGAGAGAGACATATGGCGACGCTGGTTCTCCAGACCATCGGCTCCGCCGTCGGCGGCGCAATCGGCGGCCCGGCTGGCGCCGCGGCAGGCCGTCTCGCGGGCGCCCTCGGCGGCTCCCTTCTGGAACAGGGGCCGCAGACCCATGCGGCGCCGCGCTACAGCGTCGGGCCGCGCCTGAAGGCCATGGACGGCGTCGCCTCGACAGAAGGGGCCGGCATTCCGCGCGTCTACGGCCGGGCGCGGATCGGCGGTCAGATGATCTGGGCCACGCGCTTTCTCGAGCAGGCCAATGTCTCCATCCAGGCCGGCGCGCCGAGCAGCGGCGGCAAAGGGACCGGAGGCGGGGGCGGAGGCGCATACAGTGCGCCGCAGGTGAGCGTCACTTACGCCTATTTTGCGAGTTTCGCGGTGGGTCTCTGCGAAGGCCCAATCGCCTTTGTGCGCCGCATCTGGGCAGATGGCGCCGAACTCGATCTGACGGCGACGCCGGTCCGCATCCATCGGGGAGCGGAAGACCAGGAGCCCGATCCGCTGATCTCCGCGAAGGAGGGCGCGGAAAATGCTCCAGCCTATCGGGGGCTCGCTTACGTGGTCTTCGATAATCTTCCCCTCGCCTCGTTCGGCAACCGGATCCCGCAATTCACTTTCGAGGTCGTAAAGCCCGTCTCCGGTCTCGGCGAGATGATCCGCGCCATCGACCTCATCCCCGGCGCGACGGAGGGAGGCTATCTCCCCACGCTGAAGCTCAATTTCTGGTCGCCCGGTGCGACGAACGCCGAAAACCGGCACCAGTTGACGGCCCAAAGCGACTGGCAGGCGTCGATCGACGCCCTTCAGGCGCTCTGCCCCAATCTCGAAAGCGTGGCGCTCGTCGTCGCCTGGTTCGGCGATGATCTGCGGGCGCAATACTGCGACATCGCACCGCGTGTCGACGCGCGCTTCAAGACGATCGGCCAGTTCAACTATCTGCTTGGCGCGTCCTGGCCGCCCGATTGGAGCGTAGCCGCTCGTACGCGGGCGGCGGCGCGGCTGGTGTCACAGATTGACGGGCGCTCCGCTTTCGGCGGCACCCCCAGCGACGCCTCCGTGCTCGCCGCCGTCGCGGATCTCAAAGCGCGCGGTCTCTCCGTTACCTTCTATCCGTTTCTGATGATGGATATTCCGGCGGGGAACGGCTTGCCGGACCCTTATGGCGAGGCCTGCGATCAACCGGCCTTCCCCTGGCGGGGCCGCATCACCTGCGACCCCGCGCCTGGCCGCGCCGGCTCGCCGGATGGAACCAGCGTCGCGGCGACGCAGATCAATTCTCTGGCGGGGCGTTACCGCAGCTTCATCCTCCACTACGCCAATCTTCTGAGGTCGGCGGGCCTCGACGCCTTTCTCATCGGCTCCGAACTGATCGGCCTCACGCGCGTGCGCACGGGGGCGGGAGCCTATCCGTTCGTCACGGCTCTGGCGGCCCTGGCCGTGGAAACGAAAGCCATTCTCGGCTCGGGAACGAAAGTGGGCTACGCCGCGGACTGGACGGAATATGGCGCGCATGTTCCTCGGGAAGGAGAACTGCGGTTTCCGCTCGATCCTTTGTGGGCGTCGCCCGCCGTCGACTTCATCGGCGTCGACGTTTACTGGCCGCTCTCCGACTGGCGCGACGGAGAGGCGCATCTCGACGCGGCCGAGGCGACGAGCGTTCACGATCTCGACTATCTCATGTCGGGCGTCTGCTCAGGCGAAGGGTATGATTGGCACTACGCCGACGCCCGTGCGCGGCAGACCCAGATGCGCACGCCGATTACGGACGGACTCGGAAAGCCATGGGTCTATCGGCCAAAGGACCTCGTCTCGTTCTGGTCGAACCCGCATTACGAGCGGGTCGCCGGCGCCGAACTCCCGCAGCCGACGGCATGGGTCCCGCAATCCAAACCTATCTGGATCGTCGAGACCGGCTGCCCCGCCGTGGATCGCGGCTCGAATGCGCCGAATGTCTTTCCCGATCCGCGTTCGAGCGAAAGCGGCCTGCCGTATTTTTCGCGCGACGGCAGGGACGACCTGATGCAAGCGCGCTTCATCGAGGCGATGCTCGCCTATTTCGATCCGTCGCGACCGGGCGGCGCCGCGGCGAATCCCCGGTCGGCGGTCTATGGCGGCCCGATGGTCGATCCGTCGCGCATTCATGTCTGGTGCTGGGACGCACGGCCTTTTCCCGCCTTTCCGATGCAAAGCGCCGCCTGGAGCGACGGCCCCAACTGGGAAACGGGCCATTGGCTGAATGGAAGGCTCGAAGGCGTCCCGCTCGATCGTCTTCTCATGGCGCTGGCGCAAGGCGTAGAGGCGCCCGGCCTCACCGTCGCGCGCCCGAAAGTCGGCGGCTTTCTGGACGGCTATGTGCTGGACAGGCCGATGTCGCCGCGCGAGGCCATCGACCCGCTCGCCGCGCTTTACGGATTCGACGCCGTTATCGGCGCCGGCCGGTTCGATTTCGTCGATCGCCGCCGCAAGCCCGTGCGCGACATTGGCGCCGACGATCTCGTCGCCGGCAAGAGCATGTCGCTCGTCACGCTCACGCGGGCGCAGGAAAGCGAACTGCCGGGCGAAATCGCGCTCACCTACTCCGACTCCGAGAGCGATTACCAGATGGCGCGGATTCTTTCGCGCCGTCTGGAGGGCCGCTCCGAGCGCCGGAGCGACGCACAGGCGGCGGTGATCACGCATCGGGCGGAGGCGCAGAAGCTTGCAGATATCTGGCTGCAGGATCTCTGGATCGGACGTGAAACAGCGGAATTCACGCTGCGGCCCGGCCTGATCGGCCTGCAACCGGGCGATGTTCTGCGCCTGGATGCGGGGCTGTTCCAGATCCAACGCATCGCCGACGGCGCCGCCCGGCGCGTCAGCGCCCGCGCGATCGACGCCTCCGTCTATGACGCGCCGGCGCCCAGGACCAAGCGCACTCCCACGCCGGCGCCGGATATCTTCGGCCCGCCGCGCGTCGTCGTGCTCGATCTGGCGATGGCGCGCGGCGGGGAGGCGCTTTCTCATGTCGCGGCTTTCGCCGATCCCTGGCCCGGAGCCCTCGCCATTGTGAAAACCGTGGGAGGATCCGCCGAGACGATCGGGATGATCGAGAAGCGGGCGACAATCGGCGATACGCTGGACAGTCTGCCGCCGGGACCCGTCGGCCGCTTCGACCGCGGATCGAGCGTGACCGTTCGCTTCGGCGCGGGCCAGCTCGCCTCTGTCGATGATTTGACGGCGCTTGCGGGCAAGACCGCAATGGCCATTCAGGGCGCAGACGGCGAATGGGAAATTTTCGCTTTCGCACGGGCGGAGCTCGTCGGCGACAGAACCTATCGCCTCTCGCGGCTCCTCCGTGGCCTCGGCGGCGCAAACCATCTCGCGCGAAGAGCCGCGCCCGCCGGCTCCACGGTCGTGCTGCTCGACGACGCGCTCGCGCCCCTAGCGCGCAAGGCGGACGAAATGGGCGCGCCGATCGTCTATGCCATCGGACCCGCCCATAGGAACTTCGCCGATCCGCTCTATGTGCGCGCGACGGCCACGGCGAGCCGCAAGACGCTCATGCCTTATGCGCCAACCCGCGTCCGCGCAAGGCGGACGGAGGCAGGCGTCCTGATCGGTTTCCTGCGCCGCGGTCGCATCGAGTCCGACAGTTGGGAGACCCTCGACATTCCACTCGGAGAGATGAGCGAGGCCTATGAGGCAGAGATCGTCTTGCCCGCGGGCAAGCGCGTTCTCCTGACGCAGACAACGTCAATTCTCTATCCGGCGGCGCAGGAGCTCGCAGACTTCGGCGCGCCGCAGAGCGCCCTCACACTCTCGCTCTATCAGATGAGCGCCAGTGTGGGGCGCGGTTTTCCGTTCACTGGAACTGTGACCATCCAATAGGCGACCCATCCATGACTGAAACGACCCATCTGGCGCTGCCGCTCATCGAGCCGGCGCAGGCGCAGAAACACGTCACCCACAATGAAGCGATGGCGATGCTCGACGCCAGCGTGCATCTCACGGTCAACGCGCGCAATGTCGTGACGCCGCCGAATGCGCCCGGCGAAGGCGACCGCCTCCTGATCGGCGCGGAATCGACAGGCGCCTTCGCCGGCAAGGAAAAGCAGGTCGCCGCCTTTCTTGCGGGCGACTGGACATTCCTGCGGCCAGCCGCTGGCTGGCGCCTCTATGTCGCGGCGGAATCTCTGCTGCTGCTTTTCAACGGCGTCGATTGGATAGACCTCGGCTGGGGCCTGCGCGAATTGCAGAACCTGTCGCGGCTGGGCGTGGGAACGACCGCCGACGCCGGCAATCCGCTCTCGGCGAAGCTGAACGCTGCGCTGTTCGCCGCAAGAACCGGGGGAGAGGGCGGCAGCGGCGATCTGCGGCTTTCCCTGAACAAGGAAGCGCCCGCCAGAACGGTTTCACAAGTCTACCAGTCCAACTATTCGGGACGCGCGGAGACGGGCCTGGCGGGAGACGACAATTTCCGCATCAAGGTCTCCGCCGACGGCGCATCCTGGCGGGAGAGCCTCGTCATAGACAGCGCGACCGGCGCTCTTTCCTTTCCCAGCGGAGGTCCGACCCGGATTTCCACCTTCAGGACGAGCGGCCTCTACTCGCCCTCGCCGGGCCTTCGCTTCGCCGATGTCATTCTCTTCGGCGGCGGCGGCGGCGGCGGGTCGGGAGGCCGGCAGGCGCAAAACGCGGCTGCGTCCGGCGGCGGTGGCGGAGGCGGAGGCGCATGGATCAAGGGCTCCTTTCCCGCGGCCGCGATTGGAAGCGGACAGATGGTTGTGATCGGCGCGGGCGGCGCGGGCGGCGGCGCCCAGACGGCAAATTCGAGTCCGGGGCTCAGTGGCGCGGCGGGCGGCGATAGCGCTTTCGGCTCGTTGATGAAGGCCTGGGGCGGCGGCGGCGGGGCTGGCGGCGGCCTGGCGGCGGCGTCAGCCGGCGGCGGCGGATCCGGTCTCACAAAAGGGGCCAACGCATCAGGCGTCGCAGGCGGCGCCGGCTCGGCGGGACAGGGCGCCGGCGGCTCTGGCGCAAGCGGCGGGGTTTCCCAATCTCCCGGCTTTGGCGGCGGCGGAGGAGGCGCGCCCGCGGACGGCTCGGCTGGCGCGAGCGGCGGCGCGGCCTATTTCGGCGCGTCTGGCGGGGGCGCAGGCGGCGGCCTGACAGCTGCAAACGTCGCAGCAAACGGCGGCGCGGGCGGCGCATTCTATCCAAGCGGCGTCGATCTGCGCGCAGGCTGCGGCGCTGCGAGCGGCGCGATCGGGGGCGGCGCAGGCCCCGGCAATTTCGCCGCAGCGACAGGCGCGCTCGCTCAGCCGGGTGGCGGCGGCGGCGGCGGCGCATCGGGCGCGACGGCGAGCGGGGCGGGAGGCGGCGGCGGATTTCCGTCCGGCGGCGGCGGCGGCGGCGGCGCGGCCCGCAATGGCGGATCGGGCGGCGCCGGCGGATCCGGCGCGGCGGGCTTCGCGATCATCATCGAGTATTTCTAGAGGAGCCTCACATGCGCCTTGCACTCGTGCAGGACCGAACGGTCGTCAATGTCATCGAAGCGAACGCCGACTTTGCCCCGGAAACGGGATTGCGCGCCATCCCCTCGACCCGGGCCGGCCCCGGATGGAGGTATGACGGCGAGACCTTCTCGCCTCCGCCTGAGGCGATAGGCGCCCCTCAGATCGTTTCGATGTTTCAGGCGCGCGAAGCCATGCGGCGGCGTCCGGCGGGCGAGGAGCAATCCCTACTCGACGCCGTCGATTCCTACATCGACGGGCAGAAGCTCAGCGAGCCCACCCTCGCCCTCGCCTGGGAATATGCGACCGAAGTGGATCGCGCGGGCGCTCTTGTCCAGGCGCTGGCCGGAGTCTTTGAAATCGACGAAGCGGCGCTGGACGACCTTTTTCGGATCGCCGCAACGATCCGCGCCTGAGTCTGCCTTTCCCGAACAAAAAAGGATTTCAGCCATGCATTGGCCCAACGAGCGAAAGGTCGAGGAGTTGATCGCTTTTTATGGCGACCCCGTGCTGCACAGCTCGGTCGATCCGGGGTGGGAGCGAGAAAACATCGTCGACCTCGCGCCACCCTATGCGATGCGATACTCATGGGGGCCGCCCGTAACCAGATTGCGTTTCCACCGAAAATGCAGAGACGCCTTCGGCGAGGCGCTGCTTGCGATAAAGCGGCTCTATGGATCGCAAAAGAACATAGAAGCCCATCGCCTGCATCTCACGGGCGGCTCGCTCATGGTGCGGCTCATGCGCGGGTCGACGAAACGCTGGTCGATCCACAGCTACGGCGCCGCGCTGGACATCGACCCCGAACACAACCCTTTCCCCTCCAAGTGGCGCCCGGGCTTCATCCCGCTCGAAGCCGCGCGCGCCTTTCAGGATTGCGGCCTCATCTGGCGCGGTGCCGAGGGCGACTGCGATCCCATGCATTTCCAGGCGGCCACTTGGTGATCCGCGCCGTCACAACCTGAGGAGTAGAAACATGCCAGCTCTCGATCATCTGACCGCGGCCGTCGAGGACATTTGCGCGCTGATGGCTACGGCCGCGGATCGCATCCAAAATCTGTCCCACAGCCTCGCCTATGCCCATGCCCAAGCGGCGGATGCAGCCGCCATCGAGCAAATCTCGGTCGCGCTCCAGGCGAGCGCCGAGCAGTTGCGCGGCGCGCTCGCCGCCGCTGACCAAACCCTGACGCAGCCCTGAAAAGGAGACGAAATGACCGGATACCGCACTTATCTCGCCGCCGCGCTCGTCGCCATCTTTGGCGCTCTCGCATCGACGGACTGGATCGCCGTGCTGAATGATCCCAAGGCGGGCGCCGTCGCCGTCGGCTCGGCGATCCTCATGGCCGTCATGCGCACCTTGACCACGACGCCGCCCGGCCAGCTCAGCGCGCCACGCACAAGACGCTAGATTTGCGCAGGCCGCTCAGGGCCGCCATGATAGCAAACCATGCTGCGGCCCTGATGCAGCGTTCAGCCGCCATTCATGGGCGAGCGCGAAAACTGACGGGGAAAGGGATCGACGACCATGTTCACGTTTCGCAGCGCTCTGGCCGCCGCGACGATCGCGGCGACGCTAGCTTGCGCCGATGCGGAGGAACAGGTGGAGCGCGCCGCCGAAAGGGCGAGCCCGAGGAGCCAGTGTTTCTCGACCGCCCAAACCCGCGAGAAAATCGAAGCGCACAAGCTCGTCGATCCCTTCGCCTGCATGCGGGCGGCCGCGCGCGACCAGAATGGCGAGGCTCTGGGCGCCCGGCTTTGCCGGCGCGAAGAGGCGTTCATCTACGAAATCAGCGTGCTTCGGCCGGACGGCCGGCTCGTGAAGGCGGTCTATGACGCCTCGACCGGCAAGCCGCATTCTGGCCACAAGGATCATTGACTCGAACTGCGGGTTTCGCCGGGAGGGAAGAAGTGCGGCTGCTCGTCGTCGAGGACGATAGGGACCTCAACCGCCAGATCGCGCAAGCGCTGGAACAATCGGGCTATGCGGTCGACCGCGCCTTCGACGGCGAGGAGGGCCAATACCTCGGCGAGACGGAAGCCTATGACGCGGTCGTGCTCGACATCGGCCTGCCGGTAAAGGACGGCATTACGGTGCTCGAGGCCTGGCGCGCGGCGGGCCGCGCCATGCCCGTCCTGATTCTGACCGCCCGCGATCGCTGGAGCGAAAAGGTTCAGGGTTTCGACGCCGGCGCCGACGATTATGTCGCCAAGCCTTTTCACATGGAGGAGGTCCTGGCGCGCATCCGCGCGCTGCTCCGCCGCGCCGCGGGCCATGCGACAAATGAAATCGTCTGCGGCCCGGTCCGTCTCGACACCAAAGCAGGCCGCGTCGTCGTGGATGGCGCGCCCGTCAAGCTCACTTCGCACGAATATCGTCTGCTCGCCTATCTGATGCATCACAGCGGTAGAGTGGTCTCTCGCAGCGAGATCATCGAACACATCTACGACCAGGATTTCGACCGGGACTCGAACACGATCGAAGTCTTCGTCGGCCGTCTGCGCAAGAAGCTCGGAGTCGATGTGATCCAGACGATCCGCGGCCTCGGCTATATGGCGGCGGCCCCGGCGGAGAGCGCCGGCGTAAAACGCTAGCCGGCGATGCGGCTGCGACGCGTCATCTCCCGCTCGATCGCGACGCGCCTCTTTCTGACCGCGGCGGCGCTGAGCGCCGTCGTGCTGCTGGTGGCGAGCCTATTTTTCACTGCTTACTACCGGCAGGAGGCCGAGGAAATCTTCGAGCGGCGGCTCGAGGTTTATCTGCGCGCCATTGTCGCCGACGTGTCCGAATCGGGCCAGGAAGGCAGAACCGGGCCGGGGCAGCTCGGCGATCCACAATTCGAACTGCCCGGCTCGGGCTGGTATTGGCAGGTCACGCGGCTGGATGACGCCACGCACGAGATCAAGGCCTCCCGTTCGCTCTTTGCCGAGAAGCTGCCGAAACTCGCCGATCTCGGCGTGCCCGCCGGCGTCGGCGGCTCGCGGCGCGGCGACGCGCGGGGGCCGGACGGCCGTCGGCTGCGGATCGTCGAAAGGGTGATCGACGCGGGAGACATGGGGATTTACCTCGTTCAGGTCGCCGCCACCACCGAAGACATGGAAGAGCACATCGCGCGCTTTCAGTTCGAATTGACGATTGCGTTCGCGGCGCTGGCGATCGCGCTCGCCGGGGTCGCCGCCTTTCAGGTGCGCTTTGGCCTGCGTCCCCTGCGGCTGCTTCAACGGGAGCTCGCCTCGATTCGGCGCGGCGAGCGCGAGCGGATCAGCGGCGCTTATCCCAATGAGATCGCGCCGCTTGCCGACGAACTCAATCTCCTGATCGGCGCCAACAGGGACATTCTCGATCGCGCCCGCACGCAGGTCGGGAATCTGGCCCATGCCCTGAAGACGCCGCTCAGCGTCATGGTCAACGAGGCTGACGCCGCGCCATCGCCGCTTGCCGAAAAGGTCAATGAACAGGCGCGCGTCATGCGCGACCAGATTTCTTTCTACCTCGACCGGGCGCGTGCGGCGGCGCGCGGCGGCGCTCTCGGCGCCGCGACCCCAGTCGCGCCTTGCGTCGAAGCGCTGCTGCGAACGTTCACGAAAATTTACAGCGACCGGGGCGTGACGTTCAACGGCGAGGCCGGCGCAGAGCTGAGATTCCTGGGAGAGCGGCAGGATCTCGAGGAAATGATCGGCAATCTCCTGGACAACGCCGGGAAATGGGCGGAAAGATCGGTCGATCTCTCCATATCTGTGCAGCCTTCCGGCCAGGCCAATCGAACCAATCTCGTTTTCGTCATCGACGATGACGGTCCAGGTCTCGAGCCGTCATTGCGCGCGCAGGCCACCGAGCGGGGGCGACGGCTCGACGAAACCAAGCCCGGCTCCGGACTTGGATTGTCCATCGTGGTCGATCTCGCCGCCGCCTATGGCGGCGCGCTCGAACTCGATGACAGCCCGAGCGGCGGGCTGCAGGCCCGGCTGAGACTGCCAGGTTTTTGACAGCCCTTCCGCCGCAGGGCATGAGAAGGACGGCGATCTCGTGCAGGAAAATACGCGTGAAAACGGCTTTGGCGGCGAGCCTCTTTTCCAGCATCTCGGTCTTGCGGCGCGCAATTGGGCGTCATCGGCGCCGGCGACCCGAGGGCGCAGTTCACACAGCCCCTTCCTCGCCGCGAAAATGGCGAGTTGCGGGACGTGAGCTGATTTTCCAGTGAGGCTCGCCTTTATCTTTTTCATGACGGCAGCCGTGATCGGCATGGGCGCCGGGCTGCTGCTTCTCGCACAAGACAGCGCGCCGGACACGCTGGTCCACGCCAAGGTCGGCGGCGTAAGTCTCGCCTATGCCCGCGCCTATGCGCGTGATGACGCGACGGCCGCAGGCGGCCTCACCGATCGCCTGGGCTTCGTCGTATCCTTCCCTGACTTCAGCCCCCTGCCGATGGACCGGCGGAGCCAGCCCCGCTCCTCCATCACAATGGTCCTGACGACGAAAGAGGACGGTCCCGAGCCGCAAGATCGCCTTACGAAAGTTTATACCCACTTCCTGACGCCCGATACGCTTGTCGGTCCCGGCGGGCTAGTGCGCCGGCGTTTCGAAGCGGGTTCGCCTTATGATCTGGAGGAGCTGTTCGTTGCGGCGCCGGACGGGCGCAACTTCTTTGCGCGGTGCCTGAAGCGTGAGACCCGCACGCCAGGCGAGGACTGTTTTTCCGTATTTCGAGACGGGGCGCTCGATGTGGAACTGCGATATCCGGCGTCCCTTCTCGAACAATGGGACGCGCTCTACGATGGCTCCCGGGCGCTCGTGAGGCGCATGCGCGCGAGGGCGCGCTAGAGCCCCTATTCTTCCTCTAGATCGAAATCGAGAATAGCGATCTGAAGCGTGAAGCTCGAGAGCTTGGCGTCGTCGGCGGAAATAACGCCGAGAAACTCGCCGTCGCTATTGAGTTCCACCGAGTCCGTTTTCCGCCCGCGCGCAACGATGCTCAGCCGGTCGTTTTCGAAAAGCTTTCGCAGATAGGATTGCAGCACTTCCCGTCCAACGGGAATCTTCATCTCGAAGGCGAACGAGCGATCTCCATCTTCATCGTCCACCGAGATGGTCGCAATCTGGCGCTCCCCGAGAGCGACCGCGGCGTTCTCCGTGTTCTTCGGATCAAGGGCCACGCGGATATCGTCATTGCCGAAGGAGCGGCGCAGGAACGCCTGCAGCTTTCGCAATTCGCCTTTGTCCACGCCGAGCCTCCCAACTGTGCATTCCGGCCAGTGCTGTGGCATGAACCCGCGCGAGGAGCAAGACAACTTTGTCCAAAAAGGAAAGCCCGGCGAGGAACCCGCCGGGCTCTGGGACTTAGGGGCGCGGCGTTATTCGCCGGCCTCCTTCAGGCGCTTGTTGCATGAGCTCCAGAACTTCGGCCAAGTCAGCTTCTTGTCGCTCTTGAGCAGTTCCGCTTTCTGCGCCTTCCACTCGGCGGCGCATTTCTTCTGGCGGGCCTGGGTCGCCGCCTTGGTGTCGGCGGCCGGCTTCGCGGCTTCAGGCTTGGCCGGTTCAGCAGGCTTGGCCGTCTCGGTGGGCTTGGCCGGTTCAGCAGGCTTCGCAGCCTCGGCAGGCTTCGCGGCTTCGGCGGGCTTGGCGGCCTCTGCGGGCGCAGCGGTTTCCGCAGGCTTGGTTTCGGCGGGCTTGGCTTCCGCGGGCGCGGCCTCGGCGAGGCTCGCGCGGCACTCCTTCAGAAACTCCTGCCAGGTCTGTCCGCCGAGTTCGTTCGCAGCCTTCTTGGCCTGATAACGAGATCCGCATTCCTTCAGCACATTGGCCTGGGCGAAAGCTTCGCCCGAAACGGCCACGCCGAGGCCCATGGCGACGAGGCCCACCGCAGCGCGGGAAACAACGAGACGGATCACCATATAAATCTCCCCTTATGGAAGCCGCTTGTGATATCGGCAGCGACTTGCGACGGCGCAATCAAGCACGCCGCGCGCCACCTCGAAGCGCGGCGTGTCAGCGGCGGCGCAACGATAGTCCCAACGTGGTTGTGAACGCAATCTGAACGCGCCATAAAGCGTTCGAATCAACATCCAGGGAGAGCAAGGTCTTGCCGTCCGCCCGCGAACAACCAGCGAGTTGGGGGGATCAAGTCATTGTCCATCCGGATGGATTGGCGCGCTGCCCGTGGGCCGGACGCGATCAGGCTTATGTCGCCTACCACGATGGGGAATGGGGGAGGCCGGAAAGGGACAGCCGTGCGCTTTTTGAAAAACTGATCCTGGATGGTTTTCAGGCTGGCCTGTCCTGGATCACCATCCTGCGCAAGAGAGACGCCTTCAGAAAGGCGTTCGACGGCTTCGATCCGTCGCGCATCGCCCGCTTCGACGACAGGCGCGTGCACGAACTGATGCAAAACGACGGGATCGTGCGCAACCGCGCCAAAATCGAGGGCGCCATTCAGTCTGCCCGCGCCTGGCTGGAAATCGAATCGGCGCAGGGCTTCTCGACCTATGTCTGGGACTTCGTCGACGGGGAGCCGATCGTGAATCTTCCTCGAAGGATGAGCGACATTCCGACGCAGAGCCCCGTCTCGGCGCGCTTTGCGAGGGATCTGAAAGCCAGAGGCTTCAAATTCTGCGGCCCGACCATTGTTTACGCTTTCATGCAGGCTGTCGGGATGGTCGACGACCATCTGGCGGACTGCCATGTCCGCCAAGCGACGGGGCCTGCATGTCCATCGCGCCGGTGAGAAAACGGCCCGTGAAGGAGACGGCTCCGCGCGCCTGGCAGCGCATGCTCTCCGGCCGGCGGCTCGACCTCCTCGATCCTTCGCCTCTCGACATCGAGCTAGAGGACATCGCCCATGGTCTTGCCCGCGTCGCCCGCTGGAACGGCCAGACGATTGGCCCGCACATCTTTTCGGTCGCGCAGCACAGCCTGCTGGTCGAGAAGGTCGCGGCCGAGCTGGACCCCTCGATCGGGCGCGCCGAGCGATTGTTCATGCTGCTGCACGACGCCCCCGAATATGTGATCGGGGACATGATTTCGCCTTTCAAGGCGGTGATCGGCGACGCTTACAAGTCTATTGAAAACAGAATACTAGGCGCCATCCTGCTGCGCTTTTCCCTTCCTGCGACGCCCTCTCCCGAGACTCTCAAGCTCGCGAAGCAGGCGGATCGCGCCGCGGCTTTTTTCGAGGCCGTGTCGCTTGCAGGCTTTACACGGCGCGAGGCGGAGCGCATCTTCGGCCGCCCTGCGATCTCGCCGCAGGCCCTGACGGACGAGCTCGCGCCTGCCGCCGTGGAGGCGACGCAGGAGCGCTTCCTCGCCCGTTTTCGTGCGATCGACCGCAGCTAGCGGAAGATTAAGAGGATTTCGATGTCGAACGGGCGACTTTACGTCTGTTCCATGACCAAGGTGGTCGACACGGTGCGCAGCAGCGGCGCGCGCTCACTGGTGACGATCCTGACGGCTGGCGCCTCATTGGTGCGCCCTTGCGAGATCGCCAGGGAGCGCCACCTGCGCATCGCCGTGTCGGACATTGACGCGCATGTCGACGGCCACGTCCTGCCCGGAGAGGAGCATATCGACCGGCTGCTCGCCTTCATCGAGGCGTGGGACCAGGCCGACCCGCTCGTGATCCATTGCTATGCGGGCGTGAGCCGGTCTCCGGCTGCGGCCTACATTGCGGCCTGCGCCCTTGCGCCCCACCGCTGCGAATTCGATCTCGCGCGCGACTTGCGCCGCATGTCCCCGACGGCGACCCCCAATCGGCGGCTCGTCGCGCTCGCCGACCGCCGGCTCGGCCGTGAGGGCCGCATGGCCGCCGCCATCGCCGCGATCGGCCGTGGCGCGGACTGTTTCGAGGGAGCGCCCTTCGCGCTCGAACTGGCCTGATCGAGACGCGAGAGAACAAAGCCGCCAGTCCGACGCTGTCTCCGCCGGTCGCCATCGGTTTGACGGCGGCGATTGTCGCCGTTCGCGGCGAGGAGCCGCTCATCCTGACGACCCGCGCGGATGAGCGAAGCGGCGAAGCCGCCCTGCCCTCGGGTCCCTTCGATCCCATTCGCCACAGGACCTTCGAGATCGGTCTGCGCGCCTGGGTTGCGGAGCAGACGGGCGCGCCGCTCGGCTATGTCGAGCAGCTCTACACATTCGGCGACCGCGGTCGCCACGCACGGGCCGGCGACCGCGATCCGCACGTGGTTTCCGTCGGATATCTCGCCCTGACGCGCATCGGCGACGACAGCCAGCGCCCGGCGATCGGCGCCTGGCGCAGCTGGCATGACTTCTTTCCCTGGGAGGACTGGCGGAACGGACGGCCCGAACTCATCGAAACGACGATTGCGCCGGGCCTGCGTCAATGGGTCGAAGAATCGCCGGACGCCATTTCCTCCTCGGGGCTTTCGCGCCATCAGCGGGTCGAGCTGCTTTTCGGCGCGCGCGGTTTCAACGAGGAAAACGTTCTCGAACGCTACGAACTGCTTTACGAGGCCGGAATGGTGGAGGAGGCGCTGCGGGACGGGCGCGAGGCGGCCGCCCGGCGCGGCGCGCTCCAACCCCTTGGAGATCCGATGCGGCACGATCACCGCCGCATCCTTGCTACGGCGATGAGCCGGCTGCGCGCCAAAATGAAGTATCGGCCCGTGATTTTCGAGCTGATGCCGCCGGCTTTTACTCTGACCGAGCTGCAACGGACAGTCGAAGCAATCGCGGGGCGTCATCTCCACAAGCAGAATTTCCGAAGACTGGTTGAAACTTCTGCAATTGTCGAACCAACCGGAGAGATGTCCCTGCGGACCGGCGGACGGCCGGCGGCCCTCTTCCATTTTCGCCGCAATGTTCTGCAAGAACGACCTTCGCCGGGCTTGCGCGTGGGCTTAAGAAGCTGAGTTTGCTCCTTAAGAAGCTGTTCACCCTATCATGGTGAATAATTTACCGAGCGTCCCGTCCGTGAAGCGTAGAGGTGCGTCTTGGGGTATCTTTCGCCGCCGCCGTCGCCGGCGCCTGTCATCGTCTACAAGGACGTGGGCGGGCTCGTCACCGATTATGAGGCGCAGACCGAACAATATCGCCGCGAAAACCGGGAGGTTCGTCTGCATGAATGCCGCTCGGCGTGCACGCTTGCGCTCAGCCTGCCCAATGTCTGCGTCTATCCCGACGCGCAGGTGAAATTCCATCAAGCCTATAATGCGATCTCCAAAGAAGTGGATCTCGGCGTCTCCGCCAAGCTTTTCGCAGCCTATCCCGCCGCAGTCCAGGCGCGGCTCGGGTATCTGACGCGTGAGTACAGGGTGTTGCGCGGAAGCGAGCTCATCGCGCTCGGCATGCGCAATTGCAATGGCGACAATCCGGTGCTGATCGCGAGCCGAAGCCAGCGCCAGGCCGTTTCCGCTAGCGTCCGGCCCGAGGCGGCGGTTCCTGTCGCCGCGAATCCCTTCGGCGATCTCGCCCGCAAGGTTCAAACGGCCGTCGCAGGCGCCTTCTCCTCGCCCGAGGCCTCGCCCAGAGGCTCGATCCGTATCGCGGTGGCGGATCGGGAGCGCGTCCCAGAGGGGCGTCTGTCCTCGGATGCAGTCGCGCGCTCGGAAGCCTCGACGGCGATCCCCCGCACGCCCTCGACGCTCGCCGACCCGCCGCCGCTGCCGCCGCGCCGTCCGCCGTCTGAAGCTTTCACGGCCCGGGACGCCGCCGCGCCTTTCGCCATGATACCTGGCTCACAACCGATCCTGAGCGCAAAATTTCTCCCCGTCGCGACGCGCTGAGAGAGCAGCTAGCCTGCGACCCGCTCCGCTGATTGGCTATTTTTCGCCACGATGCTACCCTAACGCTGACGGCGTTCAGGGAAATTCGTCCGGCTGGATCCATTTCCCACACGGGCGCTGGGCGATGACGCGCCCGTGCGATTGCGCCGAAGCGGACGGTTACAAATACAAGCCCCCGCCCAGGTTGGGGGCGCCCAGAGGCTGGCGCCGCGCCGGTCCGACGGGCAAGGGATGGAAAACGATCTTGGGCCGGCGCCTTGAAGGGCCAGCCTCAAACGAGACGGGGAAGAAATCCTTTTGACGACGCGTCGCGCCAAAGCCAGACACAGGTCAAGCTCGCCGCTCTCCCTTGCGCTCGGCTGTCTCGGCGCCTTCGTCTCGATCTTGGCGCCGAGCATGACGGAGACCGCCGTCGCGAACGGCGACACACGCACAATCTATCTGCACCACGCCCATACCGGCGAGGACATTGCCGCCACCTATCTCGTCAACGGCCAGTATGACAGCCGGGTCCTGGAGCAGCTCAACTGGTTCCTGCGCGACTGGCGGCGGGACGAGCCCACCAATATGGATCCCCGTCTGTTCGACGTGGTGTGGGAGGCGTATCGTACGGCGGGCGCCGGCAACCAGGTCATCAATGTCGTTTCGGCCTATCGCTCGCCCGAAACCAACGCCATGTTGCGCGCCCGCTCGCGCGCCGTCGCCAAATATTCACAGCATATGCTCGGCAAGGCGATGGATACGACCATGCCCGGTATGCCGATGTCCGAGATACGCGAAATAGGCATGCGGATGCAGCGCGGCGGCGTCGGTTATTACCCCAACGCCAACACGCCCTTTGTCCATCTTGATGTGGGCAATGTGCGGTCCTGGCCGCGCATGACCTATGAGCAGCTTGTCCGCCTCTTCCCGGACGGCAAGACGGTTCATCTTCCGACGAACGGTCAGCCGCTTCCTGCCTATGAAGAAGCGAAAGCGGAGATCGAAGCCCGTGGCAACGGCGCCTATGTCGCGGCCGCGCCGCGCCGGACCTTCGGCGGCTTCCTCGCCGCGCTCTTTGGCGGCGGCGGCGGAGAAGACGAAGACGCCGAGATTGCGGCGCCGCCGCCAAGCACTCGCAAGCAATGGGCCGCCCTGGCCCCGCGTGGACGCGGATCACAGGCTGATTATGAAGCCGGCGGCGAAGAGGGCGCTGTCGCCGCAGCGCCTCCCGGTCGCCGAGGCCGCAGCCAGTTTGCCCGCGCGGAAGCCGACCTTCCCCGTGGCGAGACGGTCATGAGCGCGACAGGCGCTGTGGCGATCGCGCCGGACCCGGTCCGTGCGCCCCAATCGGCTGCGCCCATCCCGCCAGAGAATTTGACTGAGGCGCCGGCTGAAGAAGAGAGGCGGCGCCACTTCGCCAATGTGCCGCTCCCCCCGCGAGGCCGCCCGGCTTCTCTCGACGAGACCGCGCCGGAAGAAGCGTCAGCGACCAGCAGCCTCCAGGATGGCGAAAATTCGGAAAGCGTCTCGGCGCGCCATTATGCAAAGGCCCCCCTGCCGCCCCGTCGCCCAGCAAGCCTGACGGCTTCGGCGGAGCCTGAGCTGCAGTCGGCCGGCCGGCACGGCGAGAGAGAGCGCGCCGCCGCCCTCCCCCCCGAAACGGCCGAAGCCCAGCCAGTCAAGGACGACCCTGCCCTTGCCTATGCGCCGGCCGCCGCCGACGAAGCGGCGCAGGAGCTGGATGCTGGGAAGCCATTGCGCCGGGCGGCAGCCCAGAAGGGCGACCTCGTTCCCGCACGTCTCGACAGATCCAATTTCAACACGCTGACGGCCGCGACGCCAGCGTCGCGCGCCTCCGCCCGTTCGGTTCTTGGCGCGCCCATTACGGCTGTACGCTCGGCGGCGCGCGCCGCAGAAGCCGGCAGCGTGTTGCTGCCCCCCGCGCGCCCCGCACGTCTTGTCGGCTTCGCGACTCCCGACGCGCCCCCCGCGGACAAATTTGCGCCGGGCGCAGCGCGCAGCCATCCTGCCAGCCAGAAAAACGAGACCCCCAAAAAGTAGCGGCCGTTTCGCCGCCATTCGGTCTGCCCAGACAAGTCACGTTTCGGTCATGCGAGATGGCTATGCTTTTCCTCGTCGGCGGAAACGCTGGCGGCAGAACGCCCCGACGCCGGAGGTAAGCGCGGGGCGTTTTTGATTCCCCCGCTTTTGCACATGGTTTGAAGGGAGCGCAATTAATCCCCACCACCTCGCCTCGAGGGCGAGATGCGCACATCTCTGTTCATTACAGATTCAACAGAAATCATTAATAGCGGAGGCGTGCTACCGCCATGCGCAAACTCGTCGCCCGCCGCGCCACCAGCAAACGCGACGCACGGGCCGACGGGAACAGACACGCCGGCCCCTGTGCCACCAGCAAGTCGTACGAACGGCCGCCTCCTCGATGGGAGAGTTGAGCATAGACGAGGGATCAGCGTCGACTGGGAAGGGAGCGGCGATGACAGCCGTCGGCGTCAGGGAGACCCCGGCCGCCGCAAGCGTGGCTCCGCCCAGAAACCCAAGGAATGCACGACGGGGGATCGTGGTCATTGCTGCCTCCTGTTCGCTGACCTCATCAGGGCGGTTTAGGGATTGCGTCTCGGACGTGAGCGACTTTCCGATTTTCGCCAATGCAAAAAAGATAGCTGCAAAATAGAGTGTCACCGATCGGGGCCAGAGGCAACCGCACTGTTGACCGCCTCCCGAAATTGCTGAAGCCGATCCGCATAAGCGCGACGAAAATCAGGATCGACAATCGCGATCGGAGCGTTGACGGCGATGCCGGCCACGCCCCCTACGCCTTGCGCGACGCCCGTCGAAAGTTCTCCCATGCGCTCTCCGAAACCCGTTGGCGGCGCGCGGGAGGCTCCATTGATCAATTCCTCCCCAAGAAAACGGACCACATCCGGGTTTTGAGCGAACTTGCTGTGGCGCAGCGGATCGGCCCCCGCTGTGTCGCTCAAATCGACCACCTCCACGCCTTTTTCGCCGATCCATGGCTGCTCGGACGGGTCGATGGCCCCAAGCCGCTCGACATTCCCGCCAATGCCGCGCGACAGCTGAAGCGCGCGATCCTGCCGAGACAAAAATACGACAATGCTCGGGCGCTTCTCTCCAAAGCTCCTGAATTGCGCGCGAAACACATCGACGTCCAAATCCGGCGAGGCGAGGATGACGTTCTGGACTTTACCGGGCAGGCGGCCGTCACGTATCGCCATCTGGCGCAGCGATTCCATGGTGAGCCAGGCGCCCATTGAATGCGCCAGCACGGTTATTTCTCTAACGTCCGGGCTCGCCGCGAGCCGTCGCAGCAATTTCTCCAACGCGTCCCGCGAGAAGGCGGCGCTCTCGCGATCGTAAACGTAGTTGAAAACGCCGCCACGAGACGGCCAACTGAATAATATCGGAGCCGCTTGCGCCCCCGAGTCGTGGAATATCTGCGCAAAGCTAAAAAGGGCGGTTTCGAACCTCGTGTTGAATCCATGCACGAACACCAGGACACGACGATTTTTGTCGGCATGCCGCCCCAGCCAGCTCTCGAACTGCCGGGATCCAGAAAGCCGCTTTATGTCGAGCGTAGCGAATTCGGTGTTGGGGTCGGGCGGCAGCGTCCGCGGCCACTGAACCTGACCGATCTGCCGGCGTTCATCTGACGGGATCGACACGACGAAACTTGCAAGCGACGCTTCGCCTCGTTCTCCCGAAAAAAGAACGCCGGCGTCCGTCGACGCAGCGCGCGTCGTAGCGACCAGAATGTCGAGATGCGTCGCGTCGGGCGCCGGAACCGGCGCCGGCTCAAGCATGCCAATGGGCGCAGCGCAGCCGCCCAACGCAACGCCGACCAGCACGGCGACGCCCGGCGCCAACCAAGCGCAGCGCCTTCGCCTGCATTTCCAGGGCATCAATCGCCGTTCGGTCGCTGGGGACGGAAGGCCACGGCGAAGCCGCCGATGACAAGCCCGATCAGCACCAACATCAGCGCAGACTGTTTGAGCCACGCCAACGCTGGGACCGTCAGCGCAAGCACAATGCCCAGCACGGCAATTTCTGCGGCGACATGGACGCCCGCGACGAATGTTCCGAGCGCGAGCAGCAACATGAGCGCGAGGCCCGTCGCCGGCCCATTGAGAAACGTATTCACCGATGGCAGCAGCAGAATGCTCATTGCGATCAGGAAGGCCAGCCAATGCAGGGACTGCGTAATCAGGAGTTGCCTGCGCGCGGCCTTGTCAGCCGTCCTGCGCCAACCGATGGCGACACAGGCCACACCGATCGCGATCGCCAGGAACTCCCAATATCCGTAAAGGGGCCTGCCGGACATGCTGGTGTAAGCCACGCCCAGCAGCGCCATGATCAGGACGACAAGATAAGGCAAGCGCGCGCCGAGCCAGGGCATAATCCCCCGCGGACGATTTGCAGGTCTCGGGTCAGAGGAGTCGATCTCGGTCATGCGTCAACATACCTTTTCAGCTTGTGGCGAATTTCACCAGCCCTGCAAGTCTTTAACTTCTGAAAAGCTTCTCTACGGGGCGGCAGAACTGTCGGGCAGCGAATCTCCCTTGCTTTCGTGCGGAGAGTCCGGTGCGATTGAGAAAGCCGCCGGCGGTTTGCCAGGCTCGACCGTCGCACCCACGCTCCCGACTGACGAGATCGTGCCGGGGATGGGCGCAACAATGTCGACTTGCGCGAGGGACCTTTCCGCCGTCGCCAAAGCAGCCCTCGCCTGTTCGACCGCAGCTTTGTCGGTCTCTGCTCGCGCTGTGGCTCGCTCCAAGACGGCCCGCGCTTTCTCTGGCGCCGGTCGCGCGGGAACTCGACCTTGCGCACGTCGTTTGCGCTCGACGTCCGCTGTAGCCGCAGCGACGACCGCCGCGCTCGCCTGTTGTCGTTGCAAAGCCTTCGCAAGCGCGTCTTTCTCGCGCACGATGGCTTCCCTAAAGGAGGCGGGATCGAGCTTGGCGCATATTTCACCGGCCTTCACCGCGGCGCCCTCCTCACAAAGAATGGCGATGATCGTGCCCGACGTCGACGCAAAGACGTCGACGGGCGCGCGGGTATCCGTGGGCCGCGCGGCGGAGAGGACCGCCTGTGACGACAAGTGGCTGGGGGCCGCGACGGATGAAAGCGGCTGATCTGGCGCAGCGCGGAAGAAAACGAAGATCTCGCCGCCAATCAGCGCGGCGACCGCAAGAGCGCCGGCCCACGCCTGCCACGCCCCCGACCCAGACGCCACGGCGTGAGCAGGGGCCGAAGGCGCCCGCGTCACCGAAACGGTCCCGGCCTGTTGCTTACCGCCTCGCACGCCGACAAGACCAAAGGCGCGGACAAGGAACTTCTCCGCTTCGACGGTAAGGAAGAAGACGAGACCGCCAAGAAACAGCCAAGGCCAGACATTCATGGGCACCGATTGCGTGCCGAAGAGACGCTGCAACGGGGGCGCGTAGGTGAAAAGAAGTTGTAGAATCACGACCGCGGCGATTCCGAGCGGCAGATAACGATTTCCGAGATGCGCCGAGAGAGACAGGGAGGATTCCGTCTTGAACCGGCTGTTGAGCAAATAGAAAATCTGACCGACGACCAATGTATTGACGGCGACCGTGCGCGCCAGTTCATCCGATGCGTGGAGGGATTTCATCCAGAAGAACGCCGCAAGCGTGAGAACTAGGAGCGCAACGCCGATAAAGATCACCCGCCATACTGCAAAGCCGTCCAGTATCGGCCGCGAGACGGCGCGCGGCGCCCGCCGCATGACGTCGCATTCGTGAGGTTCGAAGGAGATCACAAGCCCGAGCGCGACCGACGTCACCATATTGACCCACAGGATCTGGGGCGCGGTGATCGGCAACATGAAGCCGGCGACGATCGCGACAAGGATCACAAGCGCCTGCGCGACGTTGGTCGGCAGCATGAATAAGAGCGCTTTCTCGATATTGTTGTATACTGTCCTTCCTTCGCGCACGGCTGCCGTTATCGACGCGAAATTGTCGTCGGCCAGCACCATCGCAGCCGCCTCTTTCGTCACTTCCGTGCCCTTGATCCCCATGGCGACGCCAATATCGGCGCGCTTGAGCGCCGGAGCGTCATTGACGCCATCTCCCGTCATCGCCACCACCTGACCATTGGCCTGAATGGCCTTGACCAGACGCAGTTTATGTTCGGGACTGGCGCGCGCGAAAACATCGACGTCTTTGACGGCCTCCTGTAGTGCACCGTCGTTCATCGCTTCGATTTCGGTCCCCGCGACTGCGGTCCTGCCGTCGCCAATGCCGAGCAGTTTGGCGATTGCCGCGGCGGTAATCTTGTGGTCGCCCGTGATCATGGTGACGCGAATGCCGCCGTTGTGACATTCGGCAACCGCTTCCACGGCCTCCTTGCGGGGCGGATCCATGAGACCCACAATGCCATACAGCACCAGGGTCTTCGGCAGATCTCCTGGGCCAAGGCCTGCTTTTTCAAAGGATGGATCGCGCAAACCGGCAAGAGCGAGGACGCGTTCGCCCTGCGCGGCCAGTCGATCGGCGGCAGCCTCCCAGTAGTCGCGCCGCAGGGGCTCGAAGCCTTTTTCTGTCTCTTGGCGATCGCAATGGGCGAGAATGACTTCCGGCGCGCCCTTGACGAAGAGGAGGCGGTCACCGTCCCCTCCTTCGTGCAGGGTCGCCATGAATTTGTGCTCCGACTCGAAGGGAATCGCGTCGATGCGAGGAAGCTTTTGTCGTTCGGCGCCGCGGTCCAACCCGAGTTTTATTGCGAAGGGATAAAGCGCCGCCTCGGTCGGGTCGCCTTCCGCCTTCCATACTCCGTCGACCTCGCGCAACTCGGAATCGTTGCACAGCGCCGAGACCATTCCCATCTGGCGCAGCGCGGCGGCGCTGGCGGCGGGTTCGCCGTCGACGAGAATTTGACCATCGCTCGCATAGCCATCGCCCGTCACACGGTAATTCGCGTCGGCCGTGACTGCCGAGGCGACCATCATCTCCATCAAGGTCAGGGTGCCGGTTTTGTCGGAACAGATGCGCGACACTGATCCCAGCGTTTCGACCGCGGGCAACCGACGGATGATCGCGTGGCGCTGCGCCATGCGCTGCACGCCAATCGCCAGCGTGATCGTGATCAGCGCGGGGAGGCCTTCCGGAATGACAGAGACCGCAATGCCGACAACCGCCTGGAAAGCTTCGACGAAAGGAAGATCGCGAACCCAGCGCCCATAGGCGAAAACCGCGACGCTGACGAATCCGATCACTTTCGCGATTGTATGGCCGAAATCCTTGATCTGCCGGAGCAACGGCGTTTCGAGCGCATCCACGGCGGCGAGCATCTGGTTGATCCGGCCGAGTTCGGTTTGCGCCCCCGTCGCAACGACCACGCCGATGGCGCGGCCTGATACGACCAGGGTCCCGGAAAACGCCATGTCGTCGCGGTCGCCGACCGTCGCATTTTCGGCAACAGCCTCCGTCGTCTTGTCGGCCGGCACGGATTCGCCGGTGAGAGCCGCTTCGTCGGCCCGGAGATTCTTGACGTCGACCAACCTCAAATCCGCAGGGATACGATCGCCAGACTCCAGCAGCACGATGTCGCCTGGAACGAGTTCGTCAGCCGCAACCACGCGAGGCTCGCCGTCGCGGAGCGCACGTGCATCGGAGGAGAGCATGTTGCGGATCGACTCGAGCGCCTTCTCGGCCTTTCCTTCCTGGAGAAAACCGAGCGCCGCGTTGATGATCACGACGCCGGTGATGATCGAGGCGTCGAGCCAAAGACCGAGCATCAGCTTTACGAAGCCGGCCGCGAGGAGGATATAAACCAGAATATTATCAAATTGATGGAAAAACCGCATCCACGGCCCGCGCTTGGCGCCTTCGGGCAAGCGGTTGCGCCCGTACTCCCCGAGCCGCCGGGCCGCCTCGCTGGAGGAGAGGCCGCGCGAGGGGTCGCTGTCCAGACGGCGAAGCGCTTCTTGAAACTGGAGCGCGTGCCAATTCTCCGGCGAGTAAAGCTGTTGGTCGCTCACTGATCAAGCCTCCGTTCGAGCGTGAACTTGTCAGAGTTGGCGAAACTAGTAAAGTGAACAAAACCCCTTGATTTGTTGCTTGATGAACCCGAGCCGCCGAAATGGATACTTCCTCCTTCATGACTATCCTGGGCGGGCTCGGCTTGTTCCTGCTGGGGATTCACCATCTTACCGAAGGCCTGAAGGGACTTGCCGGCGACTCGCTCAGGCGCGCCCTCCAAACCCTTGTTCGCGGTCGTTTGAGCGCGGTCATCTTTGGAGCGGTGTTTACGGCGCTCATTCAATCTTCGAGCGCGACGGTCCTCACCGTCATCGGCTTTGTCAGCGCCGGCCTGGTCAGCTTTCCCCAAGCGATCGGCGTGCTTATCGGCGCGACATTCGGCACCACAACGACGCCCTGGATGGTGGCGTTCTTCGGTTTCCGGGTGCAAATATCCGCCTTTGCAATGCCCATCATCGGCATCGGCGCCTTTCTCTGGTTGGTCGCCAAGGGCCGGTGGCGCGCGGGCGGCGCCATCCTTGCCGGCTTTGGGCTCATCTTCGTCGGGCTGGATTATCTACAGAACGGAATGGGAAACGTCGCCTGGAACATCGATTCCTTTGTCGGCGACGGATGGGCCGCCAAATGGCTTCTCGCCGGTCTCGGGCTCGTCATGACGGTCGTCATGCAGAGCTCCAGCGCCGCAGCGGCGGCGACCCTGGTCGCTCTGCATGCGGGAAGCCTCGATTTTCACCAAGCCTGCGCCATGGTGGTGGGGCAAAGCATCGGCACCGCGGCGACCAGCGCGGCGCTCGGGGCAATGAGCGGCGGCCTCGCGGTGCGGCGCTCGGCCTTGGCGCATATTATTTTCAGCGTCGTGGTCGGCGTCCTGGGGATGTTGCTCCTGTCTCCGCTCGCCAAAGCCGCCACCTGGGTCGTCTCCGGCTTGGACGACTATGACGGCGTTCTCGCCGTCGCCGCTTTCAGCAGCCTGTTCAAATTAATGGGCGTCGCCGTCTTCTTCCCCTGGCTCGACGCCTATTCGAGGTTCATCATCGAGCTGTCCGGTAAGGGAGAAGAGTCGGCCGTGAGCCGCCTGGAGCCGGCGCTTGCGGAAGCCGGCGGGCCTGTTGCGCTGGAAGCGGTCTGGCGGGCGCTGCTCGAGGTTTCCAGGGGCGCAGTGGACGCCGTGCGTCGGCGGCTCGCCGGCGAACAGACCGCCTACCAACCGCCTGAGGACTCGGTGCGCAAGATCGACCATTTCCTCGAGTCGCTGTCTCTGGAAACACTCGATATCGCCGACATGGAGCCGCGCCTGGTTCGTCTTTGCCACGCGATCGACCACCTCAAGCGGTTGCATCACGACCTCAGCGAAAGAGCGATCGTTCTGGCGACGCCGGCTTCAGCCACTGCCGCGGGCGCCCAGGCCCTGAGTGCATGGCTCGAGGCGCAGAAAACGCCTGCGGATGTCGTCAGCGGCCCGGTTTTGCAGGCCGTCGACGCCGCGGCGCGGCAACTGGCGGAGGAGCGAATGGCGCTCAGAGAAAGAATTCTCGAGTCAGTCGCTCGCCAGCAGACCGCCGCTGCGGCCGCAAACGAGGCGTTGCTGGCCCTCCAATGGGCCGATAAGGCGCTCCACCACGCGTGGCGAATAATCGATTCTCTGGATGCGGCGGCGGGCAAAGAGCGGAGCGCCGGATTCCGGCGGCGTGCAACGACAATGTTAGAGACCTCCGAGAGATCGGTGTGACGCGGAGGACGCGCGCAAATGAAGCGCAAGGACTACGAGACAGAACTGCGGAAACTGCAAATCGAGCTTTGCGCCCTTCAGGATTGGGTCCGGCACAAAGGCTCGCGTGATTGTGGTCTTCGAGGGTCGCGACGCCGCTGGGAAAGGCGGCGTCATCAAGGCGATCACGGAAAGGGTGAGCCCGCGTGTTTTCCAGGTCGTCGCTCTGCCGGCTCCTTCAGATCGCGAAAAGACACAGCTTTACTTCCAGCGTTATATCGCGCGATTCCCCGCGGCTGGCGAAATCGTGATCTTCGACCGCAGTTGGTATAATCGCGCTGGCGTTGAATATGTCATGGGGTTCTGCACGGAAAGCCAGCACCGTCGTTTTTTGGAAGTCTGTCCCGAGTTCGAACTCTTTATCGTCGACGAGGGTGTCGTCTTGATCAAATTCTGGCTGGAGGTGAGCGAGGCGGAACAGAAGCGGCGGTTCGAGGCGCGCATCGACGACCCGCTGCGACAGTGGAAGCTGAGCCCGACGGACCTGTGTTCGCGCGGCCGCTGGTATGAATATTCCCGGGCGAGAGACATGATGCTGGAGGCGACCGACAAGAAATATGCGCCCTGGACCATCGTTCGATCGGACGATAAGCGACGCGCCCGATTGAACTGCATTCGCCATCTTCTCGACGCCATTCCCTACGAGAAAATCGAGCGCGAAAAAGCCTTTCTGCCAGAGCGTTCGACTGAGTTCGAATATGATGACCTCGCTAGTCTCAAGGACTTCCGATTCGTCTCTGAGCTTTACTAAAAGTCACACGCCACGGCGTTTTGGTCAGGCTGGCTCTCGGATCCCAAACCACAGGACGTAGAGCGCCGGCGTGACAATCAGGGTGAGAACCGTGGCGACGAGCAGGCCGCCCATGACGGCGAAGGCCATCGGCCCCCAGAATACCGTTGGCGCAATGGGGATGAGGCCGAGCACCGTGGAGACCGCCGTGAGCACGATCGGCCTGAACCGCGAAATCGTTGCGTCAACGACGGCCTTCCACTGATCCGGCTGTTCGCGCCGTTCGATCTCGATCTGCTCCACGAGGATTACGGCGTTGCGCGCGATCATGCCGAGCAACGACAGGATGCCTAGGATCGCCACGAAACCGAGCGGCTTTCCGAAAATGAGCAGCGCGGCGATGATGCCGATCAATCCCATGGGCACGATCGACAGGACGAGGAACATCCGGCTGAAGCTCTGGAGCTGGATCATCAGAAACGTCGTCATCAGGAATAGCATCAGCGGCACGCGCGCAAAGACCGACCCTTGCGATTTCGCGCTTTCCTCGACCGTTCCGCCCGTGTCGATCCGGTAGCCGGCCGGCAGGCTGGCGTTCAACTCGGCGACCGAGGTCGCCAGCGATGAGACGGCGGTTTCCGCGGTCAGGCCCGTTGCAGGGTCTGCCTGCACGGTCAGCGTCGGCGTGCGGTTACGACGCCAGATGAGCGGGCTTTCCTGCCTGAATTCCAAGGTCGCAAGCTGGCTCAGGGGCGCGACGCCGCCGTTCGGCAGCGGCAGCTGCAGGGATTGCAGCGCATCGAGCGACATTCTCTGCTCTTCGGCCGCGCGCGCGACGATGTCGACGAGATAGATGTCGTCGCGAACTTGCGTGATTGTCTGGCCGGTCGCAACGCCTTGCAGAGCGCTGGCCACGGCTTGCGAACTCAATCCGAGTAGCCGCGCCTGATCCTGATCGACTTTCACATGAACCGCTCGGGTTGGCTCGATCCAGTCGAAATTGATCCGCGTCACCGTCGGGTTCTCGCCCATCTTCGTGGCGAGTCTGAGCGCGATATCCCGCACCTTTTCGACGTCTGGCCCGCTCACGCGATATTGAACCGGCCACCCCACGGGAGGACCAAGTTCGAGCGGCGCAATTCGCGTCACGAGCCCGGGGAAGCCCTCGGCGAGCGCGGTCTCCAATTTTCTGTGCAAGCGCTCGCGCGCATCGACGTCTTTCGCAATGATCACGAACTGCGAGAAAAAATCATGCGCCAGCTGGACGTTGAGTGGGAGGTAGAAGCGAATCGCGCCGCGGCCGACATAGGCGCTCCAGCTCGCCACGTCGGGGTCGCCCTTTAAAATTTTATCCAGTCGCTCCGAGACCTCCTGGCTTGCATATATCGACGCGTTCTGACGGAGGGAGAGATCGACGACGAGTTCCGGCCGGTCCGAGGCAGGAAAGAATTGCCGTGGAACCAGCGGCGAGACCAAAAGGGCGACAACAAAACAGGCGAGCGTCGCGCCGATCGTGACCCAGCGCGCCCGCATGGCGGAGACCAGCAGCCTGCGAAAGGCCTGCAACACGCGCCCCTCCTGCTCGGTGACGGGCTTGTCCGGCTTGGCGAGCAGAAAAACGCCGACGAGAGGGGTAAAGAGGACCGCGACGAACCAGGAAACGATCAGCGCGATCGACACGACAGCGAAGATCGAAAATGTATATTCGCCGGCAGAGCTCTTGGCGAGGCCGATCGGCACGAAGCCGGCGGCGGAGACGAAAGAACCCGTCAGCATTGCCATGGCGACGCTGTTATAGGCGTAACTCGCCGCTGTCTCCTTGTCGTCGCCGAGCGCCAGCCGCGAGGTCATCACGTCCACGGTCGTCATGGCGTCATCGACCAGCAGTCCCAGCGCGATGATCAGCGCGCCGAGCGAAATCCGTTGCAGATCGATCCCCGCCATCGTCATGATCGGAAAAACGATGGCGAGCGTCAGCGGGATGGAGATGGCGACAACAGCGCCGGCGCGAACGCCAAGGCTCACGAAACTGACCGCCATGATGATGGCGATCGCCTGCCATAGCGAGGTCATGAAGTCGCCGATTGCATGTTCCACGATCTGTGGCTGATTGGCGACGAGGATTGGCTCGATCCCGACCGGCAGATCCGTGGTCGCCTCCTTCATAGCCTGGGCGATGTTCTTGCCCAGCGAGAGCACGTCGCCGCCGGGTCGCATGGCGACGGCGAGCCCGATCGCCGGACGCCCGTTTACGCGGAACATCGATTGCGGCGGATCAGCGAAGCCGCGCCGTATTTCTACGATGTCTCGCAGCCTCACGAGGCGGCCATTGGCGGAGATATTGATGTCGAGAATGTCTTTTTCGGAATCGAAACCGCCGGAAACGCGCAAGGAAAGTTTTTCGTCTTCGGTCTGAACGACGCCGGAAGGACTGACCGCGTTCTGTTCCTGCAGCGTCCTGATCAATTGCGCGCGGTCGATCCCGAGCCCCGCCAGATGCCTGGTGGAAAATTCAATGAAGATTTTTTCTTCCTGCGCGCCCAGCACCTCGACTTTCGACACGTCAGGGACCGCGAGGAGACGCGAGCGGACTTTCTCGACGTAGTCACGCAATTCGCGCTGCGAAAAACCGTCGGCCGTGAACCCATAGATAATGCCGAACGTGTCGCCGAAGTCGTCGTTGAAACCAGGGCCGACGACGCCGGCGGGCAGCGTGTGGCGGATGTCCCCGATGTTCTTGCGCACCTGATACCAGATGTCGGGGACTTCCGAGGGAGGCGTGGCGCCTTTCAGATTGACGAAAATGGTGGTCGATCCGGCTGTCGTATAACTGCGCACGAAATCGAGGCTCTTCGTCTCCTGCAGTTTGCGCTCTATGCGCTCCGTCACCTGTTTGAGCGTGTCGTCGATTGTCGCGCCCGGCCAAAACGCCTGGACCACCATCGTGCGAAATGTGAAATTGGGATCTTCGTCACGCCCCAGGCTGAAATAGGAATTCAGTCCGGCTATGACGACCGCGATCATGCAATAGACCATGAAGGAGCGGTGTCTGAGCGCCCAGGCGGAGAGATTGAGGCTGCTCACGGTCCCGCCTCCAGCAACCGGACCTTCTGGCCGGGGTGGAGCGCCTGAACGCCAGCCGTGACAATGGTGTCTTCCGGCTTCAATCCCTCCGTGACGACGGCCGCGTCTCTGGTGAACCGCGCGACTTTCACATTGCGGAGCGCAACGGTCATTGTCCCGGGATCGACGATCCAGACGCTCGGCCGCCCGTCGCTCTCGGTCAGAGCGGCCGCCGGTATCGCGATCGCCGCCGTCGCATCCAACCGGACGCGCCCCGAGACGGTGGCGCCAAGGCGCATTTCAGGAGGCGGCGACTGAATCGTCACCCGGACGCGGAAGGTGCGCGTCGTCGGGTCCGCCTGTGGGTCCACCTGACGAACCCGGCCGACGGCGGTCACGCGGCGGTCATCGGTCAGCGCCAGATCGACCCGCGCGTCGCGCTGCGCGTCGCGCAAAATACGCGCTGGCGCGTCGAAGACGGCGTCCCATCCGCCCGTGCGGGCGAGGCGGAAGATCACCTGGCCCGGCTGAACCACTTCGCCAGCCTCCGCCGCGCGCCCAACGATCGTTCCCGGAAAATCCGACCTCAGCTCGGTAAAACTCACAATGTCCTGAGCTATCTTGAGTTGCGCCGTCGCGTCCTCTATGTCCGACTTCGCGGTTTCGACCGCTGTCAGCGCCTGGTCGTATCGGGTCTTCGTCGTGTAGCGGCGCTCGAGAAGCGATTGCTCGCGCGCGAAAACATTGCGCGCCTCGCGCAAGCGCCCCTGCGCTGCGGTCAACCGCGCCTGGGCCGAACGGAGCGCGTTCTGCTCATTCTGGGGATCGAGCCGCGCGAGCAACTGACCGGCCTTGACAGTGTCGCCGGCGCCCACGAAGCGCTCGACCATCCGTCCGCCAATTCGAAAAGAAAGAGCGGCCTCGGTTTCAGGCTGAATGCTGCCGGTTAGCTCCACGGTCTCGCCGAGTTTGCTTTTCTCGATGACGACGGCGCGCACAGGTCGGGGCTCCCCCGCCTCCTGTCCCTGGTCACGGCCGCATCCTGAAAGGGACATGAACAGCGCCGGCGCTGTCCAAAGCGCCCGGCGCCAGGGAAAAGTCGCCGTCAGTCGCCTTACGAGAGCCAATGTTTCATCCCACTGCACGACTCTTGCCCTGCAAGCCCGTAGAGCAAAAAAACACATCGTCTCCCGTAAACAACCTGAAACGGGACGATTTCCTGTGGATAACGCCACAGCAAGCGCACCCCAACCGTCACCTTCCTATCAAGAGCCATTAAATACCGAGGGACGACCTGACGGCGTTAGCCGGCGGGAAAAGCGCGCGCAGGGAAGAAAGTGCGAACCACGGCGTCGAATTGGCTTGGCGCGCTCGCCCCCGCGACCTTCCTCGGGGCGCTCGCCCTTTCCAGCTGCAGTCTGGATTGGGAAAAGCCGGACATAAGCGTCGTTCCGCCGGAGCGTTTTCTCGAAGTCAAACCAAAATCGGCGCGGCCCATTCCGCGCGGACCCGATTTCGCCGTCAAATTCGGCTCCAGGGAGCTGGCCGAACTGACTACGCGGGCGTTGGAAGACAATCTTGCCATCGCCGCCGCCATGGCGCGCATCGACCAGGCCGACGCCAACGCGCGCATCGCCAGCGCCGCTCTCTGGCCGTCGGTCAATTTGGGCGCGGGCGCACAGCGAGTGCAAATCCCAGGGACGCGAACCAGCGACACGCCAAATTTCAATCCTGCGCAGGAGGTTTTCCGAGGCGCCGGCCAGCGCGACGCGGCGACGCTCGCCGACAATCTTTCGACATTCAGCGCAACCCGCACCAATCTTTTTACGCTGGGCTTGAATGCAAGCTACGAGATCGACTTCTGGGGCAAGAACCAGAATGCGTCCAATGCGGCGCGGCTCCTTGCGAACGCCTCGCGCTTCGATCGGGACGTTGTCGAGATCGCCACCCTCGCGGCAGTAATGAACGCGTATTTTCAGGTTCTGGCGGCGCAGGATCAACTGCGGATCGCGCATGAAAACGTGCGGATCGCCGAGCGCGTGCTCGGCGCCATCACAGCCCGGCTGGAAAAGGGTGCGGCCACCATGCTGGATTACGGCCAGCAGGCGGCCGTTCTCGCCGGCCAGAAGGCCACAATTCCGCCGCTCGAACAGACCCTGCGGCAAACCAAGGTCACTCTGGCCGTCCTGCTGGGCCAAACGCCGGAAACGCTCGAAGTCAGAGGCGGCTCGCTGAATGCTCTGAAGTATCCGCGGCTTGACCCGGGCTTGCCTTCGGAAGTTCTCCTGCGACGGCCCGACGTGGCGGAAGCCGAGGCCATTCTCGCCTCGCGAGAATTTTCCGTGCTGCGCGCGCGGGCAGCGTTCTTTCCCTCGATCACGCTCAATGGGCGATATGGGGTGCAGAGCATTGTACTGCGCAATCTCCTGCGACCTGAAGCGATCGCTTGGGAGATCGGCTCGAATCTCGCTCAACCTCTGTTCGACGGCTTCAACTTGCAGGGCCAGTACCAATTCGAGCAGGGACGCTACGCAGAAGCCGCGGCGTTCTATCGACAGCGAATCCTGGCGGCGCTGGGCGATACGGAAAGCGCCCTCATCGCCATGAATGAAACCGCCAAGAGCGTGAAAATCGGCGTCGAAGCGGTCGCCATGTCAAGAATCGCCCTCGACGCCGCACAGGCGCAACTTCTCGAAGGAACGATCGACGTGATCACGCTATCGACCGTTCAAACAACCTTCTTTCAGTATGAATTCAATCTCACGCTGGCGCGCCTGGCTTATTTTCAATCCGCCGTCAGCCTCTATCAGGCGCTCGGCGGCGGCTGGTCGCCGACGACGCGCAATGCCGAGATCGCGCGCGCCAACGACGCGTATGAATCCGATAAGGGTCCTTGGCCATAAACCGCTTTTTTCTCGGGGCGATCGGGATTTTCCTCTGCGCAGCATGAGAAACGCTGGCAGCCCGCTTTTAACGCGCGGGTTGCCGCGCTTGATGCGAGACGTTCTGAGAGAGGACTTTACAAGGTCGATGACGCCGAGCATTAGAATGAGCCGACCGTCGATCCCAGTGCGATGACGGCGACGAGCGCGAGAATGGCTCCCACAATGGCGACAACCACAATATCAAGGTAACTTTCCTTGTGCGTGCAGCCGCAGACGGCCAGCAATGTCACAACGGCGCCGTTATGCGGGAGACTGTCGAGCGTTCCGGCGCCAATGACTGCGACGCGATGCAAAAGCGCCGGGTCTATGCCCTTTTGTTCGGCAAGACGCAGGTACGTCTCGCCCAGCGTATCCAGAGCGATGGTGAGACCGCCCGACGCCGACCCGGTCAGCGACGCCAGCACATTGGTCGCAATGGCGAGCGAGACAAGCGGACCGCCCTCGATCGAAAGGACCCAGCTGCGTACGGCTGCAAAGGCCGGCAAGGCTGCGACCACAGCGCCGAATCCAACCAGACTGGCGACGCTCATCAGGGGCAACACCGACGCCGTGACGCCGGCGTCGACGCTTTCGCGTATTTGGGTCAGGCGCCGCCGATTCAATACAATCAGCGTGACGATGGCGGCCGCGAGCGCCACGATGACCGACCAGACGCCGCCGACGGCGGCAAGCGTCGTCGGTCCCCAACGCTCCTCTGAAAGAAACGAGTCGTCGAGGCCCGGAATGACGCGGAGCGACATCACGAGATTGACGCCTACGACGACCAGAAGAGGAATTGCGGCGATGAAAATAGTGGGGTTCCCCTGCCGATGGCCGTGCGGAATCTCCGCGAGGTCAAATTCGCGGGCAACCGCCGCGCGCTCGCGGATGATCTGATCTTCCGCCGCGTCGACGACGACGCTGGGCTCGTCGCCATACCCTTCGCCGCGGCGGCGCGCCGCGCGTTCCGCGCGCGCCAGCCACCACATGCCAAAACCGAACATGATGAGAGCCGCCATCACGCCCAGGCCTGGCGCGGCGAAGGCTGTCGTGCCGAAAAACGGCATCGGAATTGCGTTTTGAATGGCTGGCGTTCCGGGCAAGGCCGACATCGTAAAAGTGGATGTGCCGAGCGCAATCGCTGCGGGCGCAAGGCGACGTGGCGTGCCCGCCTTACGGAACAGCTCCTGCGCCATTGGCGCCAGCACGAAGAAGGCGACAAAGAGACTAACTCCGCCATAGGTGACGAACGCGCCGGCGAGCACGACCGAAAGGATCGCCCGGCGGGGCCCCAGCCTTTCGGCCATGAAATTCGCTATTGCCGTGACTGACCCGCTGTCGTCCATCAGCTTTCCAAATAGCGCACCCAGGAGAAAGATCGGGAAGAATTGCGCCACGAAGCGCGCTGCGCCATTCATGAAGGTGATGGTCCAATTCGCGAGCAGCGGCTCGCGCGCGAAGCCGACGGCGACAAGCGCCGCCACGGGAGCGAGCAACAAGACGCTCCACCCGCGGTAAGCGAGCCAGATGAGAGCGCCGAGGCCAAGGAGAATTCCGAGGAGACCCATTGCGCTACATCCCTTCCAGAAAAGCGTCGAAGTCGAGCGTCGAATGCTTGCCCAGGCTTTCGCCGTGAAGATCGAGAAAGGCGTCGGCGGCGCGGCGTCCCTCGTCACGCAGCATACATAGGAACTTCCACTCGGCGAGGAGTTTGGAGGAGGCGCTGAGCGACGCCATCATCTCGGTTGAAATGCGATGCATGCGCATACCCGCCCATTGGGCGCCTTCCCGGTCGCCGGGGTCCGCGGCCTGGCGCAGGAGCGCAATCATTCGAAGCTCTTTGAGAAGAACAGCGTTGAACGAGACTTCATTGAGGCGATTGGCGATCTCGGTCGCCGAGCGCGGTCTCTCCCTGCGCTCGATCGGATTGATCTGGACCAGAATCGTGTCTCGCGACCGGCATTCACGCACGAGCGGCGTAATCGTCGGATTGCCGGAGTACCCGCCATCCCAGTAAAGTTCGCCCTCGATCTCGACCGCCTGGAAGATGGTCGGAAGGCAGGCCGAAGCAAGTAGCGCGTCGGGCGTGACGTCGGCGTTTCGGAACACGCGGGGGCGCCCGGTGGCGACGCAGGTCGCGGTGACGAAAATCTTGATAGGGGCGTCCGCGACCCTCTCGAAATCGACCACGTCGGCGAGAACGCGGCGCAATGGATTGAGGTCACTGGGATTGAGGTCATAAGGCGAAAACAGCCGGGACATCAGATCCGTTGCGACAAAAAGTGGAGACGTGTCCAGCGTCCAGCGGCCGAGCAGCACGTCCATCGGATTGCGCTGCATAGGGCTCAGACGCGCGGCGTCGGAGACGCGCCCCCAGAAAAGCTCGAGCGCCGCACGGGCGGTTTGGGGACCTCCCTCCGCATAGCCGCTAATGAGCGCCGCCGCGTTCATCGCGCCCGCTGAAGTACCCGAAATCCCTTCGATTTTGAGCCAGTCTTCCTCGAGCAACCGATCGAGAACGCCCCAGGTGAACGCGCCATGCGCGCCGCCCCCCTGCAGAGCGAGGTCGATCGAAACCGGATCGCGCGTCATTGTCGTCCCTTCATATTGCAGGCCGTCACATCGTTGAAGGCTCATAGGGACACTCGCCCGGCAGGTTTCATGAGGCAAGACTGCTACCCTTGACTTCCCCGCCTTATACATCACTATTGTCACGCTTCTTGAATTAGCTTTCAACCGAATACGCAAACGATCTGGGAGGAAAAAATGGTCTGGAACCCGAAACTCGCCGTGTTTGGCGCGGTCTGTGGCGCGCTGTTGCTTGCCTCCACCCCGTCGATTTCGGCGGTTCTTTCAAACGCGGCGGATCTCGGCGGCGAAAAGCTCGCGCTAACGAGCGTGCAGCAATCGGCCTTTGAAGCGCCGGCAGGGAAAAAATGCGTCAAATGGACCCGCCGCTGGAACACGCGTCATGGGTTCGGGCGCCGCCGTTGCGTGCAGTGGCGGTAAGGCGAGTGGGGGCCTGGCCGGTTGGAATAACCAGCGGCCAGGCGCCCTCGCGTCTTTGAGACGAAATGAATCTTGAGAGATTAAGAGTTTAGGAAGCAAAGGGACAGCAGCGCGCTTTGCCGCCGGCGCAAGATGGACGGCTTTGAGCAGCAGCCCTTGTGTAGAAGAAGGCGCCCCGAGCGCCGGACTGCACATTTTCAGCGGAGGCTTTTAGCGTTATCTTTCGAGGCGCGGCCGGTTGGTTTTTTTCTTGATCGCGACACTGCTGCAAGGCAAGGTTTCCCGCGCGCAACCATTCGGAAGCGAAAAAGTCATGCCTCTTGCCTGGCGCCTTCGCCCGACATGCTTTTTCTCCAGGCTGATCGCCTTCCTTTGCCTCTGGATGATCGTCTCGGGGCTTTCCCTCGGCGATCTCATCATCGGAACGATTACCGCCGCCGGGTCCGCATGGGCGAGCATAACTCTCCTGCCCTGCGCAGACAGGCCGCCGCGTTTTTGCGCCTGGCTTCGATTGGCGCTTCGCATCCCATTGCAGGCTCTCGGCGCCGGCGCCGATGTGGCGCGGCGGGCGCTCGACCCGGCGCTTCCCCTTCGCCCTGGATTCGTCGCCTATTCCACAAGCCTGCCTGAAGGAACGGCGCAAGACGCCTTTGCGGCGCTCGGCGCGATGCAGCCTGGGTCCGTGCCGGTCCGCGCCGACCGTCATGGTGGTTTCGACATTCACTGCCTGGATACGCGCCTTCCCGTTGTTCCAACGCTCGCGCGGGAGGAAACGGCGCTCCGAGAGGCCCTTGGGTTGGAGCCGCCTTGTGGATAGCTTCTTTCTTGCGGCCGCCGCAGTCATCGTCGCGACCACCGCGATCGGCTTGTTGCGCGTTCTCAGCGGACCTACCAAGGCGGACCGCATGATGGCGTCGCAACTTCTCGGCACAGGCGGCGTCGCCGCGCTGCTTCTTGCCGAGACGAGGGGCGCGCGCGGCGCAGTTGACGTCGCGCTGGTTCTCGCACTGCTCGCGGCCTTCTCCGGGATCGCCTTCGTCAAGGCGGCCGCCGTTGCGCAGCGTGGCGACGCGCCTGTAAAGGAGTCTGGCGATGAAACCGATGATTGATGTATTTTCTGTTGTCTGCGTGAGCGGCGGCGTCTTCTTCTTTCTGGCCGGCGCCGTCGCTTTGCTGCGCTTTCCCGACACATTGACGCGACTGCATGCCCTCACAAAGGCAGACAATCTCGGACTCGGCCTCGTCGTGCTCGGCCTCGCGCCGCAGGCCGAAAGTTTTTTCGCTGCCCTGAAGCTTTGCCTCGTTTGGGTCGTCGCGCAACTGGCGGGGACGACGCTCAGTCAATTGATCGGGCGCCTCGCGAAAGAGAAGACGTCGCAGATATGAGCGCCCCATTCCTTCTCGACGCCTGCCTCGCCGCACTCACTCTGGCTGTCGCCGCCTATGCGGTTTTCGCGCGCGAGGCGTTTACGGCGGTCGTGGCGTTCATCTCTTACGGACTGCTGCTGGCGCTCGTCTGGGTTCGGCTTTCAGCCGTAGACGTGGCCCTTACCGAGGCGGCGATCGGCAGCGGGGTTACGGGCGCTCTGCTGATTGGCGCGGCGGCGCGGCTCGGGGACGGCGACGCCGCGGCGCGCTCCGGCCCCGGAATTTTATCCAAAACCCTTTATGCGCTGCTTTGCATGTTAGCGACGGGCGGAATCGCCGCGGCCGTTTTGTCGCTGCCGCCTGTGGCGCCGACCTTGGCGCCGCTTGCCCTTCAGGAACTGCGGGCGACAGGGCTCGGCAATCCGGTGACCGGCGTTCTTCTCGCCTATCGCGCGATCGACACGCTCCTCGAGGCGGTCGTGCTGGTTCTGGCGCTGATCGGCGTCTGGTCCTTCGCCCGCGACGCCGCCTGGGGCGGCAAGCCGGAATCCCCGGGCGCCCCCGATCCCGACGCCGCCCTCGTCTTCCTGGGCCGGCTCCTGCCGCCGCTGGGGATCATCATCGGGGTGCATCTCGTCTGGGCGGGCGCAACGCAGCCGGGAGGCGCCTTCCAGGGCGGAACGATCCTCGCGGCGATCTGGATCCTCGTCATGGTCGCCGGATTGGTCGATGCACCCCCGATCAACCGCCCCTGGCTGCGCGTCGCGCTCGTTGGCGGGCCGGCGCTGTTTCTTGCGATCGGCATTGCCGGTTTCGCGCTTGCCGGGGCCTTTCTTGCTTATCCGGAAGGCTACGCCAAGCCTCTCATTATCATCATCGAGGCGGCGCTGACCCTTTCGATCGCCCTCGCGCTGGGATTGCTGGCGCTCGGCGCGCCAACGAGGAACCCACAGCAATGAACGCCATCACGCTCGCCGGCCTGGGCGGCGCCGCGCTCGTCGGATTGGGCCTCTACGGGCTCGTAACGCACCCCCATCTCTTACGCAAAATCATCGCCTTCAATGTCATGGGCGGCGGCGTGTTTCTTCTCTTCGGCGCCATCGCGCGCCGGGGCGCCGTCGCAGGGACCGGGGCGGATCCCGTGCCGCATGCCTTGGTGATTACCGGAATCGTCGTGGCCTTTTCCGCCACGGCGCTCGCGGTCGCGCTTCTTCTGCGCGTTTTCAGGGATACGCAAAGCCCATTTTTCCCTGCCGATCCACCCCGCGACCCTTCTGACCGGAGCGGCGCGATTTGACGCTCATCGCCCTCAATCCGATTTCCGTCAGCGCGAGCGTCCTGTTGCCGGCGATCCTTGTCTTGCCGGTTGCAGGGGTGCTGCTGGGCTTTGTTCTCGGCGGCCGCAGGACCGTGCTGACGGCCCTCATTGTGGCCCCGATCGGCGTCGCGCTGGCGGCCGCGATCGTCTTTGCCGTCTGGCGGGACAATCAAGCGCTGGTCTATGTCATCGGCGGGTGGAGTCCACCGCTCGGCGTCGCGCTGCGCGCCGATGGGTTCTCTGCCGCGATGCTGGCGACGACGGCGGCGGTCATTTCGGCCACGGGATGGTTCGCTCTGGGATCCTTCGGGCAAGCCGTGGGAGCCTCCGAGACACGCGTGACTTTCGCCTTCTGGACGCTGCTGCTCGCCGTTTGGGCGGCGCTCAACGGCGTCTTCCTCGGTTGGGACTTGTTCAATCTCTACGTCTCTTTGGAGATGCTCACCTTCGCCGCCGTTCCGCTGGTTTGCCTGGACGGACGGGCGACGACCCTCATCGCGGCCTTGCGCTATCTGCTGTTCGCGCTTTTTGGATCGGCGCTTTATCTGTTGGGCGCGACGCTTCTCTACGGCGCCTATGGCGCGCTCGATATCGGCCTCCTTTCGTCGCGCATTCGCCCCGAACCGGCGGCATGGATCGCGCTCGCCGCGATGACCGCAGGCCTGCTCGCAAAGACGGCGCTTTTTCCCTTGCACCTCTGGCTCCCACCCGCGCATGCCGGCGCTCCCCCGCCCGCGAGCGCCATGCTCTCCGCCCTCGTCGTCAAGGCGTCGTTTTTTCTGATCGTTCGTCTGTGGCTCAATCTCGCGCCTGCGCAAATGACCGCCGAAATCGCGCCAATTCTCGGGGCGATGGGCGCGGGAGCAATCATTGTCGGCAGCGCGCTCGCGCTGCGCCAAGCGCGGCTGAAACTGCTGGTCGCCTATTCGACCGTCGCGCAGATTGGCTATTTGTTCATGATTTTTCCGCTCGTTGCGGGCGGACGCGCCGAGGCGAACTCCGCCTGGGTTGGCGGCGCCTTGCAGGCTGTGTCGCATGCTTTCGCCAAGGCGGCGATGTTTTTGTCGGCAGGTCTTATCGCACAGGCGCTCGGACATGATCGCATCGCGGAGTTTCGTGGGTTGGGGCGGATCGCCGCCCCGGCGGTTCTCGCCTTCGGCCTTGGCGGCGTTTCCCTGATGGGATTGCCGCCGAGTGGAGGTTTCGTCGCCAAATGGCTGCTGCTGACGGCTGCGATCCAGAGCGGCCAGTGGGCCTGGGCGATAATCATGGTCGTCGGCGGCCTGCTTGCCGCAGGCTATGTCTATCGCGTGATCGCGCCGGCGCTGACGCCCGCGCGAGAAATGCCGCATGCCGCTTCCGCCTCCGTCTCGAGTGGCGCGGCGCTTGCGTTGGCGCTGGCGCTCCTCGCCGTTCTGCTGGGTTTCGCCCCCCCGGACCTCGCGAGGCTTCTGCTCGTTGGCGCGCCAGCAGCGAAAATGGAGGCGCCCAGATGATTGCCTCCTTCTTTTCCCTGCTCGCCACTTTCGCCTATGGGCCAGAGATCATTGCAATCGCCTTGGCGACTCCGCTCGTGTTTCTGACCGGCTGCGCAGCGCAGCGCCTGCGGGCAGCGAGACCGGCGCTCCTGGCGCTGGCCCCGGTTCCTGCGCTCGCCGCGGCGATAGTTGCCGCCGATTCCGGCCCGCTGGTGCTGGACCAGACGCTGTTTCCGGCTGTCTTCGTCCTCGATCCGCCGGGCGCGCTGCTCTTGGGCGCGAGCGCCTTGCTCTGGATCGCAGCAGGCGCCTTTGCGATCGCCGTCATGCGAGAGGAAATGGAGAACGGCTGGTTCGCCGCCTGCTGGCTGCTGACCCTTCTCGGCAATATCGGCGTCTTTCTCTCGGCTGACCTCGTGAGTTTCTATCTCGCTTTCGCCTTGGTCAGCCTGCCGGCCTTGGGACTGATTGCCGGATCCCGAGGCATGGAGGACGTGGGGCGCCTGTATTTTTTCGTGGCGCTGCTGGGGGAAGCGTTTCTGATTGTCGCCTTCGTGGCGCTCGCGCTTGGCGCGCCCGAACACAGTCTTCTCATTTCGGATGGCGTCGACGCGCTCGCCGCCTCACCCTGGCGGAACGTGGCGCTCGCTCTGCTGATCGCCGGCTTCGCGACGAAAATAGGTCTTGTCCCGTTTCACGTCTGGATGCCTTCCAGCTATCGAGCAGCGTCGATCCCGGCGGCCGCGGTTTTGAGCGGTGCGGCCGTCAACGCGGGCGTCATCGGGCTTATCCACTTTCTTCCCTGGGGGCTCCACCTCGCCTTTTGGGGCGACGCCCTCGTCGCGTTCGGCATGATTGGAGCGTTTTACGGCGTGGCGATCGGCCTGACGCAGCGTGACGCCAAGGCGATTTTAGCCTATTCCAGCGTCAGTCAGATGGGCCTCGTCGCCGCCACGCTCGGCAAGGGCCTCGTCGCCGGAAACGCCGCCGCGGCGGGCGCCGCCGCCCTCTACGCCGCGCACCATGGACTTGCGAAAGGCGGCCTGTTTCTGGCGGTGGGGGTCGTCCTGTCGCGAGTTCCAGGACGCAGCGCCTGGATCGAAGCGCTTGTCGCTTTGCTGGCCCTCAGTCTTGCAGGTTTGCCTCTGACCGGCGGCGCGATTGCAAAATTGGCGATCAAAGAGCCGCTCGGGGACGGCGTCGTCGGCGCTCTTTCGATTTTATCCGCGGCTGCCACCACCTTGCTTATGCTGCATTTCCTGGCGCGTCTCCTCAAGACGCCAAGGCGTCGAGCAGAACCATTTGCGCCAAGTCCGATATCTCCATGGCTTGTCGTGGCCACGGCGTCGGTCGGCGTTCCGGCCGTCTGTTTATTCGCCGGAACGCCGGCGGGCTTGGCGACGCTGCTCGACTATCGTCTGGTCTGGGAGTTCCTTTGGCCCGTCCTGGCCGGAGCCGCGCTGGGGGCTGCTTGCGGGCGCCGGCTCGATCAGGCGCCAAACGTGCCCGAAGGCGACGTCGCAGCTTTGCTGCAGCGGGCCGGAGAACCTTCGGAAGGGCTCGGCGTCACCCTCGAATGTGCGGACAACAGCTTGAGGAAGTGGCCCGTCGCGGCGGCGATGCTGCTCGCGGTCGCGACGGTGATTGCGGGGACGGGAATTTTCGCGCGCTGACCGAGTTTGAAAACCCGGGGAGAAGCTTTGCTCAACGCCCCCGGTAGGTGAGCCTCAGACCGGCGACGCCCGCCGCGACATTGAGACCGGTCTGGGCTTGCACGCTCAAGGGCTGAAGCACGATGGAGTTTTGCGAGCCGCCCACGAGCACATTGGCGCCGCCTCCCACGCCGACCGAAGCATTCGCCGAGACGCCAGCAAATGTTCCCTCCAGGGCGCCGCGCGCGAGTCCGTTCGTTGGGCCGAGCACTGTCCAGATCATACGGCTCGGACCCTTGATTCCGACATCGAGACCCAGCCGTGTGATCCGCGCCGAATAAGACTGGCGAGGCGAGGCGCCCACCGGATCAAACACGCAGGAGAGCCGCTGCCGCGATCCGATGATAGCGCCGATGCTGCCGCGCCCGTTGCATGTCAACGTTCCCGCGACGATTCCAGCCTCCTGCGCAGACACCGGATTTGGACTCGCGATCCCCAGGGTCGATATTGCGACCAGAAGCCCTACTGCTTTGCCGGCTCTCTGCATGACGCCCCATCTTTTCAACTGAATGAAGATTGCCATTCTTACTATGGAACTTCGCGCCCGACAATATTGTTCAGCTTAAGTCTTTGAAGACGGCGCAGACGCCCGCCCATTAGGTTTCGCGATCACATCATAGGCGACGCTCAGCGCGACGGTCGCCGGCACCGCCAGCACCACGCCCATGGCCCCGAAAAGCGCGCCGAACGCCAGCATGCAGAAGAGCAGCACCACGGCCGGCACGCTCAAGGAGCGGCTTTGAAGAAACGGCGTAATCAAATAACCCTCTATGAAGCTCGCGCCGCCGATTGATAGTGCGGCAGCTGCGGCGCTATCGATCCCATGCGGCAGGGCGACCAGCGCCCCGACCACAAGTGCGATCATCGAGCCAAAATAAGGGATGAAGGCCAACGCGCCGCTGATCGTCGCAAGGGCGAGCGGCGCCGGCGCGCCGAACGCCCATAGGGCGGCTCCAGCGAAGACCGTATTCATCGCGACGACATAAAATTGCAACACCATCCATTGTCGCAGCGCGGCTCCGGAGCGGTGGAGAAACGCCGCCATTTTTTCCCGGTGTTGCTCCGGGGTCAGGACCAAGACTCCTTCGAGATGACCCTTCGGATCCGAAGAAAGATAAGCCGCGCCGATGATCGCGATCAGCGTCATGGCGAGGGCGTTGCCTACCGATCCGAGCGCGGCTCCGATATGCTGGGCGATCGGAGCCGCCGCCTTCGAGTAATCCATCTCCAGGATGAATTTTTCTACGAAGCGGCCCCAGGGATGCTCTTCGACGAGTCGCTGGATGAGCGCCATCGCGGCCGGCACGTCTAGCGCCACTTCGTCATATTGCCGGAGAAGCTGACCCCCGAACGCCATCAGCGTCACCGCGACTCCCCCGGCGATCGCCAGAGCGACCGCGAGAAGCGAAAGACCCGGCGCAATCCCTAAGCGCCGTCCAACGTTTTCCGCGGCGCCCCGCCAGGCGACTGCAATGACAATCGTCGCGAAGACAAGCGGCAGGAAGACCGAAAGCCTCCAGAAAAGAAGGCCGAGCGCCACAGCGACCGCGCCGATCGCCGTGACGGCGACCGCGCGCGCGATGAAGTCGGGCTGGTCGAGATTCTTCGTCAGGAAATTAAGCTTCATGGCGCGCCTCGAGTGTTTCGGCGGGGAGTGTTTGGAGCGCCCCGCAAGAGACGCCGCCCTTATCGCGAGGTCATGTCGGTTCCAAGACTTCGTCCAGCAACAACCGGCGACCGGCCTAATCTTGACATTGCGGTAGGGCTGCCGTCAATAAACGCGCTCGAGCGCCGTCGCGCAAAAGAGAGAAGTTTGTCATGTCCAATGGACGCGTTATCGAAACGACATCCATCATTGTGACAATCCTCCTTGCGCTGACCGCGTTCAAATTCGCCCAGGCCGTTGTGGAGCCTGTGATTTTCGCGTTTTTCATCATCGAGATCGTCTGGCCGATGCAGACGGCGCTGCGCTCCAAATTGGGTAAGGGCGCGGCGATGGCGGTGACGGTCCTCCTGACCGTGACGGCGGCTCTGGCGCTCTTCTCGATAATCGTCTGGAGCGGTCGTCAAATCGCCGAGTGGATCAGCCAAAACGCCGATCGAATTCAGGATTCGCTGATCGCGTCGACCGCCTGGCTTGAGAAATACGATATTTTCATATTTGCGCTCCTCGCGGATCATTTCAATCCAGCGGCGGTGGTCCGCCTCGTTCCCGTGGTGGCGATGCGGGTAAACACGATCCTCGCCTTCGCCCTCATCGTGCTCATTTACGTGATCTTGGGCCTGGGAGAGACGGATATTATGACACAGCGCATCGCCGCGCTGAAAAATCGCGACGCCAGCCAACGGCTCATCGCCGCCGGCCGAAGGATCGGAACGAAGTTTCGCACTTATGTGCTCGTTCGGACCATTGCGAGTCTGGCGACCGGCGTCGCCGTATGGGGCTTCGCGCGCTTCATAGGTCTCGAACTCGCGGGAGCCTGCGGCGTGCTCGCCTTTGCGCTCAATTACTTGCCTTACATTGGCTCGTTCATTGTCAGCGCGCTTCTGCCATTATTCGCCTGGGTGCAATTCGGGTCAGGCGAGACGGTCTTCGTGGTGATCCTTGGCGTCCTGTTCATTCAGGCGATCATTGGCAGCTACCTGGAGCCTCTATTTTCCGGCTCGGCTCTATCGATTTCGCCGCCGCTTGTTCTCTTTTCGATTATCTTGTGGACATATCTGTGGGGAGCATTGGGCGCCTTTCTCGGCGTGCCGCTTGCAATCGCTGCGTTGACATTGTTCGAGGAATTCCCCTCGACGGCCTGGATTGCCGACATCTTGTCCGGCGGCCGAACAGCGAAAGTCTGAAAGGCCGCCGAAAGCGCGGCCTCGGCGGCGCTTCTCTTCGATGCTGATCAGCGGACGATACGGAAGAATGGTCTCGCGGCACTGATCGTGCCCGATCACGAACTGAATCTTCGCATATGCAGCCGCGCGAGCCACAACGCGCTTGCGCATCCGCCTGTTAATCCCATCTCAAGGCTCAGGCAATCAGGGACGCGCCCCCTTGCCGGCGCGCGTCAGCGAGTACATCTCGCTTGCATACCCGTGACGCCGACGAACTCCGCCACACACTCCAAAGCCTTTTAAGTCACATAACCATCGGCGGCGCCGTTGTAATCGGAAGCGGAGCAGAGTGCATGGCCAACCTTACTGCAAAACTCGCGAATTTGGCGCAGGCGGCCGTAGTCGCTTTCTCGGTCCCGGTCGTTTCACCAGCATCTGCCCAGCTGTTCCGGGGTCCCCGGCTGGCGCAACAAGCAACGCCCGACCAGTTCGTCACCAGTGTCCGTTACCGCCCCGCACGCCACTTCGTGCGGCGCGTTCTCCCCGCCGAACAGAGTTCGGAGGCACCCGAACCCGGCGGCGCGACAGGCGAGGCGCTCGCCGCTTGCGAGAAAGGAATCGGAAAATCCGAGGACCTCAGTCTGCCCGGGACCAAAGGGGAGATCAAACTTGATCGGTGCTATCGCGGGCGCGAGCAGCTTGTCTGCAGCCTCGCGGCGCTTTCGTTACAGGCAAAGGCGCTTGTTCAGGATTTCTCCAAGATCATTGAAGCCAACTATCCAGACGTCGCCAATGTGGACTCCATTTGCCGCATGGCGCCCGAGAATCTCGCCGCCCATATGCAGAAAGCCTCCACTTTCTCGACGCGTTTCAGGGACCTGAAAAACGAATATGACCGGCGCCTCGCCTGTGTGGAGAAAGTCGAGCAATCTCTGCAACAGGTAAGCTTGGCCGATATGCCTCGCTCAGATGAAATATTGAAATCGGTGAATGAAACGCTGCAGGGAGACATCAAAGACGTCGCCGCGACACGGCAGGTCCTTCTGGACCTCGCCGAAAGAATGGATTCGTCCCAAAAGGCAATCGCCGTCATCCAGAAGCTTTATCGAACGATGTGCTTTGCTCAAACTCCGGAGCAGCCGATCAGCGCCGCCGTGCAGGAAAAACCTCCAATAATGCAACCGGCGGCGCCGGCGCCGCAGTTCACACCTACAAAGAAGGAAGAAGTAGAGCAGCCGCCGCTCAACAGGGGTCTCCCCGATGGCCATATCAAGACAAATCCGTAGCGCCGCCGTGTGGCTGGCCTGGATTGCGGCCTTTTGTAGTTTCCCCGCGTCGGGGCAGGAGCGCATCGTCAATGTGCTCGGATGGAATGACTACATCGATCCTGGCGTCATACTCGATTTTACCGATGAAACCGGAATCAAGGTTACCTACGACTCTTACGACTCAGACGCATCTCTGGAAAAAAGGCTGAGATCAGGAACGGAAACCTTCGACATCGTCATCGTCTCGGCGCCTACGCTGTCGAAAGATATCGCCAAGGGCGCCTATTTGAAGCTCGATGAAAATAATCTTCCCAACAAGAAATATCTCTGGCCCGAAATAATGGACCTTCTTTCAAATTATGACATAGGGAACCGCTTCGCTGTGAACTACATGTGGTTTACCGTTGGAATTTCTTACAATGTCGAGAAAATAAGAAGCACATTGGAAGCTGTGGCGGGCCATCGCGCATCGGCGCGGGCCGACGCTTCGCCGCCATTCGATTCCTGGGCTGTGCTGTTCAAACCTGAATATCTGCGTAAATTCTCGAACTGCAGCATAGGCGTAGTCGACAGCCCTGAGTATCTGCTAGCCATCGCGCGGCGATATTTATGGTCTGATTGGAAGTCCGCCGTCGGCCTGTCGCATGACACGGATCTCAAACGCGCAGCTGACATGTTGAGCGTCGTGCTGCGAGACGTAAAAAAACTGACGGGGTCGAATTACGCCGCCGCGCTGTCGAATGGCGAAGTCTGCATGGCCGTCGGCTATTCATTGGACAGTTTGCGCGCGCGCGATCAGGCGCGGGAAGCCAATAACGGCGTCGATATCGCTTACGTGCTCCCCCGTGAAGGCGCGCCCGTCTTGATGGATAATCTTGCCATCTTGAAAGGCGCCCCGCATGTCGCGGAAGCCTATCAGTTCATCAATTTTCTGTTACGTCCGGATATTGCCGCCAGGAACACCAACTTCACACATGCCGCAAACGGAGTTTCGGCATCGACGCCCTTCGTGGATAAAACAATTGCCGGGAACAAGTCCGTTTATCCCGACGCCGCCGTCGTCGAGCGGCTTTTCGTGCCCGAAAAAACCTATGCGCCTATGCAGGACGCGTTGTTGCGTGAATGGGCGCGCATTAAATAGGGCAAAGATCAAGCTGTAGCGCCGCGCCAACCGACCCTGAGGCTCTACACGGGCGCCCGTCACGGGGCGACGCCGCCCGTCTCGGCCCCAGCACGCCAGCAACGGCGCACTTTTCACCAAGACCCAAAAGCCGGCTACGCGCTGCCGGACACCATTCCGATCTCGCCGCCGCCGTGACCGGTCCTCTCCGCCTCGCTGATCGACGGGAGTCCTTTGTGGCGAAGCTGCGCAAGAGGTAGCGGCTGGTTCGGAAAAAATGCCAAGAGGCAGGCGGGTCCCGGGAGCGGCCACGGCCTGCGCAAAATACGCTGCTGAGGCCGGAGCGACGATTCCAGATTGAAAGTGGTTACCGCTCCGGACGCGCGCAAGGCAAAGGGCTCGCTGTGCACGCTGGATGCTGATCGCCGGGGTCTGGCGTGGGACGCTGCGGCAAGGCTCTTGGCGAACGTAGGGTGAACTTCCATGCCCTCACCCCCTCTCTCGGCGTTTCGACCTAGAGAAGAAGATGCGCAGCAACAACAAGTTAGATGCTGGGAAAGGTCAATGGTGGGGGAAGTAGGACTCGAACCTACGAAGGCTTAGCCAGCGGATTTACAGTCCGCCCCCTTTGCCGCTCGGGACATTCCCCCATCTTGCTCTCTGCCTAGCTTGGAAGCCAGACCGGAGCATGCACGTGACGGCGTTGACCGGGTTTGAGCGCCCGCCGCCGTCTCGTCCGCGACGCTGTGTAGAGGAAAGCGCCAGCTCAGTCAAACCCCCGCGGCTCTATCCAGCGGAAAGATTTTTCGAAGCCCGAGAGATAGACGAAAGCCCGCGCCTTTCGCCGATACAGGCGCGCCCTCATCGGTCAAAGAGGAACGCGAGCGGGCGCACTGCGAAGCTGGAACATCCGCCTGAAGGCAGGCGTTTCCCCAGAAAATGGGCTCGCCTCGGGGATCGGGAAAAATGACGGCGCAGATGAGGGTTTCGGCCGTTGGGCCGCACGACGCTTTTCCCCTCCGCCAGCCGCAGCCCACCTTTCGCAATCTCGAGGCGCCGCGCCTCTATGAAGAAGCGATCAAGCGCGGGGAAGGCGCGATTGCGGATGGCGGCGCGCTCGTCGTCGAGACGACGCCGCATACCGGCCGCTCTCCGGGCGACAAATTCATTGTACGCGACGCGCTGACCGACCGCGCTGTTTGGTGGGAAAATAATCAGCCTCTTGCGCCAGAGCAGTTCGACAGACTCCATGAAGACATGCTGGCGCATGCGCGGGGCGTCGCGCTCTTCGCTCAGGACCTCCAGGTCTGCGCTCATCCGCGCCACAGCCAGCGCGTGCGCGTCTTCAGCGAACTCGCCTGGCATTCTCTTTTCATCCGCAATCTTCTCATCAGGCCGCCGCAACTCGACGACGATCCAGCTGACATCACGATCATCGACCTCCCGTCGTTCCGGGCGAATCCCGCGCGCCATGGCTGCGGTTCGCAAACGGTGATCGCCCTCGATTTCACACGGCGCGTGGCGCTGATCGGCGGCACGCGTTACGCCGGCGAGATAAAGAAATCCGTATTCACTCTCCTCAACTTCCATATGCCCGCCCAGGGCGTGTTGCCCATGCATTGCGCGGCGAACGACCACGAAAGCGGCGCGGCGGTCTTTTTCGGCCTCTCGGGCACAGGCAAGACGACGCTTTCCGCCGATCCCGAGCGCGCCCTGATCGGCGACGACGAGCACGGCTGGGGCGACGCCGGCCTCTTCAATTTCGAAGGCGGTTGCTACGCCAAGGGGATAAGGCTGTCCCGCGAGTTCGAGCCGGAAATATACGCCGCGGCGGAACGCTTCGGCGTCGTTCTGGAAAACGTGAGAATGAATCCCGAGACGCGGCAGATCGACTTCGCCGACGACTCGATCACTGAAAACACGCGCATCGCCTATCCGATGGACTTCATTCCAAACGCGGCGCGCGAAGGCTGTGCGGGACACCCCAGAAATGTCGTGCTGCTCACCTGCGACGCCTTCGGCGTGCTGCCGCCGATCGCCAGGCTCGACCCGGCGCAAGCCATGTATCATTTTCTTTCCGGCTATACGGCACGGGTTGCGGGCACGGAGACAGGCGTTCGCGAACCGCAGGCCGTGTTCTCCACCTGTTTCGGCGCCCCCTTCATGCCGCGCCATCCTTCGGAATATGGAGCCTTGCTGCGCGAACGCATTCTCGAGCATCAGGCGAATTGCTGGCTCATCAATACCGGCTGGACAGGCGGCGGCTATGGCGATGGCGAACGCATGCCGATCGCCTTGACGCGAACGCTGCTGAGAACCGCGCTGCAAGGCGGGCTGAGAGACGCGCCATACCGACCCGACCCCTATTTCGGCCTGTTGACGCCGCTCGCGGCGCCTGGCGTCGACGCTTCTCTTTTAGACCCGGCCGCCACGTGGCGCTCACGCGAGGCCTTCGACGAGGCCGCGGGAAAAGTGGCGGCGATGTTTTCAGCCAACTTCCAGAGCTTCGAGCCATTCGTCGGCCGGGACGTGCGCGACGCTGGTCCGCGCCCGCCGATCTGAGTCCTACGCCGACTCGAAGCCCGCCGGCTGAAGCGCCGGCGCCGCGCTCTTGTTCAGAGCGGCCGTCGCCAATGCGTCGAAAAGCGCGGTCGCCGTTGGATCGGCTCCCGGAGCGTCGCGCAGCAGGCGGAAGGTCGAGATCACAATATGGCCTTCGCCATAATTGCGCTCCACGGCGAGACCGACAGGCTTGTGAATCCAGCCGACAGCCAGCGCCGCATGAACGCGCGCATGGAAGTCGAGCAAATTGCAGCCCGAAATGACGTGAGTCGGGATCACGCGGTCGAAAGTGTGATCGATCAGCGGCCCGCCGGGCAATCCGCGGAAGGCGCCCCGCCGCCGCAGCCACGCAAAAGACGACGCCCAGTCGCCACGCCACAGCGTTCCGTCACGGGCGACGATCTTGACATTCTGCCAGTGCGGGAAGAACGGCGTCAGCGTTCCCTCCTCATCGGGCAGCAGAAGCGCGCGTCCGCCGCCGCGTACATAGGCGGCAAGCTCGGGCGTGCTTTGCAGCGCGATGACGACGTCGGCGTCGCTCATATTCGCGGACAGGCGATACCCCAACGCCTGAGCGCGGACCCGCACCTCGGGCTCCGGAGACCAGATCGACAGCATGGCGCCGCCCGGACGGCGAGGATGCAGCGCGAGCTCGATCTCGTTGCGTGCGATGATGCGCTCCCCTGCGCGCAGATGGAAGGAGATGCGTCGCATGGAGGGCTTCTCGACCTCCGGCAGCGGGATCGCGATCTCGCCGAGGTCCAGCACGCTCGCCGCATCGACCCGCGCGACGGCGATCGTCTGCGGCCAATCGGAAAGAACCTCGAGCGTCGCGCCTCGAATAGTTTCGGGGCCGCCATGCGCGATGCGCAGGGGAAGACGCAGAGTCTCGCCCGACCAGAAGCTGCCGCGATCGAGGCGCGGCACGATCGCCGTATCGCTGTTGATGGTGTGGAAAACATCATGGAAGGCGCGCGGATTCGAACGCATGTCGAGGAGACCGTTCGACTCCCAGTGGCAGTCCGTAAGCTCGGTGATGACATAACCCGCAATCTCCGGCCGCCGCCGCATCGCCTCGATCTCATATTTGAGCGCGCGAAACTGCTGCCATTGCGCCGCCTCGATGAAGGCCTCGAAGCTGCCGAACACGCGATCGAGACTCCAGTCATGAAATCGGTTTTGGACGCCATGCGGATACATGACGCCCTCGCCCCAGTCGTGACCGGTTTCGAACCACCATGGTTCGCGCCCGTCCGCATCATTGAGCTTCCCGGGATGCGGCAGGCCCCAGTTGCCGAACTCCGAGCAGAGCAGTGGCTCCTCACCGGTCGTCACGGCGTCGCCCTCGGGACTGAACAGCCAGTCGCCGCGATCGGCGAGCGCATCGACGAAACGGTCCCAATCGTGACGGCTGTCCGGAATCGCCGCGTAAAAGTGGTAGTCCGCCAGATCGCTCTGCACGTGGAAGCTCGGCGCGAGCGGCGAATTATCGACGACAAGGCGCGTCGGATCGTAAGCCTTCAGCCAGAGATACAGACGCCGCAGCCAGGCGCGATGCTTGGCGTCGTGCACCAGGTCCACGCCCCAGTTTTCGTTTATCAAAGTCCAGCAAAAAATCGACGGATGATTGCCGTCGCGGTCGATGATGCCCTTGAGCGTCGTTTCCTTGCGCTCGCGCGAACGCTCCGTCGAATAGCCGCCATTCGGCAGTTCCGCCCAGACGAGAAGTCCCAGGCGGTCCGCCGCCTCGTAATAGCGTGGATCTGGCGCCTTGATGTGGCAGCGCAGCGCATTGAGGCCCAGCTCTTTCGCCTTGCGGAATCTGTCCTCGATGAATTCGAGTGAGGGCGGCGTGCAGATCGTGTCCGGATAATAGTCCTGATCGAGCGCGGCGCGCAGATAGAATGGCTTGCCGTTGAGATAGAGCTTGCCCGACCGCGTTTCAATCTTGCGAAATCCGAACGTCGACTCCTTCTCGTCGACAACCACGCCCTCGCGCATCATGCGCAGGCGTAAACGATAGAGGTTCGGCTCATCGGGCGACCAGGGACGAGGATCTGCGACGCGGGCTCGCAAAGTGGCGTGCTCGGCGCCGACGGCGAGTTCGGCCCGCGCCGTCGCAACGCAGTCGCCTTCCGGTCCGAGCGTCTCGAGCACGGCTTCCGTCCGGGCGCAGAGCGCGCGCTCGAACCTCAACTGAGCCGAAACGTCGCCGGCGTCGAGGTCGGCGCCAATGCGAAGGCACGTCGTACGGTCGGGGATATTGAGCTCCAGAAAGACCGACTGCCACACGCCGGAAAGCGGCCCGTACCAGCTCTGCTTGCCGAAAGGCATCTCGGCGAAGGGCGTCTGCGGGAATTCGGCAGGATCGTCCGTCGGGCTCTCAACCCGCACCTCGATTTCCGCGCGCCCGACGGTGAGCCGGTCGGTAATGTCGAAGTAGAAAGGCAGAAAGCCGCCGACATGGCTGCCAATCAAGGCTCCATTCACGAACACATGCGCTATATGAAACACCGCGCCGAAGTGGAGGAACACGCGCTGCTCGAGCCAGTCCGACTGCACGTCGATGCTGCGCCGATAGACCGCGACGCCGCCGCGCATGCTCAAATCGGGAAACTGAGCCTGCCAGGGACTTGGGACCAGGATGCTCCTCTTCCCGGCGAGCGCGGACGCGCTCGCGCCGAGATATTGGAACTCCCACATGCCATCCAGGCTGATACGCGCTTTCTTCACTGACGCCGTCCCCGGCCAGCAACCTGGCCCGCTAGATAGGGTCGAATGGAAGATGATGTTCGAGTTCAAATATTACGATCTGCGCGATGCGAAAACTCCTACGCGAAACTACTTAAAAGCGCCAGCCTTTTTCATCCCCAGCCTTGGGCGAGGCGCGAGATTTCGATAAGGAAGCTCAGCCTTTCGCCCTCAAAAGGACCGACATGCGCATGCAAGACGCCCACGAGCTGCCGCAGCTGTTCAAGAGCCGTTTCGGCGTCGCGCCGCAGTTGTTCCGCGCGCCCGGGCGCGTCAATCTGATCGGCGAACACACGGATTACAACGACGGCTTCGTTCTTCCGGCGGCGCTCGACCTCGCGACCTATGTCGCGATCGCGCCCCGTTCCGACCGCGTGATCAACGCCCATTCGGTCAATTTGAACGCCGATCTCGTTTTCGACCTGGACGACGTCCAGCAGCCAGCCCATGACTGGACCGACTATGTCCGTGGCGTCGCCGTCGAACTCTCGAACTCCGGCTATTTGCTCAGAGGCGCCGATATCGCGATATTCAGCACGCTGCCAATGGGCTCGGGCCTCTCTGCTTCGGCGGCGCTCGAGGTCGCGTTCGGCTACGCCTTGCTGAGCGTCTCTGGCGCGCTGATCGATCGCCTCGGCCTTGCGATGATCTGTCAGCGCGCCGAAAACGAATTCGTCGGGATGCGCTGCGGCGTCATGGATCAGTTCATTTCCTGCCACGGCGTCGAAGGCGCGGCTTTGCTGCTGGATTGCCGTAGTCTCGAGGCGCGGGCGATCCCGATCGATCCGGCTGTGCGCATCGTCGTCTGCAACACAATGGTGCACCATGAGCTTGCGAGCAGCGAATTCAATTTGCGGCGCAGAGACTGCGAGGAGGCTGTGAGGCTGCTTGCTACGAGGCTCGACGGCGTCGTCGCGCTTCGCGACGTCACACTCGCTCAGCTCGAGGAACACGCTGCGGTTCTGCCGGAGCTCATCGCCAGGCGCTCCCGGCATGTCGTTGGAGAAAACCAACGCGTCATCGAGGCCGTCGCGGCGCTCGAGCGTGGGGATTTCGCCGAAGCCGGCGGGCTTATGAATGCGTCTCACGAAAGCCTGCGCGACGATTACAACGTCAGTTGCGCGGAACTCGATCTCATGGTCGAACTCGCCCGTAAGGCTCCCGGAGTCTATGGCGCGCGCATGACGGGCGGCGGCTTTGGCGGGTGCACTGTCAGCCTGGTGGAGGCGGGCGCGGCCGCAGCCTTTCCCGAGGTCGTCGGTCCAGCCTATCAGAAGGCGACCGGCCTGACGCCAATGATCTTCTCTTGCACCCCTGGCGCGGGCGCTGGCCCGGCGCACTTCTGAACGGATGACTGACATGCTGCGCCTGCAACAGGATTCCCATCGTCGGCTCAACGCCCTGACTGGCGAGTGGGTGCTGGTCTCGCCGCATCGCACGAGTCGCCCCTGGCAAGGCCAGACGGAATCAAAGGCGGAAGCGGCGATCCCCGCCTACGACCCTGGCTGCTATCTCTGTCCGGGGAATCTGCGGGCGAACGGCGAACGCAACCCGCCTTACAAAGACGTCTTCGCCTTCACCAATGATTTTGCCGCCTTGCTCCCCGAGTCGCCTCAGGAGGAAATCGACAATAACGGCCTGCTCGTCGCACGCGGCGAACCGGGCATCTGCCGGGTGGTCTGCTTTTCTCCACGCCACGATCTCACCCTTTCGCGGATGAGCGTCGATGAAATTGAGCAGGTCATCGTCCTGTGGCGGGATGAATTCCGACGCCTCGACGCCGATCCGATGGTTGGCGCGGTGCAAATCTTCGAGAACCGCGGAGCCATGATGGGCGCAAGCAACCCCCATCCCCACTGCCAAATCTGGGCGACGCACAGCGAACCCGATGAACTCGTCAAGGAGTCGGCGCGCCAGCGAGGCTATCTGGCCGCACGGGCAAACTGCCTCCTGTGCGATTATCTCGCCCTCGAGCTGGAGCAGGAGGAGCGCATCGTCTGCGCCAATGACGCCTTTGTCGCGCTGGTTCCCTTCTGGGCGACATGGCCGTTCGAAACCATGTTGCTGCCCCGCCGCCACTTGGACGCGCTCGATGCGTTCGGCGCCGCAGACATGCGCGCGCTCGCGGATATTCTGAGCCAGCTCACGCGCTGTTACGATGCGCTCTTTGATGCGCCCTTCCCCTATTCCATGGGATTTCACCAGCGCCCCAGCGACGGGGGCGAACATCCGCACTGGCATTTCCATGGGCATTTCTATCCGCCGCTGCTGCGCTCGGCGACCATCCGCAAATTCATGGTGGGCTTCGAACTGCTGGGCTCTCCGCAGCGCGACATCACGCCCGAGAGCGCGGCCGAGCGGCTGCGCGCCGCCTTGCGGGCCTGATCGCCCTATTGAAGAGCCTGAATCTCCCGGCTCAGCGCCTCGACGACCTGGCCGACGGCGGCCGATACCGCTGTCGAAAGCGGCGCTCCCACCTCGAAGCCCTGGCCCTCGATCGCATAGAGGACACAGCGCGGCGGCAAAGCGCCGAGGGCGACGCCGAGCGCAATCGCCTCGGCAAGGCCGAAGCCGTGGGAAGAGACGCCATATCGCGCGTCGGGCAGCGGGGATTGCGCGAGATCGACGCGGCGCACGCTACCCGCCGGCGCGCCGGAGACGCAGGCGTCGATCAGAAAGACGCTGGACGCCTTCTCCATCAAGGCGAGCAAGGCCGTCGCTTCGCCGTCTGCCTCCACGATCCGCGCCCCTTTGAAGCCGAGCGCGCCGAGGCGCCGGGCCACCTCACGGCCGGCGCCGTCGTCGCCGCGCTCGGGATTGCCCACTCCGATCACCGTGATCGTTGTCAAGCCTTCTCAGCCCCGGTCCATATCGAGTCGCAGGAAATGCGTCGCGCAGGAGATGCAGGGATCGTAATTGCGCACCGTCTGCTCGCAGCGATGCCGCAACTCATCGTCGGGAAGGTCGAGGAAACCGCCGACGAAATCTAAAAGATCCTCTTCGAGACAGGCCTGGTTCTGCGACGTCGGCGGCACGATCTGCGCGTCTTCGATCATCCCCTGCGCATCGATCCGGTAACGGTGATAGAGCAACCCGCGCGGCGCCTCGGTCGCGGCGTAGCCGACGCCCGCACGGGGCTCCACCGGCGTGAAGGGCCGGTCTGGCTCCTCGTAAGTCTCGATGACGCGCAGCGCCTCGTCGCAGGCGTAAATGGTCTCGACGGCGCGGACCATGATGCTGCGGTAGGGGTTGCGGCATGTGGCGCCGAGACCGATCTCCCGGGCGATGTCCTGAGCAAGCGGCGACAAGAGGTCGAAATTCAGATTGTAGCGCGCAAGGGGGCCGGTGAGATAAGAGCCGCCGCCCTGGCGAAAGTAAGAATGCAGCGCCGTGGAATGCTGAACCTGCGCCTCTGCGAAATGCGCATCATATTCGGAGGCGGAAATGTCGAGACCGCGATTTGAAACGATGCGACCTGCGTTGAAGGGATATTCGGTCGCGTGTCGAAGGGCCACGAAAACATAATCCCGCTCGCGTTCAGGGAAGTCGAAGGTCGCGACCCAGCGTGCGGTTTCGACCGCCGCGTCGCGCGCCCATTTCAGCCTTTCGGCGAGCGGGCGTAATTCGCGCTTGCGCGGCGCGCGGTGGAAGCCGCCGACGCGGACATTGACCGGATGGATTTCCCGGCCCCCGAGCAGTTGCAGAATTTCGTTGCCGACCTTCTTGAGCTGCAAGCCGCGCGTCACGGCGGCGCCATGGTCGCGCGCCATTTGCACGCCGCCGTCGTAGCCGAGAAAATCCGGCGCATGCAGCATATAGATATGCAGCACATGCGACTCGATCCATTCGCCGCAATAGAGGAGCCGGCGCAAGGCGCGCACGGGCCCGGAAACATCGACGCCGAGGAGATTTTCGAGCGCATGCACGCCGCTCATCTGATAGGCGACCGGGCAGATTCCGCAGATGCGCGCGACAATGTCGGGCGTCTCGGCGAAGTGCCGGCCGCGCAGAAAGGCCTCGAAAAAGCGGGGCGGCTCGAAGATGCTGAACTGCGCGCTCTGCACCTTTCCGTCGCGCACGACGACCTTCAACGCCCCCTCGCCCTCGACGCGCGCGAGGAGATCAACCTTGATGGTCTTGCGCGTCATGGCGTTCGCTCTCCTGGCGGAAGGGTTCGGCGTCGGCGTTGAACGTGCGATAGATGCGTTGCAACCCCTTCTCATCGACGCCCAGGCGCTTGAACCAACCGCTCAGGGACGGCGCATTCGGCGTCTCTTTCGGCCCGAAGCACCCATAGCACCCCCTGTCATAGGAAGGACACAAGGCGCCGCAGCCTGCATGCGTAACGGGGCCGAGGCAGGGGATCGCCCGCGCGACCATGACGCAGACATTGCCCTTGAGCTTGCATTGCACGCAGACGCTTTCCGCCGGCGTATTGGGGCGACGGCCCGTGAGGAACGCCGAGATCACATCGACCAGTTGACCCTTGTTGATCGGGCAGCCGCGCAACTCGAAATCGACGGGGACGTGCTGCGAGATGGCGGTCGATGTCGCGAGCGTCTGGATATATTCAGGATGGGCGTAGACGATTGCGGCATAATCCCGCACATCGGCGAAGTTGCGCAAAGCCTGAATGCCGCCGGCGGTGGCGCAGGCGCCGATGGTCACGAGCTTTTTCGAGCGACGGCGAATGTCCTGGATGCGCTCGGCGTCATGCGGCGTCGTCACCGACCCCTCGACGAGCGAGAGATCATAGACGCCCCGCGCCTCGCCGCGCGTCGCCTCGGGAAAATAGGAAATCTCGAGCGCGCCGGCGATGGCGAGAAGCTCGTCCTCGCAATCGAGCAGACTGAGCTGGCAGCCGTCGCAGGAGGCGAATTTCCAGACGGCGAGACGCGGCTTGCGGTGCGCCATCTCAAAGCTCCTTGACTGAAAGGAGAGGCTTCAGCCGCGCGAAGGTGAAGACAGGCCCGTCGCGGCAGATGAAGGTCGGCCCCAGCTGACAGTGGCCGCAATGGCCGATCGCGCATTTCATGTTGCGTTCCATGGAAAGATACATGGCGTCTTCGGCAAGGCCCTTGTCGACGAGCGCCATGGCCACGAAACGCATCATCACTTCCGGCCCGCAAACCATGGCGACCGTCGCGGCCGGGTCGATCTCATGCCTCGATATGAGCCCAGTGACGACGCCCACATGCCCCCGCCAGTCGGCGCCGGCGTGATCGACCGTCACCTCGACATCGATGTCGAAACGTCCCCGCCAGCTCTCGACCTCATGACGAAAGATGATGTCCTCCGGACGCCGCGCGCCGAAGAGCAGCGTCACCTTGCCGAAGCGCGCCCGCTCGCCGAGCAGTCGATAAATGGCGGGACGCAGCGGCGCGAGACCCAGGCCGCCTGCGACCAGGAGCACGTCCTTGCCCGCGGCCTGCGCCATCGGCCAGCCGACGCCGAACGGCCCGCGCACCCCGACGAGTTGGCCCGCCCCAAGTCTTGTCAGCGCATGGGAGACGGGCCCCACCGCGCGAATCGTATGGACGAGCGGGCCGCTGGCGGGGTCGCCGCTCATGCTGATCGCAACCTCGCCGACGCCAAAGGCCGTCAGCATGTTGAACTGGCCGGGCGCATAGCGCAGCGGCGCGCCGTCGGACATTTCGAGTTCGAGCGTCCAGGCGTCGGGCGCGTCATGGCGCCGGCGACGCACATGCGCGATGCGCGGAACCATGGGCGGCGCGGCCCGCCCGGATGGATCGGCGGCCTCAGACATGAGCGCCGTAGAGATCGAGAAACTGAAGGCGCGTCGCATGCAGGCGCTCGATCAGGATCGGCATGAGCCGCTTCATGATGTCATAGCCGAGGTCATGGTCGGCCTCGCATTTGTTGCGCAGGCAATGCGCATCCATGGCGATCACGCGCGCGCTCTCGAGCGTCCGCGCGTCATAGCTCCAGCGATAGGGCGGCACGAGCCAGTTGACCCCGAAAACCTCGCCCGGCTCGAGCGTGAGAAATGTATTGGCGCCGCGGCCGGGCGCAGAAATCTGCAAGGCCACCCGCCCTTGCCGAAGGAGGTAGAAATTGTCGGCAGCGCCGCCCTCGTGAAAAATGAACCGGCCGCCCTCGAAATGCGCATTCCTGGCGCAGCCGCAGGCGAGCGAAAGAAAGCTCTTGTCGAGGTCGGCGAAAAAAGGATGCTCCGAGAGGATGCGCTCAAGATTTTCCAAGGCCGCGCTCTCCTGTTCCCTCGCTCGCGCCGATGGCGTGCGTTTCTTCCGTGATGTCGATGCCCACAGGGCACCAGGTGATGCAGCGGCCGCAGCCGACGCAGCCATATGTCCCGAACTGCTCATGCCAGGTGGCGAGCTTGTGCGTCATCCATTGACGATAACGGGACGAGACGCTCGGCCGCACAGCGCCGCCGTGAATGTAAGAATAATCCATGGTGAAACAGGAATCCCAGCGCCGGTCTCGCGACGAGTCGACGCCGAGAAGATCGTTGTGGTCCTCCACCGTGGTGCAGAAGCAGGTCGGGCAGACCATCGTGCAATTGGCGCAGGAGAGACAGCGCTGCGCAACCTCCTCCCAGCGCGGATGCTGCAGGTTGCGCATGAGGAGCTCTGGCGCGTCCCGAGGCATGTCGCGCCCCATTGTGGCGGCCGTATGCGCCACGACCGCCGCGGCGGCGTCGAGGTCTTGCCGCATCGCCTCGCGCCCCGGAAGTTGCGCGAGGGCCTCCGCTCCCGCCTGCGATCCGGCCTCGATCAGGAAAAGATGGGCGTCGTGTGAGATCAACTCGGTAAGCGCGAGATCGAAGCCTCTGGTCGCCTTCGGTCCCGCCTCCATCGAGACGCAAAAGCAGGTCCCCCCCGCCTTGCCGCAATTCAGGGCGATGAGAAAGGCAGCCTCGCGCCGCGCCGCGTAATGCGGATCGACATAGGCGCCGCCCATCAGCACGCGGTCCTGAATCGCGATGGCCGCAAGCTCGCAGGCGCGAACGCCGAGGAAGGCGAAATTCTGCGACGCCGGCTCCTCGGCCTCGATCGCTACATCGCTTCCCTTGCGGACGGCGCGCCAGAGGCGCAGGACGGGAACGTGGAGAAGCTTCTTCCAGGAATGCGGTCCGACCGCATAGCCGAACAGCGCTTCGTCGTCCCGCGGCGCGAGGGCGTAACGCCCCGGCTCCTGCTCGTCCGTGTAACCCTTGGGAAGGTCGGCGACGCCGTCGATGTCGTCATAAACGATCGCTCCGTCGGCGACTGTCGGGCCGATGACCCGGCGGCCCTCCTGGCGCAGGACGTCGATGAGCGCCTGTAGCCCATCGGCATCGATGACGCGCGGCTGCGGAAGCGAATGTTCCATCGGGAAGGATTCTCGACGATCGGGCGCCGGTCGGCAAGTCGAGATCGGCGCGGCCGTGTTTTCAGCGACGAGCTTGCCTGCCCATTGTTACACAAGCTTGACGGGCAGGAAGGCGCGAGCGTCGCGAAGCAATGCTGAAAAGCGCGCCATGAGACGACGAAGTCATGGGCGGCAAAAAAACGTCGCCGGCGGGCGCAGCCAGCCGGCGAAAAAAAATCTCGTTACTTCGACGCCGCCGACTTGAGCTTCGAGAGCGCGCGGATCTTCACGCGCACGCTCGCAGGCTTGGCGGCGGCCTTCACCATCTCGCCGGTCGCCGGATTGCGCACCAGCGTGCCGGCCTTGCGCGCCGGCACCTTGCGCAGCGTCACTTTCAGCAGGCCGGGCAGAGTGAATTCGCCCACGCCCTTGGGATGGACCGAGCCCATGAAAACGCCTTCGAGCGTCGCATAGACGGCTGCGGCCGTCTTGCGCGGCAGGTCGTTTTGTTCGGCGATGTAATTGATCAACGCCGATTTCGTCATGGTTTCCTTCACCGGACGAATGGCGGGCGCCTCGGCCTTGCTGACCTTCGTGGTCGCGGCAGCCTTGGTGGTTTTTGCCTTGGCCATCAGAATTCTCTCCTCGTCGCGATCGGCCGCCACATGCTGCGAGCCTGAGCCAACACGAAATTGCTAACGATTTGCAGGGTGATTCGCAATCGAGGCGACACAATCGCTGTAATTTTGCCCTTCTTTTTGCGGAGACGCTCGGGCTATGCCTCGCAGGGCAGCCCGAAAACAGGCGCGGCGAGAGGGTCCGCGCCTTGGCCGGGCCCTTCGTGTTTGATAGCATCCCGAGGGGATGACGGGCGGTCGGGGAGGCGGCGAATGACAGTCCTGGTTGTCAATGGAAAATCGGTCCAGGCGGATGTCGAGGACGACACGCCGCTGCTCTGGGCGATTCGCGAGAGCCTGGGGCTGACCGGCGCGAAATATGGCTGCGGCGTCGGCGCCTGCGGCGCCTGCACGGTCCATATCGACGGCGCCGCCGTCCGCTCCTGCGTGGTCACTGTCGGCGACGCCGTCGGCCGCAAGATCACGACGATCGAGGGCCTCGCCCAGAACGGCGTCCTGCATCGCGTGCAGCAGGCGTGGATCGACGCGGACGTTCCGCAATGCGGCTATTGCCAGACCGGCATGATCATGGCGGTTGCGGCCCTCCTGACGGAAAAGCCGCAGCCGACCGACGCCGAGATCGACGCCGCCATCACCAACATCTGCCGTTGCGGAACCTTCCAGCAGGTGCGCGAGGCCATTCACGCCGCCGCCCGGGCCTGAGAGGAGCACCCGAATGAGCAACGCCCTTCACATCAGCCGGCGCGCCCTCGTCGTGGGCGGCGCCGCGCTCGGCGGCGGCCTGTCGCTCGGCCTCGGCCTTCCGTTCTCAGCAGACGCCTCGGAAGCGCCGGAGGTCAACGCCTGGATCGTCGTCAAGCCCGACGACGCGGTGGTGATCCGAATTGCGCGCGCCGAAATGGGCCAGGGCACGCTGACCGGCCTCGCTCAGCTCGTCGCCGAGGAGCTCGACTGCGATTGGTCGAAGGTCACGACGGAATTGCCGACGCCCGGCCAGAGCGCGGCGCGCGGCCGCATCTGGGGCGACTTCGCCACGGGCGGCAGCATGGGCGTGCGCGCGTCGCAGGATTACATGCGCAAGGGCGGCGCGCTGGCCCGTCACATGCTCGTTCAGGCGGCGGCGAATGGCTGGGGCGTCCCCGCCGCGGACTGCAGCGTCGACAAGGGCGTGATCTCCCACGCCGCTTCGGGCCGCTCGACAAGCTTCGGAAAAGTCGCCGACGCGGCGGCGAAACTCACGCCGCCCAGCGACGTTCCGCTCAAGGATCCGCGCGACTGGAAGATCGCCGGCAAGGCGCTGAAGCGCCTCGACACCTCGGACAAGACGACCGGCAAGACGATCTATGGGATCGACGTCAAACTGCCGGGGATGCTGAATGCGGCGATCAAGGCCTGCCCCGTCTTCGGCGGAACGCTGAAGAGCTTCGACGAAAGCAAGATCGCCGGCCGCAAGGGCGTGAAGAAAGTTCTGCGCGTCGGGGACAACGCCGTCGCCGTCGTCGCGGATACCTGGTGGCGGGCGAAAACCGCCCTCGATGCGCTGCCCATCGTCTGGGACGAGGGCCCCAACGCCAGAACCTCCAGCGCCGACACGGCCAAATGGCTCGCCGAAGGGCTCGATCCCGCGCAGCCCGCCGTCACGGGCCATGAGAGGGGCGACGCGCGCACGGCGCTGGCCGGCGCGTCAAAAACCGTCGAGGCAGTCTACAGTTATCCGCACCAGAACCACGCGGCGATGGAGCCGCTCAACGCCACGGTGCTCTATACGCCGGAGAAATGCGAGATCTGGACCGGCACGCAAAACGCCGAAGCCGCCCGCGAAGCCGTGGCCGACGCCGCAGGACTTCCGATCGAAAAATGCGACGTGCATCGCGTGATGTTGGGCGGCGGCTTCGGCCGGCGTCTGTTCATGGACAATGTGCGCCAGGCGACGCTGATCGCGAAAGAGTTCCCCGGGACGCCGGTGAAGCTTCTGTGGTCGCGCGAGGAAGATATGACCCATGGGGCCTATCATCCTGTGACGCAGTGCCGGCTCGTCGGGGCGTTCGACGCCGAAAAGAAGCTCACCGGCCTCCATATGCGCATTTCGGGCCAGTCAATTTCGGCGAGCGTGCGGCCCCAGTGGATCAAGGACGGGCTCGATCCGGCCGTCTTCCAGGGGCTCGCGGCGACGGGCGAGGCGCAATTCGGCTACGACATTCCCCATCTGCTGATCCAACACGCCATGCGTAATCCGTCCGTTCCGCCCGGATGGTGGCGCGGCGTGAACATCAATCAGAACGCCATTTATCTCGAATGCTTCATCGACGAGCTGGCGCATGCCGCAGGCGAGGACCCCGTCGCCTTCCGCCTGAAGCTCTTGGCCAAACAGCCAAAGCAGCGCGCCGTGCTCGAAGCGGTCGCCGCGCGGGCGGGCTGGGAAAAGCGCGCGCCCGAGGGGCTCCATCGCGGCGTCGCCTGTTTCATGGCCTTCAACAGCTTCGTCGCCGCGGTCGCAGAGATCTCGGTCTCTCCGGACAACAAGGTGAAGATCAGCCGCATCGTCGCCTCGACCGATCCCGGCCATATCGTCAATCCCGCGCAGGTCGAGCGACAGATCGCCGGCTCTTTCGTCTTCGGACTCTCCGCGCTCTTTTATGGCGGAATCACCGTCAAGAACGGGCGGGTCGAGCAGGAGAATTTCGACAGCTATGATTCCATGCGGCTGAAGGATATGCCGAAAGTCGACTGCGTTCTGGCGCCGAGCGGCGGTTTCTGGGGCGGGGTCGGAGAGCCGACGATCTGCGTCGCGGCCCCGGCCGTGCTCAACGCCTATTTCGCGGCGACCGGCAAGCGCGTCCGCTCCGTGCCGCTGAAGGATCAGAAGATCAGCTTCGTCTGATCGTCTCTCGCAGGCGCGCGAGGTCGGCTGGCGTATCGACATCGGCCAGAACGGCGTCGTCCTCGACAGGAAGCTCGACGACGCCGTCGGTTTCTCGCAGGAGCCGCCGCGCGCCCTCGTCGCCCTCGAGCGCCGCGAGCGCAGGAAAAAGGCGCCTCGCGAGCAGCGCCGGATTGCCGCGTCGTCCACCCCGGACCGGAACAACGGCCGCGGCTCCCGGCGCCTTTTCGAAGGCCGAGATCAACGCATCGATGAGGCGCGGCGAGACGGCCGGCATGTCGCCGAGGAGCACGATCACGCCCTCCGCGTCGCCCGCCGCCGTGAGCCCCCGGCGCAGCGACGAGGCGAGACCGCGCGAAAAGTCGGGATTGGGCGCAAAGGACAGCGGGAGCCCTGCAAGCGCCGCCTCGATCTCCACCCGCTGATGGCCGGTAACGACGATGACGCGACGAAGCCGCGACGCGAGCGCCGCCTCGGCCGCGCGCCGAATCAAGGGCCGCCCGTCGAAATCGGCGAGGAGCTTGTTGGCGGAGGCGCCGAACCGCGCGCCCCGCCCCGCCGCGAGCAGGAGGGCGGCGATCAGGGGCGCGCCACTCATGCGCCGCAGCTTGCGAACGGGCGCCCCGCGAGATCCTGCGCCTTCAGGCTGCGGAGCGGTTTTCGCCCGCGCGCGAGGATGAGTTCCGCGAGAATGGAGACGGCGATCTCGGCCGGGCTCACGGCGGCGATGTCGAGGCCGATGGGCGCACGCAGCCGGTCGAGCGCCGCGGGGCCGGCGCCGCTCGCGCTCAGCCTTTCGAGACGCCGCGCATGCGTCGCCCGCGAGCCGAGGGCGCCGACGTAGAAACAATCCGACGCGAGCGCGAGCCGCAGGGCGGGATCGTCGATCCTGGCGTCATGCGTCAGCGTCGCGACCGCTGTGTAAACGTCGAGCCCGATCTCGGGCAGCGCTTCCTCGGGCCAGCGCGGGTCGAGCCGCGCATGAGGGAAGCGCTCCGGCGCCGCATAGGCGCCGCGCGGGTCGAGGATGGTGACGGCAAAGCCCGCGATCTGCGCCATGGGCGCGAGCGCCTGCGCGACATGCACGGCGCCGACCAGGACGAGCCGGGGGGCTGGACGAAAGAACCGGACGAAGAGCCGCGCGCCCGCCGATTCGACGAGGCCGCTGGCGCCGGCCCGCAGCATCCCGCCGAGCGGGTCGTCCGGTGAGGCGCTGGCGAGTTCCGCCGCCTTCAGGAGCCGGGCGGGACCGCCATCGAGCGGCATGAGCAGCGCGCAGGGACGCCGCGCGGCAGTTTCCGCGCCGATCTGCGCGAAGAGCGCGCGCCGCGCCTCGTCGAGGCGCTCGACATGAACAGCGATTCGGCCGCCGCAAGAAAGACCGGCGCGCCAGGCCGTCTCATCGGCGACGCCGAACTCCAAAAAACGGGGCGCGCCATCCGCGATGCAATCAAGCGCCGCGGCGATGACGTCCCCCTCCACGCATCCGGCCGAGACGGACCCGCAAAAGAGGCCGCCCTCCTCCACGACGAGGAGCGACCCGGCCGGGCGCGGGGCCGAGCCGAAAGTCTCGACCACAGTCGCCACGGCGACGCCCAGCCCCGTCCGCCGCCAGCTCTCAGCCTGGCGCAGAAGTTCGCTGTCGTCGACGGGCGCGGAAAGAAGTGTGGGCGTCAAGAGCTGGCCTCGGCGGGGTTTCGTCCTCGGCGCGCATTATAGCAAGGACGCGCCGGTCTTACCCCTGAAGCGACACGCCCGTGATCATGCCGTCCTCGAACCAGCTCGCCAGAAACTGGGCCAGCCGCTCCGGCTCGATTTCGCCCGCGTGCTGAAACGCGGCCATCTGGCAGATGTCGCCGAAAGCGCGCCCGACCCGCGCCTCGTTCAGCGCCAGATATTCATCCGGCTCGAGCTCTCGGAAGACCGACTCCTCGTTGCAGCGCCAGACGGCCACGGCCTCGAACCCCTCCTCCCCGGCGCGCTCTGCCTCGGGGTCTTCCACGCCATCTCCCGATTCACCACCGCCGTTCATCGCCTGATAGGCGGCGAAGACGCCGGGCGCGAGACGCAGCACGATCAGGCTCGGGTGAAAGTCGAAGACGAGGCGGGGCGACTCCTCCGGCGCAAATCCGGCGAGCGCCTGAACGGCCAGGGGCTCGGCGTCCGGCGCATCGAAGGCGTCGACGATGGCGCGCTCGAAGAGCGCCATGGACGAGGCCGCGGCGTCCTCTTTCCATTCGGGATGGTCCCGCAGAAAATCCGGCAGGCCGGTCGTGTACCAGCGGGCGTTACGGTCCCTGGGAGGCTGGGCCGTGACATAGGCGCCGATCAGAGCTTCGAAACGCTCTTCGCCCAGGAGGGCGCGCAGGCCCGGATAATCCTCGTGAAGGAAGCTCTCCAGCCGGACGCGATAGCCGGACTGATAGACGTGCAGCAACTCGTCGCGCCCGGCGCCGCGCCCCGACTCCCGCAGCGCGGCGATGAGCGGCGCATCCTCTGCGCCGGGCCCGGCGAGGAGCCGCGACTGGAACAGCGCCTGAAAATCCGACAGCTTCATGCGGCGCTCGAGACGCGCTCGGCGGCCAGGCGGGCGTCGATGTCGCGCATGCGCTGCAACTCGTCGAGCAACTCGGAAAATGGGGGAAAATTATCGTCCCGCTCGATCATCGCCGAGACGTCGCCGAAGCGGCGGCGCGCCCTTTCGTAAAGGGTCCAGACCTCCTCGCAGACCGGCTGATCATGCGTGTCGACGCGATGCGTGCCCTTGTTCGTATGGCCCGCCATGTGAAACTGCACGACGCGCTCGGCGGGAACGGCGTCGATGAAGGCGTTGGCGTCGAAGCCGTGATTGAAGCTCGACACGAAGACATTATTGACGTCGAGCAGCAGCAGGCAATCGGCGCGCTCGGCCATCTCCCGCACGAATTCCGCCTCGCTCATCTCGGACGCGACGAAGGAGACATAGGTCGAGGCGTTCTCCACCACGAGCGGGCGTTTCAGATAGTCCTGCACGCGGCAGATGCGCTCGACGATATGGTCGAGCGATTCGCGCGTGTAGGGAATCGGCAGTAGGTCGTGGAGATTGAGGCCATGCACGCCGGTCCAGGCGACATGGTCGGAGACCCAGGCGGGCTCGACGCGCTCGATCAGCGCCGCAAGCCGGGCCAGATAGTCGAAGTCCAACGAGTCGGTCGAGGCGAGCGACATGGAGACGCCGTGCATGACGACCGGATAATCGGCGCGAATGCGGTCGAGCATGGCGAGCGGCCGACCGCCCGCCACCATGTAATTTTCGGAAATGATTTCAAACCAGTCGACCGGCGGACGCGTCGACATGATTTCATCGAAATAGACGGGCCTCAGGCCGAGACCATAGCCCAGCGGCGCAGGCTTTTGCATGCGAACTCCCGCCTGAAAGAAATTCGGCTGACCGCACCCGAGAGCGGGCGAATTGCGCCGAACCCATTGGGGTCCGGCGCGCGTCCATCACTTCGTATGGCACATGCTCTTCATGTTGCAATGGCCCTTGTGGTGATGGCACTGGGCCTTGTGGTGGCAGCGGGCCTTGTGATGGCACGTGCCCTTGGCGCCGCAATGGGCCTTGGCGTGGGCGGCGGACGCATGAGCATGAGCCGGAGCGACCGCAGCGCCGTTGAGGGCGAGCGCGATGGCGGCGGCGGCGAGCGCGGAACCGGAAACGACCTTCGTCTTCATATGTTTCTCCTCTGCAAAACACCCTCCGAGAGGGCGGAAACGGCGCCCTTTCCGGACATCCGGAAAGCGTGGCGCCGAAAGGGGGTCACTTGCCGTCAGCCGGCTTCGCCTCCGCAGGCTTGGCGTCAGCGGGCTTGGCGTCCGAAGGCTTGGCGTCCGAAGGCTTGGCGTCCGAAGGCTTGGCGTCCGAAGGCGTCTCGGCGGCCGGCGCGGCGGCCTTCTCCTCGCCCTTGCCCTTCTCGCCGCTCTTGCCCTTCTCGTCGCTCATGGCGGGGCAGCCATTCTTGCCGCCGCATTTATGCTTTTCGGCCTCGGCCTTGGGGGCGCGGTGCGCCTTGTGCTTCGCCTCGGCGGGCGCCGCCCCGGCGAGCGCGACGGCGATCGTCGCAAGGGCGAGCGCCGCGCCGCCGAAAATTCTTGCCTTCATCGAGTTCTCCAGAAAACGCGGCTCGCGTGGGAGTTTTTCTGACGCCGCAGGAGAAGATTAGCACCGGGCGCCGCTTTCGCTAGTGGATTTTGGCCAAATGGCGAACAAAGCAAAAATCCTGGTGAACGCCGAAGCGCCTCCATCTGAAATGGGTGCGCCCGCAGCTCCCGCACCGCAATAGTCGATTTTCCGCATCGCAGCAACAAAGACGCGGCGGCGCCGCTTGCCGCAGGTCGAAGGCGCTGTTAGATAGCAGCCTCGCGGAAGGGGTTTTCCCTGCCGCGCAGACCACCTGGTTTTCGTCCTTTGGGCCGCGCCGGCCAGTTCGCCGAACGAACGACACGTTCGCCAGTCGAATTCTACGTCTCTCCCGCCAAGGCTGCGAGACGTTCCGATCGCCGAAAACCGACCGCAACGCCAACCTTTCGCCGGCGCCGCCCCGACCGGGGCCTCCAGGAGAAAAAATGTCCGCCACGACCGATCGCGCCCCCACGCGCGAAGATTTTGCCGCCCTGCTCGAGCAGAGCTACGGCGATAACGAGGCTTTCGAGGGTTCCGTCATCAAGGGGCGCGTCGTCGCCATCGAGAAGGACGTCGCCGTCATCGATATCGGCCTGAAGACCGAAGGCCGCGTCCCTCTCAAGGAATTCACCGGCTACGGCCGCGACCCCGCCCCCCAGGTCGGCGAAGAGGTCGAGGTCTATCTGGAGCGCGTCGAGAACGCGCTCGGCGAGGCCGTCATCTCGCGCGACAAGGCGCGCCGCGAGGAGAGCTGGGTCAAGCTCGAAAAGGCCTTCGAGACCAATGAGAAGGTCGAGGGCGTCATCTTCAATCAGGTCAAGGGCGGCTTCACCGTCGACCTCGACGGCGCCGTGGCCTTCCTGCCGCGCTCTCAGGTCGACATCCGTCCGATCCGCGACGTCGGCCCGCTGATGAACGTGCCGCAGCCGTTCCATATCCTCAAGATGGACCGCCGCCGCGGCAACATCGTCGTCTCGCGCCGCACGGTGCTCGAGGAGAGCCGCGCCGAGCAGCGTCACGAGATCGTCGCCAACCTCGAAGAGGGGCAGGTGATCGACGGCGTGGTGAAGAACATCACCGACTACGGCGCCTTCGTGGATCTCGGCGGCATCGACGGCCTGCTGCATGTCACGGACATCGCCTGGCGGCGCGTCAATCATCCGTCCGAGGTGCTGACCATCGGTCAGACCGTCAAGGTGAAGATCATCAAGATCAATCACGAGACGCACCGCATCTCGCTCGGCATGAAGCAGCTGCTCGAGGATCCGTGGCAGGGCATCGAGGCCAAATATCCGATCGGCGCGAAGTTCCACGGCCGTGTGACCAACATCACCGACTACGGCGCCTTCGTCGAGCTGGAGCCGGGCATCGAGGGTCTCGTGCACGTCTCCGAGATGAGCTGGACCAAGAAGAACGTCCATCCCGGCAAGATCGTCTCGACGAGCCAGGAAGTCGACGTTCAGGTGCTCGAGGTCGATCCGGTCAAGCGCCGCATTTCGCTCGGCCTCAAGCAGACGCTGCAGAACCCGTGGGAAGCCTTCGCCGAGAAGCATCCGGTGGGCTCGACCGTCTCGGGCGAGGTCAAGAACAAGACCGAGTTCGGCCTCTTCATCGGCCTCGACGGGGACGTGGACGGCATGGTCCATCTCTCCGACCTCGACTGGAACCGCCCGGGCGAGCAGGTCATCGAGGAGTACAAGAAGGGCGACGTGATCGAGGCGCAGGTTCTCGACGTCGACGTCGACAAGGAGCGCATCTCGCTTGGCGTGAAGCAGCTCGCGGGCGATCCCTTCGCCTCCGTGGCCGCGGGCGAGGAAGGCGAGGTGAAGAAGGGCGCCGTCGTCACTTGCGAGGTGACCGAGGTCAAGGACTCGGGCATCGACGTCAAGATCGCAGGCACCGATCTCACCACCTTCATCAAGCGCAGCGAACTCGCCCGCGACCGGGCTGACCAGCGTCCCGAGCGTTTCGCTGTCGGCGAGAAGGTCGACGCCCGCGTCACCCTCTTCGATCGGAAGGCGCGCAAGATCGCCGTCTCGATCAAGGCGCTTGAAGTCGCCGAGGAGAAAGAGGCGATCGCCCAGTATGGCTCCGCCGATTCTGGCGCATCGCTCGGCGACATTCTCGGCGCGGCGCTGAAAGCCCGCGAAGAGGCCCCGAAGAAAGGCAAGAAGGGCGAGGAATAATCCTCGACCGGATCGCCAAAGAGAAAGAGCCTGCGCGACCCACGCGCAGGCTTTTTTGTTTGTCCCAAAGGCGCCCGATTCACCGGACGTTAACCATGGGGCGAGGAGGCGCCCGCCGTTAACCTTAGTTTTCTGAAAAACACGCAACATACGGTTGTTGTACATATGCGTTTGAACGCGCGACGCCGGAGGTAGCGTGATGAGTGCGAGTATTTTCGACCGGGACGACGCCGCGGCAACCTCCTGGGGGCCGATCCACGCCCGGCCCACGGGCATTCGCGCCGCACTGGGCATGGGCGTCGGCGCCTCGCTCATTCTTGCCTTCGCGGCGCTTTTTGCGCGCCATCCCGCCCCGCCGGCGACGGTAGCGGACGCTGGCGGGCCCGCGGCGGCGCAAGGGCCCGCCAAAATCTCCGCCAAGGCAAGCATGGAGCCCGATGCGGCCGCGGCCCGCGCCGTCGCCGCGCTCGACCTCGAGGCGCCCGAATTCGAACGCGAGAAAAAAACCGTGGCGGTCGGCGACGCCAAGGATGGGGCGCCGCGGATCGACCGGCTGACGGTCGGCCAATTCGCCATGGGCGCGCCCTTCCTGCGCGTCGATATTCACCCTGAACTCGATCAGGGGGCGACACACACGGATTTCTTCCTCGACATGACCCGCCACGCCCGCGACGCCGGCCTGAATGTCGCGAAAATCGGCCAGCGCTCGACGCTCCAGACGCGGTTCGGCGCCTTCGAGACGGCTGACATCCGTCTCTCGCAGCCCGGCGGCGAGGGCGTCGAGGCGAGCGAACGCGCCTGTCTTGCGGGCCGCCTCGTCGACGCCAAGGTTCCACTCGAGATCGCCGGCATCGCTTGCGGCGCTGCGGTCAAGCCGATCGACCGCGTCGCATTCTCCTGCATCCTCGACGGCCTCAACTATTCCTCGGGGAGCGACAACAAGGCGCTGAACGATTTCTTCCTCAATGCGGAAATCGCACGCGGGAAAGGCTGCGCAAACGTCTCTCGCGACGATGTGACCGCCTCGATTCCGCGCAAGGCCGCCGCAAGCCGCGTGAAGCCGGCCAAGCCCACTGCGCAGGCAAAAAAGGCGCGCCCCGTGGCGCAGGCCGGGACGCTGCAGACGGAAACGGCGAAAAATTGAGCCGGACCGAAGGCCGTATCGCTTTTGGCGCCTGATCCTATATGATGCGTCCAAAGCGTTGAGCTCGAGAGGATGGAGATGCGCAAGGGACTTATGCTTTCGGTGGGCCTCGCCTGCCTGGTCGCGATGGCCGCGGGCGGAGACGCGCTCGCCAAATCGCGCAATCGCCAGCCGGCCTATACGGTCGCCGCCGATGCGCTCGCCTCCAACGGCCGCACAATCGACGTCGAACGCCGTAGCTGGCTCGATCCGGGCACCAAGGTGCCGGTCGGCAGCACGAATCGCTACATGCTGCAGCAGACCTATTACAATAAGGATCCGATCCAGGCGTCGCAGCGTAGCTGGTACATGCAGGAGACGCTGCCGCAGCGGCCGCCCTACAACGCCGACATGATCGTGCCATATAACGACGGCTGGCCGATCGACCTGTTCTGAATCTGGTCTTTCGACTTGACTCGGGGAGCGTCTTCCATTAGCTCCCCCTCAGCCTGACGCGTAAAAACGCGCCGGGCAAGCACCCGTGGCGTTCGACACAGAACGCCTGTCGGCCGGAATCCCGGCAGAGGAGGGCGCGTTCCCAACCCCGGCGCCGCCGGGAGCCTGCGGGAGACGCGATCGATGAAGCGCCGGGGCGCAAGTTCCTCGGGCGCGCTTTCGTCTTTTCGCCTCTCGCCGCCGGACGCGACCATGAGAGGAAAAGAGTAACGTGACGAAGCGCGCAGAAGCCAAATACAAGCTCGATCGCCGCCTGGGCCAGAACATCTGGGGCCGTCCGAAGAGCCCGGTCAATCGCCGCGAATATGGCCCCGGCCAGCATGGCCAGCGCCGCAAGGGCAAGCTCTCCGACTACGGCACGCAGCTGAAGGCGAAGCAGAAGCTCAAGGGCTACTACGGCAATATCTCCGAGAAGCAGTTCCGCAAATATTACGCCGAGGCCATTCGCATGAAGGGCGACTCGGGCGACAATCTGATCGGCTTGCTGGAGCGCCGCCTCGACGCGATCGTGTATCGCGCCAAATTCGTGCCGACCGTCTTCGCGGCGCGTCAGTTCGTCAACCACGGCCACATCCGCGTCAACGGCCGTCGCGTCAACATTCCGTCCTATCTGGTGAAGGTCGGCGATGTGATCGAGGTGAAGGAATCCTCGAAGCAGGCCGTGACGGTCCTCGAGTCAGTCGCGCTTGCCGAGCGCGACGTGCCCGAATATTACGACGTCGATCACTCCAAGATGACCGCGAGGCTCTCCCGCGTCCCCCATGCGACCGAGGTGCCCTACCCCGTTCAGATGGAGCCCAATCTCGTGATCGAGTTCTATTCGCGCTAATCAAAATTAGCGTCGAATACATAAGATATAGCAAAAATATCAAAGATTTAGGCGTCAGCATACTAGATGTTGACGCCTATTTTTTTACACACGCTCTACACAGAACAAAGCATGAACTAAATTGGATTGAGGGAATTTAAGCGTAGATTGAGCGTGAGCGTGTGTGGGAGTTTACACAGACGGTACACAGATGCTCGGATGACGGTGAGCTGATTGTTGGGCGGGATGGTGGGGTGGTGGGTGGGGTGCGAGCGGTGGATAAGAGATCTATACAACGCACACTCGCTAGCCAAAGCTTACCCATGAGCTAGAATTGAGAAACCACAGAGCGGAAATCATTGAACCCATAGGATAACGCGTTGAACAAACTTCTGATCAAAGTTTTTTTTGGATTGCATTTCGTCAGCCTACCGCTGTGCCCTTTAGCGAAGGCCGAAGATTATCTCGTGGCGAAAAATAAGTATGGCGGCCCCTCCGCGGATGAGCTTTTTGCACGCGATACCAGCAAAGGCAAACTGACATTAAGATTTAAGAAATCAGAAGGTGATTTGCTAAGCAACTATGCTCTTTTTATTGATAAAAAGCGAATATCAACCGACAATTTTTCATCAATAGGCGACGTATGGGAAACAAATGGAGACGTTACTGTTTTACTGCATGGACATGCAGGCACTGCCGCCGCCTGGTGCAACTTGTTCCATATATCGTCGAGCAAAGTTTCTGAGATTGGCGAGCTCTCAGCCTGTGATGACCTAATCGCAAAAGTCGACCATAAAACTAAAACCATCACGATAACGACAGCAAATCAGGACGAAAAGGCAGATACAGAAGTAGTAACTGTAAGAAGAGGTGTAGTTGAAAAGACCATCAAACATGCAAAATGGATCAGTCCTGACGCAAGAAAAGCCGGCCCGGACGGAGAGGTGACGCGGTGGAATGGTGGAAGTTTGGCAAAACTCCTCCATGAAGACGGAGAGATCGTTCGGCTGATGAGCATAATGCCTGAAGAAGACGTAAAACAACTCCACCAAATGCTCATGGTTGAAAGCTGTACAATAAAAGGTGGTTTTCTATTTTGCCATAGCTACGGCAAGGGTGTGAAGGATGACTTTGCTCTAACTATTTCGGTTCGAGATGGAGATCCTTTCGTTGCTATACTGGGGGACGTTAACGGAACTCCGACTGTAACGAGATTTTCAGGAGGAGTAGCTCTGCCGGCCGTAGTTCAAGATGGAAAGACGATGCTTTATGGCACGTCGTTACAAAGTACGCCCGCGCCCATCTCACAATGGCTCCGAGAAGAACACGGAATAATCTCGACCGCCCTGAAGCCACTAGCGGATCAGGTTATCGGCTTATCAAAGGAAGCCGGATCAAAGGTTGCTGCAATTGAAGCAATGACGACAAAGCAGCTATTTGAGGCCGCAACCGCGACTTTGAGTCGCAGCAAGATTATGGAAAAGGACGAGTTTGAAACCACGGCTGAATTTTCGCAACGAAAACGATCTGCTACCGCATGCGACGGCATTCTTGATAAGGACATACCGATAAGGCTCGATGGATTTTTGTCCGGCAAATATGATGCAGATAACGAGGAGTACACTTTCAGAGAGCTTCCTTATCTCAAATCCGAAAGGGAAGCACGTGTTGAAGGTCCTGTCGAAGTGACAGAGCGAAAATCATATGTGGCAGAGAACGCCTTTGGAAAGGCTGCAGTTGTCGAGCTGAAAAAAGGGGAAAAATACAACCTAGCCTTACGAGGTCCGATAATAGAGATACCCAGACTAAAGCTTCCCCATCTTCAGGCAAGGGAAATCATCAAAGATATCCGAGTCATTTTATACGTGCGGTTAGCAGATCCCTTCGTTCGAACTGTACTTTTCCACCAAAAGCCGACCTTGGACCACCCGGTTGAATTTTTCTACAACAATCATGATGTGATAGCGAAACCCGTCAAACTGGTTTTCTATCGCGAATCTGATGGTAACGTTCTATTTGAGCTATCAGATACTCCGCCTAGCAGGTTGCCGTCGGCTACGGAGGCTATTTGTGCTAAACCGGCATTAACGCCGTAAAATAGCTCCTGCAGATGTAGGGCGGTGAAGATATCGGGGCTTGGTTGGGAGCGCGGTTACCCTGATTTAATCCGAGTTGAATTTTCTCACAGCTGACGTCTCAAGCATCTGGGTCGCATAAAGGAGATTGACCTGGATAGAGGGAGACTTGTCCGTTTTTGCGATTTCGAGCAGTTCCTTGAGTTCTTTTGACCAAGCAGAGACAACTAGTGCTCTGTCAGCATTGTCGGCATATTTTTTCAGTGAGCCTCCAGCTTTATCCACTGCGGCTTGGGCTTGCGCGACACAGCGCCGATCGCCGCCTTCTTTACCGACCGTTTTCACACACCGCCAAATTGTCTCGGAAATACTTCGGTGCAGTTTTTTTAGCGTGCTAGCCCCCTCTGTCAGAGGGACCTTAGCGAGCGGATCACAGTCATAGGAGATTCTCTTGTAAAACTCATCGAAAGACCGGACATCAAACTCGTAGTCAGTCGATTCCAAATCAAAATTCTTAAGCCTAATTTTGAATTTGCTCGCGGCACTCAAGCTACTCAAAAAGGGAAACACATCAGGGGCCGATTTTTTTGATGAAGGGAGAAGGCCGGTAGCTTTATCAGAAATGTAATTCTTCTGAGCCGAGTCCTTTGAGTAGTCCCACTCGTCGTAAATTGGTTCTTGCTCGTCAAATATGTATTTCACTTCTCTCAAACGGTTAAGCTCCGTTTCACCGAGATACTTCGATGCCGTTACACCGACCCAGAAATTTCTGTAGTCTCTCGGATCGACTGCCTTTGGCCATGGCTCGCAGACGACATATAACTCAGCCTTATCCGGCCCCGTCGACTTCACAGACGCACTGAAAGTCGCTCGCTTTTCAAAATCATCTTTAGATTTTTCGTAAACCCAATTACCGAGATACGCAGGTTTTGCCTGCCTCTTGCTCTCTTCCTTGGAGCAACCGTTCAGAGCAGCCAAAAGAGATAGCGCTGCAAACGTTTTCAAAAAGCATCTCATTCAACCTTGCTCCCGTCGACCAGCGGTTCACTTAAGCTTGTCTATTAAACGGTTTCAATAACAGGGCTGCCAGCCATTTGCATTCCCGGCTACTTGCTGCATCAAGACCAGCCTTGCCGCAACGGGCCATTGCACCTCGATAAACCTTTGGAAATGTCCTCAGGTGTCATGGGCCAAGCCACGACGGAAAATTGGACACCTCAAGCTTCGCACACAGAGGCTTTCGTGCCAAACGCCAATTTTGCTGCCGCCCCCTCGGATGTATCGATCACGCACTTCTATGCATCGCAGGGCACCCTGTTTACGCCGCCCAGACCGCCGCAACATCACAGAATCAACATTTCATGATGTTGGCGCATAACCCACTGAAATCGCTGCATTCATTTCGGCAGTATCTTTGGTTGCTCTCCTGAACATCAGAAAACATGCTTGTTCCGAGCAATTTGTTAGCCAGGAGGAACAAGCATTGAAACAGGCCCCCGTCCTCACCGAACGCGATATGAAGCGTGTGCTACAGCATACAGCCAAGGCCCGCTTCCCTGCCCGCAACCGCTGCTTGCTCATGCTGAGCTGGCTGGCTGGGATGCGGGTCGCAGAAATAGCTGCGTTAAAGCTAAACGATGTGCTCGCTCCCGACGGCACCATCCGGCCGGAAATCCAACTCGCGCCCGAACAGACCAAGGGCAGCTCGGCCCGCACAGTGCTCATCAGCTCGCAGCTCAAATCCGAGCTGGAAGCCTACATCAATTCCCTGCCCGCCAACCCTGCCCCAGACCGGCCCCTGATCGCTTCAAAAACCGGAAAGCGATTCTCAGCCAACGGCCTCTGCCAAGTGATGCTGCATATCTACGACGCCGCCGGTCTTGATAGGGCTACATCACATTCAGGAAGGCGCACATTCATCACCACGCTCGCCCATAAGGGCGTGAATGTCCGCGTCCTTGCTGCTCTCGCAGGTCACAAGCACATTGGCACGACCCAGCGATATATCGACCTAAACGAGAACGTGCTCCGGGCGGCCGTCGAGATGATTTAGCTACCCATTGTCGCTGTGCCCACCTGTCACATTCCCGAGCTGTGTACGAGAAGCAAACTGCCAAGCTCATTGCAGGAAACGAATCAGAGCTCGCCTTTATGGCCCATGCACAGAACCAGCAGACGATCGCCAACGGCCAAATCACTCTCTACCAACGCGACGATGTCAAAGACGCACTGTGGCAATGCCGGATCAAGATCAAGGGTCACTCCGGCTACGTGCGCAGGTCCACAGGCGAGCTGGAATTCGAGCGGGCCAAAGAGGCAGCGCTGCTCATCCTCGGGGAGCTGAAGCAGCGAGTCACTCAATCCCTGCCACTGAAGCGGAAAACCTTCTCGGATGTAGCATCATCATTTTTGCGAGACGCCGAGACGAGATGGAAGGAAGGCCGGAATAGCGAGGGTCGCTACGTCCTCATCAAAGGTACGGTCCATCGCTATCTCATGCCCTATTTCGGCAAACGGGACATCACACTGATCCAGAAAAAAGACCTGATGGCCTACCGGGCATGGCGACAGGATTATTGGGTCACTGGTCCCGGCTTCGAAGAGACCGGCAGGAAGAAGAAGCCGCCGACACAGGCTACGCTGAAGCAGGAATGGACGGTCCTGCGAGGTGTCTTCCTCCATGGCGTCGATCTCGGCGTAGTACCGCAGAACATGCTGCCTTTCCTCAAACACGAGAAGAGCAGCGTCAACAAGCGCCCGGCATTTACGCAGGACGAATACGAGAAACTGCGCCTATTCCTCATGCACTGGCCTTTCAAGACCAACAACCCAAGGGTGAGACAAGACCGAACGCTTCTCCGCTTCTACGTGATGATCATGGTCAATTCCGGAATGCGTGTGGGCGAGGCTCGCCCTCTAAAATGGCGAGATGTCGGCAGCTACAGCAATGATCACGGCACGTGGGTCACCTGTACTGTCAAAGGTAAGACCGGGGAGCGCCTTGTCGTCTGTCAGCCCGGCGCCGAGCGATATTTCGAAATTCTGCAAAGGCGCGACTACAAGACCGCGCCTGACGATCTCGTATTCTGTCACGAGGACGGAGAGCCCATCGAGAACTGGACCGGCTTCTACACCATGCTTCGAGCCGCTGGCATTGAGCATGACACCAACGGGAACCGGCATACGCTCTACAGCCTTCGCCATACCTACGCGACCTTCAGGCTTCAGAACGGTACTAATGTCTATTGGCTGAAGAAGAACATGGGAACGTCGGTAGCCATGATCGAGCGCCACTATGGCCAGACCAATGTGCTAGTGGGCATTGAGCATGAAACCGCTAAACGAGCGCCGGGACAGAAGACATCGAAGACCCGACGCCTCCAATCTCCCAACGCACTGCGAGACGACTTGAAGCTCGTCAAGAAGCCAAACGATCTGGTCCCTGTCGGTGCAGTCGATATGACACCGGCTCGCGACGATTCTGAAACTTCAGAATAAATTTACATCTGAAGCTAGCGAATCACGCCCTCCCGATTCGATCATCATTCGTTCGAAACAGGTTCCGCTGTTCCCGAATTGGAGCAGCGGAATTAAAGCTTGAGTTAATGATTTCCTCAAATCCCCCTGTGGATGGCTCTTCAGCCTTAACTTCTCGCTCACCTTTCCGCCTCTAGCCTTCCGCCACTCAAGGGAGATGGCACATGACAGATACAGTCGGAATCGGGGGCGAACGCATTCTGTCCTTGATTGAGCGGATCGAGCACATCGAAGAGGAAATCAAAGCTCTCACTGAGGGTAAGAAGGAAATTTTCGCTGAAGCCAAGGGCGAAGGTCTCGATGTGAAAATCCTGAAAGAGATTCTGAAGCTTCGCAAGCAAGACAAAGACAAGCGTGACGAGCACGAGTCTCTGTTGGATCTTTATCTACACGCCATAGAGATTGCAGAGACGCAGGAAGCCAAGGCTGCGTAGCCGCACAAAAGGAGAGCTGGCCTTATCGCCGCTCTCCTGTGCCCTGCATCACAAGCCAATTCCATTGATAGGACTACCGGCGGATGCAACCACGGCTTTCTACCGCTATCTCTTTCGGAGAGGCCTGTATCGACGTTTCTCTGATACAAGCCGCCAGCCGATGATATTCGCGGCTACGGTCTCATCTGTATCGAAATTCCGCCACTCGTCGTCAAACCGACAGCAGGCATAGGGGATCACGTAAGTACCCCTGTTATCCTTGCACAGGGCCTCGACTGGGATTTCCTCGTCGGGATATCGGTCGCAGATAAACTCTGCCAAACGCTCTCGAAACGTAGCCATATCAATCCAATCAAAAAAAATTGCCGCAATGCCCCAAACGGACAATCGCGGCAAGGATTGTTTTTTCTGTTAGAGGACTTGAAGCTGCTCCGCTGAAGATTTGCCTCGGCGCTGATCAACAAACACTTCGAAGGAGACCTTCTGTCCTTCAGCCAGCGTCCTTAAACCAGCTCGCTCCACCGCGCTGATATGGACAAAGACATCGACGCCACCCGTGTCTGGCGAAATAAAGCCAAATCCCTTCGTGGGATCGAACCATTTCAAGGTACCATTTGCCATAGGTTTTTTCCACGAAATACCGAAGATCACCGGGCTCGAAGTCAGGGACTAATTCTGAGCCAGGAATTCCTCTGACGCTTTGAACTGGTCAATCGTCCAGCCTCGCTCAGAAAGGATCATGTTGACCCACATCGGCGGGCGAGCGCCACGACCGGACCAAGTCTCGCCGGACACATGGTTCTTGAATTTCGGCGCAACTGCCCGCTTTGGGGCATCGGACTTACTCTTGGCTTTTTCGCCCTTCCCAATCTCCGGGAAGAGGTCGGCAAAGGCCAGACCGGCGTCCCTGAGCTTTTCGGCGATCTCGGCCTTCAAAGTCGCCCTGCCAGCTTCCTTCCGGCGCTCGATTTCAGCACTGGCGCGATCGATCAGAGCTTGGATTTCAGGCACGGTTAGATTGGCGAACTCGTCGCTCACTTAGGCTCTCCATTTTAGGCATTGAGCCCTTAAATACCCGAGCTTGGCTTTTTTGCAACGATTAAGGTTGGCTGACTGGCGGTTTCGGCGGCTTTGGCCTTTTTGGCATCTTCGAACCAGGCTTTCGGGTTCTCATTCGGTCATTGTAGCGATTGGTAGCCTGACGATAGCGTTCCCGCTGAGCTGCATATTTGGCTTGCTTGGCTGTGCGATCCAGATTGGTGATCTTTTGCTGGTCGGCCGGGGAGATGATTTCAAAGATTCTCATACAGCTATTTATGCAGAAGCTTTACCATGGCAATACAGCCCCACATTTAGGGGTTCCATAGCGCCTCTCGTCTATATCTATAAAATCTTCATTTTATTTAGATTCTGCTTTTGAGCCGTTTTCGGCAGGCTTCTCGGCATTGAGCGACCTGACACAGCACGATCAAAGCGATCGGGTTTCAGCGACAGCACAAACCCGCCCTACGTTGCGCTGTTCGCCTGCCCGCTACTCGTATAGCGGCTCTCCCTACTCTCCGTGCTGTAGGGCGCTCATTTTCAATCTCTGACGCCAGCTGGCAGCTGCAATGCAGGGACTTTGCGCAGCGCGGTTTGCTGCGCAACCCACCTCTGGAAATCAGCCACGATTACGAGATGTAGCATAAGCGCTATTTTCGATAGCTTGCTTTCGAGAACGGATAGCGTCAACCGAATTTTTGAAGGGGAGACCTTCATATTCCGGTTGACGCATTGTGCGGCAGAAGCACAACTGAGTTGGAAATAGCGCTTATGCTAAAATCAGTAATCTTGGCTGATTAGCCGACCTCGGGTGCAACGCTAAACAAGGTCCTGCACGTCCGGCGTCGTGGCTTTGGATTCGACCAGCAACCATAACGTCTTGGTCAGCTCTTTGACCTGTTTGCGTTTCGATCGCGGGATGCAGTCAGCTGGCAGGCGTTCGATGTTCATTGCGAGCGTTATCATCGCCGCGATTGACATAGGCCTATCTGAACTCTTGGCGGAACTGTACCAGCTGTCCTTGCGACCACATAAGCGACCGAAGGCGTATTGGCTTTCGACCAGCCCGAGCGAGCGAGCATTTTCATAGATTGTCTGGAGATAGTAGCTGTTCTTCTTCATAAAGCTATTTATCCAGCGTGTCAGCGCAATCGAAATGCCTACCAAAATATTTCTGCATTTACCAATTTTTGTCGCAGCGGAATTTAGGTCGCTGGATAAATAGAGTGTATAATGTTGTATAGCGGTGCTCCAGCACCAAACACACTGTCGAGAAAGAACCCTGCCCGGGTAGATAGAAAGGGCTGCTCACTCTCAGAATAGGGGGGATGCGTATTGGGCGGCAGCAATCACGAATGCCCCCGGCAGCATAGCCGGGTTGGGTCTACCTATGTAGTTCCGTAAATAAAACCCGTAGCATCTCGTGGTCCGACGAACAGGGCGGGACAAAGCAACAGCGGTTAATCAAGCTATATCATTAGCACTTGGGGTATGACGACGGTAACCCCACATCGATGACGGCATACGGTGGTGAAGTCCATAGGCTGTATGCAGAGGTGAGCAGGAATTTAGCGTAAAAGGGAGGCAATCGTAACAGCCCCTTTCCCATGCACCACATGGGTTGCGAACAGATGGACGGGTGGATGACTAATCAGAAGATAAGCCTTCTACACACGGCGGCAGTTATGTCGTCGTGTGGCTTCAAATCTATCAGAATGATACCTGAGGAGAATGATTGATTGATCAATCAACAGACAATCATTCAAGCTATCAACCTTGTGTTTCAGACTGAAAATACAGCGACTGAGTTGGGCCAGTGAGCTTGCGAACTGAGACCAACGAAATGTCGCAGCACTTCACGTAGTGAAGGGCTTGAAGAACAGACACATACATCCAAGAAAAAAAACGGTTATTGGGAAGAAATGCCGATCCATGGCTGTTGGGCATTGATCGTTGCAGGATCGGCTCCTACTCAAAGTCGAGGGCTTATCTGGCTACGAGATAGGATAGAATTCGAATTATCACTGAAACCAATTGCAAAAACGAATCAATCAGACACAATCATTAACGGTGCCGCTTCTTGACCTATGATAACGAATTCCATGCGGCTATATGCATCATATAGAGTAGTCCTTATTTCCTCGACCAACCTGTAGCTGATTCGATTGTAACATCCGCATTACAGTAGCCATCCGGCATAGGCCGCAGGTGTCGGCGTCGGGGCGTTTTAACGCTTGAGGAGTGTCGGATCGGCCTTATACATTTTGATCAGCTCGATCAGGTTATCGATTCCGAAGTCGGTGAACGCCATCACGCCGTCGTACGTGATCCCGTGGACCCATATGAGACCATCTTCGGGCTCCATCTCGGCAGCGACGTCGAACAGCCAATCCTCGTTCTCACCAAGTTCTTTGGCGACCTGGCTGATCGTCGTGATGTGAGAGACCTTGTTGACGTGCATTATCAGGCGACACGAGCGAAGGCTGCCGGACCTTTTGCCACCCAATTCCAGGGCAGCAGTTCATCGAGGCGGTGTGCGGGATGGAGGGCGATGCGCGAGAGGACGTCGGCGAGCCAAGCCTGCGGATCGACGCCATTCATCCGTGCGGTGACAACGAGACTATACATGGCCGCGGCCCGCTGCCCTCCGCGGTCCGACCCGCAGAACAGCCATGATTTTCTTCCGAGCGCGATGCCCCTTAGCCCTCGTTCCGCGGCATTGTTGGACATGCACACGCGTCCATCTTCAAGGAACAGCGTGAACGCCGCCCAACGTTTGAGCATGTAATTGATCGCCTTGACCAGATCATGCCCGCGCGAGAGCCTCGCTGCCTGCGTGCGCAAATAGTCCTGCAGATCATCGACCAGCGGTCGGCTCAGCGTGTGGCGAACCGCCAGGCGTTCTTCGGCGCTCTTACCGTTAATGGACCGCTCGATCTCGAAAAGGACGTCGATGCGGCGCACCACCTCGATCGCGATCGGCGACAAAGGGATTTCCTTTTTACCCGCCGCTTTGCGGCGCGCGTTCTCATCCAGATCCGCCATGGCGAAGAACGGGCGCCGTGCGTGAACCCAGCACGCCGCCTCCTTGACCGGACCCGGCTTGCGATCCGCCAGATAGAGCCTGTTGTAGCCGTCATAGGCGTCGGCTTGCAGGATGCCGGAATATCCCGCCAGATGCGCCTGTGGATGTTCGCCCCGGCGATCGCGCGAATAGTAGAACATCGCCGCCGGCGGCCCGGCGCCGCCGAACGGTTTGTCGTCTCGAGCATAAATCCAGCACCGCCCGGTATCAGTCTTGCCTTTGGCCAAAACCGGCACGGTCGTGTCGTCGCCATGCAGGCGTTCGGCCGCCATGACATGAGCTTCCACACGGCGGAGCAGAGGATCGAGGGCCGTGCAGACCGAGCCCACCGCGTCGGCCATCGTCGACAGCGCGATCGGCACGCCTTCCAGGGCATAGCGCTCGGCCTGGCGGTTCAAAGGCTGGTGTTGGCCAAACTTCTCGAACACGATCATCGCCAGCAGGCTCGCCCCCGCCCATCCTCGCGCAATCACGTGGAATGGGGCCGGCGCCTGACTGATCTTCTCGCAATCCCGGCAGGTGAACTTCTCCCGCACCGTCTCGATCACCTTCCACTGACGGGGCGTCGTTTCCAATGTGCGCGTCACATCCTCGCCGAGCTTGCGCAGACGCGCGCTCCCGCAGCATTCGCATGCCGTCGGCGCCTCAATCACGACGCGCTCGCGAGGAAGGTGGTCGGGGAATGTAGTGCGCTCCGGACGCTTGCGCGTAAATCCTGCGACAGTCGTCCTGACGACAGCCTTTTCGGCCGCAAGCTCGTCTTCCGTCGCCGCAGCTTCCAACTCCTCGAAGGTGAGCGCCAGTTGATCGATCAATCTCACGGACCGCTCAGACCGCTGCCCGAAGATCTGGCGCTCCAGTTTCGCGATCCTAAGCTTCTGTTGCGCGATCAGCGCCATGTCTTCCGACGCTTTCGCGCGGGCGACCGCCAATTCCGCCGCAACTTCCAGGGCCTTTGTCTGAGCGACGGCCAGCGCCGCTTTCAGGGCGGCGTTCTCGCGGGCAAGCTCGGCGTCAGCGGCATCCATGAGAGGGAGTGAATCATAAATCGCGTGATTTGAAGCGCCCTAAAATGCACGCGACCACGCTTTTTTTACTCGGTCGGGAGCGCTCTATCCGGCGCGTTCCGGCCGCCAGGTCAGTTGCGGGTTTCTCCAATCGATCCCTTCCAGCATATAGGCCATCTGCCCCGCCGAGATCGAAACCGCCCCTGCCGTCGCCGACGGCCAGATGAACTTCCCGCGATCCAGACGCTTGGCGTAAAGCGACAGGCCGACGCCGTCATGCCAGAGAATTTTGGCGAGATCGCCACGGCGGCCACGGAAGATGTAGAGATCGCCCGCGTGCGGGTCGCGCTTCAATTGCTCCTGCACCTGCAGCGCCAGCCCCTGCATGCCGCGGCGCATGTCGGTATGGCCGGTCGCAATCCAGACCCTCACGCCGCTCGGAACCGGAATCATCGCCGCGACAATGCCTCCAGCACCCGTGACAGCGCCGCCGGCTCCACGTCCGCCCACACGAGGATCCGATCGCCCCCGGCGAGAACAATCTCCATCTGGCCGTTCGACCCTCGATCGGAATAGTCCGCCGTCGCATCCCGCGAGATTGTTACGGGCAGGATCGGCGCGAGCTCCTTCGGCGCCGCCGCCTCAACGCCAAACTGCCGACGCCAAGAGAAGAGCTGGTTGGCGTTGAGGTCGTGGCGTCGCGCGACCTCGGCGATCGAGGCGCCGCCCTCGAGGCATTCGCCGACAATGCCGCGCTTCTCCTCCAGGGTCCAAGATCGGCGGCGGCGGCGCTCTGGTGATACGGAATCCTCGTCATGATGGTCTGTCGACATCGCTGATAGTGTCCGCTTGTATTTGAAATGGACACGATCACCGCGCCATCGTCAGACAGCTATCCAGGAACCGGCATTCAACGCCAGGCGGCCCTCGCCGGAGCGATACGCATTACAAAGCGTGTGCGGTTTTGACTCACCCAGTTGTTAACGGATTTATTTTGCTTCTTATAAAGAGCGAGCGCCTCCTTGCGTTGTTAACACACATAGGAGGATTCGATGGCAATCGCCAAAGGAACCCAACAGCCTGTTGTTTATGACGAAGCCGCGTTCAATAGTCGTGTTGAAGTAACCCGTACTTGTCATATCCGCTCGCATGAGGGCGCTGCTGAAGCCGCAGCCAACGCCTACATATTCACTCGCGAAACCTCAGACGCAGAAGGGCTGGCTCTCTTCCAGACCGCGATTGCGGATTACAACGCCGCTATCACGAAGCACAACAAAGGGATCGATGATCGCTTCGAACGGGCCGATAAATTCCAAGCAGGTAAACTCTCGCCCGATGACCCCATGTACAGCAAGCCTGATGATCCAGCCCTGCTCAAAGCCTATGAAGATGAACGGGTTGTTCTGCTGGCGGATCATAGCGTTGACAAGGCAGATCGGCGCAAGCTGAAGCGAGTTACGGCGGAGAAGAAGGAAGACGCCAACCGCTACACCGCCCACGTGAAGTACGTGCTTGGGTTCGATCGCCCCAGCCAAGCCACTCTGGTCAACAGTTATTGCTTGGCCTTGGAGTGGATTGACGCCAACTGCGGCGCACTCCCAAATGTCGATGTGCCTGTGATCAAGATGGCCGTGCTCGCAGCCGGTGCTTTTCAGCCATCGTTGATGCTCAGCGCTCAGCTTCGAAAGACCCAAATGCCGCTACGGAGCGGGAAGCCACAGAGAAATTCCTTCGTGAAAAAGCGATGGAAAAGATCAAGGCAATGGAGCCCAAAGGCAATGTCTCTGTTGCGGCTCACTCGGCGAGCGGCGGCTTCGTGTTGTTGCTCGGGCGCACCAATGGCGGCACTGTGGACGTTCTTGGCGAAGCTAAACTCCCTGCAGCTCTCATTGATCGTGCTGTCAACGAACTGGGTCGAACCGCACAGCCTGACGCAGAACCTGCGACTGAATTCGTAGCGAGGGCCTTGGCTCTGGCTCAGCTCATGAAGGACGGCTTGGTTGTCAGCACGGACCAAAGCGAAAGCGGAAAGGCCGCAACTGTTCGGAGCGTTGCAGTGCGCCCCGATCCGGCTGGCAATCCCCTGCTGGTTTTCTCGCTAAAATACCCAGATGCGGCCTCTGTGCTCCATGCTCGCCCACGGCAGCAGGATATCCTCGTCGTGAATGGTCGCTACGGCGTAATGCCGACCAAGGACTTCTGGTTCTTGGAGCATAAACTTCTCGATCCGCTCCAGCGTAGCATGATCTCGATTTCTGCAGAGGCCGATCCAGTCAGCGCTAAAGGTCAGGCTCTACGCAGCATCATGGCGTGGAACCTCACCAATTCCGTACCGGGGTCTGCTGCGAAAGATCGGCTGTTTTGGCATGATATCGCCAACGCTGGCGTAAAACCTCTCGACGTCGCCGGGTTTGACCCGCAATTCGAGGGCGTTCTCACACGCTCTGACATGGGGCGCATTCTCGGTCTTTTGCCCAACCTGAAGAGCAAGAAAGCTGTCAAGGAGCACGGCGAACGTGGCGTGCAGATCGGGGTCAAAGATCAGAAGCTCCACGTCAAATACGGCGATGCGCCCGTCCTTGACATCGACTTCGAAAATAACAGCGTTGAAGTCGTCAAGCTTAGGCTAAAAGTCACTGACCTGTATGACCTCCTCCGGAAGCTCATCGATCTTGAGGTTGAACAGTTCCGGATTGCTGGCGAGGCTGAGGCCATGTTCAGGGTCAGCTGGGAAGATGCTTTCGGCTTCTATGACTTCCATATGCCGGCCTGCACACGGGAAGGGCGGCTTATCTCCCGCCGCGTGTTCCCCATGAGGGTCCGACTGCCGGCGTTCAAGGTTCTTGATCGAGAACCGGGAATCATCGCTGCGGAATAACCACCCGCAAGGCAGGGAGAGCTACATGCTCTCCCTCTCCCGCTCTTCCGCATCAATACCTTCCCTGAACTGCCCAGGCAGAAGGACGACGCTCTATGAATGTCCAGCTTCCACACGGAGCTTCTGGCTTCTATCCGGCCCCTGCAAATCACATTGAAGGCGATCCCACGCCTTGGGATCAAGCCGTCTATATCCCATCCGTCACCCCCGGCTTCGCCATTCAGGTGTATGCCGAGGATTGGCCGCGAGACTTGCCCGCTGGCGTCGAGCCGCGCGATCTGAACTTTCTCGACCCAGACAACCGCCTCTTTCGGATCAGTCATGTGATGAGTTCAGCTGGTCAGGCAATGCTGCAAAAGAAACCCTGCATCGTTCAAACCCGCGACCGGAAATCCACCGTTCTTATCTGCGACAGTGGCGGCTATCAGATCGCTACGAAGCAGCTGACAATCGACGGCGACCATGATCGCCTTGAGATTCTGCGTTGGCTTGAACGGAATGCCGATTGGGCAATGACGCTTGACGTACCGACTGGTCGTCTCGGCGATCCCGAATACCCCTATAAGACGTTTGCGGACTGCCTGAACGAGACGGTCTACAACCTCGAATTTTTCCAGAAGCATCGAGTGCCCGGCGCGACGAAGTTCCTGAATGTGCTGCAGGGAAATGACCGCAAACAAGCAGACTACTGGTACAACGCGGTAAAGGGCTTTGAATTCGAGGGGTGGGCCTTTGCGGGAAAGCTGCGGCACAATTTCTTTTATCTCTGTCGCCGCATCATCAAGATGGCCAGCGAAAACCTGATTCAGGACAGGAACTGGATACACATCCTCGGGACCTGTCAGCCAGAGACAGCGGTTGGACTCACTGCCTTACAGCGCTCGATCAATCGGCACATCAACCCACATCTCCGTATCAGCTACGATACCTCTACGCCGTTCCGGATGCTGCGTGGCAGGAGCGTGTTCACGCTCCCTCGGTTCGATCGCGATGGCATGACTATCCGCACGGAGAAATGTCCTGACGGGAAGCCATACATTAACTCACCAGTTAAATTTCCGTGGCCATCTCCGCTTGGCGACAAGATGACGCTTGGTGACCTGAATGTGAAGCCGGGCCACAATCTAAACAGCTATAGAGATAATCAAGCCAATCATTATCTCGCCCATCATAATCTCGCCTCGCTTTGCTACGGCATCGCGCTCGCCAACCGCGTGTTCGACAGCGAAAGCATCGAGGGCAAGCACACCGTTGCGGAAACGATGGGAGAAGCAATCGCTGCAATCGACCACGTGCTAAAGTCCCGCTCCCTTCAAGAGCTGGAACGAAAGCGCTCTGTCTTTAATCGAGTCCGCAAGATCGAACTCACCAGTGACAACGAGCAAGACAGATTCTTTCAGGAATGAATGGGATACATACAATGAAACAGGACTACCTTGTTCTCTATGAACATAAACTCCCTGATGAAGAAATCTCAAGGGTCACAGCCAGCTACCCCGCTGGATCGATGTCGCTCGATGAGACGAGAAATGTGTCCCACCTGCTGTCTCTCATTGCATGGGCGTTTGATCACGAGGGCGACGAACCGAAACCTTGCATAGCCTATAGGGTGTCAGACAAATCCCTCGTCGATTTCCTGATCTTCTCTACCACAACGAAATTTATCCTGACCGTCGATCAGGAAATGTTGCGGACAAGCCGTGACTGGAACGAGAAGAGAGGACGTTTGGTTGAGCTTATCTACGCAGCCGAGCAACTGACATACCATTTGCCAGACCACAGAGAATGGATGGCTGACTGGTTAAGGCATCGATCGGCAGCAAGCAATGACGACGGCAGCATAGTCGCACTTGAATGCGCCCTTAAAAGAGATGCTGAAATTCTTCGGGATGCAGTCAAGGAATTTCTTGCGTCCTGCTGGCAATGGCGTGATGTCGCTTGAAAACAATACCAAGGGAGATTCTTCTATGCCGTATATCGTTTTTTACGCTGACAGACTTTCGAGTGAAACGCTTGACCATGTTACGCTCGGCTACCCGACAAATTCCATGCTCTTGATGTCGGATTATTTCGGGCAACAGCTATCGAGCTTCGTTGGCTGGCTACTCAACGGCAGAGATTATCGATTTGCTGCCTACAAGGTCCAAACCAGCACACATGTGGACCAGCTAAAGCTCGCAGCGGAACCAGCTTTTGTCATAGAAGACGACCAAGAAGTTCTCCAAAATCTTACAAACTGGTCGTCGTACCTCGCTCGCCTCGGTGAACTGATTACCTCTGCAGATATGCTCAGTGACTATCTTCCGCTCCATCGAAACTGGATGAACGCCGATACGAACTCCGGCTCGCAAATCCAGCCCTCGGACCGGACGGATCACATTCTTGCAAAACTCCGGACTGATGAAGCGAACCTGAGAACGGAGATAGAAGACTACATCCGCTCAATCCACCATTGGCCGCCGCTTTCCTGATTGATATCCGCTACCGCTCGGCGCTGCTGCATGGATCGCCAACGACAGCGCCGAGCATATCTCCAGCGTTTTATTCTGTGATTCAGATTGAGTTTACCTCGATCCTGTCAACCTCTGATTCAGGATGTCGCTTAAGCCGCAATTCAGACACGGGAGTTAATGTCCGGAACATCAGAAACGGCACCGGCCAAGAACAGCAAAAAAGGAACAGGCGATGACCCCGACAATGACCAGCTCCGCTCCCCGCGCCGCTGAGATTCTGCCGGCCTACGCCAATATGATCCATCTGGTTGAGCGCCTGCATCGCCGTTTGATGGATGTCGTCACTGACGCCCTCGATAGAGCAAATATTAAGGATGTTAGCGCCGTTCAGGCGATCATGCTCTACAACATCGCCGATCAGGAGCTGACCGTCTCCGAGCTGCGTGAGCGTGACTATTATACGGGTTCGAACAGCTCCTACAACGTCAAGAAGCTCGCAACAGAAATATCGCCTTTAGAAGGCCGTAGAAACCTGGATTGTCTCTTTTCGCACTATGATACTGACCTCTTGTAAAAATCATCGCACTAATTTCATCGATGCTGCCATGCGCCTTGATTATGAGACGAGTATCAGACCGCAGCTCATCAGCTAAAGACGTTGAATTGTACGGAATCACCTTAAATCCTTCGGTTGACACATTAAGACAGTGCTTTTCGTAAATTTTATCAAAATTTGTCGTGATTACCAACCTGGAATCAAGAGCAAATATAATTTCGTGTAGCTTACTAGCTTCGAAGACCGGTTCATTGAAATTTTGATTTAATAGCTCCTGGTAGTCTCCGGGATCAACCTCATCTTTGATGGCTTGGAGCGCCAGAAGATATTTGCGCTCCGTAATAAACCGCCCAATCTGCATCTTCTTTTGAGTGTCCCTTACGCAGGCGCATGCCTCCGTAAGAAACTCGAGCCACGCTTTAGGGCGTTTACCGCTAGGACTTGTTGCGCTGGCAGATACACCCGCTCCAAGAAAAAACACGCAGCGACGCTTAGCCACTTCACGTGTAAGTGTTTCCGGCCAAGCGATCACAGGGCACCTACGTTGTGCAATAAGCGATCACAAAAAGTACCCATTAAATCCCCATAGGACTTCACCTGCGCATACTGGCTTCCGACAACGCCATCTGCGCTAGTTAAAGCGTGTATTGGTGACTTTGCAGATTGTGCCATTGGAACAAGACTGTAGAGATAAGGAATGTCGCCTAAGGGTAGATCGTCTTGTGAAAGGCTTTGTGGCGTAAGGAAGCCCATGGTATCCGCGACAGTTGATGGGATCTCGGACATGATCCGATCGTATGATTTTACTGCTCTTGGGCCTTCTGCAAATTTCCTTGTTACGTATTGCTGGACTGAATAACCTACGAACCGAAAATGGCTTGACGTGTCGTCTATCAAATGGAAGCTATCGAAGATCTCCGGTTTGTCTTCTTTAGCCGCGTCGACGGCTCTCCTGTAATGCCTATTCCATGTAGTTATCCAGGCTGATATATTCTGGATTCCGAGTAAACTGAAAATATCACACCCGAAGGGCGTCACTATAAAATCGCTCGCCAATATGACAGTTCTGTTTAATGCTCCTAGTGACGGTCCTACGTCGAAAATCACAAGGTCATACCGGTCAACCACCGCTGAAAGGAGCTGACTACACCAATTCGTGACACGGAAGCCGCCAACATCGGAACGGAGGAGATTCGACCATGCTTCGCTAAGGCGATCTTCGTCGACATTTTAGGATGACCGGGAACCAAGTCCGTCTGGAACCGGTTCCTGGTTCCGAGATAGGGGGAGATCGCTCTATCAATCTGCGGTTCGCCATTATCGACCGGAGACAGGTAGTCATAAAGGGTTTTCGACTTACTCTTGCCTGCCGCATAGATTTGCTCGGCTTCGTCTTCGGTCAGAAGGATCTGAGTGGCATTACATTGTGGATCGGCATCTACAAATAGCACTCGCTTATTTCGATGCATCGTCAGGTAAGAGACGACGTTGCACGCCAGCGTTGTTTTCCCAACACCGCCCTTGTTGTTGAAAAAGACGATTGACTTCAATGGAAATCTCCGTGCAAGTCGCAGCGAATCGTTTTACGAAAATCTATCGTGATTCGCACCTGACTTCATTCTTCCTTAAAATTGGGCTCTGCGATATGAATGGAACGCCTAAGTTTACCGTCGCAAAAAGTCTTTAACTCCTTGCCTTCCTCGAAAGGCGCATCGGGTGGGGGTAAGGACGGTATTACGCAGAGGCGCTCCAACCTCCCTCCCCGTCCGTTCCCGGCACGACCTTCAAACCCATGACCTACTTTTTGCGAGACTTTCATCAACACTTTCAACGCTCTACAGCCACCAATTCGGATGCAAGCTATGTTGGTATGTGGAGAGCTGAAGAGCCGCTCGAATGTGAATATATTCCTATTACACAGATGCTACACACGCAGATTTTAGCTTTGTAACTTATTGTTTTATCTTGCAGAAAGTCATGGTCTATTACTATTCGCGCTAATCAAAATTAGTGTCGAATACACAAGATACAGCAAAATAATCAAAGATTTAGGCGTCAGCATACTAGATGCTGACGCCTATTTTTTTACACACGCTCTACACAGAACAAGGCATGAACTAAATTGCATTGAGGGAATTTAAGTGTGGATTCGGCGTGGATTTGGATGGGAGTTTACACAGACGCTACACGGGCTGCGGGAAGAGAGTTAATGGAACAACCGTTCACGTGCGGCCAACATTAGCGTTGCATTACGTCACCTACTGCTGAAAGCGGATATTGAGAGACCGCGCTGCTTCACCAAATCCAACGTATAATTTTCCAAGGGCTGGGCTACGCGGGGCGCAGCCGAAACGCTGCGAAAAAGGCAGCAGTCATAGGCATGAACCGAGGGACGAAATGGCAACGCATAAAGGGGAGTGCTTCTATGGCGCCGTGCGAATTGAAGTCAGCGGCGATCCTGAGACCTGTGGATTTTGCCATTGCAGGCTGGTGTCGATCGTGGTCGGCGGCACCCATCAACGCCTACACCTTGTGGAAACCTGATGCTGTTTCCGTGACCTCAGAGGCGGAATTTGTCGCCACATTCGAAAAAACGCCAAGCAGCCAGCGCAAATACTGATGTGGCGGTCATCTGATGACGCCTCACACGTCGCTCGACCTGATCGACGTTTACGCCGCGACCATCCCGACCTTTCAATTCGAGCCACAGGTGCATGTCAATTATTGGAGGCCGTGTCGCCGCTGCGCGATGGCTTGCCGAAGTTCCACGACTACCCGACCGAATTTCTGCGGCTCAGGCAAATTGATAGAGGAATGACGGGCGGCACCCTTGCGATACAGCAGTCAAATGAGCGACGGCTTAGACGCTATAGCTTCTGAGCTTCCAACATAATTGCTTGTATGGGCAAGGTAGAGCCGACGGCGCGCGTGAGCGCCGCCCCATATGCGTGAGCGATCTCGTCGAGATCGCCGCCTCGCTCTGTGACCTCGTTCAAAACGGGGCTCCCAAAGACAATGCCGCGGGCGAACGCGAGCGCGTCGAAGGGACGCGCATAGGGGAGCACGGAGATACGGATATCGTCAAAACCAGCGTCAACGAGGCTTTTCTTTATCGGTCCGATCACCGCGCAGGACGTTGGTTGCATTATCCACTGCGGCGGGTCATTCGGAAAGAAAGATTGCAGGACGGCCAGAGCCTCGCTGACATAGGGGTTGTTTTCTTCAGAGTCCCAGACTGAGAATGTATAGCGCCCGCCGTTCCGCAGCACCCGGTAGGCCTCACGTATGGCTCTGGGCTTATCGGGAAAGAACATAAACCCAAACATGCAGACGATGGCGTCGAAGCTCTCGTCTTCATAGGGAAGAGCGCAGGCATCCACAATCTTGAACGACACGCGTTCGTCATCCAGCGCTTTCGATCGGGCGACATTGAGCATGTCTTCGCTAATGTCGGTGGCTGTAAGTCTCGCGGCGCTCGCAAGCTGATCAAGCAAGGCTCGGGTTGCCACGCCAGAGCCTGCGGCGATTTCAAGGACTTCCATCGGATTGGCCGCCGCGACTCTGTGGGAGTCCGGTCCAATGCATATGGTCGCGGTAGGGCGAGTTGATGCGCGTTCCGAGGCTCTCAGGCTTTTGCCAGACACCGCTTTTCTTCTCGACTTTCCAGATGTCGCTGTCCTGCGTGACGCCCGGTTGCTGGTAATTGAAGTAGATCAAGCTGTCCGATACAATGATGGGGCAGTGTTCTTCCCCCGTCTCGGTATTGATGTGCGGCAGTTGGGGAACGTCGTTCCAGTTGCGCGGCGCCTGCCAGACGCCATTGACCTTTTCCACGACCCAGAGGTCGCCTGTCGCGAGGTTTCCTGCCTTGTAGCGCGTGAAATAGATCACATTGCCGTCGTCTGAGAGCGCCGGCTCAAGTTCCCAGTCGGCCGTATTAATGTTCGGCCCGACATGCGGGTCGATGCTGGGACCAAGCTGGACAGGCTCCTGCCAAACCCCGTCGACATTGCGGGCCATCCAGACGTCAAAATCGTGACGTGTGCCGGACTTCACGCTTCCGGGTCGAGTGGAGGTGAACAGCGCTGTCTTCCCATCGGCGCTGTAGGTGATTTCCATATTTGTACCGGGCGAGGCAAGCCCACCGCCCATCATCTTGGTCAAAGGGGTTGCACCGCCCTCCAAACTCTTGGGCGCGGCCCCTCCACCCATCGCGTTAGCTGGGACATTCATGAGCCCAAGAGCGAAAAGCATCCCGCCCAGATGTTTCCAGGAGCGATGACGTTTCATGAGGCTGCCTGCCCTTCGCTTGATTGCTGAGGTAACGCTTTTCCGACTTGTCAGCGTCCCTCGCAAGCGACTTTGTCACGTTTACAGGTCAAAAGCAGTCAACAGCCAACGACTTGGCTTTTCGATCTCATCGACGGAGAAGCGTCAAGCCATTACACGCGGGGATTAGCACCCGTCGCTGCCCTTATAGCGCACCACCTCTTCGCGCCGCTGCATGGGGCTACGCGATATGAAGCGTGTGCTGCAGCATACAGCCAAGGCACGCTTCCCTGCCCGGAACCGCTGCCTTCTGATGCTGAGCTGGCTGGCTGGGATGCGGGTCGCAGAAATAGCTGCTTTAAAGCTAAGCGATGTTCTCGCGCCGGATGGCGCCATCCGAGCGGAGATTCAGCTCTCCCCAGAACAGACCAAAGGCAGTCTGCTCGCACCGTCCTCGTTAGCTCCGAGCTACGCAATGAGCTAGAGGCCTACATCAACTCGCTACCCGCCAACCCTGCACCAGACAGGCCCCTGATCGCCTCAAAGACCGGCAAGCGATTCTCAGCCAACGGGCTCTGTCAGGCGATGCTGCATATCTACGATGCGGCCGGGCTCGATAGGGCCACGTCGCACTCAGGCAGACGCACATTCATAACCACGCTCGCTCACAAGGGCGTCAATGTCCGCGTTCTCGCCGCCCTCGCTGGCCATAAGCACATCGGCACTACCCAGCGATATAGCGACCTGAACGAGAATGTGCTCCGGGCGGCCGTGGAGATGCTCTGAGCTTCAGGGAGCGGTCATCACCTGAAAGCGTAAGCGAGTATGTTGCTTGCATATACGCAAACCAACGCCGCCGAAGCGTACCACATGATGACGAGGATCGAATAAAGTTGATACGGATGCAAACCCTGTCCTCCCGTGATCGAAGAGTGCTCGACGGTACGGAGCGTAATCACGGATTTACGAGCGGCACAGTGTTCGGATGTCGCAGCGGTATAATGCCACACAGCATTCCGCTTCATCCTGCCCGAAGCTGCGACTGGCTCTGCGTAGACAGGTTTTTTCGTTCTTCCAAAATCTCATACGCAACTGGTTGAATGGCACACGCTCAAAATCAACGGACGATCGCCACCAGCCGAACCACTCTCTATCAGCGCGACGATACCAAAGACGCACTTTGGCAGTGCCGGATCAAGATCAAAGGTGACACCGGCTACGTGCGCAGGTCCACAGGCGAGCTGGAATTCGAGCGAGCCAAAGAGGCCGCACTGCTCATCCTCGGCGAAATGAAGCAGAGAGTCACTCAATCCCTACCTCTCAAGCGGAAAACCTTCTCTGATTGTAGCGGCGTGCCTGCGCGACGCAGAGACCCGGTGGAAGGAAGGCCGGAACAGCGAGGGGCGTTACGTCCTCATCAAAGGTACCGTTCATCGCTATCTCATGCCCTATTTCGGCAAACGAGACATCACGCTGATCCGGAAAAAAGACCTGATGGCCTACCGGGGATGGCGTCAGGACTATTGGGTCACAGGCCCCGGCTTCGAAGAGACCGGCGGGAAGAAAAAGCCGCCAACCCAAGCTAGGTTGAAGCAGGAGGGGACGGTCTCACGAGGCGTCTTCCTTCATGGCGTCGATCTCGGCGGTCCGCAGAACATGCTGCCGTTCCTCAAACACGAGAAAAGCAGCATCAATAAGCGCCCAGCGTTCACGCAGGACGAACACGAGAAACTGCGCCTGATCCTCATGGGGTGGCCATTTAAGAACCAACAACTCACGGGTCAGCCAAGACCGCACGCTTCTACGTTTCTACGTGATGATCATGGTCAATTCCGGCATGCGAGTTGGCGAGGCTCGCCCTCTAAAATGGCGAGATCTCGGCAGCTACAGCAATGATCACGGCACGTGGGACACGTGTACCGTCAGCGTCAGGCAGCGCGATCTTCATCGTTGACTGGAGCTTTACAGAAAATCGCCTTATCGGATATTCGGACATAGCCCCGATTTGAGCGGAGGTGCTTCGGGAGCACAACGACCTCCCGTTGCGTGATGCGAAAATTCGAGCATCAGAAATTTGGCCCAAGCTTTCTGATTCGGCTTGACGACTTCATCTATCTTCGGCTTCGATAGGCGCGATGGTTCCCTTCGGGGATCAAAAGGGAACTCGGTGCGCGCCAATAGGCGCTATGCCGAGGCTGCCCCCGCAACTGTAAGCGGCGAGCCTGAGGGCCACAAAGCCACTGGGGAATTTCCCTGGGAAGGCGGTTCCAGGCGGTGACCCGCGAGCCAGGAGACCTGCCATCGTTCGTGGTCACGCGCGAGAGCGTCGGGCGGGGTGCACCGAGGCGGTTGAAGGCTGTAGCTGAGCGCCAATGGGCGCAAAGTCAGCGGTCTTGAGACCATTCGCAGTGACGGCCCACGTTGCTGCGAGTCTGTAGCCCATGCCATCCGCTTTCCCGACCGCCCATAGAGGCGGTGTGAGCGTCATTGCGCGTCGTCGCTCGTCCCTGCTTTCATTCCTCCTATCAACGGCTCTCGTTTCCCCGGCTCTCAGCCAGGAGACCCTCCCGGTCATCCAAGTGGGCAAACCTAAGCCTATCCTTGGGCAGAACAGCTTCGGCTCTGGTGGTTCGGAGGCTGGAGAACAGGCCGCGACGGACAGCAATGGCGCCGAGATTGGCCCGGGCGCAAACGGAGAAATCTGCGCCAACGGGATCTGCAACAACCCCACCTCCTACGCCGCTCCCATCGAGTCCCTCGGGACCAAGGTCAACACGCCGGTGATGAATACGCCGGTCACGACGAAAATGGTCACCCAGCAGATGCTGCGGGACCAGCAGGTAATCACGCTGGACGAGGCCCTGAAGAACGTTAGTGGCGTCACAACGTCGGGCGGCGGCGACGCGGCGCTGGGGAATTCCTCCCGGCAAATCATCATTCGCGGCTTCCAAACTCAGAACTATTTCCGCGACGGGTTCCGCGTCGACAGCTTCGGCCTGAACTTTGCCGGCGCAAACACGTCCGAAATGGCCAATGTGGAAAGCGTCGAGGTCCTGAAGGGCCCTGCCGCCATCCTCTATGGCGCCGTGGAGCCGGGCGGCATCGTCAACATCAACACCAAGCAACCTCTGGCGAATGCTAACGCTTCGGTGCAGCAGCAGATCGGCAGCTATGCCGCCTACCGGACGGTCATCGACGCCACCGGTCCGGTCATTGCCGACAAGAATCTGCTTTACCGGTTCATCCTGTCCTACGAGAATAATGGCTCGTTCCGAAACCTCGACTACAACAACAATATCATGGTCAACCCCGTCGTCAGATATAACGTCGACGGTAGCACCTGGATCAGAGCCTCTACCCAATTCCAGCAGAATAGGTTTAATCAGGACTGGTATTACGTCCCTTATTACGGGATGTTCAATCCGCTGTGGCTGGGGCGTAGTTTCAATTGGGGACCACAGTCGCCCTATACGCAGCAGCAGAACTTCAGCGAAATCACCTGGCATCACGACTTCAACAAGAGCTGGTCGATCCAGCAGACCCTGTTCATGCAATTGCTGAGCAACAATTGGGCAAATAATGGCGGCACCACCTCCATTAGCGATTGCGTGACGCCGGGAAGCACAAGTTGCTATCTGCCTTGGGTGAATTTTATCCCCTTCTATCGGTCCTATTCACCGAACAATGTCCTTTTGAACTACACGTCCTATGCGTCCGACAACAGGCAGGCCGAATATGCGACGGCGATCAATCTTGTCGGGCATTCCAATACCGGAGAGGCCGCAAGCCACACGCTTCTTTCCGGAGCTGATTTCTATCGTCACAATTTCCGGGGTCAGAACATGATCCCGCAGTATCCGGGAACCGTCGCCATGTTCGGCGCTCCATATCTCCCGACTCCCATTGGCGGACTCGTTCCCTACAACGCCACGCAGCAAAGCGCCGACAATTACGGCGTCTATCTGCAGGACCAGATCAAACTTCCCTATGGGATCAATGTGCTTGGCGGCGTACGCTGGCAATATATCGACAGCCGGACCGGCGCATCCGACAATACGAGCTTCTGTGGCCCCTACTCCTCGAATTGGTCCTCGGGAATCGCAGTTCCTTGTAATTTCGCCACGATCACCACCAACGGCCGTTCCGTTAGCCAGAGGATCACGCCTCGCGTTGGACTTCTTTGGCGCCCGGTCGAGTGGCTCAGTCTCTACGGAAATTATGCCGAGTCCTACAGCCCGAATTACAACGGCCTGTTGGTCTATGGCTCGAACCAGCCGACGCCTCCGAGCGCCGGCGAGCAGGAGGAAGTCGGCGTCAAGCTCTCCTTTTTCGACAACCGGATACAGGCCACGGCCGCCTATTATCATCTGACGAAGACAAATATCCCCGTCGGTATCCCCAACGACTTCGATCATGTGATGCTTATCGGTCAGGGGCGTTCACAGGGGCCGGAACTCGATGTCCAGGGCGAGATTCTGTCCGGCTGGGGTATGAATCTCGCCTACGCGAACACTGACGCCATTACAACCAAATCAAATCCCACGTATCTTGGGGTGCCGGTCGTCGGCCAGCCAATTCCGTTCGTTCCGCGCAACGTCGTTTCGCTGTCTTCGGCCTATGAGTTCAAGGACGGCCAGTTGAAGGGCCTCCGCTTTGGCGCGCGCTACGACTACACGGGCTACCTTCCCTTCTATCATGGCTCCAATGACGGCTCCTACATTTATGGTCAGTCGACGCCAAGCTATGGACTCGTCGCCCTCTTCTGCGCCTACGAATTCAGCCTCGACCAGTTCAAAGTCGTCGCTCAGCTCAACGTGAACAATCTCTTCGACAAGACCTATTTCACGACGGGTGGCCTAGGTCCGCAAGCCTTCGACTATGAGCATCCCGGCGGCTACTCCCCGCCATTCACCAATCCGATCCAGACGGGGTGGAACATGCCCGCTTACAACTTCAACGTCATTGGCGCGCCGCGAAGCTTTCGCGGATCGATCAAAGTGTCGTTCTAAGTGTCTCATTCCGAGAGGAGCGTAAGAATGACGTCCCTTGAGAGTAGTGCCGCGAAAGAGGAAAAAGACGTGCAAGCCGTTGCTGACTACACACCGACACGAACAATCGAGCCAGACGGAACGCCGCTCGACGTGTTCGCCATGCCGACCGACCCCGCGAGCCTCGAGGAGCTGCTTCGCGATCTCTTCGAGAACCACTGGCAGGAGATCACCTTTGGCACCCTCATTCAGGGAGCCGCCTGGGAGATGAAGACCGATCGACCGCCAACGCGCATCGGCATGCTCGATGGCTATCTGACAGTCGCCTTCGGCGTTCCGCATTTCCATGTCTGCATCGGTGAGCACAAGGGACCCCGGAGCCGTCCGACATCGCCGGAATTGGCGCGCCATCGGCGCACGGCCCGGGCGGAAATCTATCGGCGGTTTGGCCGCTCCTGTGTTCCAATGTCCTGGGGCGTGCAGCTTTTCAACGGCGCAAATGAGCAGCAGATCACTGTGCTTCTACCCAATCCCTTCCTTCATCCGGAAACCGACAGGCTTCTGAAGGAGCCTGACTGGTCGCGCCTCGCCCTGTGGGACAAGCTCCGGGCGCGATGGTTTGGCCTCACTGAACCCGACCCTGTCGATCGGTCCGCGTGGCGCGGCGCACAGGCGTAAACGGTTTGACCGGCAAGGGACGCCCGCGCTGGTCAATTTACTGCTGCTATCAAAACCAAGGGGACTGATATGACCGCACTATACCTACGCTCCTTCATCTCCCGCCCCGCGATGGGAATTGGCGCACTTGCCGTCGCGAGCGTGCTATTCACCCTCGGCTTCGCCTGCGCGGTTCCGCTCGCTGCCTTTGCAGCCATCGCAGCTCTGTCCTTCGGACGGCGTGACGCGCTTCTCTCGGTTGGCGCGGTCTGGCTCGCAAATCAGTTTTGGGGCTTCACATTCATGCATTACCCGCTCGACGGCGAAACTCTCGCTTGGGGCGGCGCGCTCGGCGTCATTGCCGCATTCTCCTGCGAAGCGGCTGGTCAGCTGTATCGGCGGCTCCCGGGCGCGATTGGGGTCGCAGCCGCCTTTCTGGGGGCCTTCGTCGTCTACGAGGGAGCGTTGATCATGATCGATCTCATCATCGCCCAGAACGGTGATGATTTCGCATTTGCAGTCGTGACGAGGATTTTCCTGATCAACGCCTGCGCCTTTGGCGGTCTCCTGGCGATACGGGCGCTCGTTGCAAACGTAGCGCCGCGGCAAGTGGTGCCGCTCGCACCGCGCCACATTTGATCCACATCGCGGAGCGCCGGTCGATCGCCGGCGCTCGCAACCCAACCGCATGAAAATTGAAATGACAGAAGCGCCGTTTGAAATTGAGCTTGAGCTATCTTATCTCGTCGCTCGTTTCGGCTCCGCTCATCGCACACTGGGATGGTCGATCAACCGACCGGGATTTGGCTTGGTGCGCGAAGTCGTGTGGATTGAGGTCGGGCTGCCGGGTCTCGCCGAGGCCACCAAGGATCATACGGTCGCGCTGATTAGCAGCTTCTATCGCTCCGGCTCGCTCGTCTTCGGTGGCGGACATGTGGTCTTGCCCCTGCTTCAACAAGCAGTGGTGGCAAGAGGCTGGATCGGTAATGACTCGTTTCTCGCGGGCTATGGGGCTGCGCAGGCCGTCCCGGGGCCACTATTCACATTCGCAGCCTACTTGGGCGCTGCCATTAAAGCTGCGTCAAATGGTATACGTCGTCGCTCGGGTGTAAATTCGGCTCTCAGAGGGATCAACGCGACCGTGGTCAGCATTCTGTTGGCGGCCCTCTATACGCCGGTCTGGACGAGTGCAATTTTTGGACCCGCGGATTTCGGGCTTGGTGTTCTCGCTTTCCTCTTGCTCGTGCTTTGGAAGACGCCGCCATGGTTGGTTGGCGTTCTCGGCGCAGTCGGTGCTACGGCAATATCCAACTTCCCGGTTAGGCTATGATTGAGCTCGCGACCCGCTCTTACCCGGCACGACCATCAAGCCCCGAACCCACTTTTCCTCAAACTTTCATTCACACTTTCAACGCTCTACAGCCACCAAATCTGCTGCAGGCTATGTGGTATTGGCTCAGTTGAGATGACGTTTGAATGTGATTCTTATTACACGCACAGATGCTACACACGCAGATTTTAGCTCCGCAAAATTATTGATTCTAAAGCCATTACGTCATGGTTTATTACTATTCGCGCCAATCCAACTTTGCGTCGAATACACACGTTATAGACTATATAATCAGAGATTTAGGCGTCAGCATACTAGATGTTGGCGCCTATTTTTTACACACGCTCCGCACAGAACAAAGAATGACCTAAATTGGATTGATGGAATTTAAGCGTGTATTCGGCGTGAGCGTGGGTGGGATATTACACAGACGCTACACAGGCTGCGAGAACACGCTGGGCTGAAGAAAGGTTCAGGGAATAAGGCTTGGGAAAGTGCTACCCAGTTAGTCATACATCTGCGACAATCCCGCTACCAAAGGCGAGTGAAAGACTGAGCGCTTCCGTCCCATCATAAAGCGTGAGTGTTGCATGCCGTCGGAATTTGAAATCGGCTGCTTGAAGTCGATCGACCCGTCCATTCCGGTCCTTCGCTACCCCGACAAGACGGTGGTCTACGCACAAGGCGACCGTTTGGAGGGCCTTTTTTGTCTGCTGCACGGGATCGTCAAACTCTCTCATGTCACGGAAGGAGGAATGCAGTTGACCATCGACGTGATAGGAAAGGGAGAGGTATTTGGCACTGCTCTCTCAGATCATTTTTCCGATCACACGGCTGCATCACTTGGAGAAACTCAGGTTGCCCTAGTGTCGCATCAAAAGCTGAAGAGTCTAGCTTGTCATAGTCCAGACTTCGCGACGTTTCTCTTCGACCGACTGGAATCCCGGCAGAGGCGGACGGAGCGAAAGATGATAACTCTACTCACCAAAGGGCTCGAAACGCGGCTTGTTGAGATACTTCACGAACTCGCTTTGATGTTCGGGGCGCCGTGCCGGCACGGCTACGCTCTCGAAATACCTCTAACTCAACAAGACATTGCCGACCTCGTTTTCGCTAGTCGCCCAGCCGTGACCAAGGCTATGAACGCCTTGCGTCGCCGCGGCGTGCTTGATTACCGCCGGGATCTAATCTGTGTCGCCGCCGCCGCCTTCGTTACGTACGTATAGTCGTCTACTTGCCTTGTGACCTCGGTTACAGACACAGGCATCGGCAATACGTAGCTTCTCGGCATTCACGCCTTACCACCTTGAGGGCGATCGATACGGAGGATGCCATGAAGCCTATCACGCCAATCGCACATGGGTACCTAGACTATTTGACTGTACTGACCTTCTTGATCGCGCCGAAACTCATTGGCTTGGACGGATTTCCTGCATTCTTGTCGTACACACTAGCCGGCGTCCATTTCGCACTCACGCTTGCTACCGATTTCCAGCTAGGTTGGCTGACGTGGCTGCAGTTCCGAATTCACGGGTGGATTGAAAAGGTCGTTGGCCCAGCCTTAGTTCTTATAGGTTTCACATTCATTTTTTCCGGAAACAGCCTAGCATGTATTTTCTATCTCTTAATGGGGCTTGCGATAGTGGTTGTCGGGTGGCTGACAGATTATTCCAAATATCTAAAGCAAGCATCAGGGGAGTCGGGGCTGCGAGCCATGGAATAATTGCCGAAAATGCAAGGAAAAAATGGACAACACGACGAAAGCCCGCGCCATCTTCGCTGCACTGAGAAGTCATCAGTAGGCCCGAACCTAGTCGGGTGCGGGCCAGAAACTACTTGGCCTTCATCCGACGACAAGACGTCTATCTGGAGTTAATCCGCGCAGAACAGGCCCGAAACATACCCCTGCTCCACTCTGGCCATGCGGCCGAAGACCAAAACATAGTGCGTGCATTGACCCATGATCGCGATCCTCCGTCGATCCTTCCGCATTTTCCTCTACTTCGACGTCAGCGGCGCGAGACATAGGCCGTTAAACTCATCCGTATCGGCACAGGCTCGCCCACCGTCGTGCGCTTGCGTCCTGCAATTGGACGCTGCAATCAACACGGTGCGAGCCGGCGACTTGGCAACTGGGGGGCATGAACGGCTTGAGATTGGTCCGATTGGGCGCGGCCAGCGCCGCACTCTGCCTCTGCGGAGCGTCAGGCGGCGGCGATTCTTCCCTAGAAGACGAGCCGCTTGAAGTTATAGACGAGGTTCGCCATGCCGGTTTTCACCTTGGCGCGGGCGATGCCGATCGTTCGGATGAGTGCCTCATCCTGTTCTTCTGCTCCGCGAAGACGTGCTCGACGCGCGAGCGAACGACCCATTGGAGGGCGTTGGCGCGACGGACGGCGTCGGGCATCGCTCGGCTCTTCGGCTTCTTGCGATGGATGCGGCTGACGAGGCCATTCTTGGCCATGAACGCTTCATTGCCGGTGGAGCGATAGGCCGTGTCCGCCCAGACAGACGCCGCCGTATTGGTCTTGCCTAGCAGACCCTCGCGTAACCGCGCCCCCTCGTAGGCGGCGGCGTCCGTGGCCGTCCATTTGCGGATGAAGCCGAAGCCTTTGTCGATCGCAATATGGTTCTGATAGCCAAAGGTCGGGATAGCTATGTCGACTGGCGGCTTCGTCCCATCGAGCCGCTCCTTCGCCTTGCTGAACTTCACAGTCCAGCGTGCGTCGCGGTCCTTCTGCCGCAGTTTCGCTGGGTTTTCGGCCCAACCCTCCGGAATGCGGCCCTCCTTGATTGCCTTCTTCTCGTCCTCGCTGTTGCGCTGCTTGGGCGCGGCGACAAGCGTCGCGTCGCAATCTGCCCTGACATGGCGATGTAGCCTGAGACCCGCAAAGCTGTGTCAAAGCGGGCGAATAGCCCCTCAATCGCGCCCGCTTTGGTTAACTTCTCACGAAACAGCCAGATGGTGCGTGCGTCAGGAACCCGGTCGGCGAGCGACAGGCCGAGGAAGCGCATGAAGGACATGCGGTCGTTGATGAGAAACTCGGCACGCTCGTCGGTGAGGTTGTCCATCGCCTGGATCACAAGGATCTTGAACATCAGCACCGGATCGAAGGGCGGCCTTCCGCCTTGCACCCCGTCGGAATAGCCGAGCGCCGAGACCAGATCACCGCGAAACATCTCGAAGTCCACAGCCGCAGCGAAAGCTTCCAGGTGATCCCCGAGCCCACTCAGCCTTTTCAACCGATCCTCTACGTCGAAAAAGCCCGGCTGCTCACGCATTGATCCCCCTCCGATCCTCTGAAGGCCAGAGAATCAGAAACCGCCGATTTGGCTTGGTTCTTAGAAGCGTCCATCTACAGCAACGATCACGGAACGTGGGTCACGTGAACGGCCAAAGATAAGACCGGGGAGCGCCTTGTGGTCTGCCAGCCCGGCGTTGAACGGTATTTCGAAATTCTCAAAAAGCGCGACTACAAGACCGATCCTGATGACCTTGTGTTCTGTCATGAGGACGGAGAGCCCATCGAGAACTGGACCGGCTTCTACACCATGCTCCGAGCCGCTGGCATTGAACACGACACCAACGGGAACCGCCACACCCTCTATAGCCTTAGCCACACCTACGCGCCCTTCAGGCTTCAGAACGGCACCAATGTCTATTGGCTGAAGAAGAGCATGGGCACGTCCGTCGCCATGATTGAACGGCACTATGGGCAGACCAATGTTCTGGTCGGCATTGAACAGAAAACGCCTAGAGAGTGTCGGGCCAGAAGACGCCGAAGACCCGACGTCTGCAACCTCCCAACGCTCCGCGAGACGACTTGAAGCTTGTTAAGGAGCCGAACGATCTGGCGCCTGTCGGCGCGGTCGACATGACGCCGGCTCGTAGCGACGATTCCGAAATACTGTAGCTTTAACGATGTCGTAAATCACCAACAGGTTTTCTTAAGCATCGTGTTCTTAAGCATCGTGATAGGCTCGCTCAGAACCGGGAGAATAGACAAAGGCAGCTTGGCATGACGGTCATTCAGAGAAGCATTTTTGGGTTTCTGCTCTGGTTTCTTTTGATGGTCGGCTTGGCTATCGGACTTGATTACCTGTTGCATCTCTGGGGGTATGTCAGCATTGGCCGATATCTGGGGACCGTCGGTCTTGTCGCAATCTTGCTGTCCCTCTTGCCGTAATCCGCGAGAAAGCATCGCATTGTCCATACGGGCAATCCCGCTACCTTCTTGCGCCTCCACCAGTCAATTTCCTGGATTAGCGGCGTCTTGGTAATTGTTCACGCTGGCATCCACATGAATGCCCTTCTGCCTTGTCTAGCGCTGACCGCGATGCTCGCAACTGTCGCTTCCGGGCTTGTGAGCGTGCTTCTGCTGCGCCAAGCTCGCAAGCACCTAGATATAGACAAGTCCGCGCGTCTTGCACAGGGTGCCACGCTCGCAGATGTGGAACAGCTCTATTTCGATACACTAGCGGTAGGATATCTCAAAAATTAGCGGTTTGCTCATGCGCTGACAACTGAGGCATTTGCGATTTGAGCTTTTTTTGGGAAATGGCGTTGAATAAACCGACTATCTTTTTGTCAGGTATACTTATCGCCGCGCTCGTCAGCGCCTGCCGTTATCCCGCTTTATGGATCGCACCCGGCCAGCTGTCCAACGCCCATGCCCTCTTCAGCGAAATGCAAAGAATGTCACTCCATTCAATCTGATGGGCTCGTGACAACTATTGGGGCACTTCAAAATAGGAAAACCTCAACGCCCTTCCATCATCGTTTGATCGAGAAGGACTGCATGGCTTGTCATGAGGATCACGAGCGCAGTCGCCTTTACCACAACGCGATGCGACTTTTCTCACGATCTTTTAAAGCCCTCTGCTCGCGTGGATTGCAAAGAATGCCATCAGAATTCCTCTTGGGCCGAATGATCCCCTAATGCAAACTAATCTCGCATCAAACAGCCTATGCGGCCTTCGCACTCCAGAATCAAGCTGCCTACGGATCAACAAAAGCTCCTGATCTATCGATCCGAAAACTCTCCAACCGCAGTGAATGAGAAAACGGGGCCGCATGAGCGACCCCACTGGATTAAGGTCAGCCTGATAGGCTTAGACTGACTTTTCCCCAATCAGCCGCTGAGCGACCGAACAAAATGCGGAGCGCCAACAATCACGAAAATGATAGCGGCGATGACGCCGAGCGCGATGATGAGAGGCTTCGTTTTTGACGGCGCATTGGAGATTGCCATTTTTTCTTCCTTTGAGTTTACCCAATCTCTCGCGTGAGATTGCGCAACGCCTTGAGTCTATTTTGCACCACTAACAAAGTAAATTACCGTTGAGGGTAGACTATCGAACCTTTTCGAGGTGTTCATCGCAAAAACAGCGGCTTAGGACTGTGATGCGACACACAGTCACATCGGCGAAGCGTCGACGCACTCACTGTGGTGGCTTCGGCGGCTGGGGTCTCTTCGGGAGCTTCGAACCCGGCGTTCGGGTCTTCATCCGTTCGTTGTAGCGATTGGTAGCCTGTCGGTAGTGTTCTCGCTTTACCGCATATTTGGCCTGCTTGGCTGTCCGATCAAAATTCGCGATCTTCTGTTGGTCGGCAGGGGAGATAATTTCGGAGATTCTCATGCAGCTATTTATTTGCTGCTCAGTGGAGCGCTCTTTCGCCGACGCCAAGCAACTCTTCGGCCACCGCTATGCGAAGTTCGGGGCCTCTTGCGGGTGCGATGGCAATGCCTCCTCGCCGCCGCCACCCAAAATATGAAGAAGATCGCCCTCCTGCTGGCCAACGGGGCCGAGCCGAAACCCGCCTGAAACCAAACGCCCAATTCTCCCCCCAAAAAATCGCCCGCCGACGCCCCGCGCCGACAAAAACAAAACCCCCGCCAAAATGACGGGGGTTTGTCAGCGATCTCAGCCCGGACAGTGGTCCGGGCTTTCATTTAAGGTCGCGGAGGAAAAAAGTTAGGCCTCAGCGAGGTCCGCCTTCATGCTCTTCCTTGAAGACGTGATCAAGAGCATGGATAATCTTCTCATTTCGATGCGCCTTACAGTAGACGATGAGCTGATGCTCCTCGCCCGCGACGCGGGTCAGGTGGTAGTAATGCTTCTTCGCGAGGCCATTATACCAACCGGAATACCAGTTCGCCAAAGCGTTCGCATCTTCTTGATACGTGTCCGCGAGCTGAGCACAAGTCAGAGCCTGCACATCGATAAAGCCATTCTTGTCCACATAGGTATCGAGCCCGGTCGCAGCCAGAGCGCTCCCCGCAAGGGCACAAAAGGCTAGAGAAGAAACAAAAAGACGCATCAGAGGCACTCCCTTTCGATAGGTTCTGCTTTGGATTCAGGTTTCGCGAGAGACACTACTCTTTGGCGAGGCCGCAGATGTTGACCGAATCGCTTTTAAAACAACCATTTCGGTCGCATTTCGCACGAGACATTGCGCATTTGTCGATGCATTTTGCGGATGCATCAGTGCCCCCAGGAAACTGCTGGGAACATGCATTAAAGCATACGTCATACGCTGCAGAACAGGTTTGCACCGACGTTCCTTGTGAAAGGGCTGCTGTCGTCATCATCGATAGGCCGAGGGACATAGCCATGAGTGAAAGGCGCTTCTTCATTTATCCTCCCCATTTCGGCTTGATCTGCCGAGCTAACGGCTAGGATTACCACAGATTCGGGCAATCAGCTCAACCTAAACGTCCCGGTCTTGCGCAATATCACGGGATCAGCATTTCGTGATGTTGGCGCATAAGCCACTGAAATCACGGCGCTCACTCCCGCAATCTCTTCGGTTGCTATCCTGAACGCCAGAAAACATGCTTGTTCCGAGACGTGGAGATAGGCGATGTGCTTGCCCCGGACGGAACGATCCGAGCCGAAATCCAGCTCGCGCCCGAACTGACCAAGGGCAGCTCTGCCCGCACGATCCTGATTGGCTCCCAACGTGCGCAGGTCCACAGGTAAGCTGAATTTCGAGCAAGCTAAAATGAACGAGTGAGTTCAAGCGTTTACACAGATGTTCGCCAACCCCTCGTCACCGCATTGTCGAGTGGATGCTGATTCGACGGGCGGCTGCCAAGGTCAAGCCCGGACGCCGCCGGCGTACGCCTTTTTCTCGCGATGGCCTCTTGATCGTTACCTTGCCTTAAGCAACAACTTGGCATTGAGCCAGGGCGCTGACGGACGTCCTCGAACGGAGATCGAACAGCCATGATTTTCCAGGAGTTTCGCAAACTGTACGAGGTTACCGACGTTGATTTTGAGCGCGTGCGCGCCTTGTCTCCCTATCTGTCTCCCCTGATCGACAGCTTCCTCGGCGAACTCTACGATTATATGCGCGCAGCCCTTGGGCATGAATTTGAGGTGCATTTTCCTGACGAGCCTTCGCTCCATCGTGCTCAGGCTCATTCGAGAAGGGCCTGGTTGGAGTTCCTGGACGCCGAGTGGGATGAGGACTATGTGAAAAGCCGCGTGAGGATTGGCGAGGTTCATGCCCAACTCCAGATCAAGCCGCGGCATTATCTTTCAGTGATGAATAAGGCTCTACAGTTGTGGAGCGATAGAATTTACGCGACAGGGCTCGATAAGGAAGAACTCTCGAAAAGCGTCGAATCGTTCTGGCGCGTTGGCCAAATGGAAGGGGCTTTGGTCGTCGATATTTATGCGCAGATGACCGCTGAGATCATTTCGCAGCAAAGCCGCGCGCTCACGGATATGAGCACGCCAATTACGGCGATATGGGACGGCATATTGATGTTGCCGGTCGTCGGCATCGTGGATAGCCGACGCGCTCAGGACATCATGCAACGCATGCTCGAGCAGATTGCGGAAAAAAGGGCGCAGGTCTTCATCCTGGATATTTCGGGCGTCGCCGTCGTGGACACGGCTGTGGCCAATCATTTCATCCGAATGACGAAGGCGGCCCGATTGATGGGAAGCTACACAATCGTATCGGGGCTGTCGCCGTCAGTGGCTCAAACCATCGTGGAACTCGGCATCGAAGTCGGCGACATGAAGACGACGGGTAATCTGCAAGACGCTCTTCGCATTGCCTTCGACCGCGCGGGCGTGGAGCAGAAAATTGCCGGAAAGTGATACGCGCATCGTTCTGCAGCTTGTCGAAGGGGTAATGATCGTTCCTTTCCCCGACCCGGTCCATGACGCATTTTTTTCCGAACTTCGCAAATCCGTCCTGGCGTATGTCCACCTCCATCAGATTTCCGGACTGGTACTTGATCTTTCAGCTGTTGAACTTCTCGATGACCATGATTTCGAGATGATCAGGCGTGTGGGTGTCGGCGTGAAGCTGATGGGAGTGTCCGTCGTTCTGGCGGGGATCAGGCCCGGTGCGGCAGCAGGATTGACGATGATGGATCTCGAAACATGCTGGGCAGATACAGCCCTGTCCGTGGAGAGCGCGATGGAGCGTTTCCGGTGAACCAGGGCCGCAGGATCCGTATCCTTGCCTCGAAGGACATTGCACTCGCGATCCTGGCGACACGGGAGATGGCGCAACAGATCGGCATGTCGGCGAATGCTACGGCCGCGCTCGCGACGGCGGTCAGCGAGCTTGTGACCAATGTCGTCAAATACGCAGAGTCCGGCCTCCTCAGCTTGCGGCCGGTTCTGCAGATAAAGCGCCCCGGCATAGAGGCGATCGTCGAAGACAGGGGTCCCGGCATACGGGATCTGGAAGAAGCGATGAAAGAAAATGTCTCGACCGGCGGGACTCTCGGCTTGGGTCTGCCTGGAACGAAACGACTTGTTGACGATTTCAGCATCGAAAGCCAACCGGGCCAGGGAACCCGTATTCGAATCGTGAAATGGAGCTGACCTTGGAACTGGATTGGGCTGTGCATGTCCGTTCATATCCCGGCGCTCCGCGAGGCGGCGACTCCGGCATCGTGATTCCGGCCCGCGATGGCGCCCTGGCGGCGTTGATTGACGGCGCCGGGCATGGCCTGAGCGCATATCATATTGCCGAGAGGGCGCGCGCTTTTGTCTACGACAACCCCGACGGCGAGCCGGACGCTCTATTAGAACGTCTCGACCAAACTCTGAGGGGGACTTCCGGCGCGGCGATATCCATTGCAAGGTTGCGCAATGGTGAACTGTCCTTTTGTGGCATAGGAAATGTTCAGGCAAGCTTGGCGCTGCGGCCTCTGGAGATGCGGGTCGGCGTTGTAGGATTACGCATGCGTCGTCCGAAAATAATCCGGACGGAGTTGAAGCGAGATGTTTGGTTCCTGATGCATACCGACGGCCTGTCTTCTCCCACCCATATTCCTGTTGGAAGCGCAGTTCATGTCGCGCGCTCCCTCGTTGAAAAGTTCGGCTCCCACAATGATGACGCCAGCGTTCTAGCGTTGCGTTGGCGAGAACCCGTGCGATGATCGAGATCGGACGACTTTCGATATCCTCTTCCGAGGCCGTGCCCTTCGCCAGAGAAAAGCTGCGAGCTGCGTTAGTCGCGGCGGGTATCAGGCAAGTTGCCGCCGGTCATGCAATCTCTTTGCTTTCACGTGACCTTCGCGCCAGAGCGCCACTGGAGCTTGTCGTTCTACTAGAGGAGAACAACAAGGAGATTTCTCTGCAAATTGACGCGTCTGCTGGCTTGATCCGTCGGCTGATTTTGCCGGCGCCTTTGAATGAGCGCGATATTGGAACGGTAAGCGAGATTCTGGCGTTTCTTACCCGTGACGAGCTGTTGCACGACCTCGAGCGGCAGGTGGAGCAGCGGACCGCCGAGTTGAAAAAGGAACGGGAGCGATCAGAGAGGCTGTTGCGGAACATGCTCCCTGATTCAATTGCCGCCCGTATGAAAGATAATGAGGTAATCGCCGATCACCACGTCGCATCCGTGTTGTTTATCGATATTGTCGGCTTCACGGCTTTCGCCCGGGATAAATCCGCAAGCGACGTTGTCGCCATCCTCGACCGGATATTCAAGGCGTTTGACGGCGTCATCAAGAGACACGGACTCGAAAAAATCAAAACGATTGGCGATGGCTATCTGGCCGTTGCGGGCCTGCCGCATCCCCAATTCGATCACGCCGATCGCGCCGTACTGGCTGGACTGGACATCGTGGGCCTGATCCCGGCTTTGCGCGAAGAAATTGGATGCGTGGTGGACGTCCGCGTGGGCATCCACAGCGGAGACGTCCTGGCTGGCGTGATCGGCGTCAACAAGCCGTTCTACGATATTTGGGGCGATACCGTTAACGTCGCCGCGCGGCTGGAGCAGACTGGAACGTCGGGAAAGGTGCACATTTCGCAAGAGATGCGAGACAAGCTCGGCGCCCGGTTCAGGTACATAGGTTGCGGACTCGTCGAACTCAAAAATCGGGGGAAGCTCAATACCTGGTTTGTTGATAGGCTCTGATTGAATGAGTTGGGGCGTCGGGGCCGAAGCGGCCATTTTAGCGTCTGATCGCAAGATAGATCCTGCGGCTCCTGATAAAAGGCAGGCGACGCGCATTTGATGTGACCAATCAGACTGAGCCCCGTTGGCAGGCTCGCTCGCAAACACAAGTGGTGAATTTGAACAGGGAGCGGTTGATGAGTCGATCGAATTCAGTCGCAGGCGCGGCCGCCCTCGGTTGCCTTCTTTCTCTCGGATGCGGGCATGCGGCCGAAGTCTGGACCAAAGCGCCGCCGGATTATCGCAAGCTCGGCGTTCGACTGCTTGTGTGCAAGGATATCCCCGAAGAGCTGATCTGTCTCGGCTGGGCTGCGCAGGCCGGCAAAGCGAACTTATAAGCATCAGAAGCGGCTCGGGGGCGTTTTCTGGCGCCGTTCGAATCGACGCGCCTCCCAAATCGTTCCAGGCGTCTTTCTCGAACAATGACGACGATCTCGCGACGCTCGCAGGCGCCTCCACGTCACGGGCGGCAATTTCGCCTCAGATCGCGCAATCCATACTGGATGCGCCGCGCATAAAGATCCACGACGCGAGAGAGGCCGGTTTCTCGGAGACATATTCGACGCGCGGACTCAAACGCCATTTGCAGGCCGGCGACCTGCTCTGTCAAAAACCCTGACAAGCGCCATCAGCTCGACGCAACGACGCCGTTTTGCAGCGGAAGCACGACGCGGACGATCAACCCATGGGGCTTGTGGTCGAGCAGCGCGACCGCGCCGCCGTGATGCTCGACAAGCGAGCGAACGATCGAGAGGCCGAGCCCGAAGCCGCTGTGATTGCTGATCGTCCTGCCTGGCTCGCCGCGCACGAATGGCTCGAAAATCGTCGCTTTTTGATCATCCGGGATGCCGGGGCCATTGTCGATCACGTCAATCTGCAGACGATCGCCGCCTGTCTGACGCGCTTCGATCTCGACGGCGCCCGCGTGGTGGATAGCGTTTTCGACGAGATTATTGAAAACGCGCTGCATCTCCGTAAGCGATCCGAGAATCATATATCTGTCGCCACCGCGATAGCGCACCCTGTAGCCGAGGTCGACGAACTGATCCGCAACCGTTTGCAAAACGCTGTCGATGTCGATCAGAGAATAATCCGCGCGGTCGCTTTCGGCGCGCAAATGTTCGAGATTCTTTCGAAGCATGGCGTCCATCAACGAAATATCATGCAGCATCTTGTCGCGCAGATGGGGTTCGGACACGAGTTCCGTTCGCAGGTTCAGCCGCGTGATGATCGTTTTCAGATCATGACTGACAGCCGCGAGCACCTGGCTGCGGGCCGCGATCATGGTGCGGATTCGGTCCTGCATTCTGTTTATGGAGCGGGTGAGCTCGCGCACCTCCGTAGGGCCTCGCTCGGCCAGCAGTTCGTCGCCCTCGCCGCGGTCGGGAAATTGTTCCGCGTGCTTCGCAAGCTTGACGAGCGGCGCGACGATGCCGTCCGACGCCCATACGACGAGAATTGTCGTGCAGAGGAAAAACAGGATCGCGGACAGCGCCCAGGGCGTGAGGAAGAAGGGCGTTCCGGGTTCGGGTTGCCAGAACCATCGCCACACAGACCGGGGAGGCTTGCGGTGCTGGTAGATTGAAATGAGAGCGTAGCCGCCCTTACGCAATCCAACCGCGAGGACGCCAGAATTGCGGCCATCCGGCGCAGAGGCGGCGAAAACTTCCGCCTTCTCCCACAAGTCGGAGTGGATTGCGCGAATTTCGTTCGCGAATTCCCAGTTGTCGAGCGCAACGGCCTGCGGGCGCTCGCCCTCGATATGGATGTTGGCGAAAGGAACGGCATGCGCGAATTCGGAGAGGAGATGCTGCCGCTCCTCCATTGGCGCGGCGTCGACAGCAAGGATGATGCTGGCGACGAAATCGGTCTGGTCGACGATATGCCGGCGTCCCTCGACATCAAGGAGGTGAAAGGCGACGAGCACGATCGTCTGAAACGTCACGATCGCGCCGAGAATGAGAAGGGTAATTTGTCCGGCGAGACGATCGGGCCCGAGGCGGGCGACCATGCCTGCCGATTTCATGAGCGCGTCACCGACGCGGCGAACATGTAACCCTCCGATCTCACGGTAAGGATGATCGCCGGATTCTTGGGGTCTTTCTCGAGCTTCTGTCGAAGGCGGCTGATCAGTACGTCGACGCTTCTTTCAAAGGGGCCAGATGTGGGGCCATGGGTGAGATTGATCAGTTGGTCTCTCGTCAGGACACGGTTGGGGTTCTCGCACAGCGCATGGAGAAGGTCGAACTCCGCCCCTGTCATCGCGACCTTTATGCCCCTCGGGGAAACAACCTCACGGGAAAGAAGCTCCATGCGCCATCCCCCGAAATGATATGTCTGGCGCGGCAGGCTCGCGCCGACGCGGCTTTGCGCCTCCGCGCGCCTCAGAACGGCGCGGATGCGCGCCAAAAGCTCGCGCGAGTTGAAAGGCTTCACGACATAGTCGTCCGCCCCCATCTCGAGCCCGAGAATCTTGTCGAGGTCCTCCGCCTTGGCGGTGACGATGATGATCGGAAGCGACTGCTGGGCCCTGACGCGCCGGCAGATGGAAAACCCGTCCTCGCCGGGAAGGTTGAGATCGAGCAGCAGCAGGTCGAAAGCCCGGCTGGCAAGCGCCTGATCCATCGCCTCGCTGTTGGAGACGGCGACGACGTCCATGTCGTGCTTTTCGAGATACTGCGTAATCAGCTGGTTGATTTCCGAGTCGTCCTCGACGAGCAGGATGGAGGTGCGGGTCGTCATCTCAAATCGCGCCAAATTAAGAGCTGTCTCCCCGCTATAGCGCGGTTCCGGGGCTTGTGTCCGCAAATTGTGACGGTCGGCCACCTTCGAGACATGGAGCAGAAATTACCGGGCGCAGGCCCCTATTGCGACTCCCGGCTCCACCAGCCGCCGCCAAGCGCCATGAACAGCCCGGCCGTGTCAGAGAGTCGCGTGGCGTCGGCCTGGACGCGCGACAACGACGCCAGAAGAAAGGTGCGCTGCGCGTAAAGAACCGCAATCTGCGAGACCTGCCCGTATTTGAGCTGCATGCGCACGATGTCGAGGTTGCGCTTGGCCGCGTCCTCGGCCTTGCGCGCCGTGATGACCGCCCTGGCGTCCGCTTGCAGCGAGCGCAGCGCATCGGCGACGTTCTGGAAGGCGTTGATCACCGTCGCGCGATATTTCGCATCCGCTTGCTGGAGCTGGGCCTCGGCGGCCTTCTGCTTGTTCAGAAGCGTCATGCCATCAAAGATCGGCTGCGTGATATTGGCCGCCGCCACATAGAGGCCCGTGCCAGGCGTGAAGAGCTCCGTCACCTTGAACGCGCTGGCCCCAAGGTTGCCCGACAGGTTGAGATTCGGCAGTCGGCTGGCGATGGTCACGCCGACGTTGGCGCTGGCCGAATGAAGATTAGCCTCAGCGGCCCTGATGTCGGGACGTTGCGCGACGAGCCGCGAGGGCAGGCTGACTGGAACGCTGGAGGGCAAGGTGAAATGCGACAGTTCGAAAATCTCTCCCGGCCCCTCGAAGGAAAAGCGCCCGGCGAGCGCAGTGAGAAGATCACGCTGTATCGCAAGCTCCTTCTCGAGCGGCGGAAGCGTCTGCTCGGCCTGGGCGAGCGCGGCTTCCTGGGCGATGACGTCCGCCTTTGCGATTGAACCGAAAGAATATTGCCGGTTGAGAATGTCGAGCGACTCTCGAAGAATGGTGATGATCGTTTTTGTCGCCTCGATCTGCCCGCGGATCGAAGCTTCCTGAATGGCTGCGACGACGACATTGCTCGTGAGCGCGAGCTGGGCGGCCTCGAGTTGCCAGCGCTGCGCCTCCGTCTGCGCGACGAGCGACTCGACGGCGCGCAGGTTCTGCCCCCATACATCCGGCGTGTAGCTGACGGTGAATTGCTTGAGCAGCAGCGCATAATTCGCCGTCGGCGGATTTTGCGTGTTCACCGACTGCACGTTGTAGAGAATATTGGCCGGACTCGGGTAAAGCTGGTTGAAGATGACCTGATTGATGCTCGAAAGAGAACGGTTGTTGGACTGAAGGTTGGTGCTGTCGTTGGAGTTGAACAGCAGCTGGGGGAAAAAGCCGCCTTTCTGCGCCTCGGCGGTGTAATAGGCGACGCGAACGGCGGCCTCGGCGGATTGCAGATTGGGACTGTTTTGCAGCGCCTCGCGCACCAGCGCGTCGAGCGCGGGGGATTTGAAGAGCCGCCACCACTCGGCCGGGATGTCCTTGCCTTCCTCGAAGCGTTGCCCGTCGCCGGGGGAAACCGCGGGCTCGGGCGTGAAATGGTTCGCCGCCGGCGTCGGCGGGGGCGAAAAATCCGGGCCGACCGGAAAACAGGCCGAAAGAGATCCCGCGCCCATTGCCATCAGGCCGGCGCGCAAGCTCCGGCGAAACCCTTGCCACATGCGTTTGAACAGCCCCGGCCTCATCGCTGGGCCGCCCCTTCTCGCTGGAGGAATTTCTCTCCCCGCGTCCGCATGAAGCATTCGGTCACGAAATAGAAGCTCGGCAGGATGAAGAGCGTCAGCAGGGTGGCGACGATGAGGCCGCCGACGATGACCGTCGCGAGGCTGCGCTGAACGTCGCTGCCGACGCCCGTCGCCATCGCCGCCGGCAACATGCCGACGGTCGCCACCGTGGAGGTCATCAGCACAGGCCTGAAGCGTTCCGCCGCCCCTTCCATGACGCCGGTCCTGATCGCCGCAACGAACTCACGTCGCATGGCGTCTCGGCCGATACCAGTCGCAACCCAGCGCGACCGCGCGGAAGCGACGCGTACGGCGGTCGTCCGGTTGAGATTGGCGACCATGATGATGCCGTTCTGGACCGCCACGCCGAAAAGCGCGAGGAACCCCACGCCCGTCGCCACATTGAGGCTGTCGGTCCTGATATGCAGCGAGACAAGCCCGCCGAAGGTCGCAAGCGGCACGACCGCCAGGATCAGAAGCGCATGGCGCATCTTTCCGAAGCCGATGTAGAGGATGACGAGCATCAGCGCCAGAACGGCGCCGACGATGACCCGCAACCGCGCCTGCGCCCGCTGCTGGTTCTCGAACTTGCCGCCCCAGACGAGTTTGTAGAGCGCGGGATCGAACTGCACGTTCTTCGCAATGCGCGCCTGCGCATCCGCAAGATAGGAAGAGAGGTCTCGGTTGTCGTAATCGACGCGGACGGTCAGCGCGCGCTTGGTCTTTTCATGGGAGATCGCGCTCTCGCCGTTCTGCAGGGAGATCTTCGCGATCTGCGAAAGCGGAATCTGGGCGCCGGAGGTGGCGTTGACCAGCAGATTGCCGAGCGCCTCGGGGCTGTTGCGCGCCTCGGGCGGGAAGCGCACCGTCACATCGTAGCTGCGATCGTTGACGTAGATTTGGCCGATCGGGCTCCCGCCGACGCCCGTCTGGATGAGGTTGGCGACATCCGCGACATTGATGCCGTAGCGGGCCGCCGTGGTGCGATCGATGTGAAAGGCGATCTGCGGGATGGGCGGCTCCTGGACGATCGAGGTCTGGGTCGTGCCGGGCGTCTCTCGGAGCGTTGCGACGATTTCGCTGGCGATCCGCCGCATCTCCCTGAGGTCCTCTCCGAAGACCTTGACGACCAGGGCGCTGTGCGCGCCGCTGACGAGTTCGTTGACATTGTCGATGATGGGCTGGCTGACGCCAGCGTCGACGCCCGGCAATTGCCTCAGCCGCTCGCTCAATCGACGCACGAACTCCGCCTTGGTCTCGCCCGACGGCCATTCATGATAAGGCTTCAGCCCCACCGGAGCCTCGATATGGCTCGTGGTCCAGGGGTCGGTGCGATCGTCATTGCGGCCAATCTGGGTGACGACGAACGAGACTTCGGGGAATTCGAGGACGGCGTTTCTGAGATCGCGCGCCATCTCCTGCGCCTTGCCGATGGAAATGCCGCTCGGCAACTGCACCTGAAGCCAGAGCGAGCCTTCGTCGAGATTGGGCAGGAACTCCCGCCCGATCGTCGCGCCCGCGACAATGACGCCCAGGAAGGCCGCGCCGGCTGCGGCATAAACGATCTTCGGCTTGTCGACGCAGGCGGCGAGCAGCTCCCCATATCTCGCCTGGAGCCGCTCGAGCACGACATTATGGAAAACCTTCGAGGGCTTGTTAAAGGCGATATAGGCGAGGCCGGGCACGACCAGCAGCGAGCACAGGAGCGCGCCGAACAGGGCGTAGGAAATCGTATAGGCGACGGGAGAAAAGAGTTTCGCCTCCACGCGTTCGAGGCCCAGAAGCGGCAGATAGGCCGTGATGATGATGATCGTGGCGAAGAAAATGGGATTGACCACCTGCCGTACGACGAACTGGACCGCATCCGTCTCCAGCGGCCGCGTGGGATTGAGCTCGCGCACGCGCAAAATCGCTTCCGTGACGACGATGGCGCCGTCGACGATGACGCCGAAGTCGATCGACCCGAGCGACAGCAGATTGGCTGGCAGCCTCGTCAGATTCATCAAGATGAACGTGACGCTCAGCGCGATGGGGATCGTCACCGAAACCACGAGGGCGCTGCGCGCACTGCCAAGAAAGAGCATGAGCACGATGAAGACGAGCGCCACGCCCTCCCCCACCGTATGGCCGACCTTCTCGACGGTCGCGTCGACGAGCTCGTTGCGGTCGAGGTAGGGGACAATTCGCACGCCCTGCGGCGCGAGCTCGGCCTGGAGCTGCTCGAGCCGCTCGTGCACGGCCTTGAGAACCTGCTGGGCGTTTTCGCCCTTGAGCATCTGGATCGTGCCCTGGATCGCGTCCGAACTACGGTCCTTGCCGAGAACGCCCTCCCGCTCCTGGCTGCTCATCCGCGGCGTCCCCAGATCGCGGGTGAGGACCGGCGTGCCCTTGTTTTCGGTCACGACGATGTTGCCCAGGTCCTCGAGATCGCGCACGAGCCCGATGCTGCGGATCACATAAGACTGTTCCCCGCGCGTGATGCGACTGCCGCCAGAGCTCGCGCTGTTGCTGGTGATGGCGTTGGAGATGTCGGAAAGGCCCAGGCCGTAACGCTGGAGCGCCAGCGGGTCGACTTCGAGCTGGAACTGCCGGGTCAATCCGCCGAAATTCGCCACGCTCGCGACGCCAGGTACCTGATTGAGCGCGGGAACGATGATCCAGCGCTGAATCTCGGAAAGCTCCGCGAGGCTCTTTTCGTCGGATTCGACGGCATAGCGCAGGATTTCGCCGACGGGGCTGGTCAAGGGGCCGAGAACCGGCTGGAAGCTCGACGGCAGGGGCACCTGGCTGACGCGCTCGAGAACGCGCTGACGCGCCCAGTAATCTTCGACCCCGTCCTTGAACACCATCGTGATCAGCGAAAGCGCGAAAGTGCTGGTGGAGCGGATCGTGACGAGTCCGGGCGTGCTCGCGAGCGCGCGCTCGAGCGGCACGGTGATCTGCTGCTCGACTTCCTCCGCGGCGAGTCCCCTGGCTTGCGTCGTGACGATCACCGTCACGTCGCCCACGTCCGGATAGGCTTCGAGCTTCAGCTGGGTCCAGGAATAGAGGCCGTAGATGAAGACGAGGATCGTCGCCAGGATGACGATGAGGCGTCTCTGGAGGCAGAATTCAACGGCGCGCTCAATCATTGAGCAAGACTCCGCCGCGCACCACAATGCGTTGTCCCGGCTCCAGGCCACGGATGATCGTCGAGCCTTCGTAGTCGGATTCGATGATCACGGGTCGTCTCTGGAAGGTCCAGGGCGCAACCTCGATAAAGACGCTCGTCGTGTCGTTGACGATGAAGAGGGCCGAGCGGGGGACCAGAATGCTCTGGGCGGCCGGCGCGAAAAAACGCACCGTTGCGAACATGTTCAGCTTGAAAAGCCCATAGGGGTTGTCGAAGGAGATGCGCACCTTGTTGCGGCGCGTATCGGCTTCGAGCAACTGGCTGATGACCTGCACGCGGCCGGTGAACACCTCGCCGGGATAGGCGAGCAGCGACACCTCGACGCGCTCGTCCTTCTGGACGAAGGAAAGATCCTTTTCCTGGACGCTCGCGGTCACCCAGACCTTCTCCAGGTTGGAAATAGTCATCATCGACTCGGTGGCGTTGTCGATGAAATCGCCCGGCGCGGTGTCGAGGGAAGTGATCGTCCCGTCGATCGGCGAGGTCAGAACGATTTGACGCTGTCCAGATACAGTGCCGCTGTCGCCAATCACTTCGAGGCGCGCTTCGGCGCGCTTCAGCTCGGATGACGCCTGATGGAAGTCGTTTTGCGCCTGCTCCAGCTCCTTCAGCGCCAACCCGCCCGCCTTGTTGAGCCCGACCGCCCTCTCCAGGGCGCTCTTGGTGAGCTTGACCGTCGCGCGCGCCTTCTCGGCGTCGGCGACGGCTTGCGCCAGATCGCCCGAGTCGATGGTCGCGAGTCTTTGGCCCTTTTTCACCGTATCGCCGAGTGCGACATCCAGGGCGGCGACGCGCCCGGCCACCGGAGCCAGGATTTTGACCGTCCGGGTCGGGTCGGCCTCGACGGTTCCTGTCACCAGTTTGCTGCGGCTGATGCTTTTCTGCTGGACCGGCGCGACGGCGATGCGGGCGCGATATGGGGAGCCTTCGGGAATGAAGATCTTTCCCTGGCTCCTGACGATCTGGGCGCCCTCGCCGCCAGCCTTGCCGCCCGCATGCGGAGAGGCCGCATTATCGCTCCCGGATCTTGCAACCCAGAGCGCGCCGGCCAGAACCAAGGCGGCTGCCGCGGCCGCCATAAACCTCTTGTACGGCGGCAGCTGCCGAAGCTTATATACGAGCGTCATGAAGAAGCGAGTTTTCCCGAATTCGACGGCCCCTTGCACATAGGCGTGTTTTGACGGTGGCCGTCAACTGGGCAGGCGGGCGTTGCTTGACGTAAACTGGACCGTGCTCGGGGATTGTTTCGGAAGTATGACGGCGCCACTGACCGTCCTGTTCCCCGAACCGATTGAAAAACCGCAATCAGGAGAACGCTCTTGCTGTGGTCCGAGCGGAAAATGCGCCAGTCGCGCCCCCGGGCCGCCGCCACGTGATCCGCTGTGGAGGCGCGCTGCTTTGGAGGCTCTTTACGCGGCGCCGAGCAGAGCGATCAATCCCTTCAGCAGTTGAACCGGATCGGGCGGACAGCCTGGAATATGCAAATCCACGGGCACGACCTTCGATACGGCGCCCACGCAGGCGTAGCTTTCGGCGAAGACGCCTCCGTTGCACGCGCAATCCCCGACCGCCACCACCCATTTGGGGGCGGGCGCGGCGTTGTAAGTCCGCTCCAGCGCCTCACGCATGTTTTTCGTCACCGGTCCCGTCACCATGAGGACGTCCGCATGGCGTGGCGAGGCGACGAAGCGCAGGCCAAAACGCTCCAGATCATAATAGGCGTTGCTCAGCGCGTGGATTTCCAGTTCGCAGCCGTTGCAGGAGCCGGCGTCCACCTCTCGAATCGACAGGCTCCGCCCGAGTTTTTCACGCGCGTTTTTTTCGAGAGCCCGTCCGAGCTCCGCCAGCATGGCGTCGTCAGGCAAGGGCGGCGGCTCCGTCAGGGCGCCGCGGAAGAGGCCCTGGAAAAGAAACTTACGCATCCGCCCCCTCCTAGAGGTCGTGCCCCGAGTAGGAGCAGTTGAAGGATTTGTTGCACAGGGGGAAATCCGCGACGATATTGCCCCTGATCGCGGCTTCGAGCAGCGGCCACTGGAGCCAGGACGGATCTCGAAGATGCGCGCGCTCCACGCGTCCTTCCGTGTCGAGCCGCAGCCAGACAAAAATATCGCCACGGAAACCTTCGACGAGAGCCGCCCCCTCGCAACTTGCCGCCGGCGCGGCGATTTCCCCCCTTATCGGCCCATGCGGCAGACGATCGAGAATCTGCTCGACGATCTGGATCGATGCATGAACCTCGTCGAACCGCACCCAGACGCGGGCGTCGACGTCGCCGTCGGTCGAGGCCCCGAGATCGAAGGACAGCTCCTCATAAGGCGCGTAGCCGATCGCGCGGCGCGCGTCGAAGGCCCGCCCCGAGGCGCGGCCGATGAAGCCGCCGCAGGCATATTGGCGCGCGAGCGCCTCGCTCAGAACGCCCGTCGCGACGGTGCGGTCCTGCAGGGAGGTGGTGTCGCCATAAAGGCTGATGAGGCGCGGCGTCATCGCCGCGATCCATTCCATGAGGGCGCGCAGCGCGGCGACGCCGTCCTCCGCGAGATCCGCGACGACCCCGCCGGGCGCGATCCGGTCCATCATCAGCCGGTGGCCGAAACAGGCGGCGGCGCTTCTCAGCAGCCGCTCGCGGACGAGGCCGCACTGGGCGAGCATGAGCGAGAAGGCGGCGTCATTGCAGATCGCGCCAATGTCGCCGAAATGATTGGCGAGCCGCTCGAGCTCGGCCATCAACGCGCGCAGCCAGACGGCGCGCGGCGGCGCCTCGACGCCCAATGCCGCCTCCACGGCCCGCGCGAAGGCGAGACTGTATGCGACGGTGCTGTCGCCCGAGACGCGGGCGGCGATCTTCGCGGCGCGCTCGATCGGCGCGCCGGCCATCAGACTGTCTATTCCCTTGTGGACGAACCCCAGCCGCTGCTCGAGCCTTACGACCACCTCGCCGTTGGCCGAGAAGCGGAAATGGCCCGGCTCGATAATGCCGGCGTGAACGGGCCCGACCGGGATTTGATGCAGCGGCGCGCCCTCCGCCGGCAAAAACGCGTAAGGTTCGCTCGCAGTCGCGAGCGGCTCAGCGTCGCCGCAGGGATGGCGCAGGCCCCAGCGGCCGTGATCGAGCCAGGGCCGCTTGTCCGGCAGGCCCTCCGCGTCCAGCCCGTAGAGGTCGCAGATCGTGCGCTCCAGCCTCAGCGCCGGGGGATGCAGCCCGGCGACAGAGGGAAAACGCCGATCGGGACAGGCGAGGGCGAGAATGCGCAGCGCATAAGTCTCGCGGTCGGCGAGCGCCAGATAGACCTGCGCCCCGTCGCTCCAGAGGCTGAAGAAATCCGCCTTCCCCTCGACGAGCTCACGCACGGCTCCTTGCCATTGGCCCGGGTCGACATCCTCGCGCGCAAAGGGACGGCAGGCGGACGGCGGCGGCGCTTCGCCGGTCTCGCGTTTCAGATTGAAGAGCATCGTCATCTCCTGCGCCTAGCCCAGCTGACGCGCAACATTTTCGAACCAGCTGACGAGATAGGCGGGCAGATAAAGCCCGGCCACGAGCACGAGCGCGAGATGAGCGAAAAGCGGAATGGAGGAGGCCTCGACTTCGCCGACGCTTTTCGAGGGCTCTCCGAAGGCCATGCCGATGAGCCGCATGAGCAAGGCGCCGAAAGCGACGAGCAGACCGAGCACGAGCGGCGCCGCGAGCCAGGGCGCGCGAGAGAATGCCGAACTCACGACGAGAAATTCGCTCATGAAGACGCCGAGCGGCGGCATCCCGCAAATCGCCATCACGCCGACAACGAGCCCCCAGCCGAGCAGCGGATGGCTCTGGGTCAGCCCGCGGATGTCGGCGATCTTCTGCGTTCCCTTGGCCTGGGCGATCTGGCCGACGGCGAAGAAGATCGCCGACTTGGTGAGGCTGTGCATCGCCATATGAAGCAGGCCGGCGAAATTTGCGAGCGGCCCGCCGACGCCGAAGGCGAAGGCGATGACGCCCATGTGTTCGATCGAGGAATAGGCGAAGAGCCGTTTCACGTCGTCGCGGCGATAGAGCATGAAGGCAGAAAAGAGCACCGAGGCGAGGCCGAGCGTGATCAGCATCGGCCCCGGCGTGATGGCCATGGCGTTCGCCGTCAGCAGCATCTTGAAGCGCAGAACGGCGTAGAGCGCGACATTCAGCAGCAGGCCGGAGAGAACCGCGGAGATCGGCGTCGGGCCTTCCGCATGGGCGTCGGGAAGCCAGGCGTGCATGGGCGCGAGGCCGACCTTGGTGCCGTAGCCGAGCATGAGGAAGACGAAGGCGACATTGAGCAGCCGGGGGCTGAAATGGGCGGCCTGCTGCATCAGCGACGACCAGACCATCGCGTCATAGCCCTGTCCCAAGACCGGCTCGGCCGCCATATAGACGAGGATCGTGCCAAAGAGCGCCAGCGCAATGCCGACGCTGCCGAGAATGAAATATTTCCAAGCCGCCTCGAGCGAGTCGCGGGTGCGGTAGACGCCGACCATCATCACCGTCGTCAGCGTCGCGACCTCCACGGAAACCCACATCAGCCCGATGTTGCTCGCGAGCAGCGCGAGGTTCATCGAGAACATGAGCGTCTGATACATTGCGTGATAGAAACGCAGATTGCCGGCCGACAGCCGGCCGGTCTCCATTTCGTGACGAATGTAGCTCGCGCTGAAGACGCTCGTCGTCAGGCCGACGAAGGTCGAGAGCACGACGAAGACGATGTTGAGATCGTCGACGAAGAGAAAGCTGCCCGTCTCACTTCCCTTCAGGAGGAGCAGCAGGGCGAAGACGAGCGTCGCGCCGGAAGCCGCCATGTTGATCTGCGCGGCGCGCTTGTAGTCGGGCTCGAAGGCGAGGATGGCGGCGGCGGTCGCCGGAATAACCACCAGAGCATTGGACAACATCAGGAATTCCGGCATCAGCGGCGCTCCCCCCGGACGCGATCAAGTTCGAAAAGATCAACCGTATCGAAGCGTTCGCGAATGCGGAACAGAAACACTCCGATGACGATGAAGGCGACAAGGACGGACAGGGCGACGCTGATCTCGACGACGAGCGGCATGCCGTCGGCGCCCGCGGCGGCGAGGATCAGGCCGTTTTCCAGCGACATGAAGCCGATGATCTGGCTTACGGCGTTGCGCCGGGTCACCATCATGAGCAGGCCCAGAAGCACGATGGCGAGCGCGAAGGCCAGATCCTCGCGCGCGAAGGGATCGGCCGCCGCCGTCGCCGGCAGCATGACGACGAGCGACAGCGCCATGAGGAACATGCCGATCAACATCGTCCAGCCGATCCCGCCGACGATCTCCACCGTCCGGTGAATGCGCAGACGCTTGATGATGGCGCGCAGGCTGAAGGGGATGACGATCGCCTTGAAGACGAGGGCGATGCCCGCTGTGACGTAAAGATGCGGCGCCTGCTGCACATAGGCCTGCCAGGCGACGGAGAGCGCCAGAACGAAGGCATGCAGGGCGAAGATATTGATCAGTCCCGAGAGCCGGTCCTGATAAAGGAGCATGAAGCTCACCAGCACCAGCGAGCCCGCAAGCAGCTGTGCGATATCGAGCGAGAGATGGGCCATCAAAGGCTCCGCGTGACGAAGACGAGAAACGTGCCGAGAAGGCCGAGCATCAGCGCGGCCCCCAGGAAGTCCGGCACGCGGAAGACCCGCATCTTCGCGGTCGAAACCTCGAAGAAGGCGAGAAGGAACCCTCCGACGGCGAGCTTGGCGACATAGGCCAGCACGCCGACGCCCATGGCGGCGAGGCCGGCGTCATGCGGCGCGAGGCCGAAGGGAAAGAAGACGCAGCCAATGAGCGAAACATAAAGCAGCAGCTTGAGCGCCGCGGCCAGTTCGATGATTGCGAGATGGCGTCCCGAATATTCGAGGATCATCGCCTCATGCACCATCGTCAGCTCGAGATGCGTCGCCGGATTGTCGACGGGGATGCGGCCGTTCTCGGCGATGGCGACGATGACGAGGCCGATGAGGGCGAAAAGCACCGAGACGCGCAGCGAAAAGTCGGACGCCATATAGGCCGCGACCTCGGAGAGCTGCGTCGAACCCGCGATCAGCGAGACGACGAAGGCGATCATGATCGTCGCGGGTTCGGCGAGAGAGCCGAACATCATCTCGCGGCTCGCGCCGATGCCGCCGAAACTCGTGCCGACGTCCATTCCGGCGAGGGCCAGGAAGAAGCGGCCAGCGCCCAGCAGCGCGGCGAGCGCGATGAGATCCGCCGTCCAGCTGAACATCAGGCCGGTCGCGAAGGTCGGAACGAGGGAGGCCGCGACCCAGGTCGTCGCGAAGATGATGTAGGGCGCGGCGCGGTAGAGCCAGGACGCATCCTCGGCGAGCACCGTCTCCTTGCGGAAAAGACGGATGAGATCGTACCAGGGCTGGAGGATCGGCGCGCCCCGCCGGCGCAACAGACGCGCCTTGACCTTGCGGGTGAAGCCGATCAGCACCGGCGAGAGCGCCAGCACCAGCGCCATTTGCGCGCCCTGCGCGATGAAATCGAAGAGAAAGCCGATCATAGCGCCACGATGACGAGCATGAGGACGAGGGCGGCGAAGACGAGCGCGAGATATTCCTGGATGGACAGGAAGCTCACGAAATTGAGCCGCTTTGCGCAGAAGTTCACGGCCTCGCCCAGCGGTTCGTACAGATAGGCGATGAAACGATCGCCAATGTCGATCGTAAAATGCGCGGCGCGCGTGTCGCCGGGCGCTGGCATGTCGAGCCGCTCCTTCACCGAGAAAGCGATATTCCCGAGGGTGCGCCGGACCGGCTGCGCGAAGCTGCTGCCGGTGTATTGCGTGAAGGGCGAGGGGTCTATGTAGCCGCAGTCCCAAGGCGGCGCGCGGCGCAGGGGACGCGGCCAGATCGACCTGATCGTCAGCATGGCGCCCAGCGACGACAGGAGGATGAAGGCGAGGACGAGGAAGCCGTTATAGGAGCTGCGGCTTTCGGCGATCGGGGCGATGGAGAGCCAGCCGATCTGGCTCTGCGCCGGCATGCGCCCGCCGACATAGGCCGCGGCCGCCGGCGAGATGGTGTCGATCATGAGGCTCGGCAGAACGCCCGCGAGCAGACATAGAAACACCATCGCCGACATCGCGCCGAGCGACCATCGATCGGTTTCGCGCGCCCCCTTCGCGGCCTCCGAACGCGGGCGCCCGAGAAACACGACGCCGAAGGCGCGCACATAGGCCCCGGCTCCAAGAGCCGCGCTCAGCGCGAGCGTCACGCCGACGGCGGGGATCGTGAGTTTCAACACCCATTGCGGCAGCGTGGGGCTGAGCAGGATCGCCTGAAAGATCAGCCATTCGGAGACGAAGCCATTGAGCGGCGGAAGCGCCGCGATGGCGAGGCAGGCGCCCAGAAACACGAAGGCGGTTTTGGGCATGGATCGGATCAGGCCGCCCAGACGCTCGATGTTCCTCTCGCCGGTCGCGCCGAGCACGGCGCCCGCGCCGAAGAACAGCGCGCCCTTGAACAAGGAGTGGTTGAAGACATGAAACAGCGCGGCGGTGAAGGCGAGCGCCGCGGCGAGCGTCTGGCCATTCGCCTTGAAGGCGAGCGCGAGGCCAAGCGCGATGAAAATGATCCCGACGTTCTCGATCGTGCTGTACGCCAGGAGCTTCTTCAAATCGCTCTGCACGGTTGCGAACAGAACGCCGACGAGCGCGCTGGCGGCTCCGAAGACCAGCGGATGGACGCTCCACCAGAAGGCAGGCGGCCCCAGAAGATCGAAGACGATGCGGATGAAGCCGTAAATCGCGACCTTGGTCATCACGCCGCTCATCAGCGCCGAGACATGACTCGGCGCGGCGGGATGGGCGAGCGGCAGCCAGATATGCAAGGGCGCGAGGCCCGCCTTTGAGCCGGCGCCGAGCGTGACGAGGGCGAGCGCCAGGCCCTTCTTCCAGGGATCGAGCTCGGCGGCGCGGATGGACGCGAAGTCATAGGCGCCGGCGGCGCCGGCCAAAAGACCGAAGGCCATGAGCAGGCAGAGCGTGCCGAAACTCGCCATGAGCAGATAGATATAGGCGGCCGCCCGGTTTTCCGCCTGATGGTGATGGGCAATCACCAGCGCGAAGGAAGTCAGCGACATGAACTCCCAGGCGACGAGGAAAGTGAAGGCGTCGTCGGCGAGAACCACCATGTTCATCGCGGCGATGAAGGCTGGAAAGAACGGTAGGATGCGCATGGGATCTTTTTCGTGCGCGCCATATCCGATGGCATAGGCGCTCGCCGCGGCGCCGCCGAGATCGACGACGGCGAGGAAGAATGCGCTCAGGGAATCGAGCCGGAAGTGCATGCCGATCCACGGAACGCCCAGCGGCAGCGTCGTCGTCAACGCATCGGCGCCCCTCGGCGCGACCGCCGCGAGAAAGATCGCCCCGCACAGACCGCCGCTCAACCCGTAGACCAGGCTCTGCACGTCCGCCCGCGCGCGCCAATAGAGTGACATCGCGCCGGCGCCAAACAGGGCGACGACGCAGAAAAGCGCAAATTGCAGCAACATTGACCGTCCTTCCCGGCGCCTGGGCGCCTAGGCGGCGCGCTTGCGCGGCGCCAGCGGATGCTTCGAGCTTGCAACGAGCTGATCGAGACCCCTGATCTCGGCGTGGCCGCCCTTGCCCCGATAGTCGTCGCAGAAGTGATGCAGATTCTCCATGACAGTGTGGTCGATCGTCGACGTGCCGGAGAGATCGAAGATGACCGTCCGGCCCGGCGGGATCGTCGCGAGGTCGCCTTTCAATGCAAGAAAGTTGCCAAAAAAAGCGGCGCCGGCCACCTGGACATGGAAGACGCCCGGCTCCCGCTCCTCGATTGTACGGCTGAGCCTGACCACATTGCGCCAATCGATGCTGCGCCAGAAGTGGAACACGAGTTCGGCGACGACGCCGATCGCCACGCCGACCAGAAGATCGGTCGCGAGAACGCCGATAATGGTGATGACGAAGACGCCGAGCTGGTCCCAGCCGATTTCGAGCGTCTTCCTGAATTCGCGCGGCGAGGCGAGCCGGTAGCCGGTGAAGACCAGCAGCGCCGCGAGGGAGGCGAGCGGAATTTCGTGGATCAGCTTGGGAAACAGCGCCACGAAGACGAGCAGGAACAGGCCGTGGAAGAAATTCGCCCAGCCGGTGCGCGCGCCATTGTTCACATTGGCGGAGCTGCGGACGATCTCCGCGATCATCGGCAGGCCGCCGATCAGCCCGCAAATCGTATTGCCGACGCCCACGGCCGCGACGTCGCGGTTGAGATCGGAAACGCGCTTCAGGGGATCGAGCTTGTCGACCGCCGCGGCGCTGAGCAGACTCTCAAGGCTGCCGACGAGGGCGATGGCGAAAACCTGCTGCCAGAAAACCATCCGTCCGACCTGGTGAAAGTCGGGGAAGGAGAATCCGGCGAGAAAGTTCTGCGGCAGGGTGACGAGGAATTTCGGCCCGATGGTGAATTCGTGATGCGGCAGGAACACCGCGTCGGGCAGAAAGAGATATTTGTGCTCGTCTTCGAGATCGAAATATTTCGCGAGCGCCATGCCCACGAGCACGACGAGCAGCGGCGCCGGAACGACCCGGAGCCGCGTATTCGCGACAAGCGTCCAGAGCGTCAGAATGATGAGGCCGATGACGCCGATGATGGCGACTTCCGGATTCATGTCCCTCACGCTCGCAGGGATGGCGCCGATGGTCTGGAACAGGGTCTGGGCGTCGGGCTTCACGCCGAGCATGACATGAATCTGCTTGGCGATGATGATGATGCCGATCGCGGCGAGCATCCCGTGGACCGCCGAGGACGGAAAGAAGGCGCTCATCTTGCCCGCCTTCATTACGCCCATGAGAATCTGGATCAGCCCCGCAAAGACGATCGCAGCGAGCGTATAGCGGTAGCCCGCCGCTGCGTCTCCCTCCCCGAGTTCCTGAACCGAATCCAGGATGACGACGATGAGGCCCGCCGCGGGGCCCATGATCGTAATGAAAGACCCATTGATCCGCGACACGAGGAGCCCGCCGACGATGGCGGAGATGATGCCCGCCTGGGGTGGGAAGCCCGAGGCCATGGCGATGCCGAGGCACAGCGGCAGCGCGATCAGGAAGACGAGAAATCCCGACAGAATGTCGGCGCGCCAATGCTCCGCGAGGGCGGACAAGCCATTCTTTGGCAGGGCGACGTCGTCGGGTCGGACAGAGACGTTCATTGTTGGCGAACCTTCTACGAGAAACGAAGCCAGGCGCGGCAGCAACGCGTCGCAACCATTTTTCCGCCCGGCTCGGCGCCGCAGGCGTCGTCCCCGGCCGGAGAGGCGCGAGACGCTCAGCCCCCGCGACGGGGACCGATGATCGCCATCGAAATTCGCGCACGGCCTTATCTCTACCGGCCGCGAGTCCATGGGCTGAGGCCAACCTTGCAAGAGGCTGTTTCAGAAGTTTTTCGCACCTGCGGAAAACATTTCCGAAGTTTTTCTGAAATGGGCGCTCGCGCCGCCTGCAAAAGGATCGGCCCGGACAAGGCAAGGCCCCGGGCCTGACGCTCTTTGCCTAGCGGGCTGAATTCATGGCGTAATAGACGTCGAGCGCCGCGACGAGGCCGATCGCCATCGCCGCGAGGCCGTTGGCTTTCCGCACGCTCCCCTCGCGGCTGCCGAGCTTTGGCGCGACTGTGGCCATATCCAGAACATCGCCGAACGCCCGGGCCCAGAGCCATGCTGTTGGCCGGCGGGACATGAGAATGCCGAGGCCGGCGATGATTTCTCTCAGTCCATAAGTGCGCAGCAGCGACGATTGCCGCTCCATGCCGAGCGGCCTGGCGAGACTCCCCGGCGCGAAAACCTCGATAAGACCCAGACCGAGCGAGAACCAGCCAAGCCCGTTGACGATCGTCTCGGCCGAGGCCGGCGCCTTCATCGTTTTTTCCTGCGTCATGATTCCAGGCTCCTTCCTTTTGCGGCGCGGCGAACGCCCCTTAACTGGCGGCCCCGCGCCATGCGGCAACCAGCCGTCAACTTCAAATCGAGGCGCGCGGCCATTGCTCTGCTCGCCAGCCCTGCGGCGCGCGCTACCTGCCGCAAAGCCATTTCCGACGGCCTGATTGTCTTGTTTTGAAATGAGAGGCGGCGATGCTCGAGATCCCCTCGCTTGCGACTGTCGCTTCAGTCGCGGCGACGCGTCTGGGCGTCGCCCTGTTGGCGAGCGCGGCGTTTGCCGGTGCGGCCGTCGCCCAGCAGTCGCTCGCCGCGCTTTCCTCGGACGCGCGCAACTGGCCGATGGCCCCGCGCGATTACGCCAACACCCGCTTCAGCGCGCTCGACCAGATCAACGCGGGCAATGTCGCCCGATTGAAACTCGCCTGGTCGTTCTCGATCGGCGCCGCGCGCGGTCAGGAGGCGGCGCCGCTGGTCATCGACAGCGTGATGTATGTCGTCGGGCCCTATGACGGTCCGCACCCCAATCAGGTGTTCGCGCTCGACGCCGTGACGGGCGAATTAAAATGGTCCTATGCCCCAAAGCCCGACCCGGCGGCGAAAGGCGTGGCCTGCTGCGACGTCGTCAACCGCGGCCTCGCCTATGACAGTGGCAAGATCTTTCTCAACACGCTCGACGATCATATGGTCGCGCTCGACGCGCTAAGCGGCAAGGAACTCTGGGTCACGAAGCTCGGCGACATCAATCTCGGCGAAACGATCACAATGGCGCCGCTTGCAGTGAAGGGCAAAGTGCTCGCAGGCAACAGCGGCGGCGAAATGGGCGTGCGCGGCTGGCTCACCGCCGTCGATCAGGCGAGCGGCAAGATCGCCTGGCGCGCCTATTCCACCGGCCCCGACGCCGAGGCGCTGATCGGCGCGGATTTCAAGCCGCATTACGACTGGATGAAGGGCAAGGACCTCGGCGCGACGAGCTGGCCCGCCGATCACTGGCGCATCGGCGGCGGAACGGTTTGGGGCTGGCTCTCCTACGATCCCGAAACGAACCTCGTCTATTACGGCACCGGAAATCCGGGGCCCTGGAACTCCAATCAGCGGCCCGGCGACAATCTCTGGACGAGCACCGTCTTCGCCCGCGACGCCGATAGCGGACAGGCGAAATGGGCCTATCAGATGAGCCCGCACGATCTGTGGGATCATGACGAGATCAACGAGAACATGCTGCTCGATCTCGAGATCGGCGGCGGCGCCCGCAAGGTTCTCATTCATCCCGGTCGCAACGGCTACATGTATGTCATCGACCGCGCGACCGGCGAAGTGTTGTCGGCGGACCCTTACGATACGGTGACCGTCTACAAGGGCGTCGATCTGAAAAGCGGCCGCATCGAACCCAATGAGGCGCTGAAGCCCGTCCTCGACAAGACCGTCCAGAACATCTGTCCGGCGCCGCCCGGCGCCAAGGACTGGCAGCCGATGGCCTGGTCGCCGCGAACGAAGCTTCTCTATGTTCCGCACCAGCATCTGTGCGCCAATTTCAGCACGAGCGAGGTCAGCTACATCGCCGGCACGCCTTTCGTCGGCGCAACGGTGGACATGTATGCGGGACCCGGCGGCCATCGCGGCGAACTTCTGGCCTGGGACCCGGTCAAACGCGCCAAGACCTGGTCGATCGCCGAACAGCTTCCCGTCTGGAGCGGCGCGCTGGCGACGGCGGGCGATGTGGTCTTCTACGCGACGATGGACCGCCTGTTCAAAGCCGTCGACGCCCGAAGCGGTCAGCTTCTGTGGCAGTTTCGCGGCCCCTCGGGCTTCGTCGGACAGCCTGTCACCTATCAGGGGCGTGACGGCGCGCAATATGTTGCGATCCTCTCCGGCGTCGGCGGCTGGCCCGGCGTCATCGCCAACGCCGAGATCGATCCGCGCGTGCGCAATGGCGCGCTGGGCTTCACGGGCGCGATGCAGGACCTGCCCCTCTACACCGTCGGGGGCAGCGCGCTGCTCGTCTTCTCGCTCGGCGACGGGCATGACGCGGCCGGCGCCGCGTCCCCCCAGCCTCCGGCGCAGTGAGGGCCTTTCCATGCGCGTCTCGTACACTCTTCTCTCTGGATGCGCAGGAGTGGCGCTCGTCCTTGCGGCCGTCCACGCTGCAGGCGGCGAGCCGGCCATGCTGCGCGTCTGCGCCGATCCCAACAATCTCCCCTTCTCCGACGCGGATGGGAGGGGGCTTGAAAACAGGCTTGCGGAACTCGTGGCGCGAGAGATGGGCGCGAAGGTCTCCTACACATGGTGGGCGCAGCGCCGCGGCTTCATCCGCAACACGCTCAAGGCGGGGCTTTGCGACGTCGTCATGGGCGTTCCCGCGCATTACGACCCCGTCGAAACGACGCGGCCCTATTACCGTTCGAGCTATGTCTTCGTCTCGAGAGAAGACCGCAACATCGATGTCGCGTCGCTTAAGGATCCCCGCCTCCGCAGCCTGAAGATCGGCGTGCATCTCTTCGGAGACGACGGCATGAATTCGCCGCCCGTCCATGCGCTGGGCGAACAGGGGATCGTGGGCAATGTCATCGGCTACACGCTCTACGGCGATTATCGCGACGCCACGCCGCCCGCGCGGCTGATCGAAGCGGTGGAGAAAGGCGATGTCGAGCTTGCCGCCGCCTGGGGGCCGCTCGCCGGCTATGCGGCTCTCACCTCGCCGGTTCCATTGCGGATCGTGCCGATTGCAGACGGCAAGGACTTCGCGCCGCTGCAATTTTCCTTCGACATTTCCATGGGCGTGCGCAAGGGCGACGCCGGACTGAAAAAGCGGCTCGACGAGATCATCGCGCAGAAGAGTCCCGAGATCGCGGCGCTGCTCACAAGCTATGGAATACCTCTCGCGCCCGCGGGCGCTCGCTAGAGGAACGATCATGGCCATGCGGCGTCCCGGTCTCCTCGCTCTCGTCGCAGCCGTGACGTTTACGGCCTTCCCCTCGCAGGGGCGGCCCGTGCGACACACGCCGCTAAGGCAGCCGCAACCGGCGCAACCCGCGCCGCAAGAGGCGCCGCCACAGCCGCAGCCTCCGCCGGCGATTGCGCAGCCCGCCCCGCCGTCGGCGCCGATTGCGGCCATCCTCCCCTACCCCAGCGCCCGCGAGGTTCTGGAGGCGCCCGTCTCGAGGCTGCTGCCGGGGAACACCGGCCCGAGCCCCGCGATGAAAAATCCCGTCGGCGGCGACCCCGAAGCCATTCAACGCGGGATGGGCTATTTCAACATGTTCAATTGCAGCGGCTGTCACGCGCCTAACGCCGGGGGCGGCATGGGGCCCTCGCTCAGCAACAGTTTCTTCATCTATGGCGGCGAGCCCCAGAATATCTATCTCAGCATTTATCAGGGGCGTCCGAACGGCATGCCCTCATGGGGCGCGATGCTCCCCGAAAACGTCATCTGGGATCTCGTCGCCTATATTCACAGCATCAGCCGCGATCCCGCGCCGACATGGGGCAAGACCGTCTCCCGCGAGGCGCTGAAAATCGAGCAGGTTCCCGCTGAGTTTTCGAAGACGGCGACGCCCTGGAGCGAGACCGAGCGTTTCAGCTTCGGCCAGAAACCGAACGAGACGCGCTGATGCCGACGCCCGCCTCGCCGCCGATGAACTATCTCGAGGCCTTCGGCGACAAGGCCGCAACGATCTCGCTCCTTACATGGGCGCTGCTTGTGCTCTCCATTGCGGTCGTCGCCATCATCGCGCTGCTGACGGCGGCGGGCGTCGTCATGCGGCGCACCTCTCTCGACGCGCAGGCGACGGGGCGGGAACCGATCGCGCGACGCGGCGGCGGTCTGTCCTGGATCACGGTCGGGGTCGCGCTCTCGACGCTCGCCCTCTTCGGCGCCATGGCGTGGAACGCCTACACGATGGCCGCGATCAACAGGCCGCCGCGTGAGGCGGCGCTCACGATCGAAGTGACTGGCCATCAATGGTGGTGGCAGTTTCGCTACAAAAGCGACGATCCGTCGCAAATCTTCGACACAGCGAACGAGGCGCATATCCCGACCGGCGCGCCCGTGCGTCTCGAGGTGCATACGCAGGACGTGATCCATTCCTTCTGGGTCCCGGCGCTGGGCGAGAAAATCGATCTCATCCCCAATCAGACCAACGTGACCTGGTTCGAGGCGCAGATGGCCGGCGTCTATCGCGGCCAATGCGCCGAATATTGCGGCCGCCAGCACGCGCATATGGCGATCGTCGTCATCGCCGAGACGCCCGACGCCTTCGCCGCCTGGCGCGCGGCGCAGTTGCGCGCCGCCCCGAAGCAACAGGGCGATCTTGCGGCGGGCGAGGCGATGTTTCAGGCGCGCTGCGGCGCCTGCCATACGGTGCGCGGGACGCTCGCGGGCGGGAAGCTCGGACCCGATCTGACCCATGTCGCCACTCGCAGCGGCATCGCGTCCAACACGCTGCAAAACACGACGGCGACCCTGACCGGCTGGATCGCCGATCCCCAGCGCATCAAGCCCGGAAACAAGATGCCGACGCTGGAGCTCCAGGCGTCGGAGCTCACCGCGATCCGCCGCTATGTGGAAAGCCTGAAGTAGGAAAAGCGCATGGCTGTCGCCGACTATGACCGCTCCCTTGAACTCGAACAATCGGGCGCGCCGGCGCGCGACAGGCTCACGCATATCTGGGAAGGCGAGCCGGGACTGAAAGGTTGGCTCTCGACCGTCGATCACAAGGAATATGGCAAGCGCTACATCGCGACCGCTTTTCTTTTTTTAATGCTCGGCGGCGTCGAGGCGCTCGTCATGCGCCTGCAGCTCGCGGGGCCGAACAAGACCCTGCTGACGCCGGAGCAATATGACCAGCTCTTCTCGATGCACGGCCTCACCATGATCTTCCTCTACGCCCAGCCGGTGCTCTCGGGCTTCAGCGTCTATCTCTTTCCCTTGCTGCTCGGCGCGCGCGACATGGCCTTTCCGAGGCTGAACGCCTTCTCCTACTGGATTTATCTTTTCTCGGGCCTCTTCATCTACGCGGGCTTCGTCATCGGTTATGGCCCGAACGATGGCTGGTTCAATTACGTTCCCTACGCCCTCACGCGCTACAATCCCGGACCGAACATGGATTTCTACGCCATCGGCATGATCCTGTTCGGCGTCTCCTCGACGGCGGGCGCGGCGAATTTCGTCGTCACCTTTCTTCGCGCGCGCGCCCCCGGCATGTCGATCAACCGGGTCCCGATCCTCACATGGGGAACGGTGACGACATCCTTCGGCATTCTCTTCTCCGTCCCGGCGGTCAGCCTCGCCTTTTTCCTCCTGTGGACGGATCGGCAGTTCGGCACGCATTTCTTCGATCCGTCGGGACAGGGCCAGCCGCTTTTATGGCAGCATCTCTTCTGGATATTCGCGCACCCTTGGGTCTATGTCGTCGTTCTTCCGGCGATGGGCATCGTCTCGGATGCGCTGCCGATCTTCTGCCGGCGCCCGCTCGTCGGCTATACGGTCGTCGTCCTCGCGACCGTCGCGACGATGGTGATGGGCTTCGGCGTCTGGCTGCATCACATGTTCGCGACAGGCATTCCCTTCCTCGCCCTTTCCTTCTTCAGCGCCGCCTCGTTCGTCATCACCGTGCCGAGCGCCGTCGGCGTCTTCGCATGGATCGCCACCATCTGGACGGGGCGGCCCGTGCTCTCCACCGCCTTCCTCTTCTTCGCCGGATTCATCGTGATGTTCACGATCGGCGGCGTCTCCGGCGTCATGACCGCGGCCGCGCCGAGCGACCAGCAGCTCACCGACACCTATTTCGTCGTCGCGCATCTCCATTACGTCCTGATCGGCATCAATGTGCTCGCGGTCATGGGCGGGCTCTATGTCTGGTTCCCCAAGATGACCGGGCGCCTCCTCGACGAGCGGCTCGGCCGCTGGAACTTCTGGACCGTCTTCCTGGGGTTCAACATCGCCTTCTTGCCCATGCACTGGACGGGCCTCGCGGGCATGCCGCGGCGCATTTACACTTATCCCGAGGGCCTCGGCTGGACCGCCGTCAATGTCGTGACGACCATCGGCGCCTTCATTCTCGCGGCGGGCGTTCTGCTCCTTCTCGTCAATGTCCTGGTGAGCCGCCGCCATGGCGCGCCGGCGGGGCCGAATCCATGGGGCGGCCCGACGCTTGAATGGGCGACGCCTTCGCCGCCGCCCCCTTATAACTTCGCCGTCATCCCTGCGGTCGCCAGCCGGCATCCGCTCTGGGAAAGGGATCTGCGGGAGAGCGGCGAACATTCCTCGATCCAGCGGGGCATGGCGCTGGACGAAGGCAAGGAAATGCTGTCCACATCCGCCCTCGACGCCGAGCCCGAGCTCATTCAAAAAATGCCGGAGGACACGCTCGCGCCGCTCCTCACGGCGCTCGCCGCGACGGCGCTCGGAGCGGCGGCGCTCGTCCACGCCTGGATCGCCGCCGCGATCCTCGCGCTTTTGCTCCTCGCCGCCGTTCTCGCCTGGCTCTGGCCCCGGCGCGAGATGGGTCAGATTTCGGAGCGGCGCCATGCATGACGCCCCGCTCATGCGCCTTCCCGTCGGCAGCGTCGGCCACAAGACCTTCGGATGGTGGGGCATGACGACCGTCGTGATGACGGAGGGCTCGCTCTTCGCCTATCTCCTCTTCATCTACTATTACTTCGTCGTCCAATACGGCCGCGTCTGGATCCCCGAGACGCCGAGCCTGCGGCTGGCCGCGCCCAACACGGTCATTCTCCTGCTGAGCAGCGTTTTCGTCTGGTGGGGGGAGAACAGCGCCGCGCGGGGGAGAACGCGGCGGCAGTCGCTCGGGCTGGCGATCGGCCTTCTTCTCGGCCTGATTTTTCTTGTCGTTCAGGCCTTCGAGTGGCGCGACAAGCCGTTCACGATGAGCTCGACGTCTTACGGCTCGTCCTATTTCGTCACCACCGGATTCCATATGGCGCATGTCGCCGTCGGGGCGCTCATGCTCGCATGCGTTCTGCTCTGGTCCCTGCTCGGCTATTTCGACCGGGAGAGACACGCGGCGCTCTCGATCGCCGCGCTCTACTGGCACTTCGTCGATCTCGTGTGGCTGACGATCTTCTTCACCTTCTATCTGACGCCTTACATGGGATGAGCCAATGTCCGACGAGATCATGAAAGCCTATGGCGTCGAACATCCGGCGCCGCATCGGACGCGTATCCCGGATGCGGCGCTCTTTTCGGCGCTGCTCGCGCCGCCGCTCGTCTGGTCCGCGCAGCTCCTCTTGAATTATGGGCTCGCGAGCCATGCCTGCTTTCCGAGCTGGAGCCCGAAAGCGTCGCCGATGTGGGGATGGCTCTACGCGAGCCTGCTCGCGATCAATCTCGCGGCGCTCGTGATCGCCATCGCAGCTACGGTCGTCTCTTTTGTCCTGTGGCGGCGCGTGAGCCGGGAAGCGGCCGGAAGCCATGAGGATCTACTCGACGCGGGACAGGGCCGCACGCGCTTCTTCGCCATCTGGGGCGTGTGGTCGGGCGTCTGGTTCATCGTGCAGATTCTCTTCGGAACGATCGCGGCCGTCGGAGTTCCCGGATGCGGAAGCTAACGCCGCTTCTCTGTCTTGCCGCAGCCTCCGCGCCGGGAGAAGCCTTCGCGGATGCGGGCCACATCGCGCAGTGGAGCCCCCATCCCTATGCGCTGCTCATTCTGACGCTTGGAGCCTTGCTCTATGGAAAGGGCGTTCACACAATCATCCTGCGCGGCGCCTTTGGCCGCGTCATCGGGGCGCGGCGCGGCGCCTGTTTCGCGCTCGGGCTCGCTCTTTCCTATGCGGCGACCGCATCGCCGGCGAGCGAATGGAGCGAAAGGCTGTTTTCCACCCATATGGCGCAGCATCTCGTGCTGATGCTGGTCTGCGCGCCCCTCTTCGTTTCCGCAAGAGCGTCGCAGGCCGTCCTTCTCGCCCTTGCGCCGGCGCTCAACGCGCGCGGGCTCTCGGCGCTGCTGAGGCTGTCGCGTTTCGTGGCGGGACCGGTGGCCGTCTGGCTGTGCTTCACCGGCCTCTTCCTGTTGTGGCATATGCCGAGCCTCTATGGCTGGGCGCTGCGCAGCGAGTCCGGCCATGCGCTGGAGCATGGAAGCTTCTTCATCGGCGCCTATGGCTTCTGGTCCCTGGTCCTCGCGCCCGTGCGCGGGCGGGCGCCGGGGCATGGCGCGCGGCTGCTCTTCGTCGGGACGGCGGCGCTCATGAGCGGCCTGCCGGGCGCGCTGATCGCTTTGGCCTCGCGGCCGCTCTATCAGATCGATTCCGCGCAAGCCGCGCGCCTCGGGCTGACGCCGCTCGAAGACCAGGAACTCGCAGGCCTCGTCATGTGGATACCCGGCGGGCTCGCCTATCTCGCCGCTGTTCTAGGGCTCCTCGCCGGCTGGATAGGAGAGGCGGAGAGACGCGCCTTGCGTCGCGCCCCCGGCGCGAAGCTTTCTCTTTTTCTCTGCCTCCTTTTCCCGATGGCGCTCGCGGGCTGCGACGACGTCTTGCCCGAAGGCTCTGGCGCGGAAGCCGCGACGATTTACGATACGGGCGGAAATCCGCAGAGGGGCGCGGAGGCCATCGCCGCAATCGGCTGCGGCGCCTGCCACACCATTCCGGGCGTGAACGGGGCGAACGGGCTCGTGGGCCCGCCGCTCAACCGCATCGGACGGCGGCTCTATATTGCGGGGCTCTTGAGAAACACGCCCGAAAATCTGGAAGCGTGGTTGCAGGACCCGCAGACGATCGTTCCGGGTAACGTCATGCCCAATATGGGCATCTCAAAAGAGCAGAGTCGCGACATCGCCGCCTATCTTTATACTTTGAGGTAATCTCCCGCATGGGCTTCCGGCCTCGCCACGTTAAGTGATCAAGGGCGAGGCTTTTGATTATGACACAGACAATCGAGCGACGTGGATCGGCTGGCGTCGTCGATGCGGCCGCCGCAGCGCGGCCCCGTCGCGCCACATGGCGGCGCCCGCTCACGATCCTTTTGTCTGTGGTGGCGGCGCTGGCGCTCGCGGGCGCGGGCTATCTCTATTGGGACCACGCCTCGCATTTCGAAAGCACGGACGACGCCTTCATCGACGCCCGGCAGTTTCCCATCTCGCCGAAAGTGTCCGGCTATATCACCGCTGTCGCCGTGACGGACAATCAGCATGTCGCCGCCGGCGCGCTCATCGCCAGAATAGACCCGAGAGACTACAGGATCGCGCTCGACCGGGCGCAGGCGCAGCTTTCCGCCGCCGAAGCGAGCGTCCGCAATCTCGACGCGCAGATCGAGGCGCAAAAGGCGCAGATCGCCGCTTCGCAGGCCAATGTGCAGCAATCTTCCGCGGCTCTGCGTTTTGCGCAGCAGGAAGCCCAGCGTTCAAGAACGCTGGTGCAGCGCGGAACCGGCACGGTGCAGCGCCAGCAACAGGCGTCGTCGACGCTCGCACAGGAAGAGGCGCGTCGCAGAAGCGCGACCGAGGGAGTCGAGTCGGCGCGCGCGAAAGTGCAGTCGCTCGAGGCGCAGCGCGGCAGCGCCGAGGCCAATGTGGCTCAGGCGCGCGCCGAACGGGACAAGGCGCAACTCGATTTGTCCTACACGACGGTCACGGCCGCCGAAGCGGGCCGCGTCGTGCGCCTCACGGCCGCCGTCGGACAGCTCGCGCAGGCGGGGACCAGTCTCGCCATGTTCGTCCCCGACCGGCTTTGGGTGACGGCCAATTTCAAGGAGACCCAGCTCGATCGCATGCGGCCGGGACAACCCGCCGACATTCGCATCGACGCCTATCCGGAGCATAGCGTCAAAGGAAGCGTCGTCTCCATTCAGCCGGGCTCGGGGACCGCCTTTTCGCTGCTGCCCGCGGAGAACGCCACCGGCAATTATGTGAAGATCGTCCAGCGCGTTCCGGTGAAGATCGCCATGAAAGAGACGCCCCCCGGCGCGACGCTCGGTCCCGGCATGTCTGTCGTTCCGACAGTGCGCGTGGAGGCTGCGCCGTCGCTCTACGAGCGTTTGAAGGACACCCTGTGACGGCGGCCGGCGGGCGGGGCGAGCGCAATCCCTGGCTCATCGCCATCGTGGTCTCCGTCGCGACCTTCATGGAAGTTCTCGACACGACGATCGCCAATGTCGCCTTGCCCTATATCGCCGGCGGCATGGCGGTCTCGGCGGATGAAGCGACCTGGGTCGTCACGACCTATCTCGTCTCCAATGCGGTGGCGCTGACGGCGAGCAGCCATCTCGCCAAGGCGCTTGGCCGCAAGCGGTTCTTTCTCATCTGCCTTGCGCTTTTCACCGGGAGTTCGATCCTCTGCGGCCTCGCATGGGACATTCGCTCCCTGCTCTTCTTTCGCATCCTCCAGGGGCTCGGCGGGGGCGGCATGGTGCCCGTGTCGCAGTCGATCCTCGCGGACGCTTTTCCGCCCCATAAGCGTGGTCAGGGCTTCGCGCTCTTTGGCGTCGCGGTCGTCGTCGCGCCCGTCGTCGGGCCGACGCTGGGCGGATGGCTTTCGGACAATTTTTCCTGGCATTGGTGCTTTCTCATCAACGGGCCCATCGGGCTGCTTTCCGCGGCGCTCGTCTCCATCGTCGTCGAGGAGACGCCCGCGCTCGACGGCGCCATGCGCTTCGACATCGTCGGATTCGTGCTGGTCTCGACCTTTCTCGGTTCGCTCGAAGTTGTGCTCGATCGCGGCGAGATCGAAGACTGGTTTTCCTCCTCCTTCATCCTCGCGTTCGCGGCCGTCGGCGCCCTTGCATTCGCCCTGATGATCCCCTGGGAAGCCCGGCATGAGAGCCCCGTCGTGGACATCAGGATGATCGCGACCCGGCAGTTCGGCTCCTGCTTCTTCGTGATGATGGCGATCGGCGCGATCCTGATTTCGACCACGCAAATGTTGCCGCAACTGCTGCAGCTGAATTTCGGCTATACGGCGATGCTCGCCGGCCTCGTCCTCTCTCCCGGCGGGCTCGTGACAATGGGCATGATGTTCGTCGTCGGGCGGCTCAGCGGACGCGTGCAGCCCAAATATCTCATCATGATCGGCGCCGGCGTCGTCGCGCTGTCGATGTATAATCTCACTTCGCTCTATGGCGATCTCGACTTCTGGTTCTTTGCGCGCTCGCGCATCTATATCGGCATGGGCCTGCCGCTGATCTTCATTCCGATCACCGCCGCCTCCTATAATGGAATCCCGCCGCATAAAACCGACCAGGCCTCGGCGCTCATCAATGTGGCGCGAAACATCGGGGGCTCCATCGGCGTTTCGCTTGCTCAGAACGTGCTGGCGCATCGCCAGCAGTTTCACATGAGCCGCCTCGCCGAAGCGACCATCCCCTCCAATATCGCCTATCAGGACGCCTTGCGGCGCCTCACCGACTATTTCGTCTCGCTCGGAAGCTCGGCCTCGGTCGCGCGGCGGCAGGCGACGCAATGGATCGGACGGCAGATCGAGACGCAATCGGCCATGCTCGCCTATATCGACGTGTTTTATACGCTGATGCTGCTCGCGGCGCTGGTGATTCCGCTTGCGATGATCCTGCGGCGCATTCCGCTCGGCGCGCCCGCGCCCGCCGCGCATTGAGCGTTCAGGCTTTGCGAGAGGCCCGCGGCTTGTCGTTCATCAGCGGGGGGGCAAAGCCGCCGAATGCGCGTTCGAGAAGCGCCGCGAAGGCGATGGTCGAGCGGTCCTCGAGAGAGGGGCCGATGATCTGCACGCCGATCGGCAGGCCCGAGCCGTCGCGGCCGATCGGCGCGACGGTCGCCGGGAGGCCCGCGACGGTCGCCGGCGCCGCCCAGATCGTATGAGCGTCGAGATAGGAATAGAGCCTGCCGTCGACGCGGAGGCGCCGGGCCTCCATGGGCTCCGAATGATCGTGCGGGAAGGCCGTCGTCGGCGCCGCCGGACACAGCACCACGTCGATCTCACGAAATAGCGCGCGCCATTTCTGCTGGATCGCCGCGCGTTCGGCCTCGGCGCCGCGCCATTCGCGAAAGCTCGAGACCGCGCCGCGCGCACGCTCGGCCGCGAGGCTGCGATCTTGCGAAGAAAAGGCGTCGGCGTCGCGGAAAAGTCTTTCATAGGCGCCGAAGGGAAGCCCCGCGCCCCAATAGGCGGAGAGAAGCCGCGCATGAAGCCGCGTCGCCTGCGCGAGGTCCGGAGCCAGATCCGATGCGAGGCCCCGCTTCTCGGAAACGCGCGCGCCGGCCCGGGCGAGATGTTCGGCCAATGTCGCGAGCGCTGCGCGGATGGAGCCCGCCGTCGGCCCCAGCGGATGCCTGTCGATCACAAGGACGCGAAAGTCGCTCAGCTTCTCGTGGCGCGGGGGCGGCAAAGCGAGCCGGTAGCCGAGGCCCGCGTCGATCTCGTCCGGCCCGGCCATCACGTCGAGCGCCAGCGCGAGATCGGCCGCGCTGCGCGCCATCGGACCGACGACGGCGAGCGCGTGCTCATTGGCCAGGGGCGCGTTTCCCGGCGGCGCATGGCCCCGGCGAGGGATCAATCCCAGCGTCGGCTTGTGGGCGTAGACCCCGCAATGATGCGCGGGCTGGCGCAAGGACCCGCCCATGTCGGAGCAAGCCGACAGCGCGCCAAAACCCGCCGCCAGCGCCGCCGCCGACCCGCCCGACGATCCGCCCGGCGTGCGGCGGAGATCGAACGGATTATTGGTCGTTCCGTAAACGGCGTTGTAGCTCTGCCAGTCGCTCAGCCATTGCGGCGCATTGGTCTTGCCGAGAATGACGGCGCCGGCCTTCTTCAGCCGCGAGACCGCGACCGCGTCGTCTTCGGGCATGAACTGCGCAAAGCGCGGGACGCCCCAGCATGTCGGCAGGCCGGCCACATTGAACGATTCCTTCACGGTGACGGGAACGCCGAGCAGCGCGCCGGTTTCTCCCTTCGCCCGCGCCTCATCGGCGGCGCGGGCTGCGGCGCGGGCGCGCTCGAAGTCTCGCACCGGCACGGCGTTGATGGCCTTGTCCAGCGCCTCGATGCGCGCAATCGCGAGATCGACGAGCTCCATGGCCGAGACGCGGCGGGCTTGCAGCGCGGCCAGGAGGTCGCCGGCCGAGGAATATTCCAGATCCGGCGCGGCCTGCGCCGCCATGATCGAGCCGCCGCAGGCCAGAGACGCGGCGCCGACGCCGGCCTCGATGAGAAAAGCGCGCCGCGTCGGGCAAGCGGCGGCCGGACGCCTGTCTTTGATCATCCCTCGTGATCGCGAGAATCCGCGGCGGCGCGGCCGATCGCCATCTGGCCGACGGCGCCTTCGACATGGAAAGGCAGGCCGGTCATGCGGGCGAAGAGGTCGATGTCGCCGGCGCCGATGGCGCAGGCGCCGAGCTCCATGTCCGTCGCCATCAGATAGAGGGTCTGCATGACGACGCCGACATGCTTGAGGACGAGCGAATAGGCGAAGCCGCTGTATTTCCAGGAGACGCGCCCAAAGCGCGCCGCCAGCGTGATCATGATTTGCGGCGGCCTCGGCGCGCCCATGGCGAATTGCCCGTCGTCGATCATCGCCCCGACCTGACGCTCGGTCGCGCCAATCGCCACGAGCGCGTGGCGGTCGGCGTCATAGTGATAGAAACCGCGCGGCAGCCCGTCGCATCTGTCGACGGCGAGATAAAATTCGAGCTCATAGCTCGCCCCGCCGGAGGGGTAAGGCCGCGCCGCGATCTCCGTCTCCCCTCCATGGTCGTCGCGAAACGTCCGCCGCGCGCAGATGCGCGCGGCGCCGTCCAGAAACCGCGCGACCTCGGCGAGCGTAATGGGATGCGCATCGTCGAAGACGCGATCGGAATGGCGCCGGCGCAGCAGCGCCGCCACATCGGAGTCGGCCGTAGCGGCGAATCTGTCGAGGTCGATCGCGGGGCCGGGCCAGGCGGGCCGCACGGCCGGCGGCTGCGGCGCGAGATGCGCCTGGGCGTACAATCCGCCGGTCGGATTGGCGTGCCGGCCGTTGGTGCTGCGCACATGGAAAAGGAGATCGTGAACTTCCCACAGCGCGAGCGCCTCGTCGCCCTCGCTGGCGCGCAGGCCTTTACCGGGGTCGGGCGTGAAGGCCATCTTGCAATCGACGAGCAGCCCGAGAAACGCCTCTCCGGGAAAGCCCGAGTCCGCGCTCAGTTCGGCAAGCGACGTCGGCTTCGAGAGGCGCGCTACGGCCCCGATGGCGCCGCCGTCGCCGAGGCGGATGGCGGCTCCGGAGAGAGGCGACTCGAGCACCATATCTTCTCCGCGCCGCCGCAGCGTGGCGAAGCGCGAGAGGATATATCGCCGCATCTCGTGGAGTTTCTCGATGTTGGGGCGGTAATCCCGCATCTGCGGCTCGATCGTCACGAGATCGGGGCCGTCCGGCGCGCGGGCGAGGCGATATTCGACGAGGCCGTGCAGGGCGAGGCGCTCGACGAGGGCGCGCAGCTCCTTTTCCTCGGGCGCTTCGCCCTCGCGGGCGCTGGACAGCGGCAGGCCCGTCGCGAGCGCATCGGCGCCGCGCAGCGCCGTGGCGCTGAACCGGCCGAGGAGTAGCGTTTGGCCGTCGAAGAGCGCCGACAATACGCCGCCTGCTCCTTCCTTCAGAGAGACGCCGGGGTTCAATCTGGCGAACAACCTTGCGGGCGCGGCGCGGGAGTTTTCGCTCACTGTCACGTCCGGGGGAAAAGAGGATTGAGGTCCCGCTCCCGCGTCGGCCGCTGCCGCCAGCCGAGCGCGACGGGGACGTCATAGAGCCGGCCCGGCCCGAACCGCCGGTAGAAATGGCGCAGGCCGGGCGCGATCACCCGCACGACCGGCGCCTCGATATCGGGCCGTGTCTGGTCGAGAACCAGGAAATCGAATCCCTTCCTCGCCATATGCGTCACGCAGGCGCGCACCTGTTCGCGCCGGTCGCGCATGGCGAACTCACCGAACGGCGACGGGCCGAAGACGGCGGCGCCCTCGGGACGCAGCCAGGCGTGCTTGCTCAGCGGCAGCGGATCGCTTCCGTAATCGTCGGCCCCGCTTCCTTCCGGCCGGCCCCTCAGCCGCTCGATGGCCAGGAACTGGTTGAGCTCGGTCATGGCGCGCAGCGTCGCGATGCGCGGATCGAAATGCGCGCCCGCCGCGACCTCGATGAACTCGCGCCCCTCTTCCTTCCAATGCGCCACGGCGATCACGACGGGAATGCCGATATCGTTGGTGACGTCGAGCGCCCACACGTCGCGGCCCATGGCGGCGAAGGCGGCGCGCAGGTCGCAGACATAGCTGTCGCCGAGCGCATCGAGGTCGATCCCCGGACGGCGCACCCTGTTGTACCACCAGATGGCGTAGGCGTCGCGCTCCACGAGTTCGAGAAAGCCCTGGAGAATGGCCTCCTCGATCGTATTGCCGGCGGCGCAGCCATTGGAGTCGGCGCTCAGCCGGTTTTCCGATTCCGACTCGTGGAAGAAATAGAGAAGGCCGGTCGGCGCATATTTGAAGCGGTCATCGCGCAGCGACCAGACCGGCGACCATTCGGTCTCGGCGGAAGGATCGAAGCGGCGCGGCGCGCCATCGCCCGAGCAGCAGCCCTTCGCGCTCTCCGCATATTGCGCGTCGCTGTAGTGGAGGATCTCTTCGGGATGGATCGCCTCGCCGGCCGGAAAATCCACGAAGCGGCGGGTCGTCCTGATCTCGTCGCCCTGGAAGATGCCGCTGTAGCGTTCGATCGCCTCCATCAGCGCGCTGGCTTCGCCCTGCTCCGCCGTACTGCCCTTGCCATAGCTGTCCCCGCTCAGGCCAGCCTGAAGCGCCTCGACGGTCTCCGGCGAAGGCGAGAAATTGTGACGCGCCACGAAGCTGGCGTCGAGCGGCTGATCGCTGCTGATTCTCTCGAGATGCGAAACGACGCCGGTCAGCGGACTCACATGCTTGCGATGGCGAGCGACCGTCTCCGCCGGCGTCATGGAGCGGTAGCCGCCGCTCGTCACGACGATCCGTCCTCCGGCGCGCAGCCTTATGGGAACGGGCGTGCGTTGCGGATCGCGCATCGTCGCGTCGCCGCAGACCGGGCATTGCGGGCGCGCCGGCACATAATGGCGCGCGACCTCCGAGCCCAGCATGTCGAGGCTCACGATGTGCTGCCCGAGATCGCTGCGGAAGCCGCTGGCGATGGCCTTGCCGATCTCCGCCGCCGCCAGCGAGACGCCGGCGCTCCCGAGAATCTCTGCGCCGAGCGGCGACGCCGAGACGCAGCGCGCTTCCTTGCGGTCGAGAAAGGCCCTGATCTGGCGGTTCCATTTCATCCGGTCGGAAAGGCATCTCCAGCAGGCGCCCCTGCCGGGGCTGAAGATGGGGCCGACGAGCGGAAAAAGCCCCGTGGCCTGAACGGGCAGCCAGTCCTGCTTGTCCTCGAGGCGCCGCTCGTTGAAGGCGGCGAGCCCCTCGTCGAGATAATCGCCCACGAGCGCGATCGTGAGATCGCTCGCGTCGTCCGAGACTCTGACCCCGAAGCCGCGCAGCGCGGCCGTGAGCCCCTCCCGCCCGCCGGCGCCGAGCGACTCGACACGAACGCCCACCTTTTGCAAATTCTCAGCCGCAGCGACCGGATTCAAACCGAGGCTCGCCCAATAGGCCGCCGTTGCGTCCTGAGCGACGGTGGAGGCGACGATGAAGCGGCGATCGAGCAACCGCTGGAACGCCTCCTCGATCTTTGACGCCGGAAACTGAACCGAAAGAGCGTGAACGATCGACGCCCGGTCTTCGCCAGACCCGATCCGCTCGGCGAGCGCGCAATACAGCGCGCCGCGCAGAAAGAACTTGCGGCTTTCGGAGTAGAGACAGACGACGTCGGGAGGCAGAAGATAAACGGAATAGTTCGGGGCGAACCGAAGGGTGTCCCCGATGCGTCCCTCTGATCGCCGCGCGGGCGCTTCCATCGTCATCTGTCGGCCGCCAGCTCAAAGCCCGTCGCGTCGAGGCGGATAGGCGCGCAGGCCGAACGACATGCCTTGCGCGACGAGAGGCGCATGCCGTCGGACAAGGGCGCATGACGCCGCCCGGGGGCTATGCCCGCGCGGCGCAGTCGACTCCAATGAGCTGCAATCTTGCGGAGTTTAGCCGCCGCAGCCGCGACAGCCCCTGCAGCCGCCGCAACCTCTACACCCGCCACAGCCGCGGCAGCCGCCGCAACCACGACAGCCGCGACAGCCCCATCCCCACCAGGCGACGGTTTCGGGCTTCGCGTCCTTGACGTCTTCACGGTCGAACAGGCGGAAGGAACTCAGGCCGACGTCGAAAACCTCCTGCTCCTGGAGATCGTCGATCATGCGGACATTGCCGCTCGCCGGCTGGGTCGCCGCTTCGGCGGGGCCGCTCTGGTTGCAGGCGACGCCTGCGATCAGGGATACGCCGAGGACGCCGAGCGCCTTTTTGCCTCGATGGGGGCCATTAGAGTGGTCCGATGATCGCGCCATTTGCCCTACCTCCGCAAAAAGATAAAAACCCACTACCCCAACAGCGGCAATTTAGCACCCGACCCGGCGCCGTCAATGCCCCCCGCAGGGCGGCTGAGCTTCTCACGGCTGCAATTCAGCCTGTTTGCTCATCGCCTCCGCGTGTCGATTCCTATCCGCGCCTCAGTTCTCCGCCGTCAGGCAAATGTCGCCGATGAACAGGGCGTCGAGCCCCGCGCCGCGAAATGTGGCGATGGCGTGGGACGGCGTGCAGACGATGGGCTCACTGTCGTTGAAAGATGTGTTCAGCACGAGCGGCACGCCCGTTCGCTCGAAAAAGCGGGAGATCAGCTCGTGGTATCGCGGATTGGCCGCTTGCCGGACGATCTGGACGCGGGCGGTGCCGTCCTCATGGATGACAGCTGGAATGCGCGCCGCGCGCCCGGGCTTGGTCGGGCAAGCGAAAAGCATGAATTCGTGACTGGGCGACAGCGGGCCGAGATCGAACCAGTCATCCGCCTGTTCGGCGAGGACGCTCGGCGCGAAGGGACGAAAATCCTCCCGATGCTTCACGCGGCGATTGAGGATGGCGCGCGTGTCCGGGCGGCGCGGATCGGCGAGAAGGGAACGGTTGCCCAGCGCGCGCGGCCCGAACTCCATCCGCCCCTGGAACCAGCCGACAATGTTGCCGTCCGCGATCATCTCGGCGGCCTCGAGCGCTGCATTGCTGCATTTTCGGGGTTTGAGGCCGGCGGCGCGGATGGCCGCCAGCGCCTCCCGCTCGCTGTAGTGCGGACCAAGATAAGGCGTCGCGCCGCCGGACGGGCGGCTCGCGCCGCGTTCCGCGCAATGGGCGACGAGCGCCGCCCCTATCGCCGTTCCGGCGTCATGCGGCGCCGATGGGATGAAGATGTCGCTGAAGCCGCCCCCACGAGCGAGCCGCGAATTCGTCACGCAATTGAGCGCCACGCCGCCGGCGAGGCAGAGAGCGCCGCCGCCCGTCTCTCTTTCCAGACGGCGCGCAAGGGACAGGACCGCGAGGTCGGTCGCATCCTGAAGCGCCGCCGCGACATGCATATGATGCGGCAGAAAGGCCCCGTCGGGCGCCCGCCTCGGCCCGAAGAGCGCGTCGAGGCCGCGCGGTTCGAGGGCGTCAAAACCGATGGCCTGCGGGTCCACCGCATAGCTTTCGTCGGCGACCCGGATGATCGAGGAGAATTCCCGACGGAAAACCTCGGGGTCGCCATAGGCCGCAAGACCCATGACCTTTGCGGCGTCATAGGCTGAAAAACCCAGATAAACGCTCGTATGCTCCCACACGAAGCCGAGAGAATGCGGGTAGGCGAGGCTTTCGATCACGCTGATACGGGCGCCTTCGCCGCGCGCCAGCATCGAGCAGTCGGCTTCGCCGATCCCGTCGATGACCAGAATGGCCGCTTTGTCGAAGCCCGAAGGATAATAGGCCGAGGCGGCGTGCGCGAGGTGATGGGGGATGTATTTGAGCGCGCGGCCAAAGCGCCGGCCCATCAATCTGGCCACAGCCTCGTCGATCTCGTCCAACCGCTCCAGGAAGATGTCTTCGAGGCTGCTGTCCGGCCACCATTCGGGCCGGAACTTCGTCCGCCTCAGCCGCGGCTCGAAGGAATAGGCGACCATGTCGACGTCGTGGGGCCGCAGCCCCGCATGATCGAGACAAAAGCGCACCGCCTGCTCCGGCAGTTCATGCGGATTGTCGACCCGCGCCTCCTTTGCGTGTTTGACCCGCGAGAACCTCTCTTCCTCACAGGCCGCCACAACTTTCCCACCGACCACGAGCGCCGCCGCGGATTCATGAAAGACGGAATTAATGCCGAGAATATTCATTGGCGGCAGGCTCGCTCTCGCCCGCGCCTCGCAATTTCGGGGAAGGCGCGGAGTTTTTCGTCTCGCGAGCCTGGGAGACAGACCCGCGCCCCGGACGGGCATCATGCCAAAAATGGATTGGGAAAGAAAAGGCGGCGCCCCGCCGCAGGGGCTACAGCGTCGCGGCTCAGGCTCCGCCGCAGATATGTTGCGCGTCGGGAAGAGACCACTTTTCGTGTGTCCTAAGGTTCACGGCGAGATAGGTTTTTCCGCGTTCGTCCCCTTTCGGGCATCCGACGTAACGCGAGACGAGACACAGTCGAACCCTGTCGCCCACCCTCGACCTTTCTGAAATGGCGGGGACATAATCATAAGAAACCCCGCCGACGCCGTTTGCGTAGCGGATCGCCGTCCCCACATCCTTCGGATCGCCGGGCACGAATTTCCCATTGATCTCCTCGCCGATCCGCGCGGATATCTCCGCGATCGTCGTTACCGAGCAGACCGGCGGCCTTACTTTCGTCTCGCGAGGTCCAGCGTTTGCCTGCATTGCCGCGCAGGAGGCCAACGCCAGGAGAATCAGACGCAGTGATCTCATTTCTCGCCTCCGGGCAATTTGTCGAACGCTTCTGCGCGCGGCGGCTGTGCGCCCGCTTTCGGAACCCGGCCGCCGATTGGGCGGTCGGGTCTCTGTGTTACTTCCCGATTGCGACCTTCTCGATCGCATGGGCGAGAGCCTCCGGAAGTCTCGCGATACGACGAAGCGCATCTGCTGTGGCCGGGATTATAAAGGCTCTAACCGACTCCGCGCTCTTGGCGACAAATTGGGTCATACTCGTCTGGCTCCCTATTAGCAGCCTGTTGTCCGCGCACGACTTTGCCTACGATCTTATGATGCCACACTTTCTGATCGGGAGACCGGATACGAGGATTTACCCTTAAGAAATACCTAAAATCCCTGCTGCCTGCTCGAAGAAGACCGATAACCGAGCCATTGCCCTTGTCTTTCGAGTACGTAACGATACCTATTATCAATGCGCCGCCGTCGCTCCTATGATCCGCAACGGGATTTCATTTACGTCAGTTTCTTTTGCAGAAGCATAGGAAATCGGAATGCAGGCAATTGATTTCGAGTGCGGAACGATCGCCACGCGCGATGACGTCAGGCTGCATTATATCGAGGCGGGCTCGGGAACGCCGCTGGTTTTCATCCCCGGGTGGTCCCAGACGGCTGCAATGTTCCGCTTCCAGCTGGAAGGTTTGCGGGAGCGCTTCCACGTCATCGCGATCGACATGCGCGGCCATGGCAAATCGGACAAGCCGGCCCATGGCTATCGAATTGCGCGGCTCGCGGCGGATCTGCACGACGCCCTCGACGCCCTCGAACTGTCAGGGGTCATCCTGGCCGGGCATTCGATGGGATGCTCCGTCATCTGGAGTTACCTCGAACAATTCGGTGAAAGCCGCATTTCCAAGCTTATTTTAATTGATCAGGCCCCAGTCATCACAGCCCGGCGAGCCTGGACCGAGCAGGAAAAGGCCGACTACGGCTCCATCTTCACGGCGCAGGACCTCTTCGACGCAGTGGAAAAATTCGAGGGACCGGGCGCGCTGCTGGAGACCCGGAAATTCATCGAAAAACGTTTCTTCACGCCAGCTTTTCCGCAGCAAATGATCGACTGGGTGACAGCGGAAAATCTCCAGATGCCCAGACCTCTTGCCGCCCGCCTGCTCCTGGATCACGGCGCTCAGGATTGGCGGGACGCCATCACCCGCATCCGGCTCCCTTCGCTCGTGGTCGGCGCCGAGAAAAGCCTGTTCACCGTTGCGTCCCAGAAATGGATCGCCGCCAGCATCCGCGGCGCGGAGTTGCAGATATTCAACGAGAGTGAGGGCGGGAGCCATTTCATGTGGCTGGAGAACCCGTCGAGGTTCAACGAGCTCGCCCAGGCATTCGCCTGCCGGCCGCCGCCATGAAGAGCGCCGGAGCCTACCGGCCCTGGCGGCGCCCTGAACGAAAACACGCCGCTGATGGATACGGCCATCAGCGGCGTGTTTTTCTTCAGCCAAGACGCACGAAGGGTCTCCCCTTCGACGTCTCACGTCACCTGGAAATCGCCGGCGGAGAGCGTGCCCACCATGCCCGACGGCGTCAATGTGGCGAACTGAATGGGCGCCGCGCCATTCTGTGAACCGTCGGCGTCGTACAGCAGCGCGCCGGTGGTCTGATTGAAAATAATATGTTGGCTCGCCGTCTGGGCGCTCGTCGCGTCGGGCGCGCTGTAGAAGGCGTCGGCGGAGAGGTTCCCGAGATCCAGCGCGGCGAAGGCGGATTGCGAGAGTTCGATGTAGTCTTCCTGAACTACAAAATCACGCACTACGTCGATCTGACCACTGACAGGCGTCGTGTCGAAAACGAAGGCGTCCTGCCCCGCGCCGCCGCGCAGGACATCCGAGCCCAGCCCACCCGACAGCCAGTCGTCGCCGACGCCGCCGGAGAGAAAATCATTTCCCAGGAGACCGGAGAGCGAGTCGGCGCCGGCGCCTCCACGCATGAAGTCGTTCCCCGCCGTTCCGGTCAGCGTATCGTCGCCCGGCGTGCTGCTTCCAAAGGAGTTATAATGCCGCCCAGACTCAGAAAGGAATGCATCGCGGTACTCCTGAAACAGGTCACGCGAATCATTCATGAGATTGGTGAAGAAGCTCGAAACGCGCGCCGCCAGAGAGCTCGGCTCCAGCGAATAGAGTTCGACGGCAGCCTTTGGCCCGGTCCCGTCCATGTCGACCGAAAGCGACCTTTTGGCGGGATCGAAGATAAGCTGCGGCCCTGCGGCTGTTGCACGGTCGCCGAAGACGAGATGATCGAGGCCCAGGCCGGAGCCGATTGCTTCCGCTGCGTTCGGACCCGTGCCGTCGCTGTCGAAAGACAGGGTGTTTGTCGTGAAGTCGTAGAGGAGCTGCGCTCTCGCCGCCGTCGGCTCGGCGCCGAAGACAAGCGCGTTGTCCGTCATGGCGGCCATGAAATTCGGATACACAGTCCCTGAGCCATTGCTCGCAGGCGCGGGATTTTGCGCGGCCAGCGGATTGAGGACGAGACTCTGGACCGGGCTCACATTGCCTGCCGGGTCCGTCTGAGTGGCGGAAACGCTGATCGACTGGGTCCCGGTGAAGGCGCCGGGCTTGGCGACGTAGAAGTCGAGACCATTCACGGTCGTCTTGACGAAATCCGCGGCGACCTGCTCGGCCGTGAGCTTCTGGCTCGCGACGAGGATCTCGACAGCCGCGCCCGCGGTGACGCTGAAGCCGCTGTCGATGTTGGCGGCCGAGCCGGCGATGTGGCTCAGAGCGGGCGCCGCCGGCGGCGCCGTGTCGACGACAAAGACGAGCGGCTGACTGAGCTGGCTCGTTTCACCCGCGAGGATCGCCGCGGCCGTGTAGCTGTAAGTCCCATCGGACAGCGCGCCGATCGTCTTGCTCCAGCTCCCGTCGGCGCCGGCGGTCACCCGATAGGCTTCGGAGCCGTTGCGATAGATCACCACCTCCGCGCCGGCCGCCGCTTTTCCCGAAAGCGTCTGGTCCACCGTATTGTGCGCGGCGTTGACAAAGCCATTCACGACGGCGATGTCCGAAATCGTCGGGGCGGTCCCCGGCGCGGGGACATTGTTGAGGAGCATCGTCTGAGCCGAACTGCGGTTCCCCGCATCGTCGGACTGCGTGGCGAGCACGGAAATGACTTCGTAACCCGTGAAGACCCCGGGATTTGCGAGATAGGTGTCGAAACCGTCCGCTGTCGTCCTGGTGAAGTCAGCCGCCAATTGCTGATCCGTGAGCGGCACGCCGCCGACAGACACGATGACCGCCGCGCCAGCCGTCACGCTGAACCCATTGTCGCGCGCCGGGTTGGAGGCGTCCGCGACATGCTTGAGCACGGGCGCCGCCGGCGGTTGCGTGTCGACGATGAAATCGAGCTGCGCGCTGGGGTCGCTGGAGACGCCGTTTACAGTAGCGACGGCGATATAGCTGTAACTGCCGTCCGGCAGGGTGCCGATGACCTTGGTCCACCGCCCGTTCTGACCGGCCGTGACCGTAAAGGCGGGAGACGTGCCGCCATTGAAGAAGATATGAATCGTGGCGCCGGGGTCCGCGGTCCCCGAGAGCATCTGGAAAGGCGCGTTATTATCTTTGTTGACGTAGCCGTTCGTCGCCCATGCGTCGGTAATGGTTGGCGTCTTCACCATCTCGAAATGCCCGCTGTTCCTGGTCAAACACAGACGCAACGCAACTCGTAAGGAGCCATCGCGCGGAACGGCGAGGGCTCCCGAAAAACCGGCAAGGCCTGGCGACTGACGCCGAGGACCGAGAGAGCGGGCGCCGACAAACCGGCGCCCGCATTGTTCTTAGAGACGAACGTTGGCCCCCGGGAGAGCGGTGACGCCGGTGAGGTTGATCGCAAAATCAGCCCCGGTCGCCCCGGTCGTATTCAGCTCCAGCGTGCTGTTGGCGCCATTGACGACGAGACGCGCCTGACCCGCGGCCGTAAACTGCTGGCCAGCCCCGAGCAGGGTGAACGCCTGATCTCCGGCAACCGCGCTGTTGGCGTCGATTCCACGCAGATCGATGATATCGCCCTGCGCGGCGGAGAAGTCGGTGATCGTGTCCGTGTAGAGCGACGTCGCGGCCGAGCTGTTGGCGTTGTTCGTCACGTCCAGGTTGCTGAACACGAAGGTGTCTCTCCCGGCGCCGCCCGTCATCACGTCATTGCCAGCGCGGCTGGTGATCGTGTTGGCGCGCAGATTGCCGTTCATCGTATCATTGCCAGCCGTGCCGGTGATGTTCGGCCGCGCCAGAGTCGACGTGAACGTCTGGCCCGGCGTCCCCGGATTCGCAGGCAGCGCGCCGCCGCCGCCACCCCCGCCCGTGGCGAAGATGAAGTCGGCATTGGTCAGCGACGTGACGCCGTCCATCTGGATCTGGAAATCCGAGACGCCGTCGCCGTTCGTGTCGCCAAACAGGACGCCTTGATCGAGACGCAGCTGGCCTGCGACGTTCGAGAAGGCGCTGGCCCCGATGTAGGTGAAGCCCTGCACGCCGGCCTGGTTCCTGTTGCCGTCGACGGCGGAGAGATCGAGCTTATCGGTCCCCGACGTGAAGTCGCGGATGATGTCCCGCGCGTTGACGGCGTTGCCGATGTCGGCCGCGGAGCTGAACACGAAGCGGTCGGCGCCAGCGGCGCCCGTCATCGTGTCGGCGCCCGCGCCGCCATTGATCGCGTCGACGCCGGCATGGCCGGTGATCACGTTCGCGGCGGCGTTGCCGGTGAGGGCCGCGGTGAGGCCCGCTCCGATCAGCGACGCATCGAGGTTCTCCACGTTGTTCTGCAGCGTGTAGGTCGTATTGACCGTGCTGCGGAGCCGGATGGTGTCGACGCCGCCCGTCGCCGCGGTGAAGCCCGCAGCCAGCGGGATCGCCGAAGACGGCGCATCGGTCCCCGTGACCGGAGCGCCAAAGACCGCGTCGGCGTTGGCGCCTTCGACGATCGTATCCTGGAGGCCGTTGCCGGCCCCATTCACGTCGACGAGGTAGACGTCGTCGCCAGCGCCGCCAACCAGCGTATCCGCGCCCGCGCCGCCATCCAGGATGTCGCCGGCGTCGCCGCCGGTGATGCTGTTGGCGAGCGCATTGCCCGTGCCGGTGAAGCCAGCGAGGCCCGTGAAGACGAGATTCTCCATGTTGGCGCCGAGAGCATAGCTCACGAGCGAGGTGCGGACCGTGTCGACGCCGCCGGTGTCGGTCACCACGTCGCCGATATTGTCGACGACGTAGATGTCGTTTCCGGCGCCACCCTGCATGTTGTCCGCGCCGAGGCCGCCGTCGAGCGTGTCGTTGCCGGTCCCGCCGACGAGCGAGTCAGCCCCATCCATGCCCCAAAGGACGCTGCCGGCGTTCGACGCCGTGAGCGTATCGGCGAAGGCCGATCCTCTCGCGTTCTCGATGCTCGTGAGGACGTCATTGTCGCTGTTCGCGCCGGTCCGGAGATTGACCGACACGCCCGTGGCCCGGTGCTCGTAGGAGACCGTGTCCGCGCCAGCGCCGCCGTTGATGCGGTCGGCGCCCGCGCCGCCCTCGATCTCATTCGCGCCACCGTCGCCCGTCAGCGTATCCGCAAAGGCGCCGCCGCGAATGTTCTCGATGCTCGACAGCGTGTCGTTGCCGTCCGCGCCGGTGGAAACGCCGCTATTGGGCGTTCCCGCGGGCGAACCCGCGGCCGGCGATGTCAGCGTGACAGTGACCGCCCCGGCCGCATGTTCATAGGAGACCGTGTCGAGGCCGTTGCTGCCGGTGATGGAGTCGTTGCCGAGGCCACCCTCGAAGGTGAACTTTACGAAGACATTCTGACCGTTCGTACCCGCGGCGTTCGGCACCACCTCCACGCCATACTGATTGACGAGCACCGGATTGCCCAGCGCGTCGTTCTGGTAGATCGGGTTCGGATTGGCGGCGTTGCCGCCCTGGCTCGCCAGCATCGTGTCGGCGAAGCGCGTGCCGCGAGCGCCCTCCACATTCAGATAGGAGTCGGGCGGGGTCTGCGTCGGCGGAACGATCGCCGCGCCGACGACGCCGAGGTCGATGGTCAGACCCGTGTTCGGGGTCGGGCCAACCGCGAGCGAATAGTCGACAACGTCGAAGCCGGTGCCGCCATCGACCGTGTTGCCACGGCCGAATTCGGCGGCGTCCATGACGAAGACGTCATTGCCTTCGCCGCCGGCCAGGACGTCGAGGCCCGTGCCGCCGATGATGGTGTCATTGCCGTCGCCGCCGTCGATCGTGTCGGCGCCGCCGCCGCCATAGATCGTGTCGTCGCCATTGCCGCCCTTCAGGAAGTCGTTGCCGAGGCCGCCTTCGATGAAGTCATTGCCGCCGTCGCCATAGACGGTGTCGTTGCCATCCAGCGCATTGATGCGGTCGGCGTTCGCCGTGCCGATGATGGTCTCGCTGGCGACGCCGGCGCCGTTCGGGCTGAGCACGCCGCGGGCGTCGAGATAGTCGCCCGCATTGCCGTAGAACGTATTGCCGACAAAGCCCGCCGTGCCGACCGTGACCGGATTGCCCAGCGCGTCGGTGGTGGCGATCTTCACGGCCTTCAGCGCCGCCAGCGTGCCGTAATCCTTGCTCTGGTCGGCCGACAGCTTGTTCATGTCGACCGTGTCGTCCGCCGCCGAGAAGATATCGGCGTAGAGATGCTGCGCATTGGTGTTGCGCATCACCAGATCGGAGAACAGCTGGCTGTCGATCGTCGTCAGCATGTCTGTCCCGGCGAGGCGGTTCAGATAATACAGGCGATCGGCGTTTTGCAGCTTGATGAGCTGGTTGGCGAAGACGAAGTCGAAGGTCGACCCGAGCATGCCGCCCGACACCTTCTGCTCGGCGAGGCCGCCGATCCACAGATCGATGCTGTTCATGGCGTCATAGGCGGCCGAGCCGGCCCCCGCCGTCATGAAGGCGGTGTCCTGGCTGGCGGCGATGGCCTTGGCGCGCAGATCGAGCGCGTTGAGCGCGAAGGTCTTCTGCTCGGGCGTCAGCGTCGCGTCGTTGTTGACGGCGTCGATTTCCGCCTGGGTCGCATGCACATTGGCGAAGTCCGTCTTGAGGACCGTCTCCGCATAGGCCGCGATGAAGTTCACGATCGATTCGGGATGCACGAGATTCGCGCCGAATTCATCCCAATTCGCATAGGGCTTCAGCGAGGTCAGGCCCGTCTGCGCGAAGAGGTCCGCGCGGACCACGTTCAGGGCGGCGGTTCCCGTGTCCCGGCCGCGCACCAGATTGAGCGTCGCGAGATCGAGCGGCAGGCCCACGAGGTTGTCGCGCAGAACCGGCGTAACCCACTCGTCGATCATGTTGCCGACGGCGTTGGTCGTGCCGCGCATGATGTTGCTTGCCGTATCCGCATTGTAGTTCAGCGGATCGAGGAAGCCCTGCAGCAGCGGAATGGAGACGTCCGTCCCGTCAGCAAGAGTTTCCTCGATGTTGTTCGTCATCATCGAGTGGCCGAAACGATAGACGGCGTTCGCGAACTCCGACGTCACGGCCGGATCGATCGTAATGTCGTAACCGGCGAAGGCGTTGATGTTCGGGCTGAGCTTGCGCGCGAATTCGGCGAAGACGAGATGCTGATACTCCATCTCGGTCGCGCCCTTGGCGGCCTGGAAGATATCCTCGCCCGTCCAGGCGCGGCCTTGCGTATCGACGTAATTGCCGTTCGCGTCCTTGAGGTAAACCGCGCCAGCCTCCCCAGCGACGCCGCTCGTCACCTGGAAGTGCGACAACACCTGCTGCACATTGTTGGCGTGCTCGCTGTGGAAGATGTCGTGGATCGTGGTGAGGCCCTGGTTTTCGTTGGCGCGACCATCGCCGGCGATGACATGGGCGTTGAGCAGCGCCGCATTCGTGGCGTCGATGATGTCGCCCGCAGCGTTCAGATTATTGCCGAGCGCGGCGTTCGCCGCGTGCGCAATATCGTCGAGGAACGCCTGCGGATTGGTCAGAAGCTCGAGATTCGCAGCGGCGAGCTTGTCCTTGGCCGTGTCCTGGACATAAACGACCGCGCCGGTCGTCTTGTCGGTCGCGACGAGCCAGGCCTTGCCATTGGCGTCGAAATAGGTGCTGCCGTCCGCATTGTGACGGAAAACCGGCACGCCATTCACATTGTAGTCGTGCAGGGTGATGCCGATGCGAAGCGCATTCGTCTTGATGTCCGACCAGCGCGACACGCCGGTGCTCGTCCCGCCATTGAGAACGGAGCCGCCCGCCGTATTGCCGCTGACGAGCTCGCCGGTCGCCTTGCCGTTCGCATCATATTCGCGAAGGAAGACAGTGTGATCGCCGATCGAGCCGTAAGACTGGCTGAGATCGATGAAGGGCGAAATCGTGTTGAAGCTGTCGCCCGCCGCGGGCGTCAGAGTAAGCCGACCTGCGCCGTCGAGCGACGCCGTGACCCCGGTCTCTCCCGTGACGGCGTTGATCGCCGACAGGATCGCCTGATCGCCGGCGGCGCCGCCGTTGCTGGCCGGAATGGCGATCAGCCGGCCGTTGAGAATGATATTGCCCCCGGCGGTCGCGCCGAGCGCGCCGGCGCCCGTCACCGCAGTGAAGGAACGGCCTCCCTCGACGCCATTCGCGCCGAGCAGATCCTGCAACACCTGGTCGGATCCGCCGGCGCCGAAAGCGACGGCCGCCGTATTCGTGCGCGACGCGAGGAAGCCCGGCGGGACATTGGCCTGAGTGGCCTGCGCATAGAGCGGATCGCCCGCGTCGAGCGGCACATAAACCACGCCGTCGGCGCCCTTCTTCACGAAGTCGAGACCGTGATCGAAGAACTGGCCAAAAAAGCCCATGAAGGAGCTGGCGGCCAGCGGATTATCCGCGCCAGTCAGCGGCGACACGCGACCATTCGGCGTCTTGGAAGGGTCGTCCTGCACAGCGAGCTTCTGCTCGCCCGGCGTGGTGTAACCCAGCGCCGCCAGCGCTCCGGGATTGGAATTCGCGACCCAATTGCTGATGTTGCGAGGCTGCCCGTCGATGAGGTTGACGCCGCGCGTCGCATAGCTCGTCGGCGTTAGGACCGGCTGGAACGTCGCGTCCAGCGTTCCCTGGGCGTTGCGCCACTGCGCCGCGGTGAGACGCGGGAAGAGCTGATTCGTGTTGCCCCAGCTCGGATTGAAAACATTGTTGCCGGCGCCGGAGACGTCGCGCAAACCGGTCGGATCGGTGGGGAACGCAGGGGTATTGTTCGGCAGATTGATCTGGTTCCACCAGAAGTTCAAATCGGTCAGCGTCAGTTTCATCCTACGTTCCTCGGCAGCGTGCAGCAGTAACGACTCTGGTTACATCGAGTTTCATTCGGCAACAAGATAAATTGGGGCCAAGATAGAAAAAAAGTTTGGCGCCAGAGACTGTTAACGATTTTTTAATAATTGAGCTTGCAGGCCGTACGCTCGCGCGTCGCCCGCGTTCCCCACGACAGGGCGCCGACGCCCACTGGCGGATAGCCGAAAGACGACGGGCGCGGACGTTTTGGGCGCCAGGATCAAACCCTCGAGCCGGCGATCATGATGAAAACTGATCGCTATCCTTTGCGTTCCCGCCTAATTATCCACGGTTTTCCGGGAAGCGCCCCGACGCGATTTTCGCGCCTTGTTTACTCACCGTTTCCGGGCGCAGCCCTGGCGTCTGCGCTCAAAAAAGCGGCACGCAGCCCCTGAAGCGCGTGTTTACTATCTATTTACGAATCCGTTTCGGTGAGTTACAAAACTCGCTCATGTATCCGAACGTGCGATTCGAAGAAACAAAGTGTGGTCGTCGGACCCGCGCATACGTTTGATTCGCGTTTGGTTTCGGCGCTGCGGCCTCACGAGCCGGGCGCCTGGATAGCGGCGCCGCGCGTGCGCCTTCCTTCATGGCCGGTTGTGAGAGGGTCCAGCACGCACATGTCTCCAAGCGCGTTTTTCCAGCCGCGACGCGTCGGTCGCCTCGGCGAGGTCGGTGGCGCGCAAGCTGAGCCAAGATGACCCAAAACGCACCCGACTCGGGCCTTCTCTCTTTTTGCGCCATCGCAGGATACTACCGCGTGGCGGCCGACCCCGCGCAGATTCAGCGCGAATTGTCCCTACAGGGGCGCGCTGCGGAGTCGCGCGATCTTCTCCATGCGGCGAAGCTGCTCGGCCTGAAGGCGCGCATGACGGACGCTGCCGTCGTCGAGCGCCTCATCAAGATCCCGGTCCCCGCGATTGCGCGGCGGCGGGATGGGCGTTTCGTTGTCTTCGGAGGCAAGCAACCTTCAGGAAAATTCCGCTTCGTCGATCCGGTCACGCGGCAGCATCAGGAACTCTCCCCCGAGGAGACGCTCGCGACGGTCGAACCGAACATCATCCTGGTGTCGCGTCGTCTCGGCGGCGCGGGCGTCGATCCGCAGACGTTCAGCCTTCGGTGGTTTCTGCCGTCGATCTGGCGCTACCGGAAGCCGCTGGGGCATGTGCTGCTGGCGTCGCTGTTCCTGCAGATATTCGGCCTCGTCACGCCGCTGTTTTTCCAGGTCGTGATCGACAAGGTGCTGAGCCACAAGGGCTACGATACGCTGTTTGTGCTGATGGGCGGGCTGCTGGTCGTCAATGTGTTCGACGTCGTATTGCAGTATCTTCGCACCTATGCGCTGACCCACACGACCAATCGAATCGACGTGGAGCTCGGGCGGCGCCTCTTCTTCCACCTGTTCCATCTGCCGATGAACTATTTCGAGACGCGCTCGGCGGGCCAAACGGTGGCGCGCGTGCGCGAGCTCGAAACCATCAGGGGCTTTCTGACCGGACAGGGATTGTTTTCTGTCCTGGACATTCTTTTCACCATCATCTTCATCATTGTTTTGATCATGTATTCCTGGAAGCTGACGCTGATCGTGCTGCTGTCGATCCCGCTTTATGTGATCGTCGCCGCGGTCATTCGGCCGGTTTTGCAGGAGCAGATCAAGGAGAAGTTCAATCGCGGCGCAGAAAGCCAGCAAATGCTGGTGGAAGCGGTCGTCGGCGCGCAGACGATCAAATCCGCGGCGATCGAGCCCGCCATGCAGGTTCAGTGGGAAGAGAAGCTTGCAGCCTATGTCTCCTCTTCGTTCGACGCCGGGCTTCTCGGCGCCTCGGGCCAATCGGCAATTCAGCTCGTCAACAAGCTGACGACCGCTCTTCTGCTGCTCTTTGGCGCGAAAGCGGTCATCGACGGCGATCTCTCCATCGGCGAACTGGTCGCCTTCAACATGATCTCGGCGCAAGTGTCGCAGCCGATCCTGAGACTGTCCCAGCTCTGGCAGGATTTTCAGCAGGTCCAGATCTCTGTCGACCGCCTCGGCGATATTCTGAATACGCCCATGGAGCCGCTGAACCTGGCTCATGGCAATCTGCCGCCGGCAAAAGGCGCGATCGAATTTCGGGGCGTCACCTTCCGATACAATCCGGGCTCGGCCGAGGTGCTCAAAAACGTCTCGCTGACCATCAGGCCGAGCGAGGTCATCGGCGTGGTGGGGCGCTCCGGATCAGGAAAATCGACGCTCGCAAAACTCATACAGCGCTTCTACATCCCCGAGGCCGGACAGGTCCTTGTCGACGGCGTCGACGTCAACCAGGTCAACCCCTCGTGGCTGCGCTCGCAAATTGGCGTCGTCCTCCAGGAAAATCTGCTTTTCAATCGGTCCCTGCACGACAATATCGCGCTTTCCAATCCAGGGATGACGCGCGCTCAGGTCATCCAGGCGGCGCGCCTGTCGGGCGCCGACGAGTTCATCAGTCGTTTGTCGAACGGCTATGACACGATCATCGAGGAAAGAGGCGCCAATCTTTCCGGTGGGCAGAGGCAACGCATCGCCATCGCCCGCGCGCTCGCCATCAACCCGCCGATTCTGATCCTCGACGAAGCAACCAGCGCGCTCGATTACGAGAGTGAGAAGCTGATCCAGGAAAACATGTTCAATATCGCACAAGGCCGAACCGTCATCATCATCGCCCATCGCCTTCAGGCGGTGCGCCGATGCGATCGCATCGTCGGCATGGAGGGCGGCCGCATCGTCGAGGTCGGCTCGCACGACGAGCTGCTGAAAAACGACAAGGGGCTTTACGCACATCTCTGGGCGCTGCAAACGCATATGACAGGAAACGGCTGATGCAGATTGGCCGCATGTCCCTGTCCGTCTCCGACAGAATCAAGAGCCTCGTCTTCGCGAAGCGTGCGCGTGACGATCAGGAATTTCTGCCGGCGGCAATTTCGATTCTCGAGACCCCGCCCTCGCCTGTTCAGGTCGTTTTGATCTGGGTGATTTGCGTTCTCGCGGTTTTTGCGTTGCTGTGGAGTTATTTCGGACAGATCGACATCATCGCCCTCGCGCAGGGGAAGCTCCAGCCGACGGGACGCGTCAAGACGATTCAGCCCTTCGAGCCCGGCAGGGTTGTCGATGTGAAAGTCGAGAATGGGCAGCGCGTCAAAGCAAATGACGTTCTCATCGAGCTCGACAAAACCGAGGCGGTTGCGGACGAAACGGCCTCGAAAAGCGCGCTCGAGTCTTTTCAGGCGGAGAAGCTTCGGCGCAGCGCAGTGCTGGACATCGTCAAAAAGGACATGCTGAAGGATACCGAGGCCAGCGCGCCCGCCATCAGCTGGCCGAGCCATATCACTGGCAAAATCAGAGAGCGTGAAGAGCGGGTCATGAAGGCCGATCTTCAGCAGCTTGAAAGCATCGTCAGGAATATCGACGCCCAGGTCGCTCAAAAGAAAGGGGAGATCGCCCGTCTCGAGGCGATGATCGTCTCGGAGGAGCAGCTCGTCGAAACATTGAAGCAGCGCGTGGATCTGCGTTCGGCGCTGCTCGCCAGAGGATCCACGCCGAAGGCCGCGGTCATCGACGCCATGGAGTCCCTGCAGTCGCAGCAAACGACGCTGGCGATGCAGAAAGGCCAGCTCGTGGAAGCCAACGAAGGGCTTCGCGTCCTCGCCAGCGAAAGGCAGAAGACGATCGACGCTTTTCTGGCGGAGAATGAAGCGAAGGCCAATGAAGCCGAGCGGCAAATCGACGATCTCGAACAAAAACTGAGCAAGGCGCGGGTCAGGACCGCGCGCATGGTTCTGACGAGTCCGATCGCTGGCACGGTTTTGGGTCTGACCGTGACGACGCGCAACCAGGTCGTGCAGTCTGGCGAAGAGTTGATGCGCATCGTGCCGGATGATGGGGGGCTCGAGGTCGAGAGTTACGCCCAAAACAAGGACATCGGTTTCATCAAGAACGGTCAGCCGGCGATCGTGAAGATCGAGGCCTTTCCCTTCACGAAATTCGGGACGGTGGATGCGCAGGTCACGAGAGTCGGTCGCGACGCCATACCGGATCCGGAAGCGCAAATGGCCGAAGGCAATCCCGCGAGGTCACAGAAATCAGGAATGTTCGTCGGCGCGCAGAGGATTCAGAATCTCGTGTTTCCGGTGACCTTGAAGCTCGGCAAGACATCCATTGGCATCGACGGCGTCGATGTGCCGCTAACGCCTGGCATGGCGGTGACGGTCGAAATCAAGACCGGCAAGCGACGCATCATCGAATATCTCTTGTCGCCATTGGTCGAAACGACCTCGAGAGCGATGAAAGAGCGCTAGATGCTGGCCGAGACGCAAAGCCAACCAGATGGAGCGGGCAGGACGGGGCAGGCTTTTCGCCGACGGTTGCGCCTCGTCTGCTGCATGGTTGCGCTTGCGCCGCTTGTTTGCCAACCCTCTCGGTCGGAGGCCGAAACAATTCGCGGCGCATTGGCCAAGGTATATGTGAATAATCCTGAATTGGATGAGCAACGGGCTGTCGTGCGCGTTCGCGACGAGGAAGTCCCGAAGGCGGCCGCAGGGCTGAAACCCAAGGCAAGTCTCTCGTTCAACGGCGGACCGCAGCGGACCTATATCAAGGCGCCCGCCGGCATCAATCAGTTCAGCGCTAGAGTCTTTCAGACGGACGAATACTCCGGCCTGCCGCGAACGGGCACATTCAATCTGCAACAACCTGTCTTCGACGGCTGGAAGACGAAAAACGCAATGTCTCAGGCTGAATCCATGGTCGAGGCCTCCCGACAGGCGCTTCGACAAACAGAGCAGCAGACGCTCGAAAAGGGCGCGACCGCCTATATGAATGTGCTGCGCGACACCGCCGTGCTGGGACTGAGAAAGAAGAATATCGAGGTTTTGCAGGAACAGTTGCGCGTGACCAAGGACCGTCAGCTGTTCGGTGAGGTGACACGGACGGATGTGGCGCAGGCGAACGCCGCGCTTGCGCAAGCTCAGGCAGATTACGCCGCCGCAGAAGGCGCCCTCCAGAACAGCGCCGCGATCTATCAGCAGATCGTCGGCGAAGAGCCAAAAAGGCTCGACCCCCCGCCATCGCTTGCGCATCTTCTTCCCCAGAGCCGTGAGGATGCGATTGCGCGCGCCTTTGCCGAGCATCCGTCCATCATCGAGTCCGGGCACCAGGTTGCAGCGGCAGAGGCGGCGGTTGGCGTTGCCGAAAGTCAGCTTATGCCGACTGCCAGCGTCGGCGCCCAGGTCATTCAGCAATATGACTCCTATTTCGGCTATCCGCACACGCGCCAGTTCGGCGCGCAACTCATGGCGCAGCTGAACGTGCCGCTCTATCAGGGCGGTTCCGAATATTCATTCATCCGGCAGGCCAAGGAGCAACTCGGTCAGGCGCGCATCCACGCAACCGTGCAGCGCAATGCCGTGCGTGCGGCCGTTGTTCAGGCGTTCAGTCAATTCTCGACAGCCCGGGCGTCGGTTACTTTCAACCAGAATGCAGTCAAGGCGGCGGAGATTGCTTTGCGCGGCGTTCGCGACGAGGCCGCTTTCGGGCAGCGCACGACGCTCGACGTCCTCAACGCCCAACAGACATTATTGAACACTCGCGTCAATCTCATCACATCGCAGCGCGACGTGGTCGTTGGCAGTTACGCCGTGCTGTCGGCGATGGGGAGCCTCTCCATCGACATGCTGGATCTGGAAGTGACGCCTTACGAGCCGAACAAACATTTCAGCCAGGTCAAAGACAAATGGATCGGCGTATCGGGTCCCGAAGACGCGACGGAAAGACGCTATCCTTAGTCCAATCGGCGCATGCACGCCGCGATGTGCGCTCCCGCACGGTGGGGCGCCCACGCCTCCTCTAGGTTGCTTTCATCGACAAAGCAGTTTCTTGGAGGGAGCCATGAAGACCGCAAGCAAGATCATCACCTGTTCGGTCATCGTTCTGGGCCTTGCGAGCATGATCGCGGCGACGCCGGCTTCGGCGGGCGGGTACTATCGTCGCTCGGGCCCGGATGCGGGCGCGGTCGCCGGCGCTGCGATTGCGGGCATGGCTGTCGGCGCGATGGTTGGAGCCATGGCCAGCCAGCCGCACTATGATCGTGGTGACTATGACCGTCCCGGCTATGGCTACGACCAGCCCCGCTACGGTTATGACGGCTGTGGCTATTAATAAGAGGAGCAGGGATCGGCTGCGCCGTCGCTCCCTCCAAACCCAAGCAAGGCGCAGTGTGGGAAGGCCGTCAGAAAATCTGGCGGCCTCCTGTCTTGTTAAATTTCGTCAGCGCACCGGAACGCGCCCCGTAAAGGGGCGGTAAGGCGTAGGCCGCCCCGGCCGCCCGACCCCAAGGCCAACTCTCCCCGGGCCACCGACGCCTCCGAACCCCCTGACGCCCGGACGGCCAACCCCCACGCCCGGCCCTGCGACCCATGCATTGGCTGTCGAGTTGGCCATGGCGAGCAAGGCCGCCGCGCCGATCATCATTAAAACTCTGCGCATGTTTGATTCTCCGTCCTCTTTGCGGCGCAAAACTTACACTTGAGCGGCCGCAGTTGAGAAGTGATTTGCTCTTCCGCAAGTGAGATTGCATGACCTGCGATTAGTTTAGGCCACAGCATTTCGGCCAGCGCGAACATGGCGCCGTCCCCTTTTGGAATCACGAAGTCCAGCCCGTTGAGCGGAATGCCCGTTGATGAGAAGTGTGGGCTCCGCGGGTCGCGGAGTGGCAGCGGGCGCTGATCGATGCATGTGATCTCTACTTGGAACGCCAAAGGCGCAATCGCCAATAGCAAGGCCATCGGGCGCAAGGCTTCTCGGCGGCCTCGGTCGCTCTAGGCCTCTAATCCAAATTGGCCGGCTGAATGCCCCTCTGCCGACCTGTTTAGACTGCCGCAATCCCAAGTATAGCGCCGTCGATATCGGCATGACGAAGACTGGCCTTGTTACTTGGCGCCGTCATGCTTGCGGCAAGGAGCGCGAGGTCTCCAATTGGCAAGGCACATTATGGGGCGTGAGCAAGGCCGCGCCAACGAGATAGCGATTCGCTTTTAAGCCGTTGCAGGGCGGAGCAACTTAAACGAGACTTTTACTCAGAGTTTGCAGGGAGTTGAGAACAAGCGCCCCTCCCGACAGAACCAAAGCGAGTGAGGTTCGCCCGGAATGAGACGAAAGAGACCGATTTCGGCTCGGCCCACCAGTCTCAGAGGTTCGGTGCGAAACCGCAAACCCTTCGGGAATATGAAAGGTTTCCGCCGCAGATCAGGCGGTCCCTGGAGTTCGCTTCTGCTTGGCTGGCGGAGGGGGCGGGATTCGAACCCGCGATACGGTTTCCCGTATACACACTTTCCAGGCGTGCGCCTTCAACCACTCGGCCACCCCTCCAATGGCGCGCACTATATTCATGGCGGCCGAGAACGCAAATGCAGATTGCAGATCCTCCCAAAAAGCGGCGCCGCGGTGTGAAATCTTCATGTCTGCGAGAAACTCACGCAGCCGCTCGGCTGGGGGAGCTTGATCAGGGGGGCGCCCCATGCTATTGGCCGCTCACCACACTGGTTTGGCCGTTCAAAGGCCGGATCCCGGGCCGCGGAGAGGTGGCTGAGTGGTTGAAAGCACCGCACTCGAAATGCGGCATACGGGCAACTGTATCGGGGGTTCGAATCCCTCCCTCTCCGCCACTTCCGAAATCGATGGAGAAGGCCCTTTTAGGGAGCGCCGACCAAGGGGGGCTCCTCCCTTATGGGGTCGAGGCGGCTCGTGATCAGGCGCGTCGTTTGTCTGAATCGCGGCGAGGCTATGGTCTCGACCGACTCGCCGCCTCTTGAGCAATCAGGACGGAGCGGCAGGCCCGAAGCCGGCCAAATCCGCGGCGAGCAATAGCCCCTACAACAAGCAGAAATTGACCTAGACCAAGGCCTTTGTAATCCTGGCAAGATTCTCGGGCGGCGGCGATTCGTTGCTCATTCCAAGGGGGTATTTTTTCACCATGAAAGACGCAGCCAGACGCCTCCCGGCAACGACTCAAGCCACAAAAGCTGCGGCGTTTTTGGTGGCTTTTATGCTGTCAGCGACTGGCGGGGCTGTCGCACAAGAGGAACCCAAGGATTTGCCCACCGGGCGCGTGAACATTGAACAGGTGCAGATTGCCTTCATGGGCTCCGGCGCTCTTGGAGGCGGAACGCTTCAGTTCCGCGGCAAGACCTACAAGTTCAAGATGGGCGGCTTGGGAGTCGGCGGCATTGGCGCGTCGCGCCTCAGCGCCTCTGGAGATGTCTATGGCCTGACCAATCTCGCGGACTTCGAGGGTCCCTATGGCGAAATCCGAACTGGCTGGGCCATCGGCGACATGGGCAAAGGCCGATTCTGGTTGCGCAACCCCAAGGGCGTCTATCTCAAGCTTCAAGGAACGCGAGAAGGGCTTCAGTTGAGTGGCGGCGCGGAAGCGGTCGTAATCAAACTCGAGTGACCGAAGAGGAACGCGGCGTGCTGGGATCGAGCCCCTGGTTCGGGCCGTTCAATTCGAGCTACGCCGCTAAACCTTCCGCTCCAGGCCGACCTCCTGCTCGTGGTTCAACGCCAGTTAGGGGCTATTCGGATCGCTCACGAGACCTCCCCAAAGACCGGCCGCAGAAGATCCACCGCCGATCCAGTCACACTGGGCATGTAACATTCGCGGAAAAAGGCCCCGCCGCTGTTTCCAAATGACGCCGCATCGCCCGACGGACGTTCGGCCGCGCGTCGTCGGGAGAAGCGGATCATGACGCACGGGCGGCGGCGGGGGATAGGGGCGCGACGCCGCCTTCAGCGGGCGGCGTTGCGGCCGGCGATTTCTTGCGGAGGCCGCCAGACAATCCCCGAAGCGGGCGCGTTCGCCGCCTGTCTGTTCGCGGGCTGATCGCGTGAGCTCGAGCGCGCCAGCGCAACAGCGTCCGCGGCGATCCGCCAGTCGTCCGTCGTCCAGTTTTTCGAGTTCGCCGCTGTCGAACCTTTTGGCTCCTCGCCAGACGTGGCCGCCTCGCCCGAGCTCTGGCCGGGAGAGGCGGAGCCAAAGGCGTTTGGCGGCGTCCGCCGCAGCATGGAGAGGAAGCTTTCGTTGGAGGATGTTTCGGGCTCGGGTGTGGCCACTCTGACGGCTTCGTCAGGGAGCCTTGCGATCCGACGATGGTCGCCCGCCATATTGGCCATATAACCCAGGCCAAGCAGCGCCAGCGCGATCGCCGAAACGCCCACCATGTGGCGGTTGAATTCGGGTAGCTTCACCATGGCTCGCTCCTGCGTTATTCCAAGGTGACGCCTCAACGCCTGCGAAGAGCGTTGGTTTCAATTCTGATCTGAGAAGAATCCGCTTGACGCCCGCAATCGCCGCGGGCGCAGGTTTCCTGCAAAGGGATTGGGCCGAGGCGCGCGCCTGCGTCGTCACGGCGCGGACCTTGCGGCCGGAAGGCTTTGCATCCTTTGCCTGACAGCCGCACAGATCGCGGCGAGTTCGCTCTCGCCGAAGGTTTCCTGATCGAGCAGGCGCTCCGCGGAATCAACATGCACCGCCGAACAGGCCGCCAATATTTCGGTGGCGCGGCGAAAGGCCTGTTCGACGAGATCGTTGATGGCCGAGTCTATGCGCGCATTGGTCTCGTCGCTCATTTCGGATTTCTGCGGTCCCAGACCCTGCAGATCGAGGTAACGTGGACGCTCCATGACAAAGGAAGCCTGGCCGATGTCGCGCTCCATGCCGTATCGCGTGACCATGGCGCGCGCGATCTCGGTCGCGCGCTGCAGATCGTCGGCGGCGCCCGTGGTCGCTTCCTTGAATATCAGCATTTCCGCCGCCCGCCCTCCCAGAAGGACTGACATGCGGTGCATCAGCTCCGTTCGCGTCATGAGATAGCGGTCCTCAGTCGGCATCTGCATCGTATAGCCGAGCGCGCCGAGCCCGCGCGGCACGATTGAAACCTTCTTGATCGGATCCACGTCCGGCAGGGCCATGGCGACGATGGCGTGGCCGATCTCATGGTAAGCGACGATGCGTTTTTCGCGCGGATTGAGAATCCGCCGGCGTTTCTCTGGCCCCGCCAGGACCCGCTCGATCGCCGAAGCAAAATCTTCGAACGACACGGCGTCGGCCTTTCGGCGCGTCGCGAGCATCGCCGCCTCATTGACGAGATTGGCGATGTCCGCCCCCGTGAAGCCCGGCGTCATCGCTGCGATCTTCGCCGGATCGACGTCGGGCGCCAATTTGATTCTGGTCAGATGCACCCCGAGGATCGCGAGACGACCATTCTTGTCGGGCCGGTCCACCGGGATCTGGCGATCGAAGCGCCCGGCGCGCAGCAGCGCCGGATCGAGCACTTCGGGCCGGTTCGTGGCAGCCAGCAGAACGACGCCAACCGTGGGGTCGAAGCCGTCGAGTTCGCTGAGGAGCTGATTGAGCGTCTGCTCCTTTTCGTCATGTCCGCCGCTCAGCCCGGAAATCCCCCTGGCGCGGCCGAGCGCGTCGAGTTCGTCGATGAAGATGATGCAGGGGGCCGCCGCACGGGCCTGGTTGAAGAGATCGCGTACGCGCGCCGCGCCCACGCCCACGAACATCTCCACGAATTCCGAGCCATTGATGGAGAAAAAGGGAACGCCCGCCTCCCCGGCGACGGCGCGGGCCAGCAGGGTCTTTCCGGTCCCCGGGGGACCGACGAGCAGGATGCCCTTGGGCACATGGGCGCCGAGTCGCCCATAAGTGACGGGATCTTTCAGGAAGGCGACGATTTCCTGAAGCTCTTCCTTGGCTTCGTCGACGCCGGCCACGTCCTTGAAACCGACCTTGATGTCGGTCTCGACGAAAATCTTGGCCTTGCTCTGCCCGACCGACATGACCGAGCCAAGCCCCTGCCCCACGCGCCGCGCGAGATAGCTCCAGATGAAAAAGAAGAAGGCCGCCGGCACGATCCAGGACAGAAGCGTCGAGATCCAGCCCTGCTCCGCCGCCCCCGAATATTTGACCTTGGCCGCTTCGAGCTCCTGGGCGAAATTCGGATCGACCCGGACGGCGACGATCTGCTTCCGGCCGTCCGGCAGCGGCTTTTTCAGCGTCGCGCGAACCGCCTTGTCGCCCACCTGGACCTCGGCGAGCTTGCCCTCGCGAAGATCGTCGTAAAATTCGCTGTAGGGAACGACGTTGGTCTCGCTATAGGTCTCCCAGACCTGTTGAAAGACGAGGATGGCGATCGCCGCCAGAAGGAAATAGCCGAAATCGAAGCGCCATCCCCTCTTTTCGTTCGCCACAGCCATCGCCGGCGCCTCTTGCGGAAAGGCTGCGGTCGCGGGCGCCGCCCTTTCGTTCCAAATCCCAGCTCCAAATGTTTTATCGGTAAAGGCGAGCCGCGTCCAAGGCGATGCGTCGAAACACCGCGCGGCAAGCGAAACGCGGGCAAGAAACGACGGCGCCGCCCATTGGGCGGCGCCGCTTCATTCAATAGGGCCGAAGCCTTCAGGCTTTCGCCGCCTCGCCCAGCGCCAGGAGAACCGCGCGCATCGCGTCGCCGTTCTTCAGCTCCTCATAGACGTAGCCGCATTCGGTCATGGCCTTGCGGGTCGCCTCGCGCATCTTGGGCAGATTGCGCCGCGCCATGGTCGGGAACATGTGGTGCTCGATCTGGCTGTTCAGGCCGCCGGTCAGCCAGTCCAGGAAAGCGGAGGTCGGCGTGTTGCGCGTCGAGCGGGCCTGCCGGTCGTAGAAGCCTTTCGCCTCGGTCGCGTCATAGATTTCCATCCCCGTGTGATTGAGGACGAAGACGAAAGCGAGGATGAAGCCGCCCAGAAGCTGCGCGCCGACGAACCAGAGCCAGCCCGTCCAGGCGGGGCCCGGCGTCAGAAAGCCTGCGAGCGTCAGCCCGACAATCCAGTGCAGGGCGCAAAGCGCGGCCTCGAGGTTTTTCTCCCGGCGCGCGGCGGTCTCGATGCTCTGCCAGCTCCAGTTGAAGCGGGCGAGAGAGAGTAGCGGGAAGAACAGGGGGACCTGAAAGCGCGGCATCACATAGGCGAGAAGCCTGGCGAAGGTCGAGTTGCGCGCCTTGTCGTTGTAATCCACGAGCGCCTTGTCCCAGACGATCCAGGGCACGGAATCGATGTCGCCGTCGATGGGGACGAGCACGCCGTCCTCGCCCATGCGGCAGCCGTTGGGAAAGGAGTGGTGCAATTCGTGTTTTTCGACCCACCAGGAGGCGCCGAAGCCCTGGAACAGGGCTACGAGACCGAGCATGGCGCGAGGTTTCGCCTCGTCGCGCGGCCCCCACTGGTTGTGGGCGAGGTCATGGCCGAGATACGCCGTTCGCGGATAGTGGACCGCGAGGAGGAGGGCGCCGGCGAGAGCGAGCGCGCCGCCCTGCGACAGCAGGAAGAAGGCGAGCGCCGGAACAGCCGCGAGTTCGACGCAACGAAGCGCCTGCTCCCACGCCGGGACGTTGAAATATCCCTTTTCCTTCGCCTGCGTTTTCAGTATTGCCATGCGCTGGGCCAGCGCCCTGGCGTCCGGCCCGCAAACGTCATGCCCGCAAACGTCATGGCCTCCGGCCGTGGTTTCGATTGTGTCGGTCAATTGTTTCCCCGCAGCGCCTGATTGGCTTGTTTTGTTTTTTTGCCGCGCCATTCCCTTCGACTATAGCTCTGCGCTTGTCAAATGTTTTGGGGTCAACCGGCGGGACCGGTTGCCTTTTTGAGAGAAAAAGCCGACTGGCGAGACGTTTTGCCGCGTCAAAAGTCCGGCAGAAGCAAGTGGCGCCAAGTTTGTGCGCCGGGCGACTGGCCAATGCGCGGCTAATTATTCCTGAACTTATCTCGCAATGCAGCAAATCAACTTGGGATTAATCGAACCCGCGCGCTGCGCTCTGGCCGAGCGACCTCCGACGCGGTCTCATCCGACCGTCATAAAATGGTTGCCAAGGACGCGCACTCCCTCCTCGGCGCAGGGAGGACGCGACGAGGCCTCGGAAGAGCGAACGGCCTATCTCCAAGACTCCAAAGCCCCTGGCGTCGACAATACTGTTGATTGCCTACCCCCGTCAGGGAATTTGACAAAGCGCCCGATGGAAACAATGACTGTCCGCCGCATCATCAGGCGTCCTCAGGAGAACTTTACCAGATGAACATCACGATGATTGGTTCTGGCTATGTCGGTCTCGTCTCGGGCGCCTGTTTTGCGGACTTTGGCCACACTGTGATTTGCGTCGATTCGGACGAGGGCAAGATCGAGCGGCTGAAGCGTGGCGAGATACCGATCTATGAGCCGGGCCTCGACGAACTCGTCGCCAATAACGTCAAGCAGGGACGGCTTGCGTTCACGACCGATCTCGCGCCGGCCGTGAAGGGAGCGGACGCCGTCTTCATCGCGGTCGGCACGCCCTCGCGTCGCGGCGATGGCCACGCCGACCTCTCCTATGTCTACGCCGCCGCCAAGACCATCGCCTCGGCGCTCGACGGCTTCACCGTCGTTGTCAACAAATCCACCGTGCCCGTCGGCACGGGCGACGAGGTGGAGCGCATCATTCGCGAGGTCAATCCGGCCGCCGACTTCACCGTCGTCTCCAACCCCGAATTCCTGCGGGAAGGCGCCGCAATCGAGGACTTCAAGCGCCCCGACCGCGTGGTCATCGGCGTCGAGGATCCGCGCGCGCGCGAGGTGATGGAGGAAATCTACCGCCCGCTGTCGCTCAATGCGCCGCCGCTCGTCTTCGTCGGCCGCCGCACCTCGGAATTGACCAAATACGCCGCCAACGCCTTTCTCGCGACCAAGATCACCTTCATCAACGAGATCGCCGACCTTTGCGAGAAAGTCGGCGCTGACGTGCAGGATGTCGCCCGCGGCATCGGCCTCGACAAGCGCATCGGCGCGAAATTCCTGCACGCCGGGCCCGGCTATGGCGGCTCCTGCTTCCCGAAGGACACGCTGGCCCTGATCAAGACGGGTCAGGACGAAGGGTCGAGCCTGCGCATCGTCGAGACGGTGGTCGCCGTCAATGACGCGCGCAAGCGCGCCATGGCGCGCAAGATCATTCAGGCGCTCGGCGGCTCGGTGCGCGGCAAGAGGATCGCGCTGCTCGGCCTCGCCTTCAAGCCCAACACCGACGACATGCGCGACGCGCCGTCCCTCGCCATCGTCGCCTCGCTCGCGGGCGATGGCGCGCAGGTGCACGCCTATGACCCCGAGAGCATGGCGCAGGCGCGCCCGCTGATGCCGGAAGTAACCTTCCACGACGACGCCTATTCGGCCATCGAAGGCGCCGACGCGCTGGCGATTGTGACCGAATGGGACGCCTTCCGCGCCCTCGACCTCGCGCGCGTGAAACGCCTGCTCAAGCAGCCGGTCCTCGTCGATCTGCGCAATGTTTACCGGCCTGCAGAAGCGCGCAAGCACGGCTTCGCCTATGTGAGCGTCGGACGCCGCTGATTGCAGCAGGCGCGCGGGCGGGCGTAAATGCGTTCAGCCCCGGCCGCAAGGGAATGGCGGGTCGCCTGCGACTGCGCGCGGCCGCCGAAGAGATCAGGAATGCTCGCACAAATCGTCGGACGCGTTTGCCTCGGCGCCCTGGTGACAGGCGTCGGTTTTGGCTTCGTCGCCTTCGACGATTTCCACACGCCGCCTGCCGATGTGATCCGCGGCGCGGTCGTCTCCATCGTCTTCACGGGCGCATTCGAACGTGTCGACGCCGGTCTCCGGCTCCTCGAAGCTGGCGAAACGCCGCGTCTCTTCATTTCAGGCGTGAATGTCGGCGCGGGCATTACCCCAGACCGGTTTCTGTCGATCTTCGCGCCGCGCAATCCGAAGATTGCCGACCTCCCCTGGCTGGTGGCCTGCTGCGTCGAAATGGGAGAAGTCGCCGACAACACCATCGAGAACGCTCTGGAAACAAGATCCTGGCTGGAACGACGCAAGATCGGCGGCCCCGTGGTTCTCGTTACCTCCCGGCTGCATATGGCGCGCGCCCGCGCCGCTCTGGCCGCCGAGATCGGCAGACGGCAAATCATTCCCTATCCAGTGGAAGATGAAACGAGCGCCGACGATCCGCTGCGGCAGAGGGCCGACGAATACGTCAAATATCTCGCGACGCTGGTCCTCGTCAGATTTCCGTGGCTTCTGGAGGACAAGCTCCTCCCTGCGAGACGTTCGATCCACGAGTCCCAGCTGCGCCGGTGAGCAAAAGCCAATCGACGGGCTGGCGAAACCTCACTCGCCCGTTCTTGGGGGCGGCGGGCGGCTGCCGTCGGCCGAGGCGGGGCTGCCCGAGTTGAAGAAGGGCGGCGGCAGTGAGCCATGGTCTTGCCCGGCCAAGCCACCCCCGATTCCGCCGCCGATCGCGCCGAGGGCGGCGGCGGGCGCAAGGATGGAGCCCAGGCCCTCCCCCGGAGCCTGTCCAAACTGCTGCTGAACCTCCGTGAAGGTTTCCCGAGTGCACATGGCGCCGCCGCAGTCGATCATCTGGTTCGGGGAGCCGTATTGCGCGACATTCAGCGAGCAGACATGAACGACGCCCTCCAGGACATTGATGGTCGACTTGCCCTCCCTGCCCTCGATGGTCGCGCTCTGCCCAGCGCCGATGTCGGCGCATTTGGGCTTGCATTTCTTGTCCCTCTCGCCTCCACGAGCCTCGCATCTTTCTTCGGTTTTCTCCCGCCGACCCGTGCCGGTGTAGGAGAACTCGAAAATCGTGCCGCGAACGCCAATGGTCGCGACCGGAGATTTTATTTCATAGGCGTGCTTGTCCGACGTGCCCGTCGCGAAGCGAAGCGCGCCCTTGGCGAGATTGATTGTCGCCTTCTGGTAGCTCGAATCGCCGGAGAAAACGAATTTGTCCAGCTTGACGACGGAATTCGGCCCGATGGAGAGATTTGTGCTGTCCGTAAACACCACCTTCGCGGCGCTGTCGGCGACTGTCTTGATGATCTCATCGCGAACGATGCCCTCGCCAACGTTGATCAAGGCCGTCCGGCTCGGCAAAACGCCATTGACGTCGTTGCGGACATAAGAGGCGACGCCGATATTGTCGTAGGCCCACGCGCCGCAGGCCATCGTGACGGCCGCCGAGGCGACTCCGGCAAAAAGCAATGTGTTGGGAAATTTCTTCAACATTTCACGCGCCCCTGTCCTAGGCGAATAACCAATGCGCAACTCATTAGCCGCGCGTCAGGCGGCGCGCAAACTTTGCCTTAAATTCCGTTAGGATCAAGCAAAATTGCATTGACGCGGCGCCCGAACGGCATGCGTCCCTGCGTGTTTTTTCGGCAGGCTCGACAATCTCCGACCCCGCCATTGATGCTGGCCAGACCCGGGATTTGTCAGGGTCAAGGTCGCGCGCGCCTCTGTTTTCATCCAAGGCGCGGCGCCTCGTCGCTGGATCGACGACGCGCGCCTCGCGCAAGCTTCACCCGTCAGAACCTTAAGGAAAGGAAAACGCAGGGCGCGTCATGCAACCAACTTTTTACGTTACGCTCTCCTGCAATGTTGCTTCGTATCTAGTTGTTTTTTAATGATATGACTGCGACGCTCAGGGGTTAGTCCCCCAGCCCACCCGCCAGCTTCCGCACGTTTATAGCGGAGCCGCCCCCCATGCCTTTTGATTCACTCCCTCCCGAAATAGCCGAGGCGATGCTCGCCGATCCGAAGCTCCAAGAGCTTCCGGCCACCTTGTTTAAGACTTGGGTAAACCTTCACCTTATAGCCGCGAGCTACGGCGGCGCTCTCCCGTCGCTGTCTGAGACGGCGTTCCACCTTCGCGCCGGCAAGAAAACGGTAGAGCGCCAGCTGGAGCAGCTGAAGGCCGCGGGCCTGCTCGAAGAGGTGGAGGGCGCATTAATCCCTACCTACCGGGAGCGCCGCCGGCCAACCGTTGAGCGCGCCGTGGTCGTCTCCTTCCCCGTCAAGGACCGCACAGCCGCGGAACGGGCACGGCGCTACAGGGAACGGCGGCGTGTGGCGGGAGGCGTGACGGAGACCGTGACGGAGAGCGTGACGCGTCACGGTGACAGAGAGATAGAATATAAAAATTCACAAATAACTCTCTCTCCCGACCGTGACGGCGTCACGCGTGACGGAGGTCCTTTTCGTCGCTTTTGGGGGGCGTTTCCCGACCGTGGCGACGACAATCCGCAGACCCCGGCAATTGTGGCGTGGCGGAAGGCGCTCGCGGCGGGCGCGGACCCGGAGCGGGTTATTGCGGCGGCGGCTGCCTATGCGGCGGCCGTAACGGGCCGAGAGAAGCGGTTTATTTGCTCGGCGGCCCGATGGCTCTCAGAAGGCCGCTGGCGCGACGCTGCGCCTGTCTCTGCGCCTTCTCAGCCTTCGGGCGTATGGCTAGCGGCCGGCTCTCCCGGCTGGAATGCTTGGTCTGCATGGTGGAAGGAGCATAGGGGAGTGACGCCGCCAAGGGATAGCAGAGATGGCTGGCGCTTCCCGGCGCCAATGCCTCCAGCACGGAAGGCTGCGTAACACGGATAAGGACTTTGTCGAGTGGGCGAACCGCTAGCGAGCTAAACGACATTTTGTCGTTTAGCTCTATTCCCCCCGGCTTTTCGGCTGTTTGAAATCAAGGGGCGGCATGAAAAACGCCCCGCCGATACATCCACGGTCGGGACGGCAGGAGAGGCGGCGCGAGATATGTCCATTGCCGGCTTTAGGGGAGGCACTACTTTGAGAATTGCCACGCCCGCCTGCGCCAATAAGGCGGAGTGAGAGGGGAGGATGACATGCGTGAGATCGCCTTTTTGATTGCCGCTTTATCGCTAGCGATCAGCGTTCCGGCGATAGCGCAAGGCTATCGCGAAGGTGACGAGCAAGACATTGGGGGCCATTATCGGCACATGCACCGCGATTGGAGCCGTCAGGAGGGACGCCACGTCCATAGTGTTTGCTGGGAATGGGACCCGGGAGAGGGATGGGTGTGGGTCTGCCGCGAATAACCGCAGAATGAAAAACGCCCCGCCAGTTCATCCGTGGTCGGGGCGTCTATGAGCCCGGCGCGCAGCTCAGGCACTGCTGATGTTTTAACTCACTGATTCCGCTAAGACAAGCCGCGACGCGCCGCTTGCGCTTCGCACGATTCCAGTATGCGCTTCCCGATCGCGGCGAGAAGCCGGTTCGGCCGGTCGGTTAGGTAGGCCGCGCGCAGTAGCGCCTTGGCGATCGCAAGGCGGGCCAGGAGGTCGCGGCGCCAGAGAAGGCTCATTTGTTGCCGTCCTTCGTATACAGAACGTGAAGCGCGGCGCTGGCATGGTCCGCGAGGGAGTCGGCCAGCTCCAAAACGGCGAGGTGATCCCGCTCGTCTATGAAAATGTTTTCGTTCGAAACCGCCACGTAAATCGCGCGCGCGAGGCGGGCCGTTATACGAACGTGATCTTCTAGCCCTTCGAGGCATTTCGCGCGGGAGGGCGCGTGAAGGATTTTCTCTCCGACGTTGCTCATTGCTCTTCCTCTTCCTGCTCGCGGGCAATCCGCTTCCCTAGGCTTTCCAGCTCGCCCATGGCTCCGTCGAGGATGGCGGACATGGCGTCGCCAGGCTCATTGTCGCCGATTGCATGGGCGAGCCCATAAATTGCCAAGCTAAGGCCGCGAAGATGTATCCTGATTTTGTCCAACGCGTCCTCGATGTCGCGACGTTCAAGAGGCTTAGCGGCCATTGCGGCCTCCTTTGCGAACGGCGGCGACGGCGCGGCGCGTCTCGGCGATCGTGAAGGCTGCCCACAAGGGCGCGAGCGGCGCGAGGGCGATCAGCGTCGCGGTCGATTGCCAGCTCATATTAAACCCCCAGCGATCACGGCGGCGACCAGGGCGAGCGACGCGGCTAGCTGGAGCCAAAGCATTGCGTCGATTGTTTTTCTGAGCATTGGATAAGCCTTTCCCGTTCGCCGGGAAGGGCATTTCCCCGGCGTTGCTCCTAAGAGCGGGTTGTGATATTTGCACTTGTGAAACTAGCACAAGGATTGCGACTTGTGAAGCCTGCACAAGTGAGGATGGCTAGAGCCGCCTTGAACTGGTCCCTTGCGGACTTGGCCGCCGCGTCGGGCGTCCATCGAAACACGATCTCGAATTTCGAAACGGGCAGATACGGCGGGAGCGAAGAAGCGATCTCCGCCATGCGCGCCGCCCTCGAAGCGGCCGGCGTCATCTTCGTCGACGAGAACGGCGAGGGGCCGGGCGTGCGGCTGCGGAAAACGAAGGCCGGCGCATAGGCCCGCCATTTGCAAATAGCGCAGCTTATGTATTACTGCGCGAAGAAGGAAACGGCGGGCCATGAACGAATTAGAACCAAAACCGAAGGGCAAGCGCGGCTTCGCTTCCATGGATCCGGAAAAGCGGCGGCAGATCGCCAGCCTCGGCGGGAAGAGCGTCCCGCCGGAGAAGCGCAGCTTCTCGCAAAGCGCCGATTTAGCCGCCGCTGCCGGGCGCAAGGGCGGTGTGGCCGTCGATCCGAAAAAACGATCCTTTTCGCGCAGCGCCGAGCTTGCTTCTAGCGCAGGAAAGAAGGGCGGCGCCGCATCGCATTCAGGCGGGAAAAGCAAAAGCTGAGTCCGCGCGCGCCGAGACGCGCTCGCCGGCCTTGGCGCGGTCTATGAGAGGCTTGCGTTCGTCGGGTGTCATCTTAGCAAGTGCGTCGAGTTCATATCCCTTGTCGAGGCTCGTTCCCTCTAGTCCATCAATATCGTCTCCAAGGGCCTTGCCGCGTGCGGCGGCGCGTTCAATTGTGCGACGGTCCTTTCCTGTTGCTTCGGCAGTAATTTCAGCAAACGACAAATTGTCGCTTGCTGATTTTTGACGAGCCTTACCACCAGATACGCCAGCCCGAGTCTCCGGGTGTAGTTCCTCATATATCGCTTTCCGACGCGAGACGGCCGCCGCCTGTTGCGCCGGGGTGTAATTTGAGCGCATCAGGTTCTCGTCGATCATCGCCAGTTCGGCGCGCAGATCGTCAATTGTTACAACGAGCGCGTCAATGCTTTCCCTTCCAAGTTTCTTGATCGCCGCCAACCTATGCGCGCCAGCAAAGGCGGGAAGAGCGTTCCAGCCGAAAAGCGTAGCTACTCGCAAAATCCTGAGCTTGCCGCCGCCGCCGGCCGCAAGGGCGGGCAGAGCGTCAACCCTGCGAACCGGTCATTTTCCAAGAACTCCGCTCTTGCATCGGAAGCTGGCAAGAAAGGTAGATGCGCGTCGCATGGTGGAGGCCGACCCTAGGACGCGTGACGCCCCAATAGACAATGCCCTCCGATATCCACGGCAGGGGCGTTCTCTGGTAAGGGGAAGAGGGTTGCCTGTAGAGCACACCCTTGCGCCGATTAGCACCAATTATCTTACTGTGCTGGCGGACATCTTCTCACGCCGATTCTCGAGGCGTTTAGTCTGTTTGATCTATTTTGCTGCTGGTAGCAGGAAGCAGTGCATGAGTTAGCGATGCGGAGCGCGTTGTTGCGATCAGCGTCGGAGCGAGCTCTCGCCAACGCCCCAGTAAAAACAGCGTTGCATTGCCCGTTACAGCTATCAAGTTGCCCAGAGGCTGATGTCAGAGCCGCTCTCCATGCTGCACATATATCCGGCGAGGAATAGCCGTTATTCCCTCGTCCACTCGATCTACCGCTCTCGTATTTCTCGCGTGTCCAACCGGGGGAGCCGGGTCCTTCAGCGGGCGTCCCTCCGCCGCCGCCACCGGAACCATGGGATATCTGGCGCTGCGGCAACTGTTGTGTCGGCTTCATGCCGCCGCTCTCGTTATCGCAACCCACTTCGAACCAACCTCCTTGAAAAGGACAACTAGGAGTGCTGCCAAACCGCGTGCAAGTAATATGGCCGTCTCCCAATGCGATTCCGTCGCAAATTCGTCTCCCTAAACGGTTGTAGGCACATACAGTGATGCGTTTTTCACAACCGTTATTAAAATGCCACTCAGTCGATGCATCATCTGTTTTCTCTTGCCCGGGCGTGATGCAATAACCATCGCCTGTTGGTTTGAGATGACGACAGTTAGCAATTGCTGGGGACAAGCCGCACAATACGAACAGGGCAATTAGATACACACCTTGAAGGAAGAACTGGTCATTCTTCTTTTTCATAGGACCGCCCCAGCTGTTGGCAATTTCGCGCGACTAAACACTGGCCGCAAATCAGAAATACCTTCGCCTTCACCCAGAGGCCGAAACAACTCAAGGGAAGCGTAAGCCAGTCTCTGCTCCACGGCGTGAAAATGTGACATGTTGAACTGGCTAGGGCAACGTGCGGAGCTGCATTAGCTCCCGTTGCGGACAATACAAGCGGGCGTTTCGGTGTTGGATAGCCATATTGTTGGGCGAGACATTCAGATTACCATGCCGCCGCAATACAACGAACCGAACTGGCGACCAACTTAACCTGCTCTAAGGGCCATCGGGCGTGCGCCCGACAATTGGACCAAAGCGTATGCGTAGCTTTTAAAGGTCGACAAAAGAAGCATCCGATGCGTCTGTAATAGCAAAGACGGGGGGAAGCCCCGGCGTGCGCCTGAAGCTTGCGGTCGTTCGCCAAGGTGTCGAGAACCGAGATCCAACTATCCGCTGGCGCTTCGATTTCCGCGACAGGATGTAGCAGCGCACGAGGCCGCCGATGGCGGCGATCCAAACCTCTCGCTAGGCGAACGTGAGAGAGTCCCAACGGGGCGCCATCATCGCGGTCCACCCGCCTTGAAGGCGTGGGAGGCGATCGCCGACGCTAGGGACTGACACACCCCTTTCCGCTTTACGTAAAGGACGCGCCGCTCTTGTAGCTCGGCGTCTGGACCTTTAGTCTGGGGAGGCTGGAAGCTGTCTAGCTTCTGTCTGGGAGCCTCGACGGCTGCAACCGCTTTGGCTCCCTTTTTCACGTCTTCCATCTTTCGTTATCTCGCCTCCATCAGCTCGGCTTAATCACCCGCGCAAGGCTCGCCAGCGTCATAGAAATCCGAATAAGGCGAGACGGGCGTGACCCTGATTTTTCTGCTGCGGACACGGCCATTCACTCCCCTAGATGAGGTGAGACTGAGGTGGCGACGCGGGCAGCGACTACGAGGTTACGCTGCCCGCGCCCGTTGCGCGTCGCCGGCAAGAGGGGCGCGCATCGGCCCAGGGAGACCAATCCCCGGGCGCCAGTTCCGCCGTTCTCAGGCCGGCGGATTCCCTGCAGGCGGAGCGCATGAACGTTAAGTTCAAATGCGCCCCGCCAATTTCGCGCCGTATGACACTAAGCGCGAAAACAAATCTCAATTACCGCGCTGCCAGCGTCGCGAAGGCGCTGCGCTGCGTTCCATCCGTCGCAGTCACCGGCGCGCCGAGCAACGGCGCTCCATCGACGCGGCAGACTGCGCGGAACACGGATTGATCGGAGGTAAAGCCTGCGTGTCCGCTCACGGCGATGCCGGTATTTCGCAGCAACGTGTAGAGGCTCAGGTCGGCGAGGATGATGTCGCCCAGGGAACCGAGCGCTGGGCAGTTTTCAGTCGGGATCACCGGGCGGCCGTATAGCGTCGCGTAACAATCGGCCGACGTTTCGCTCGGGCGAGCGTAGTAAAAGGTTCCGGGATTCGTCGCGTTGATTTTATTCAACTGGCGCTCGACGCCCTCGCCGATCAGCCACACGGCTCTCGAGCGCAGCGGATATGCAATCGCGTCAAAAAGCTTGTCGAGATTCTCTTTGACGATTGTTCCCCCAGCCTGCCCGACTTCCTTCGCGACTGTGATAGTCGCCGGGCTGTGAACAATGCCAAGAGGCTGTCCGGCCCCCGTGCCTTTAACGATGGCGTCTTCGATCCGGTATGCCAGTTCACCGGTGAAACTGCGCTCCAAAAACGGGCTCAGAAGATCATCGGAATCCATCACGAGCTCGTTCGTGGCCCATGCGATAGCCAAGACCTTGCGTGGCGTCAATTCGATCATCTCGACTTTCGGCTTTCCGGCAGTTGGCTGCGTTCCTTCGTCTACCCATGTCGAGACGACGCCGCCGAAACGAAGATTATCGGCGCGCGAGGTTTCGTCAATTCGAGGAAACTTGTGGGGCCGTCCGTCTGACGATTCGATAACCATGCAGCGGCTCAAAATTGGCGCTGCTTCATAAAGCGATTGCAGGAACTTCCGCTCATATTCGGGAGCGAAAAGGAAGCCGCCGCTCGCCGGATCGACTTCGCCCATGCCCTGCGGCGCGCGCTCAAGAGAAGCCCGCGCGAGACGGTCATTGTGCGTTTCAAAGATCCCGGAATCGAGCGCGGCGCGGGCCATGTCGCCGAGGCTCGCAAAAACGGTCCGGCCGCCCGTGCGCGCGACCTCCTTCAGTTCATCGATCGAGTATACTTCGCGTGCGGCGCTACCGCGTCGGTTGGCGGGAAAATTAACGGGCTTCGTCATCGGTCGTCACCGTGTTTTCGATTTTCGGGAGCGCCTCTTTGAGCGCGGCGATTTTCGCCGTGGCGGCGGCGTCATCGGGTTCGATCTGGAGGAGCGGAACCTCCTCTTGCAGAATACGAATGATGGCTTTCTGACGCGCCGCGAGAGCGGATGAGTTGCTTGTCACGGTCTCGCGCTTGCCGACGAGAGTCATTTCGATGTTGCGATCGATCACCAGATGCTTACGCAACCCGTAGGTTTCGTCGAGAAGCCAGCGCGCAAACTCTGCTACCTCGGGGGAGCAATTTTCGCGGAGTTCGCCAGCGTAAAGCTGCACAAGTCGGTCGTGTTCGAAGATCGCGCTTGCTTTCGCCGAACGAGCAATTCGCGCGCTCGAAATCGCATCCGCCCAGGCGAGCTCAGCCTCGCGAACGGCCTGGACGGCGCGTTCAATTGCGAGTTCGAGTTCCGGGATCTCGGCTGACAGCGCGGCGTCGGCTTTTTCGAGGGCGCGACGTAGCGCCGTCCGTTCACGCAAGCGCGACGCGGCCAGCTCGGCGCGAATTTTGCTGCCGATTTCGCTGCGTTCGATCGCGTCGAGAATGTGCTCGCGATCGGGCTTGCTCGGCGCGTGGGTGTGGTGTGCGGGCGGGGTGAGTTTCATGGCGGTTGCTGCTCTCGTCATGGCGACATGAGAGCGCACCGCCTGGCTCAAATCATCCTGAAAAATGAGCCACTTATTCGACGGCCCGCCGAATGGTCGAATATGATATGTCATAGGCGCCGATCTCGCGGGCGAACGCCTCGTGGCGGAATAGGTAGTTCTGGACCTCGTTTGAGAGCGTGCGCCCCTCGAGCCCAGGGAACTTTTCGGCCGCCAGAGCGCGCAGGGCCTCAATCCGCGTCTTGCGCTTGCGCCATGACGGGACTGGCGCGGCCGCCGCGCGCCGCCCGGCGCTATAGCCGCTCCACACCCCCTTTATGGCGACGTAGCGTGCTTCGGGCGGCAAGGCGTCGATGGCGTCCGCGAGGTCCTGCGGGATCGTGTAGAAGCCCTGCACCATGGGCACGCCATCGGGGCCGATCTCCCAGCGGGCGGGGCCGCGCTTCTTCGATGGCGCGCGGCTAATCCGCTCGGCGGGGTTTATAGGCGCGCTTTCGTCGCTCGCGTTGATTTCGGCTCCCGAAGTGATTTCCATCCGAAGTTTTCCCAAGTTTCCGAAGTTTCAAAGAGTTTCAAGTTTGCTTTTAACTTCAACGCGTTACGTCGCATGTCCGTTTGATTTTTTGAATTTTTTGAATTTGCTTTTCCGCTAGTATTCCAAAAGGGGCGACTGGCGCCTCGTCCGTGTTCAGGCGCGACTAGGAAGCATTTCCGAGGGGCTAGGAAGTTAATCCGAAGTCTTCGACCCACACCTAGTTTTCGGCCTGATTTGATTTTGTTCCCCAGCGCGAAAAATTCTCTGCGTGAGCCCATCGCCGGTAGCCGCTCCCGATTAAACCGCTCAAGAATAACCCCCCCCCTCCGGCAGGGCGAGCGCAGAATTATCAAGGCACAGCCATGGCGCTGGAGCCGGGCAGCATTGCTCGGTCGCGCTCAAACGCGCGCCGCAACAGCGCATCAACGCGGATTCGACTATCTCCAAATAGCCCCAAGCAGCCGTTGCGAACGGAAGACCGGATCAGGCGAACAAGTTCAATATCTTCGTCACAGAGGCAGAGAGCCTCAATACGGCTCAACCAATCGAGATGGTCGGCATCTATATCGTCCCACTGCGGCGGCGCTTCGCCACCGATAACGCGCTTTCGCCTTTCACTCTCCGCCTTGCGCTCGGCCCTTTCGGCCGCGCGTTGCGCCTTTTTGCGAGCCCTCTCTTCGTCACGGCGGGTTGATTCCACTTCACAGGCGCGAGCGCGATCGACTTCGCATTCCCTCCAGGCGGCGACAGTCTTTTCGATTTCGTCCATTTCGCGTTGTCGCTGGGATTGCGACATTGCCATCCACTCGCGCATCGATGCGTCTATGTCGAAATCGACGTTGCAGCTGCTCGATGAGGCGCAGTGGTAATAGGAAGCCCGTTCGATGGCCTCCCGCGAAAATTCGATCCCGAGGTCGGCGGCGAGCCGGCCGCCGACATGGCGGCACGCCTGACGCTGGCCTTCGGTAGCCGCGGGGTCCTCATGCAAAGCGAGGATTTTTTCCAGCTTGGCGAGGCGGGCGGCGGTCATGCTCTACCCCGCGCCGGCGCGCAGTCGTCGCAACGCCAAACCTCACGCCTGTTCCCCTCGGGCCACGCCATCATTGCCAATGCGCCGCATCGACACCAACGGTCGCTTATCCCACCCTTTCGGGCGGCTTCATTGCGGCGATCAGCGATGGACTGGAGGGCCTCGGGGTCGTAAATTGGCTTCGGGGAAGACGGACTTTCTGCGCTGGCCTCCTCCCTCGGATGCGCATCATCCGGCGAAAAACATAAACCCTCGGAACTGCCATTACTGCCAAAACCCCCTTTTGGCAGTTTTGGCAGTGGCTCAGGTGTGTGTTTTTGCTCGGTGAGGGCGCGGAGCTTTTGCAAGTAGCGGCTCATGCCAGCGCCCTCGGGTTAACAGTGAAGGTTGTGGTAGGGCGACCTCCACCCGTCCCATCCTTTTTGGTGGGTGCTAGATAGTTGAGGTCCGCCAGGAGCCAGACGCCCGCCTTCACATGCTCCAGATCGGTTAGGCCGCTCCATTTGTTGCGCCACAGCTCGCGGGTCGTGAATCCGTCCTTCAGGTCGCCGGAGCGGATACGCTTCAGTATAGCCGTAGCAGCGGTCGTTTCGGTCTCGCCTCCGGCTGCATAGGCGCGGCGGGCGTGGCTCTCCAAGTATTCGGCAAAGGCGAGCGCCCGCAGGACGGCCGTCTCTCCGATGGCGTCACGCCCACCATCAGAGACATGATTGATAAGCGCGAGCGCCGGGACGGTTTTACGAAACTTGGACAGGTGGCTTTCAAGCGCTGGGGACAGTTCCCCGGAGCGAAGCCGCTTCTCTAAATCCGCCCTCCATTCTCTGAAAGCGTCGAGAGCGGCCGGGGCGAAGCGGAAATAGGGGAGCCCTTCTTCCTCCTGCGTCGCCCCAAAAGCACAAGGATCATAACTGCCAAAACTGCCAAAAGTCTCATAGGCCCGTCGGCGGGGCTCAGTAAGCGGATAGCGGTCCTCGTCGCGCCATGCGGGCGACTGATCCGGCCATGCCAAAAGGCTAAAGCGCTGGATCATCCCATCATCGCCCGACCCGCCCGTCGTAGCGCGGCCGATATACTCGGCAAGCCGCCCCGGCTGTGTAGAGCCGAGCATCGAGACGCACGCGGCCTCAATATGAGTTTTGCCGCGCGTCACCCGGTCAAAGGCATAGCCCTGCGTGCCGCCCCAGGCGGTCAGATAGAATCCACGGGCGCCGGCATATTCCTCGCGGTCGAGCGTCTTCAAAAGCGATATCAGTTCGTCACGGTACGCGAGCACCCCATCAGGATTATCAGCGAGGATTTCGCCCAGCTTTTCATATGTCGTGTCGTTAGTAACAAACCGCCTGGCCTTTGGCTCTTCCGGCTCTCCGCATAGGAGAATGCCATCGGTGCTCAGTCCCTTCTTCAACGCATCGCGCGCCCGCGCGGCCTGTATGTCCTTCCCAATCTTGTGGAGCGCCACGTTGGCTTCATATTCCTTCAACTGCTCTTCATGATCCTTACGGGCATTGGCTTCGAGGCGATGCAGAGGCTTCAAAGCTTCCTGCATAGCGGGCGACTTCATTGCCCCCGGGCGCCCGACGATGCAGGCCCACAGGTTAGGAACCTCGGTCCAGTCAGTCTGAGCTTGCGGTCGAATGCCTACCTTCCGGCCCAATGCGGAACCGAGCGCAACGATAGCGGCGATGCCGACAAAATCCGGGGGACACTGCATCCGGTCGGAAATGTCGCCCACCCACGCCGAAATGCTTTCCGGCAGGTAGTCGAGGGCAAACGGCATGACTGGGAGCAGCCCGCAGGGAAGCGGCTTCGGCTCAAGCCATTCGCGCCCGCCGGCAGTCGCCTTGTCGCCCACCTCGAAAGCTTGCTTGACAGCGGCCTTACCGCGCTTGATCGCGAAGTCGTTCCAGTCCGTGCCATCGTCGCCGTCTCCACGATTAAACGGCGGGACTGCGACGGAAGCGCCAACTTTCTCGGCCGCTTCCCGCGCCTTGGTGAGTCCCGGATTGCCATCCGTTTTAAAGTCGTCATCGGCGGCAATGACGATGCGCGCATTCCGATGGTGCTCACGGATGGCACGCGCTGCCGGCCCGAGGTTGCCGGCGTTGAAGGCAATGGCGATGCAAAGGCCCGTCGCCTCAAAAATGCTGGCGCCAGTCGCGAAGCCCTCGCAAACGACGATGCGCTCGCCCGGCGCGCCAAGCGTGTAATAGAGCCCCGTCACGCGACCGCCCAGCAGGAAACGCTTTTCTCCGCTCGGCGCGATGCGCTGCAGGTTCAAGATGCGCTCGCCGTCCGTTATCGGGATCAGCAATTCGCCGTTGAGTTCACGGGCTCCGTTCGGCCCTATCTGTTTTTTGGCAAGGTAAGCGTGCGACGCCGATGCGCCGAGACCGGCGTCCTGCCACATCTGGCGCGCATTTTCGGCGGCCTCCTCCGCCTTGCGCTCGCGCTCCGCCTCGCGCTGCCTGATTTCCTCTTCCAGCCTGTCCCGCTCTTTTTGCGGGAGAGGTTCGGAACCGCGCGCCGACCATTTGAAGGATGCGTCGTTTCTTCGCCAATCGCCGAATGCTCCGGCCGGAATACCGTCCAAGTGAAGTTTATACCACCCAGCCGTGTCATTGCCGGCCTTCGTCGGGAACCTATGCAGAGCGCCGTCCGCGATTATTTCCTTCGGCGCAGTCCCCAAATTCATGATGATAGCGTCGCGAAAGGCGCCAATCGTTTCAGAGTGCGAAAATTTCATTAGCGTGTTCCACGGAAAGCGCGGGCGAGAAGGCGATCGACAACGGCAATCTGCTTGTCGGTGAGGTCATGGCGATGGAGCTGATCCGCGATTGACTCGATGAATGTGCGCTCCCAAGCGCTCAGCCATTTTTGCTGGATCAAGTAATCAACCGCTTCTAGGCGTTCGTCATCATCGAGTTCCCACCAGCTACGGACGCTTTGGCGGTCGGAATGTTTGCTACGGCGCGGCTCTTTTTTTCTGACATTTTCAGGGGCGACGGCTCCGCGCTCGAACGCAACAACCACGTCGTGCCAGTCTGCATTGGCGCCATTAAGCACGCGACCAATCGCTCGCGCGGTCGCGACAATTTCGCCCTCGTAATCCGAAGCCAGTCGGGGGATCATCGTGGCGATCTTGCGGGTTAAAGAAGGAACCAATTTCATCGCGTCGCCTCCAAAGTCGTGAAGGCGATCTCCGCCACGGCGATGGCCATAGCGGGTAACAAACGGAAGCGGCGCGCAAGAAAGGCGGCGCGACGGGTTGCGAGGTCGGGTGAGGTTTTGATAAACTCGTGGGCGTCGCTGCCGAGCTGACAAATCCCATGAGCCCCGCCGGTCTTATCCCCCGGCGGGCTCTTTGCTTTCGGGGGCATGGATTAAGCCGCCGCCTCCGTCTTCACGACACCGCGGCGCGGGATATAGTCGCGCGCGACCGGCCCCGCGATGCGGGTAGCCCGACCGAATTTCTCCACAGGGAGCAAACCGGCGGCGATATCCTCGTAAACAACAGACTTCGACGTGCCTTTGAACTGGCACAACTCGGCGATGCTCAGGAACCCGCCGACGATTAGGCGTTGGGCGATAGTGGGCGCAGTTGCTTTCATTCACTTTCTCCACTGCTATCCGCGCTGGATTGCGCGGCCTAACATGGAGAGTGGCGGAAGATTTACTGCGCAAAAACCGCGTAGGCGAAGAAAGTCGAAAGCCCCTACGCGGTATTTTCCTTCCTTGCTTTACGCCCCCTCTTCGGTGGCGTCCCGATTAGATCAGCGTCGCGGAGGATCGTGGTGAGCGCCTTTTCCTCGGGCATGGTAACATTAGCCGTTTGCAAAATCGCCCGAAGGGTCCTCACGAATATCCCTTGTTTTGCCGGACTTGGGCGCTCGCCAAATACGCGGTCATACGCAACTGCGATGTCTTTCACCAACGTCCTTACGGCCGGGTCGGTGCGGCTCTCAGACACCGCGCAAATCTTCTGCGTTAGAAGTGCGCCGGCGGCACTTGCTGCGCGTCCTGCAATATCGCCAGAGTTCTTTAATTCCCCGATATCGGCGCGAGCTTTCTGAAGCTGTCTATCGACGACTAGATTATCGTCCGATGGTTCAAATTTGCGAGTATCGAGAAAATAGCGCTCGGAAAGCTCCCCCCAGCTACCTCCGTCTAATCCCTCGATTGCCTCTCTATATTCCGACGCGGCCTTTTGCAGGCGCTCAAACTTTCGTGCTCTAACTTCCATTTCGCGTTGATGTGGGAGAGCGAACTTTTCGTAAAACTGGAAAGCCTGAGCAGCTCCGGCCGCGAATTTCTCGTGCTGAAATTTCGTCCCCGGTAGAATTTTCTGCAACTCTTCGAGTAAATCGCCAAGCTGATTTTTGTCCGCATTTCCGATCCAGACCGACTTAACGCGAGCGACTGGCGCTCGCCCTTTTTTCAGCCTGCAATTTGTCATGGCTGGCTCGCGGGTTCGTATTTCTCGTTCTGTGTGACGTAATCGGCCCACGCTTGCATCAGCGCGCGTCTCTTTTCGAGAGCATCGGAACGCCGGTAAGCGCGCTCAGTCGCGTCACCGACAACGTGGGCGAGAGCGACTTCCGCCAGCTCTCGGGGGAAATGCGTTTCGTTTCCGGCCCAGTCGCGGAAGGTCGATCTCAGGCCGTGAACCGTCGTGGCTTCGATTAAGCCCAGCCTCTTCAGCAGTTCATGAAAGGTGAATGCCGACATAGGACGCCCACGAGAACGGCCCGGAAATACGTAATCGGACAAGCGGCGTCCTCGGGCTTCGAAAACAATTTCCACGGCTCGCGTCGACAGAGGGACCCTGTGCTCACGTGCCGACTTCATTCGAGACGCGGGGACAACCCAAACGCGCTCTTCCAAGTCGAATTCCTCGAAGGTAGCGCCGAGCACTTCGGCCTTGCGAGCCGCCGTCAGAAGCAGGAACTCCAGCGCCAGCGCGGTTATCGTTTCATCGGCGCGGAGAAGTGCTACAAGTTCGGGGACGCGTTCATAAGGGAGCGCCGCATAATGCTGGCGCGAGAGCCTATGCCGCGGCGGCGGTAGGAGATGAGCGAGATGGCCACGCCACGCCGCGGGATTCTGGCCTGTTCGCAATCCGCGTGCTGTCGCGGCGTCGAGGACGGCCTCAATTCGGGAACGCAGCCGTGAGGCCGTTTCCGGCGTCTTTGTCCAAAGCGGCTTCAGGACACGTAACACAGCCTCCGTGTCCACCTCGTCGGCCGGGAGCGGACGGAGGGCGGCCGCGCCTTCAATAAGAGACGCGCGCCACTGCCTGGCGTGCCCAGGGTGCCGCCACGTCGGCTCTTTCGTTGCGAACAATTCGTCCGCGACCTGCCCAAAGGTCAGGCGACCAGCTCGCGCGTGCTGCCAGCGACGGCGTTCGTCTATCGGATTAATGCCGAGGCGGCGAAGGCGTTTCGCCTCGTCACGCAGCGCGCGAGCCTCGGCAAGCCCGACGCCATCGGCGACGCAGCCCAGGCCCATCTCGGGGCGTCGTCCGCCAAAGGAAAACCTGTAGACCCATGTCCGCGAGAGCGACTCGGAGACGATCAGGTAAAGGCCGTCGCCATCAAGCCATGCTCCGGGCCCGGCCGTCGCCACCTTTCTCGCCGTCAAGCGTCCTGCCAAGTCGCCAGCCCCCCGGGTAGTCCCCCAATTTAGCCTGGATTATAGTGGACAGGCACGGACTCGCAAGGAACAACGAACCTTGAAACGCGTCAAATCTCTGGTATTCTAGAAACGAAGGCGGAAGCCTGCGGACTAGGACTTCGAGGATACGCTCTCCTCGCAGGTCGCATTGGACAAGCGTCTGACGACGATTGCGGAGAATGTGGCCAACGCCTCGACCGTCGGCTATCGCGCCACGGGCGTGAGCTTCGATACGGTCCTGTCGAAAACGTCGCCCGCGCCGACCGCCTACGCTTCCGCCGGCGCAGATTTCATCTCGCGCGCCTCCGGCGGCCTGACCAAGACGGACAACCCCTTCGACGTCGCCGTGATCGGGGACGCCTGGTTCGGGATTCAGACGCCTCAGGGCGTGGCCTATACCCGCGACGGCCGTTTCAAGATGCTGGAGACGGGCGAGGTGCAGACGCTGCTCGGCTACCCCGTGCTCGACGCGGGCAATGCGCCCATCGTGCTCGACCCGACCGGCGGCGCGCCGATGATCTTTCGCGACGGCATGATCCAGCAGGGCGAGCGCCAGTTCGGCGCCATCGGCCTCTTCGAGATCGACCCGGCGGCGACGCTGCGCCGGGCTGAAAATTCGAGCGTCGTCCCGTCGACGCCCGCGACGGCGGTCGTCAATTTCACGCTCAACGGCGTGGCGCAGGGCCACCTCGAAAACGCCAACGTCAGCGCCGTGAGCGAGATCACGAAGCTCATCCTGGCGCATCGCAGCTTTGAAAACGCCACCGCGGCCTATGACATGCTGGACGCGTCGCAGCGCGCCGCCGTCCGCACGCTCGGGGGCGGCTGAGCGATCATGGCGGACGCGCTCTCGCGGCTCGGCGAGGCCGCAACTCATTTCGCCCGAAGGAACGCGCGCCTCTCCGTCAGCGGCGTCGTGACGGAAGTATCGCCTTCACATTTCCGGGTCGAGGGATTGTCGCAATTCCTGCGCCTCGACGATTGCGTGCTGCTCGAAGGCGCCGGTCGCGCCTGTCACGGACAGGCGATCCATATCGATCGCGCCGGCGTTCTGGTGAAATCCTTCGAGAGCAACGCCGGCGTCGGCCTCGGCGCGCGGGTGACGCATCTCGGCCCTGTCGAAATCGCGCCGCATCCTGGCTGGAAGGGCCGCGTCATCGACGCGCTCGGCGCGCCGATCGACGGGCTCGCCCCCCCGCCGCAGGGCGCGCCGCGCGTGCTCGACGCGCCTCCGCCCACGCCCATGTCGCGCGCACGCGTTCATGCGCCGGCGCCGACGGGCGTCGCCGCGATCGACGCATTCACGCCGCTGTGCCGCGGCCAGCGCGTCGGCGTCTTCGCCGGGTCCGGCGTCGGCAAGTCCACGCTTCTTTCCATGATGACCCGTTCCGCCGCTTTCGATTCGGCGATCATCTGCCTCGTCGGAGAGCGCGGACGCGAAGTGCGGGATTTCCTGAGCGAGGCGCTCGGCGCCAGCGCCGCCAATGCGGTGGTGGTGGTCGCGACCGGAGACGAAAGCCCGATGATGCGCCGCCTGGCGCCGCTGACCGCGACCGCAATCGCCGAAAGCTATCGTGACGAGGGCCAGTCGGTTTTGCTCATCATGGATTCGGTCACACGCTACGCGCATGCGCTGCGCGAGATTGCGCTCGCGGCCGGAGAACCTCCCACGGCAAACGGATTTGCGCCGAGCGTCTTCGCCGATATTCCGCGGCTCCTCGAGCGCGCCGGTCCCGGCGTCGACGGGGGCGGATCCATCACCGCCATTTTTTCGGTGCTGGTCGACGGCGACAATCACAACGACCCGATCGCCGATTGCATCCGCGGCACGCTCGACGGCCACATCGTGCTGGAGCGCGAAATCGCCGAACAGGGACGCTATCCGGCGATCAACATTCTCAAATCGATCTCGCGCCTCGCCGATCGGGTCTGGAGCCCGGCGGATCGCGAGACCGTGACGAAAGCGCGCGCGCTCGTCGCGCGCTACGAAGATACGCGCGATCTGCGTCTCCTCGGCGGCTATCAGCCCGGCGGCGACGCGGAGCTCGACAGGGCCGTGCAACTGACGCCCGCGATTTATCGCGCGCTTCAGCAGGCGCCGGAGTCGCCGCCAAAACCCGCCGTCATGGAGGAGTTGGCCGCCATTCTCTGTTGACGGCGACCTCCCCCAGTCACGCGCAAGCCCCCTCCCCTCCATGCTTCGTGAACCATGACAAAACGACTCGGGCCAAAGCAGAAAGAACACGCCGGCGCCAGGCGGCGGCCGGTGATGGGAAGCGCCATCGTCCCGCTCTTCATCACGCTGGCGAGCGCGCCGGACGCCGGCGCCGGCCAGGGCGCGGCGAGCCGCGAGCAGCAGCAATTTTGCGCCAGTGTCGCCGCCTCCGCCGAGACGCTGCGTCTGGAGCACCGCCGAAAGGAGCTTGCCCAGATCGAGACCGAAATCGCGGCGCGACTGCAGGCGCTCGATGCGCGGCAAACCGAGCTGCGCGTCATCATCGACCGCCTCGACGCCTTCGAGCGCAACGCCGGCGAGGCGCTCGTCGGCCTCTATTCCCGCATGAAGCCGGAGGCCGCGGCTGCGCAGTTTTCCGAGCTCGACGACGATGTCGCGGCGGCGCTGATGCTGCAGCTCAAGGGAAAGGTTTCGAGCGCGATCCTCAACGAGATGCCCCCGCGCGGGGCGCCGCGCTCATCAAGAAGATCTCGGAATTACGCAAATCCAGCGCCGCGAGAAAGCCATGACCCGCCCCTTCGTCGCCGGCGCGCTGGCGCTCGCGCTATCCGCCTGCGCCACCGACCCCCGCGACTTCACACGCGAGCCGATCATGTCGCCGGTCGGCGCCGGCCTCAATTTTTACGACGACGAACTGCCGCTCGGCAGGCTGCGCAGCGCATCGCTCGGTCCGGGCATGCAGCTCGACGAAAACCGCGTCAACCTGTTCAGGGACGTAAAGGCGATGAGCGTCGGCGACGTCGTCACCGTGGTCATTTCGATGGACGACCGGGCGATTCTCGGCAATTCGACCGACCGCTCGCGGGAAGCCAAGGTGAAATCCAAATGGAGCTTTTTGCTTGATCTCGTCCCCGCGCTCGGCGGCCTCGTCGGGTCGCAGACAAAACAAACCGGCGCCTGGCAGAACGATATCGACTCCAAGTCCGAGACGCAGGGCCAGGGGTCGATCAATCGCTCGGAGCAGATCAAATTCACGCTGGCCGCAGCCGTGACCGCCGTCATGCCGAACGGGAATCTCGTTCTGCACGGCTCGCAGGAGATTCGCGTCAACAATGAGCTGCGCATCCTCACCATCGGCGGCGTCGCGCGGCCGCGCGACATCAACAAGGACAACTCGATCTCCTACGACAAGATCGCCGAGGCGCGCGTGTCATATGGCGGGCGTGGCCGCCTGAGCGAAGTTCAGCAGCCCGCCTGGGGGCAGCAGCTCTACGATAATTTCGTCCCATTCTAGAGAGGCGATGATGGAAATCGGCGGGAAATCCAAAGACGCTGAAGGCGGATGGAAGCGGTTGCTCGTTCCTCTTATGGCGGTCACGGTCATGGGCGGCGGTGGAGGCGGCTTTGTCGGCTTTTCCCTCCTCGGCCCGAGAGAATCGGAGAAGGCCGAAGCCGCCCCCGTGGAGACGAAAGAAAGCGGCACAGATCATTCCGGCCAGGGGGCGCACGGTGACGCGCAGGGGGGCGGGCACGGCGGGGAACATGGCGACACGAAGGGCAAGGAAGCGGAGCACGGGCCCAAGGGAATGCGGGCGCAGCTGAAGGTGAGGGAGCTTCCGCCCATTGTCTCCAATCTCGGCGGCAAGGAGAGATCCTGGGTCCGGATTCAATCGGCCATCGTCTACGATCCCCACGAACTGGAGCATGTCGACGCGCTGATCCCGGTTCTGCTGTCGGACATCACGGCCTTCATCGGGACTCTGGAGCTTTCGTCGATCGAAGGGCCGGATGGCTTGCGGCGGCTTCAGGAGGAGTTGAACGAACGCGCATCGACCCGCTCCGAGCGGCATGTTCGGGAATTGATCATCGAAGCTTTGGTGGTCCAATGAGAGCCGCGCTTCTCATCGTCCTCCTGCTCTCGCCGAGCGCGGGTATCGCAGCGGAAGGTTTCGATCTCGGCGCGCTGCTGCCGAATGCCGGCGCCTCCACGAGCGGGCGGATGATTCAGCTCATGGGCGCGTTGACGATTCTGTCGATCGCGCCCGGCCTGCTTGTCATGGTGACGAGCTTCACGCGCTTCGCGATCGCGCTGTCGTTCCTGCGAGCCGGCCTTGGCCTGCAAAGCACGCCAGCCAATCTCGTGATGATCAGCCTCGCGCTTTTCATGACCTTTTACGTTATGGCGCCAAGCGGAGAGAAAGCCTGGGAAACCGGCGTCCGGCCGCTTGTCGAGGGCAAGATCGGCGAAGCGGAGGCTTTCAACAAGATTTCCGCCCCTTTCCGGCAATTCATGCTGGCTAATGTGCGGGACAAGGATCTCCGTCTTTTCGAGGACCTGCGGAAGCCGGAACCGTCCTCGTCGAAGGATGGCCCGCGGCTCGATGTCTTGGTGCCGGCCTTCATGACCTCGGAACTCAGGCGCGGATTCGAAATTGGCTTCCTGATTGTCGTTCCCTTTCTCGCGATCGACATCATCGTCGCGGTCATCACGATGTCCATGGGTATGATGATGTTACCGCCCACGACAATCGCGCTGCCGGCCAAGATTCTGTTTTTCATATTGATCGACGGCTGGAATCTGCTCATCGGAAGCCTGATCCGGTCACGTCCAATCCACGGCGATTTACGTCCGAACAAGCGGCTCCAAATGCCCTTTGAAAATCAAGGCCAATAGTCTATCGTGATCCACGAGAGCACACCGCAGGCCGATCCAATCGCGGCGCAAGTGGTGTGGTACCTGGTGTGGTACTTGGGGCGGAACGATGGCCGGAACCCTTTCAGCACGCTTTTTTGAGACCGTGAAGCACAAGGGGGGAGACAAGCCCGACCTCTATCTGGACGGCGATTGCCTCTATCTCGTGGTTTTCAGGGACGGCTCGAAAGGCTTCCTGTTCAAGCCTCGGTTCCGGGGGAAGAAGATCGAGATCAGGTTCGAGGCCGACAGCCTCAAGGAGGCCCGCGACAAGCGCGCCGCCTATGCGCTGCAAATGCGGGCCGGCCAGGACCCGCGACAGATCAAGCGCCAGGAAAAGGCGAGCGCCTCGAATGCGGACACCTTTGGAGCCGTGGCCGACCAGGTTTACCAGGCGAAGCGATCAGGCTGGCGCAGCGAGAAACACGCCGACCAATGGCGGCACTCTATATTTAAGGACTGCCCCAGGCTGTTGGGCATGCGCGTGGCGGAAATCACGAGCAAGGACGTGCTCGAAACCGTCCTGCCCATTTACAAACGCTCTTACACCGCAGGAAAGCGGACCCAGGAGCGCATTGCCGTCATCCTCGACACCGCCCGCGAAATGGGGCTCATGCCCTACGACCGGCGCAACGCGGCAGACATAAAGAACCTTGTGCCCGCGAAGCCGGATGTTGAGCGGAAGCATCATGAGGGCTGGCATTACAGCCAAATTCCGCAGCTTTTTGAGGCGCTTAGGAAGGTCGAGACGATCGCCGCCAGGTGTCTTGAGTTTCTCTATTTGACCGGTTGCCGCTCTAACGAGGCGCGCGCCGCGCGTTGGGAGGAGTTCGAGGGTCTAGGGGGCGAGAGCCCAACGTGGATATTGCCCGCCAGCCGCATGAAGCGCGGCCGCGCCCACCGCATTCCCCTCTCGCCGCAGGCCGCGCGCATCCTCTTGGACCTGAAAGCCAGGAGCGCCAGCCAGTTTGTGTTTGAGGGGCGCGGGAGGAAAGACCCTCATATCTCCAACCAGGCGCTCCACGACTGCCTCGACAAAAATGTGGATAAAACCCTCACCGTTCACGGGAGCAGATCAGCCTTTCGCGGCTGGCTGGACGAAGTGCGCCGCGTCCCGATCACGAGGGCCCGCCAGGCGCTTGCCCACAAGACCGGCACGGACATCGACGAGGCCTATCTTCGGACAGATGGCCTCGACGAGCGCCGAAAGGACATCGAGGCATGGGGGCGCTACTGCTACGGGATCGATGCCACCGTCACGCCCTTGCGGCTGCCGGCTTAACCCGCTTCGCTTTATGCTAGCCAGTTGTTTTCCTATCTCTTTGTTATATACGCGTAAAAGAAGAAGAAGCTTAGCAATAAGGGCTTTACACGACGCGAGGGCACACCATTGGCCGGTCGCTGAATTTTTGTAGAATGGCCCCCTCCCCCTACCCTCAAAACCCCTAGAACCGAGTCCGCAGGTTGCCATGGCGGACCTCGGGGCGTGCGAATTTTCGCGAAATGAGCCCTCCCCCCTACCCCTAAAACCCCCTAAACCTCTACTTGAGGAAGCTGGCGGGCTATCGACCAAGCGGGCCAGAATGTTTCAGCCGCTCGCTTGCGTCCGTTGGGCACGACCCTCCCCCCAATTCTCCATCCTGCGGCCACCCCGCCATTGACCCGCCCGGCCGATGTAATGTTATAACGTTACAATCCGCACGCGCAGGTAAGGCCGCATGAGCGACGCCAGCCAGATACGCCGACCCGCCCCAGACCGTTTCGAGAAGCTCGGCTATGGCCCGAGGCATCAGCGCAAGCCTCTCACGGCGCTCGACCTCCGCTCTCAGCTCATGCTTGAGTATATGCTCGTCGGCTGTCAGCACCGGGACATTTGCGACCGCATCGGCGTCCAGGTTGGCGAGCCCATGACGCAGCAGCAGGCGAGCGACGCCGTTGGCTTCCGGCGCAGAAACGGCCGCTTCGTCTTTCAGCAGGCGATCTTTCAGAAGGGCTTGGCCAAGGGCATCGAGGAGCTTCGATCCGGCGCCAGGGTCCAGGCGATCCGGCGGATGATCGAGCTGATGAACGACCCGGGCGACGGGTCCGCAGCCTGCAAAACTGTCCAGCTAAAGGCGGCCTCCGCGATCATGGGCGACGAGAGCAAATCGGCCGTCACCGTGAACGTCGGCGTTTCAGCTCAGCTTTCGCCGGGCGTGGTCATAAGACTTCCGGCCGAGGTCAAATCCCCGCCGCTCGAACAAGCCCAACCTCCGATTATCGAGCACGGCGGCGCCATGCGGACGAGCCCGATCGACGGCCAGCTCCGATACCTCCCCGACGACGAGGACGCCAATGGCTGACAATCCCGCTTCATGGCCGCAGAGCTGGCCGCCGACGCGGAGCGGGATTTTTCTTCGCTTCAGCGTCGCCGGCCAGAGATCGACGCGCGCCTCATGAAAATGGGCCAGGCCGAGCGCGATGAATTCCAAGCCGAGTTGCGGCGTCTTTTGAAGCGTCACGAAATCACGAAGAGCCAACCGAGTTTCCGGCGCGGCTGGAAGAGCGCCAAGGATTAACAGGAGAGAACGACATGGCGGCCAAGGGCATCAGCAACTCGCGAACCCCCTATAAATGCACGCAGGGCCAGACCTCGCGCATCGTCAATTCCGGCAAGACCGGCGCGGCTCCCCGCGTTGTCCCCAAGCCCGACGCCGCATCGTTGCGCAGAGTTGCCGAGGGCTCCATCGGCCGCGACCTGGCGCCGACGACCGGCCGCAAAACCGGCTTGCCGGCTGACCTCACGCCCGCCGCCGTCCAGGCCCGCAAAGAAGGACAGAGCCAGTGATCACCGCCGAAGCAACCCTCCGCTCGCCCGCCGGTTTCTTGCTCGCGATCCAGGCGAAGGCCGCGCGCCTTGGTTGGGATCATGCGCAACTCTTGGCCCGCGCGAACGTCTCCCCCGAGGAATGGACGGCCCTCGAAGAGGCTCTATCCGCAGCGAGCGGCGAGACGTGGCGTCGGTTGAGCAATGCCGTGAAAAGCCAGGCGTGCCTCAGCGTGCAGACCAGCAAAGTTATCGAAGACGCGACCGGCTGTGCGACCGATGCGAGCTACGGCTCCGAATGGTCGAGCCACTTCGGCGACCACGGCTGACACCATGTCAGAGGACCGCGACGAGCCCCGCCAGCAGACAGAGCCCGCCAGCTCTTGGGCCCCAGGCGAGCGCGTTGTCCCGCTGCATTCGGTTCCGCCCCCAACCGCTGATGAAATCTGGCGACGGCATCTTGAGGACAATCTTCGCCGCCGCGATGAGCAACCAAAACCGCCGCCGAGACCGCGCGGCATCCAACGAAGAGTTTGAACGGAGAAGAAACATGGCAAACGAACGCGGCTTTGGACGATTTGCGAATGGCGAGACGCGGGTTTACGCGTCGATAAACTCGCCGCTCGGCATCCTCCAGGCAATTCTCGATGTTGCCGATTTCCACGGCAAGTCGGTGGATCAGCGCGACGTTCTCGCGTTGGAGGAACAGCTCGGGCAGATCGACGAGAAGCTTTTCAGGCGCGTCTTGAACGGCGTCGATTTTCACCCGACGCAGCTCGTCCTAATCGAGGCATTCGAGCAGGTTCCGGCCCGCAGCACAATGCAGCCGCGCGACGTTGGTTCGCAGTTCGGCGCGGTCGCGTAACGCAGAGGGCGGCGCGATGACCGGAATTACAGTCTTTTCCTTGACCGTCTCGCCGCCGCCCGAGGGCATTGATCGTTTGCACCGCGTGCTCCTGACGCATGGCCGCATCCGCGATTGCATGGGCGAAATCGCCTATCACTATTTCGTCAAAGCCAGAGGCGACACAACCGCTGGCGTGTTGGCGGACATCGTGAACGCTGCGCTCCCCGACAATAAATTTTTCATCGCGCAGCTCCATCACGAACGCTTGGCCGGCTTTATCAGCGATGAGACAGTCGCATGGTTGAAAGCGGACGCGCCGCCGCCCCGCAGCGCGGATCACCAGCCAGACGCCGACGCGATCGCGCGCCTGCCACTATTGGCCGGCCTGCGATACGCCGCCCGCATGCGCCGCCGTTCCGAGCGGCTGATGCAATGCCAAATCGAAGGACACGCCTGACATGGGAGCCGCCGCACCTTTCCTCTCGCTTGCCGCCACCGGCTTGGGCGCCATGGGAAGCATTTCCGCCGGCAACACCGCTGCGGCAAACGCGCGACAGGCCGGACAAGACCAGTGGATGAGCGCCTTCTACAGCTCGGAGCAAGCGCAGTTGGCAAGCCAAGTTGGCATGCTCAGGGCGCAGCAAACCGACGCCTTCATGAGAAGGCAGCAAGAGGGCGTGAGGGCGAACCTCGACGCGGTTCTTGCGTTGAATAACGCTTCTGACCGAAGCCCAAGTTCATGGGCTGTTCGCTCGCGCTACGAGGCGCTTTCCGATGAGGCGCGCACTACCGCCGTCAGTAATATCCGAATGGATGCCGCTGCGAAGAGAAATGCCGCCGCTTTGTATGCGATGAGCGGCCAACGCGCGATGAGTTTGGCCGACGCGAACGCGAACAACCTGCAAATGAATGGAATACTCGGCGCGGCCGGTGGGCTGTTGAAAGCGATCGCGCCAAACCGACCAGGCGACCCCTATAGCAATGGCTTTGCTGGTTTCTATTTTTGACTTGCCTCGCGCCTGTCCCTCCGCTGGCTTGCCAGTGTAAAATAAATACGCGGACCGACACCAAAGCATCGCGGAAAGACCCCGTGGCGAGGGGATTTTATCCTCTCCGGGCGAGCAAGGCATTGAAAGACATCGACAAAGTAATGATGTAAAAAAAATACCGACGACGTAGATTTTCTACTGCAAAAACAGAGGCTTGCGCTGTTTACAAGCTGGCTGATTAGTGCATATTTATTGCTGTGGCCGATTTGTAATAGGCCGCGCAGAACTAATTAAGCAGAGGGATTTTTCAAATGGTCACCAAGAACTTGCAACGCGCGATCGACAAGCATCGCAAAGCCTTCAACGGCTTTTTCAATCACCCGAACATCGACACTATGCCAGGTGAAGATGCGAGAAAGCTTTGCTGGGCGGAAGAAACCGCCGCCCGCAGGATTGCGACAATGAAGCTCGCAAACGACGCGGACTTTATGCATGCGCTTCGATACCTGACCCTTCGTGCGCGCAAGATTTGGGGCGACCCGGACAACGGTTTCGATCTCAGCGACGTCGCCGTGCTGATCGAGCAATATTTCGGACTTTCCGACGAAGAGGCGGACCAGGTTTTTGGCGGTGCGCGAGAGGCGGCGCGCGACGCGGAGCAGATCGCCGCTTGAGAAACGAAAGGCCGGCCCCTGGCGGAGGCCGGCCGCTCTTCCGTTGGTCGCACAGCAACGATTTAAGCTGCGAAGCTTTTCAGGCGCAGTTCCTTGATCCTGATTTCAGCAACGGTTGGCGAGACATGAAACGCCTTGGCAAGTAGCTCAGGCGTATCGGCTCCAGCCTTCCATTTCTCGTCCACAAGCGGGGCAGGCATGAGAATAGACGCGGCGTAGCTATTAGCTTGCCGCTCAACTGCATCGCCTCTGTCGCTGCGATATAACGCGCTGTCCACTATTCCGTCTCCGATCAGGTGACGGTGCAAAATGTAATGGGCGATTTCATGGGCAAGCGTGAAGCGTTTACGCGTTTCGCTATGACGGGCGTTTATTGTAATCAGGTATCCGCCATCAAGGTCCCGTTCGATCTTTCCAGATGCATCGCCAATATTCGCGTCAATCACGCGCAGCCCGAGCGTTTTCGCCAACCCGGAGACGTTTACCGGGGCCGACTGAGTGTATTCACTGATCGCGTTGAGGCTAGCCCGCATTGCCGTCATCCTTCGCCGCGCCGGCTCCATATCCCTGGTCCTTACCGTATCTTCTATCCAGCTCTTCGGCTACCAGCCTGGGGCCATGTTCTTGCAGATACGATCGAGCTTCCTTTTGCGCGATCTTTTTAGCCGCCCTTGCCGCCGCTTTGGCGGCTTCTTTTGAGATTTGGGAGTAACCCCAGATCGCTGCAATGCCGATGAACACGGCGAGGACGGTGATGATTACTCCTAGAGCTGCGAGCATCGCAGCAAAGTAATCTGCTTGGCTCCAGCCGCTCATACCTTAGCGCCGCTCCCCTTCCGTAACCGAACCCCGGGCCCCTCGCCGTTCTCCTCGACAAAGATCACGCCGGCTTGCTCCAGCGTCGAGCGGACGATCGCCTGATTTGCCGCCGTCATCGCAATAGCCCCGTCGACATTCTCTGCCCTGCGGAGCGTAGCAATCCCTACCTTCGTCTTCTGCGCCAGCTCCTCGGCACTCCAGCGTAGCAGTGCTCTAGCCGCTCTGAGCTGCGCCCCGGTGATTGCTTTCAGATCATTTGATTGCATATTGACGATGTTCCGTATCAGATGATACGATTCATATCACAGGATGCGTAACCCATCAATCCAAACCAACGCCGGGACACCGCTTCCCGGCGAACGCCGGAGCTCGTCCGATGGACTGGAAAACCGCCGCCACCCTTCTCGCCGTCGCGCCTTTCCTGGCGCTGGCCATCGCCTTTCTTGCGGTCGAAACAGCCGCGATCTTCGAGGCGCTGACAGCCGGGCCGCGCGCCGCCGCCTGTGGACAAGCCGAGAGAGGCGAACCAGCGCCGCCGGCCGCGTGACAGATTATCGAACGCGCGGGGATAGGCAGGCCAGCCAACAAGCGGGAAAGCATCGCCCGTTTCCCCGCGTTCCATTCGATGCTCGCGGATGCTCGCGATGAACGAAGACGAATGGCTGGCCGAATGCGCGCGGCGCATAAATTCCGTCGCCGGCTTGGCTCCAGACACCGAAACCATTCTCGGCGTCCTGCTAATGGACGATCAGATATGGCGTAGATTTGAGAAAATTCTCGAACCGCCAGCGGAGCCAGTGAAGCCGCGCGGCCGCCCTCCGAAGATTTCCAGATGGAGACTGCGCGCCCTCAGAAAGGCTTACCAGGGATGGGCATCCGCCGATCCGCGCCGGAGAGCGAAGAGCAAGACCGACCAAGCCGGCTGCTTCATGAGACACCTGGCAGGCAAATTCGAGTGGGCGACGACCCGCTCGAGTAGAGGGGAGCCGGTCCCCGTGCAGACGAAATCCTTCGCCGCAGTCCTTCTGGAGGCGGAGAGGCAGGATCAATCCGAGCGCATGCGCATGATGATCCGCCTCGCGGCGCAGCTCGGGAAAAAGCCTCACGCGGCGCGCCGGCCAGGGGAGCTCGTGGCCGAGTACCTCGCCAGGGAGGAGCTTTTGAAGCTCTGGAGGAGCCGCGAGAAATAATTGCCGAGAAATTCGCCGCCTCGTTTTTCTCGGCAGTCTCTCAGGCTTCAATCCGGTCCACGAGAAACCGCATGAGTTGAGGCCATGGAGACAATTATCAACCACAGCGACATCCGGCCGGCCAGGGGGCGGCGCCAGCAGCCCGTAAGGTTCTCCCCGCTGGAGCGCCTGCACAACGGCGGCGCGCTCACGATCGACGAGACGTGCGCTTTGAAGAATGTCAGCCGCTCGAAGTTTTTCTTGGACCGCAAGGCCGGCCTCGTCGAGACGCAGGGCGGCCGCGTCCTCAACCCCTCGGCCCGCAAGTATCTCGGCCTCGACTAACAAAAAACCCCGCTAACGCGGGGTTTGTGGGCCGTGGCAACGGCGCTCGTTTTTAGGCAACAACGATGAACTACTCGCTCTTTGAAGCCGCGTCCAGTGACGCGCCACGCACCGCGCCGAGCCGTATCGTGGACCGCGCGACGAACTATGTCCGACTGGAGAAAAATAGCCGTAAAGGCTTCTTCGATCTTCATTTGACCTGCGGCATGGTCATTCGCCGCTGCGTCCACCACGACCAAGGGCACGGTCCGAAAGTTCAGTTGCCGGCCAGGGAGTATATCGACCCGAACGGCGCGATTAGGCCGGCTTACATATTCTCGTGGGCCGACGACGAGACGAAACAGCGATTCAATGCCGAGGCCCGCCAGGCGCTCCTCGAGCTTCTCGGAGTGCGCCAATGACGCCCGCCACCGTCGCCGCTCGCGACATCCACGGAAGGGGCTGGAAACCCCTTCCCCTCGAGGCCAAATCGAAGCGCCCGCTGGCCAGCGATTGGGTCAACTACACCCTCAACCCCGCGAATATCGAGACCGAGTTCGCGGGGGGAAAGAATGTCGGCGTGATCCTCGGCGCCCGCAGCGGCGGGCTCATCGACATCGACCTGGATTGCAGCGAGGCGGTTGAGCTCAGCCACCTCCTGCCCGCGACCAAATCGAAATTCGGGCGTCCGAGCCGTGGCGTCTCCCACTTCCTGTACCGCGTCACGGGCGACACCGGCACCAAAAAATTTGCGGACCCGGTGCGGCAGCACATGGCGAGCGCCGATCGCGCCTACCGCGAAAAGGCGATGATCCTCGAAATTCGCGGCGACGGTTGCCAGACCATGGCGCCCGGCTCGATCCATCCCGACAACGAGCCGGTCGAGTGGTACGAGAACGGCGAGCCGGCGGCGATCACCCGCGAGGAGCTCGAACGCGCCGTTCTCAATCTCGTTGAGGCAGTCCTTGTCGCGCGTCACGGCGAAAACGCTTACGAGTTCGACATCGTGAAGCAGTGGCGCATCGACATCGACCGCTTGCGGTCGAAGCTGTCTGAGCGGGCGATGGCGAAGCCGCCTGCCACGCCGGCAGGCGAGCGCAAGGCGTGGGGCGAGGCCGCGCTTGCGGATGAATGTCAGGCCGTGCGCGGGACTGGGGAGGGCGGCCGCAACGACCAGCTCAATGTGTCAGCCTTTCGCATCGGGCAGATCATCGCCGGGGGCCACATAGGGGAGCGCGACGCGCAGGAAGCCCTTTTGGCCGCCGCGCTCGATTGCGGCCTGCCCCGCAAGGAGGCGCTCGCCACCGTCCGCTCTGGCCTCAAGAGCGGCGCGCAGAGCCCGCGCGGGCCGGAGCCGAGGGCGAATAGCCTGCCAGAGGGGCGGGCGGTTTCCGCGTTCCAGGTCATCGAGCCGGAGAAGGCCGAGGCCCGCGACTGGCCGGCCATCGTTCCGATTACTGGCGCGCTCCTCCCCGTCGAGCCGTTCAACCCTGAAACGATGCTCCCGCCGGCCTGGCGCGGCCACCTCGTGGACGCCGCCGAGCGCAGCCAGCTCCCCCTCGATTTCTTCGCCGTCTCGGCAATGGTTTCTTTCGGCTCCCTTGCCGGCGCACGCATCCGCGTCCGGCCGAAATCTCAGGACACTGAATGGGCCATGCCGGCCAATCTTTGGGGCGCCCTCATCGGTCGCCCTTCGGTCGGAAAATCGCCGCCCATGGCGACGGCGCTCGCGCCGATCAAAGAGCTCGAGGCCGAAGCCAGGAAGGTCAACGAAGAAGAGAAGAAACAGAAGGCGGCGGCCGACCGGGCGCTTAAAATCAAGCGCCAGGCGATCGAGGCGGCGGCGAAAAAGGCTCTAGAAAAAGCCAAGACGGACGAGGAGCGGCAGAAGGCCGAGAGGATGCTGGACGAGCTGCCCGCCGAGGCGGAAGCCGATCCGGTCGCCATGCGGTTTCTCACGAACCAGCCAACGGTTGAGAAAGTCGGCGCGCTTCTCAACGAAAACCCGCACGGGCTTTTGCTCAACCGCGATGAACTGAGCGGCTTCCTTGCGCAGGTTTCGGGCGATGAAGGCCAGGCGGCGCGCGCGTTCTATCTGGAGAGTTTCAACGGCACGGAAAGCTACTGCCACGACACAATCTCGCGAGGCAGCCTTTACATCGAAAGTACATGCCTTTCGATCCTTGGAGGCATCCAGCCAAGTATCTTGCAAAAGCTCGTTCGTGGCGCGCGCAGCGGCGAGCAAGATGACGGATTAATCCAACGCTTTCAGCTCGCGGTCTATCCCGACGTTTCGGAGACGTGGCGATATATCGACCGGCCGCCCGACGCGCGCGCACGGAGCGATTACTTCAAATCGTTCCGCGACCTCTATGAATACCGGAAGGGCATTCAGGAGCGGATTTATTTCAGCTTCTCTCCGAAGGCGCAGGAAGCGTTTCGCGCTTGGCTTTCCGATCATGTTCCAGAAGTCCGCAGCGGTAAATTTTCAAGCACGCTGGAGAGCCATCTCGCGAAGGCCCCGAATGCCGTCGCCGCAATCGCTCTGCTGTATCAACTCGCGGACGGCGACCGATCCAAGGGCCTGATTGAAGAGCCGGCCATGGCTTGCGCGCTGGCATGGGCGAAATATCTGCGCTCGCACGCCGCGCGCATCTATGATTGTGGCGATGCGGCGATTGCCATCGCGGCCAAGACGCTCCTCGACCGGCGCGCGCAGCTTCCTCCTCGCTTCACCGCGAACCAGGTCGCCGGGAAGGACTGGGGGAATGGGCTCAATGACCGTGAGACGGTCGCCCGGGCCCTCGACCTGCTCGACCGCAAGGGCTACGTGCGCGGCGAGCGATCGAGGATTTGCGACGCCGGCGGCCGGCCCACGATCTACTTTCAGTGGAACCCCGCCCTTGAGACCGAGAAATGAGCCAGAGCGCCTTCGATATGGCTCTGGCTCGGGAGCGCGCCCGATGGGAAAGCGAAAAAGCAGCAGCGGCGGCGCCGCCCGCCGAACCCGCCACCTTATTCGACATCGAAGCCCTTGAGGAAAGGGCGCGCGAGCGAAACGCCGTTGCGAGAGCAGCGCACATCACCAACCGATTTTGCCGGTGTGGCCAGCTCGCACAGGTCGCCTTCACCGTCGATCACAAAGAAAACTGGGTGTGCGACGAATGCCGCGCGCCGTGGCAGCAGGAGAGAAAAACCATGTCGTTCACAGGAACCCTCTCGGGTTACGTTTTCCGTGATCCAGAGACGCGCACCGCCAAGAGCGGAAAAGATTATGCCATCGTCACTGTCAAAGACCGGAACGGCGAGCGCAACGACTTCTGGCGCTGCATGATTTTCGGAGACGCGATCGCAGCGGCCATGGAGCTTCGCGACGGCGAATTTTGCGAAGTGACGGGCGAGCCGAAGTTTGAACTCTACACCGACAAGGAAGGCAAACCCCGCATCGGGCTCAGCCTCTTGTCCCGTGAGATCGCGCGCGCGGAGCCCCAGCAGAAACGCCAGGCGCGAGAAGACGCGCCACGGCCCCCCGCTGGCCAGCCCGCCGATTGGAGAGCGCGCCAGGGGCGGCAGCGCACGCTTGAGGAAATGGCGGCGAACGGGGGCGACAGGCACATGCCTGCCCGCGGCCACGCGGGCTTAGACGATGACATCCCGTTTTAAGGCCAGCCAGTCGGTTGCCTTTCGCCCCGGCCAGGTCCGCCTCGCCGGGGTTTTTCGTAATTGGAGGGTTTCGGGGGTTTTGAGGGGCGGCCCCCCGGCCATTTTCTTTGAAATTCAGCCAGCCAGTGGGGTGCGCGACAGGGTTTCGGGGGTTTTGAGGGCTACCCACTCCCCCGTTTTCCCTGAAATTCATCCGCCCTCCGAGAGCGTTTCCATCCCGGTTTTAGGGGTTTCAGGGGGCCAGGGGGTAGCCGTTTTTTCCAAAATTCGAGAGGAGCGAGTCACCATGCGAACCGCATACGGACCCCACCCCGAGAAGCGCCGCATCCTGCGCGCGATCAAAAAAGGCGAGCTGACCATTCCGCAGGCCGCGCGGCGGTTCGAGCTGCCCATCGGCGGCGTTGTCACCATGATGCGCGCGGCAGGACTGCCCATCCCGCCGGAATACGAGCGGCCCCGCCGCGAGCGCAGCGGAGAGCCTCTATCGCGCGCGGCCCTGGGCCAGTGGAGGCGCGGGGAGTGACCGACCTCGACACAATCGACCTTACCCGCGCCAGAGCATTCGCGCGCGCCCGGAGATGGATCGTCTGCCCGAAGCCATTCTCATGGCGCATCCTGGCGGACGGCGAGCGCATCGACATTTGGGACCATGAGCCAGAGTTGCCGCCCCATTGCTCGAGGCCCGTCTTCTTCCGCCGGCACGATGGCCGCGTGACAGCCATCCTCGCGCAGCGTGTTAGGCCAGACGATCACGCCGCATGTCAGGATTTTGCCCAGGCGCATGGTCTCACCGTCGAGACGCCCGAGGAATGGCCGGGCGCCGTTCTGTGGACGCGTTGCCCCATCGCGATCAGGCGCGAGGAAGCCGCCAGGACGGAAGCGCGATGGCGCGAGATGGGGCGAGAAGCGCTGCGGAGGACACTTTAATCGGCGTCGCCCTGTAATGAGGTCCCACGGGAAGGCGAATACGCGATAGGCTCAACAGGAAGCCTACAATCTCAGTGCAAAGTCGACCTGGTACGCTAACGCAATTGCAAAAAAAACCAGACAGGAAGAAATCCTCCATGAAGATGAGAATCTTTTTCGCCGCTTGTTTAATCCCGATTTTAATTACAGAGAAGGCGGTAGGCGGCACCACTGGGAATGATCTTTTGCAGTCATGTATCGATTTTGTAGAGCAGAAAAACAATAGCGGGTTTTTCAACCAAGGCGTCTGCGCCGGTGCTGTTAATACAACTTTGATACTCTCCGAGATAATTTTGCAAAGAAGAAGTTGCCCACCGAACGGCGTAACAACAGCCCAAGCCGTAAGAGTAGTCATAGCCTACATGCAGCGTCACCCAGAGGGTCTGCACAATGATATTGCGGCTATCGCAATCGTTGCTCTCGCCGAGGCGTGGCCCTGCGCTAATCGCCAGCAATAAATTTTTCGTGCCCATGGGAATATTCAGGGGCCAAATTTTTTGGAGCCGGGCGTAAAAGCGACTTTCAGGCCAATAGTCCGGAATGTTTTCGGGCCACAGAATTTCGGGAGAGGGGCCGGGTGTTTCGGCGGGGGAGGCGTTGTGGAGATCGTGATAGCCTTGTGCTGCCGGCTCCGCTTGCTTGTGCGGGATATTTCACGGGTTATAAAAGCGCGGGTTACTGTTTTTCTCTGAGAACGAGCAATGTTTCAGGACGGTCGGAAGGCGCTCGCCGCCGCTATCGTGTTTGCAGTCGTCGTCTTCGGGTGGATGTTTCGCTACGAAGAGATCAGTGGTGGCTGGCATCATCGGAATCGCTTTACGGGGGTTTGGTGCCCCATTTCCCAAGACTGCTGGTTTAAGAGCGGCATCCAAGATTAGCCGCAACGCGCTACCAGCGAATCGGAGCCGAACCTCCGCGCGGGTGAAATTCCGAAGAACGCCAGAAGATCGAACTACAGACAGGCCGCCTGGAAACATCCAAGCGGCCAAAATGTTTTCAGCCAGCCAAATCTCCGAGACACCCAAAAAATTTAGAGAGGGGTCATTCCTGTCCGATCCTGGACCATAGGAACCCGATCGCCATTTTTCCCCTGGGTGGCATGGGGGTGGGGGTCTCGCGGCAGGAGGGCGCGACCATCCGACAGCCGTGGCCGCGACCGCACGGGCTGGCGTCAGCGCGTGGGGCGATCGAGCCGCTCCCAAGAAGCCAGTTCGATGACGGCCGGTGGTTCTTCGCGAGGCGCAGGGAGAGCGGCGAAGACGCGGTCGCTGGGCGGGCACAGGATCGGAAGACGAGAGATCGGACACCACGCGATGCTGGAGCAACGCCACGTGACCGGCGGAACCCAGGCATCGTCAGCGACGGCGATCAGCTTCATACCTAGAGCGCCGAGCATCGAGGGCATCGACATATCGCCCATTCTCTTTTTTCCACAAAACAGGGTCGAGCTATAGCCCGACTGCAAGCCCGCCGCGTCATCGAGCGCTAAGTTGGTGATGTTCAACTCCCGCCTGCGCAGATCGCAGGCTCCCGCTATTTCGGAAGGGCTCTCGACAATGGCGACGATATTCATGGAAGGCTCCGGTGTTGCTTCACCGGCGCGGACTGTAACCGAGCGCAAACGGTGTGGAAAGCGGTGTGGTTTATGCCATTGCCCGCCGGTATCTTATTGGTTTTCATGCAGGCATGATCGGAAGCCTGATCCGCTCATTTGGCTGACGCGCCCCCCGCGCAGACTTCAATCGGGCGGCGCGGGCGGGTCACAAAAACCGTCCAAGTGGAATGCGGTTCGGCGCAAGAAAGCGCGTCAAGACAAGGAGCGGGAGGCCCGGTCCGACGCACTCGGATCGAAAATGGCGCTCGTCGGCGATCCACCATTCCCGGCGATCGCCTGCCTCCGTGCGGGTGGGGCGGGCATCTGTCTTGATTGACGATCGGCAGCCTAAAAGATCGCGTCGCGGGTGATGTAATTTGAAATGGCCCAGCGGCGTTGAACTAAGAAGACCGGGCAAGGTGGACCCCGTGGGTGATATTCGCGCTTACCTCTTGGCATATATGAACGCCGTCGAGCTCTGCTCGGCGAGCGCGTACAGCGATTGGCGACAAGGGGCCCTCAAGGGGCCCTAACGCCTCGGATCGTGCAAAAGACGGAAATTCCGGCATTGGAGCCGGAAATAAGAAAACCGGCCGGATCTTTCGATCCGGCCGGCTTTTTATTCAGCGATCGCAGTTCGCTTAGGGCATGTCGCCGGCGACGAACTTCGGAATCACCGGGCCGCCGATTTCAGCCGCAAAGCGCTTGCCATCCGGCGTGAAGAAGAACAGCAGGCCGCCGATCTGGCTGTCGGTGTCGTAAGCCAGGTCAGACAGACGCTCGATGTCCCAACGCGCGTCCTGGATCTTCACAACGATCTCCTTCGACTCGCCGGGCGCGATCGTGTCGTCGTTCGACAGGCCGCGGTCAGCAAGCAGGTAGTCCGGGAAGTCAGGCTTCGAGGTGAACACCGACGGGTTCAGGAAGCGCAGGCCAGCGGCGGTATATTCGCCGAGGCGCACCGGCTGAGACGTGCCGTTCTTCACCTTCACGTTGATCGTCAGCTCACGGCCCGGAACCTTGTAGACGCCGCCGTTCAGCTCGGTCGTCACCTGCTCCTTGCCGACGCCAGCCGTGCCTTCCGTCTCGATCGGCGTCAGAGGCTTCTGCAAGCCGGCCTGAAGCGGGATCGTGCGCGGGAAGGTCGAGTTCGTCACGGCGTAGCCGACGATGGTCGCCAGGATCGTCAGAGCGAGAACAATCGCGCCAATGCGACGGTCGTCATCGCCGATCACGTCATCCGGACGGCCTTCCGCGACCTTGATGTAGGACGCGATGATGCCCTTGCGGATGAACCAGAACAGGATCCAGGCGGCGCCAACCGCCATCCACGGCAGATGCCACGCATAAACGCGGCTGATGCCGTAGTGCTCGAGGTCAACGGTCGAACCGTCGAGGAGCGTCACCGGGTCGGTGAAGTCCTTCATGTCGCCCTTGATCTCAATCCACTGGCCGGGTCCGATGATCGGGCCGCCGCCTTCAACGTTGATCTGGGCATGGACGTGCCAACGGCCAGCGCGACGGCCGCGCAGGTTGATCGAGAAGGCATAGTCCTTGCCGATCTCGAGCGAAACCGAACGCGGAGCGAACTGCTCGCCGATGAACTGCGCCGTGCGAACCAGAACCGGGCCGGGCTCGCCGGCGTTCAGGAACGAAACGCGCGGGTTGGCGACCGCCTGCGGCCACGCCGAGAAGACGTGAACCTTGCCCGACAGAACCATGTCCTCGTTGACGTTGACCGTCGTCTTCGACCACGCAACGTCATACCAGTTCAGCGTGCGCATGCGAAGGAACGCCTGCTGCGACTTCTCGCCGTGCGCCGAAGCCGGAGCGACCGCCCGAGCGTCGCCGCCACAGCAGCCGCCGCGCCAATGGCGGCGAGCTTGACTAGCTTTTTCATGAACAAACCTCCCAGGTTCCTCTTCCGGCCGGCGCCTCGCGCGCCAGCCGATTTTTTTCATCGCAGTCCGTCAGGCCAAATCGCCGATCCAACCCAAACAAAACTGCGTTTTTCCGTTTCGAGACAGGCCGCGACCCACAAGTAACCGCGGCCCAGCCCGCATCAGATGGTGTCGATCACCTTGGTCGTGGAATACCAGCGACCCATGAACCACCACAGGAAATACACCATCATCGAGACGAAGCCCGAGAAGAACGCCGCAACCGGCACAACGTCCTTACCGAACGTGCGCAGCGTGCCGCGCTCGACCATGCGGATGTATTCCGGCATCGACGTGCGGACGTAGTGGAGGCCGATCAGGTCAGCAAGCGTCATCAGCTGACCATGCTGCTCGGTCGCCTGGTGGAAAGCGGCAATCGCCGGCCAGTTGTTCGGATAGAACAGCAGACCCCAGCCCAGCGAACCGACAACCGCCGTGATCACATAGGAGCCCGACAGCAGCAGGATCACGTCAAGCCAGATCGCCGGAACGATCAGAGCAGACGGGAACACGAGGCTGATCGGGAAGTAGGTCCAGCCCCAGAAGTTGACGTAGCGGTTGATCCACTCGCCAATCAGGAGGCCCAGAGCCGCGAAAACGGCGCCGAACGGAAGGCGGAAGTTAACCCACCAGAAAGCCTGCGACGCCGCGCAGAAGGTCACGCCCAGAATCGGCACGACCGTCGGCCACATACGACGATCCTTCCAGTCGACCCAGAAGTCCCAGTCGCCCGCCGTCAGCATGAAGTGGACGTGGTAGCCGCCCAGAACGGCGAAAAACAGCAACACAAGAAGCATCCAGTCCGTCGCCTGAACGCAACCCGCCGCCTCGGCGACGGAGTTGAACGGACCAACCGCCCCCCCGCTTTTCGATTGTGACATCACTCTTCTCCTTGGTGTTTCTCGGAAGCGTCGCATCCGAGCTTTCTTTTTGTCGCGAGATCGGAACTCGCGCCCCGAACCCGCGCCCGAACCCAATGCGCCCGTAAGCGCCCCGCGTCCGGTTTTCTCTTGCGCAACGCCTGAAAACGAAGCGCCGCGAAACCTTCCCCTTACCGACCCGGCTCAACCCCGGATCGCGACACAAGAAGCCTTCCCCCGCCGCTCAGCAGCAAGTTCAAATACCGCTCATGTCAGTGGTGTAGCGAAAATCCCGCCAGGGCAATCCGCCCGCGCCTCACCGACGCGGGCGGTCTTGGTCCCGATTACTCGGTGAGGAGGGCGACGCCTTCCTTGCCGATCAGCGCATGGATGCGCATCAGGATCTGCAGCACGACGCCGAAGACGCCCAGGGCCATCCAGCCGAAGAACACGAAGCCCCAGTGAAGCGGAGCAACGAACAGCTCTTCCATGAACCAGAAGGTGTGGCCCCACTCATTCAGGCCAACGTTCGGGATGATCATGAACGGGCCGATGGCGACGATCAGGAACGCCAGCGAGTAGCCATGAGCAAAATACGGAATGCGGGTCTTCGCATAGAAGAACGCGCCAACCGCGATCACCGAATAGATCGGATAGCTCATGTAGAACTCGATGATGTGCGACGGCGTGAAGTCCGTGTCGCGAATCACCGTCATGTGCCACGTGCCGTCCTGCTCCGTGAAGAACGAAGCGCCCCAGTAAATGGCGATGCCGTAAACGACAAGCCACTGAACCAGAACAACCAGGCGGCGCATCTCTTCACGCGGCGAAACCGCGTCAACGTTGCGGTCGCGGGTCTTCCACAGATAGCCGGCAAGGCCCAGACCGGAGACGAGCTCCAGCGGAATCTCCGTCCACAGGATCGACATCCAATACGTCTGGAACTCAGGAGCAAAAGAGTCCAGGCCAGCGCGCCAGCCGTAGATCTGCTCGTAAATGCGGACGATCAGATAGAAGATGTTCAGGACCGCAAGGCCAATCCACATGCCACGCAGATCGACTACTTGTACCTCAGCAGCTGCGCCAGCAGCTGCGCTCGTCGTCGAAGCCATATTAACTCCTCCTATGTGCTCCCAGGGATATGCGCGTGACCGGTATCGCTCCGCCTCCCAGAACGGAACTGCTTCGTCCTCGTTTGTCGTAAACGTTAGGCAGGGCCCCCGTAAGGTCGCCACACGCCATACCGCCCTTTCTTGACGCGGCCTTCGAACGAACCGTCTCCAGAAAAAATTCCCGAAAGACCGAACATTCAATCCTGCCGCTTGTTGTTATCGGACGAACACCGACGTCGCCGCCTAAACAAAGCCTCCAACCCAGCCCTCCCGGACCAAACCAGAAGACCCCGTTTAGCGTGGCCCAACCATTCCCCCTCACCAACATAATGACAATATCCCTTGGTATAGCAAAACACTGTCTATCGAATAGTAATAACAGCCCCAGTGGGTGGGTTTTCGCCTACCTGAGTTCCGTCGGGAGCACGCGCGCGGCAGTTTCTTTAGACAGCGCAATATCCCTAGAATCGCCGGGTATAATTGACAATTTGGAAGTTTAGACGCGCGGTCGCGCCGCTTGCATGTTGCAATGCGGCAATACCACCATCGGGGGTAGGCGGATCAACCTTCGAACCAGGGTCTGACCCCCGCCGCATCCACCTCCCCGAGCGCCTGCGCGACAGGGACGCCGTCGAGCACGAGGTCGGGAGCGATCTCGACCAGGGGCATCAGCACGAATCCGCGCCCGAAGAGCTCCTTGTGCGGCAAGGTCAGCTCCGGGTCGTCGAGCGTGTGGTCGCCAAGGAAGAGAATGTCGACGTCGATCAGCCGCGGCCCCCAGCGGCGGGTTGGCTCCCTGCCCATGTCGGCCTCGATCGTCTTGACCGCCGCGAGCAGCTCATAGGGTGAAAGGGCCGTCTCGCCGATGGCGCAGGCGTTGGCGAAATCGCCCTGATCCAGCACGCCCCAGGGCGGAGTCCGGTAAATGCGCGAGACCGCCGTCAGCCGCGCGATCCCGCGCTCTTCCAGCAACCGCAGCGCCTCACGGATGTTCCCGGGTTTGTCCCCGATATTGCTGCCGAGCCCAAATCCCACCCGCATGGCTTACCCTTCCGCCCCGCGCAACGCCGCAAACACCTCGAACGCGGCGCGATGCTCTGCCACGTCGTGAACGCGAAAAATCTGCGCTCCCGCGCCCGCGGCCATCACATTCGCTGCGATCGTGCCAATGATTCGCCCCTCGATCCGGCCATCGGGCAAGCCCTTGAAGATCGATTTTCGTGATACGCCGATCAAAAGCGGAAAGCCGAGCTTCAGAAGCTCCGGCGTCGCCTTGAGCGCGGCGTAGTTCTGCTGGCGGCTCTTGCCGAAGCCCACGCCCGGATCGAGGGCGATATGGGCCGCGCTCACCCCGGCCCGCCGGGCGATCTCGAGGGACCGCTCGAAAAAGCGCAGCATCTCGTCGACAATGTCGACGTCTGGATCGACATCGGCGCGGTTGTGCATCACGACGACCCCGGCCCCCGCCTCGGCGATCGCCGGGGCCATGTCCGGGTCGCGCTGGAGACCCCAGACGTCGTTGACGACCGCCACGCCCACTGAGAGCGCCCGCCGCGCCGTGGCGGCCTTGTAGGTGTCGATCGAGACGGGAACCCCCGCCTCGGCGACCAGGGCGGCAAGAAGGGGCTCGAGACGCGCCCATTCCTCCTCGGCCGAAACCGGCGTGTGGCCGGGCCGGGTCGATTCGGCGCCCACGTCGACGATGTCGGCGCCTTCGGCCGCGAGCTTCTTCGCCTGGGCGAGCGCCGCCTCCCGCGCGACGAAAAGCCCGCCGTCGGAGAAGGAGTCCGGGGTGACGTTGACGATTCCCATGATGACTGGGCGCCGGGCGACGGGCGCAAAGAACCGGTCCCGGGCGGCGACGATGGCCGCCCGGTCGAAAGACGAAGGCTCAGTCATATTTTATATAGGCGAACCGCTGGTCTGTCTCCGGCGTGCCTTCGAGCGCGCCGCCCTCCTTGCCGGGGCGCCAGGCGACCACGTCCTCGATCTTTCTGGCGAGTTCGAAGTCCTTCTCGGTTATGCCCTTTGCGGTGTGCGTCATCAGCTTCACCTCGACCCAGGCATAGGAGGCGGCGATGTCTGGATGGTGCCAGGCGGCCTCGGCAAGATGGCCCACGGTGTTGACCACCATCAGCGTGCCTTTCCAGCTGTGGGTCTTGTAACGGCGGCGGATCCAGCCGTTCTCATAGCGCCAATGCGGCAGCTCGCGGCCGAGCCGCTCGACGACGTCGCTCTCCGGCAGCGCCTTTTCTTCCTTGCTCATCTCGAATCTTCCCTCCCGAGTCCCCGCCGGGGACTTCTTTCGCCCAAAGCAGATATAGCCTAAACGAATGGGAAGTCTTGCGCGATCGACGGACAGGGAGCGACATGTCGGCAAAAGTGAGCGTCACGGCGACGGCCCGGCTGCATCTCGGTTTTCTCGACATGAACGGCGGACTCGGGCGCAAATTCGGCGGGCTCGGCCTGTCTCTCGACGCCCCCGCAACGCGGCTGACCCTTTCCCCGGCTCCGCAAAACGCCGTCGAGGGGCCGGAACAGGCGCGGGCGGCGCAGCTTCTCGCCAAGGCGCAGGCCACGCTCGCGCCGGGCGCCTGCCACCGGCTCACCGTCGAAGACGCGATCCCGCCCCATTCCGGATTTGGCTCCGGCACCCAGCTGGCGCTCGCCATCGCGGCCGCCGTTCGGCGGCTTCAGGATCTGCCGCATGACGCCGCTGCCGACGCCGCGCTCATGTCGCGAGGCGCCCGGTCGGGGCTCGGCGCGGGGCTCTTCGTCAGCGGGGGACTGGTGGTCGACGGCGGTCGCGGGCCGGATACCCGGACGCCCCCGGTGATCGCCCGCGCCGAATTTCCGGAAGAGTGGCGGGTGTTGCTGGTCTGCGACCCTGCGGCGGTCGGTCTGCATGGGGCCGATGAGAAAGAGGCTTTCGTGGCGCTGCCCCCCTCGACGCCCGCCGAGAGCGGCGAGATCTGCCGGCTCGTGCTGATGCAGGCGCTCCCGGCGCTCGCCGAGCGGGCGCTCGGTCCCTTCGGCGCCGCCGTGGCGCGCATTCAGGACATCGTGGGCGACTATTTCGCGCCCCGCCAGGGCGGCCAGCGCTTCACCAGCGCCAGGGTCGAAGCGGCGATCGGCAGATTGACGCGCGAGGGCGCGACCGGCGGCGGCCAGACCTCCTGGGGTCCGACGGGCTTCGCCTTTGTAGAGAGCGACGCCGCTGCGCGCGCGATTCTCGCGCGGGTCGAGCCCGAGGCAAGGGCGGACGGGCTCGAGATTTCGATCCGCAAGGGGCTGAACCGGGGCGCGAAGATCGACGCGGTTTATGCGCGAATGGCTTGAAGACATAAGCCCGCTGGCGAGCTCATGGGGCGCTGGCGCCGGCCGGGGCGCCTAACCCCCTCCCGCATCACTTAAAAACCATTGCCAAAGCGTTGCCGTTAGGCCATCCTTGCCCCGAATCTGTGCAAGGAGCGCCTTATGTGCTGGGGTCCGGGCGTTTCCGCCACGATCGTTGGAATTGGCCTTGCCGCGACCGTCGTCACGGTCCGGCGCAAGGTCCCCGCCGCCTTCTCGGTCGCCATCGCGTGGTTCACGCTGATGGAGGCGCTCCAATTGGCCGGTTATCTGGTGATCAACCAGTGCGACAATCCGGTCAATCAGGCGATAACGCTGTTGTCCATCCTGCACATCGTATTTCAGCCCTTCTTCATCAACGCCTTTTCGCTCGAACTGGTCCCGGAGGACATCCGCCGACGCGCCCGTATTCCGGTCTATGTCCTTTGCGGGGTTTCCTCCGCGATCATGCTGTTGCAGCTCTATCCGTTCGCCTGGGCGGGAAGCTGCGAGCCGCATGTCAATATGTGCGGGTCGCCTCTTTGCACAGTGTCGGGAAACTGGCACCTCGCGTGGAACGTTCCCTATAACGGGCTCCTCGTCCACGTGGACCAGATGATCGGCATGCAATGGGGATTCCCCTCTTACATGGTCGTCTCGTTTCTCGTGCCTTTGTGCTACGGCGCCTGGCGATTCACGCTTTTCCACGCGATTTTCGGGCCTCTGCTGGCGGCGCGGCTCACCGGCAATGTGAACGAGGTGCCGGCCGTTTGGTGCCTGTTTTCGCTCGGTCTCGTGTTGATGGCCCTCAACCCGGTGTTTCGGCAGAATTTCGAATGGCGGCGGGCACGCGCGTCGAGCACGGCTTTCTAGAGGATCGGGCGTGACCCTTTCCAGCTTCGGATCCCGCATGACGAACCTCTTCCCGGCCATTCTTGCCTGCGCGCTTGTCGCGCCGACGGTTTCGAACGCCGCCGCGGCATGTGCGCCCGCGGAGCCGCCCGCCTCCTGGAGTTCAGAAAAAGAAGCCGCGCCAGCAAGCCCGCCAAACGACCCGAAATCCGTGAATCCGCTCACGCTCGTCATCTTCCGACATGCCGAAAAGCCTCTGGGAGACGATGGCGTAATGGTCGAGGATGGCAATCTGGGTCACGACGCCGAAAAACGCCTCTCGGGCCTCCCCGACAGTCTGCTGAGCCAGTTCGGTTGTCCGGATATGCTGGTGACAACCAATCCCTCGGGTAAAATGCTGAACAAGAAGACCGGGCGATATTTCAATTACGTCAGGCCGCTCGCGACGATCGCCCCGGTGTCTCGGCGCATCGACTTCCCGGTTTGGACGCCCTATGGCTACAAGGAAAGCGAGTATCTGGCGCGCGATCTCTTGAGCGACCACGCCTTTCTTCCTGATGAAAGCGGGAGACCGAAAACAATCTTCATTTCATGGGAACGCAATGCCGTCGGGAAGCTCTTCGATTATCTGAAAGACCTTGGAGGCCTCCGCTCGCTCTCCGGCGGAACTCTGACCGTCGATGGCGTTCAGACACGGTGCGAAGAGCCGAAAAAGTGGGCGCAATGCGATTTCGACTCGATCTGGCTGGTCCGGATCAAGGATGGCGCGATTTGTCTCACCGTCAAAAGCGAGGGGCTGAACTCCGAAAGTTTCCAGAGACGTTGCAAAGGCGCGGAAAGCACCACTGACAGCCAAAAACAATAGGCCCGCGCCCGTCGCGACCGGTCCCGGCGGTCTTGGCTGTTTCCGTTTCTGACTCTCGAACCTCGCTTCGAGAAAAATTCACCGTCGGCTCGAAAGCTCCCGCATCAAACCCGCGAGCGGCCTGAACGCGAAACGCACCACATGGCGTCCCTCGGGGATGGCGACCGCGCGGAACATCGTATTGGCCCGCAGGATTTCGGCGTCTTCCCCGTCGCGCGTGGCGAACCACCACGGGTGCCAGACGTCGTAGAGGACGAGCCACCCGCCACCGGGCGGCGCGTCGGCTTCGACGACGACCTCAGTATTGGCGTAGGAGAGAATCCGCGCCCGCGCGGCGTCGGGCGGCAGCCCCTTGCGCGAATGGCAGATCGGCGGCTCCTCCAGCAGCACGGTCTCGCGATAGTCGGCCTCGGGCCATTCGCCCGTCTTCTCCATGTCCTCGAAATCGACGTGAAGGGCGCAGGTTGCGACCATCACGCGCGGGAAGGCGCTCCTGTTTTCGTAGATGTGGACCTTGCCGATCCGGGTCAGCTCCGCGAAATCGCCGGGCTTGTAGCGCCTGTCGATCTCTTCGATCGGAACCCCGGTCGCGACGAAACGCAGGCCCAGCATGTCGGAGAGCGGGGAGCGATAGGCGGGATAGAGTTTCGAAAACTCACGTTGTTCGGGAAGCGCCAGATGGTCGCCGGCGCCGGTGGCGTCCTCCAGCAGTTTCAGGCGGATCGGATTGTAGCCGAGATCATGGTCGAGCCCATGGACGAGCGTGGCGTTCGGCCAGTGGAAGTCGATCGCCGCGAGCTCCACGCGGTCGCGCCGGTCGGGCGCGGCGGTCGCGGCGAGCCGCTCTTTCAGGAAGCCGATGACAGGGTCTCTGGAATCGGCGCGCAAAACGTCGAATTGCTCCGGCGGCAGCGCCGTCGATTCATTGGGGCCGTTGCTGAAAGCCAGATCGGCGGCCATGAGAGCGGCGACGGCGGCGAGGAGCGCGACGCCGCGCAGCCGCCCGGCGCCCGCCGAGAGAAGAAGAAGGACGGCGGCGGCCGCGAAAGCCGCGCCCATCGCCAACGGCGCCGCGGCTTGCGCGAGATGATCCTTCGAGGCCGCATGGACGGCGGCGAGCGCAAAGAGGCCGGCCAAGGCCGCCGCGAGCGGCAAGGGACTCGGCCGCGCCTCGCCGCGCTCGATCAACGTCAGCCCATAGCCGGCGAGGATCGCGAGGGCGAAGCCGAAAAGGAAGGTCGCGTCGGCCGGGCGGCGCCAGAGGTCGACGCCGGGGATGTGATAAAGGAGCGCGAAGGCCGGCGTGTAGCGGCCGAGGGCATAGAACGCGAAAAAGACCAGCGCGCCCGCGAAGAAACGCGCTTCCTTATCCGCGAAGAAGCGGCGCCCGAGCGCGGCGACGACGGCGGCGAGGGTCAGCGCGCCGGCGTAGACATCCGTCATGTTGCGGGCGAGGAAGAGATCGGCCTCGCCGTTGGGCGGTCCCCAGAAGGCCGCGAGCGGCCCATCCGTGCCGAACATGTTGGCGGACAGCAGCGTGAAGAAGGAGGCCGGCGGCAGCGACCCCTTGTGCGCGCCGTCGAGGCTGATCTCGGGCCGGTTGGAATGGGCGGCAAGTTCGAGCGTGAAGGCGAGCGGCGCGGCGAGGAGCGCCGCGCCGACGGCGGCGCCGGCAAGGAGCGGCGCGAGGGCGCTCTTCACGGGCGCCGCATCGGTTGCGATCCGGTGGAGCGCGTAAGCGGCGAGGAGGAGCAGACCGAGAAACGCGACCTGATCGCGCCCCAGCGCCATGAAGGCCGCGGCCGCCCCGGCGGCGGCGCCGTAGGCGGCCGAGCGGCGGTCGAGCGCGCGCGCCAGCAGCCACAGCGTGACCGGGAGCCAGGAGAGGCTCATGATCTGACCCGTGTGCTGAAGGCGCCAGGCCGCCGAACCGCCGAAGGCGAAAGCGAGCGCCGAAAGCAGAGCCCCGGCCGCGCTCCACCCCCGATCGCGGACATAGGCGATGAGCGCCAGCCCGCCCATGATCAGCATGCCGAAGACGATTCCATCCTCGAGGATGAAGGAGGGCTCGGGAACGAGCGCCGCCGCAAGGAGGAAGAAGGGCGCAAAGATCAGCGACTGCGGATCGGCGATCTGCGGCATGCCGGCGAAGACGTTGGGCGTCCAGGAGGGCGACTGGCCCGAATGCAGCGCATGGGCCAGAAAGGCGAACTGCGGCTGGAAATGCGCCTTGGCGTCCCAGGGGATGGTGACGCGGCCCGAGAGCCAGGGAAAAGCGAGCAGCAGCGCGCAGGCGACGAAGAGCGCGGCGGCAAGCGCATAGGGCTCGTCTCGCGCATCGAGCTTCCGGGAAGGGATCGTCCTCATGCCCGCGCTTCTAGCGCCTCCGCGCCGCGGCGCAAAATGGCCCCCTCAGCGCGGGACGGGGAAGAGACGCGTCCCCGTGGTCACGACGAGTTGGCGCCAGTCGCAGGGATCGACCGGATGGCCGCCGGTGAATTCGCCAAAGGCGGGCAACACGATTTCCCGGCCGCGCAGGCAATAACAGGGGAGCCGCAGCCTGTCGCGGCCGGGCCCCGACAGCCGCGCGACGGGATGAAGATGGCCGGCGAGGATCGTCGGGCCATCCTCGGCGCCCGACACGCGGGCCTCATGCCAGCCCTCGACGCCGTCGAGGGCGAAAGGCTCGTCGACGCTCGTAAAGCCGCATTCGGCCGGCGCGTCGCCGGCCTGTGCGTCGTGATTGCCGCGCACGACGATGCAGTCGAGATCGGCGCGCGCCTCCCGCCACCCGCGCAATTGCGCGAAAAGGCCGGCGTTCCGCCCGAGGCGTCCGTGCAGAAAATCGCCGAGCACGACGAGGCGGCGCGCCGCATGGGCGTCGGCGAGCGCGCCGAGACGGGCGAGATTCTCCTGCGTCGTGCCGCGCGGCACGGGCTGGCCGAGCGCGCGAAAGCTCGCCGCCTTGCCGAGATGCAGATCGGCGATCCAGAGCGTTCGCGTCTCCGCCTGCCACACGGCGCGCTGCGGCAGCAAGACGAGGCCGCGATGTCGGTAGGACGCCGCGTCCGGGTTCATGCGTCGGCGGCGGAATTGAGCTGCGCGAGCAGGCGCTCGATGCGCGCGTTGAAGCTTTCCGTGCTCAGACTCTCGCGGAAGCGTTCGGCGACGAGCGGAAAGGCGAGCGGCGAGCAGCGCTTCAGCGCCACGCAATCGAGGCGCCGCGCATTCATTCTCACGAGCGCCTCATGCAGTCGCTTCACCTCGAGTTCGTCCTCCAGAAGCTCCCGCTCGGCCTGTTTCAGCAGGCCGTTCTCGGGATCATATTTGCGAAAGACGTCGTAGAACAGGCTGGAGGACGCCTGCAACTGTCGCGCGCTCTTGCGTTCGCCCGGATAGCCCGTCGTCACGAGGCCGGCGATCTGGGCGATGTCGCGGAAGCGGCGGCGGGCGAGTTCGGCGGCGTTGAGGCTCTCGATCACCTCGTGGCGCGTCTCGTCCAGGCCAGGGGCGGCGATGAGGCGCGGCAGTTCGGCCGCCCAGTCGCGCGCGGAGGCGCTCAGCAGTTCGAAGCCGTAATCGTTCACGGCGATCGAGAAGGTGCCCGGCGCGATCGTCGCCGCGCGCCAGGCGAGGAGGCTCGCCAGTCCCAGATGCGCGTTGCGTCCGGCGAAGGGATAAAGAAAGAGGTGCCAGCCTTCGCGCGATTTCAGCGTCTCGGCGAGCAGCGTGCGCGGCGTCGGCAGCGCGGACCAGCGTTGCTGCAATCGGATGAGCGGTTCGGCCGCGCGCAGTTCGGGCGACGACATGTCGCCCTCGGCGGCGCGCGCGAAGGTCTCGACCATTTCGTCGGCGAGCGTCGTCGACAAAGGCATGCGCCCCCCCATCCAGCGCGGCGTGGCGCCGCCGCCCGTCGCCTTTTTGACGAAAGCGGTGAGATCGCGCACGCTCACGAGCGCCAGCAGGCGCCCGGCGAACCAGAATTTGTCGCCGGGCTTCATGCGCGCGACGAAACTCTCCTCGACGGTCCCGAGCTTCTGCCCGCGCGGAAAATATTGCACGACCATGCTCGCATCGGAGACGATGGCGCCGATGTTGAGGCGATGGCGCAGGGCCAGTCTTTTATCGCGCGTGCGCCACACGCCGTCAGGGTCGGGCGCGACCCGCCGGTAATCGGGATAGGCGCGCAGCGTCGGGCCGCCCTGCCGGACGAAATCGAGGCACCAGCGCCAGCTTTCTTCGGAAAGAGATTCATAAGCGACGGTGTCGCGCACTTCCTCGACGAGGTCGTCTGGCCGAAAGCCGCCGCCGAGGCCGATGGTCACGAGATGCTGCGCCAGCACGTCGAGCGGCGCGGAAGGCGAGACGCGGCTTTCGATGCGGCCCTTGCGGATCGCGGCCTGCGCGGCGGCGGATTCGACGAGTTCGAGACTGTGGCTCGGGACCAGCGTCACTCGCGAGACACGGCCCGGCGCATGGCCGCTGCGGCCGGCGCGCTGGAGAAGACGTGCGACGCCCTTGGGCGAGCCGATTTGCAGCACGCGTTCGACGGGCAGAAAATCGACGCCGAGATCGAGGCTCGACGTGCAGACGACCGCCTTCAGATCGCCGGCCTTGAGCGCGCGCTCCGCCGCGTCGCGCTCTTCCTGTGCAAGCGAGCCATGATGGAGCGCGATGCAGCCCTCCCAGTCGGGGCGCAGACGCAAGAGCTGTTGAAGCCACAGTTCCGCCTGCGCGCGTGTATTGGTGAAAAGTAGCGTACTTTTGTGGGCCTCGATCTCGGAGACGACTCTCGGCGCCATTTTGAGGCCGAGATGGCCCGCCCAGGGGAAGCGTTCCGGCGCCTCGGGAATGAGCGTGTCGATGACGAGCTTTTTCTCGAGCCGCGCCTCGACGAGCGCGCCCGCGCCGCGCGGCCCGAGCAACGCGCGCTTCGCTCCTTCGAGATCGCCGAGCGTCGCCGACATGCCCCAGGTGACGACGCCGGGGCGCCAGAGGCGCAGGCGCGCCAGAGCAAGCTGCGTCTGCACGCCGCGCTTGTTTCCCAGAAGCTCGTGCCATTCGTCGACGACGACGACGCGAAGAGTGGAAAAATAATCGCGCGCATTTTCGCGCGAGAGCAGCAGCGACAGGCTTTCGGGCGTGGTGACGAGCAGGCGCGGCGGCTTGCGGGCTTGCGCGGCGCGCTGGCTCGACGATGTGTCGCCGGTGCGCATGCCGAGCGTCCAGCGCGGCGCCGTCGGGTCGAGCGCCTCCAGGGCGGAAAACGCCTCGGTCAGCGCGCGCATGGTGTCGGCGGCCAGCGCGCGCATGGGCGTCACCCAAAGCAGAGTCAGCCCTTGCGGCGCTTCTCGCTCAAGCGCCTGCCAGGCGCCGAGCGCGACGGCGAGCGTCTTGCCCGCGCCGGTCGTCGCGTGCAGAAGGCCGCCCTCCCCCGCCGCCATGCGCGCCCAGACTTCTTTTTGAAAGTCGAAGGGCCGCCAGCCGCGCGCCTCGAAGAATCGCGCGATGGCGCGCCCCTGATCAACCCGCTCGAGCATGGGGCCCCGGCAGAAGTTCGCGAAGGCTTTGCAGCGTGTCGGCCTCCTCGACGGGCTTGTCGAGCCGCCAGCGCAACATGCGCGGGAATCGCACGGCGACGCCGCTTCTGTGCCGCTTGCTCTCCGCGATGCCCTCGAAGCCGAGTTCGAAGACAAGCGTGGGCGTCACGCTGCGCACAGGGCCGAAGCTTTCGACCGTGGTCTTGCGGATGATGGCGTCGACGGCGCGCATTTCCTTGTCGGTCAGGCCCGAATAAGCCTTGGCGAAGGGAACGAGCCTGCGCTCGGGCGCGCCCGGAGGATCGCTCCACACCGCGAACGTATAATCGCTGTAGACGCCGGCGCGCCGCCCGTGGCCGCGCTGCGCGTAGATCAGCACGGCGTCGACGCTCATCGGATCGAGCTTCCATTTCCACCAGACGTTCTCGCGATCCGAGCCCTTGCGGCGGCCAATGCCATAGGCGCCCGCGCGCGCTTTCAAAATCATGCCCTCGACGCCGAGCGCGCGGGCGTCCTCGCGTCGCGCATGAAGCGAGGGCCAGTCCGGCGCGGCAAGCTCCGGACTCAGCCGCAGCGGCAATGCGGCGCCGAAACCCCGCGCGCGCGACAGCGCGTCGGCGACGAGGGCTTCGAGCTTCGCGCGCCGCTCGACTTGCGGTCCGGCGCGCAGATCGGCGCCGTCCTGTTCGAGAAGATCGTAAGCGATGAAGGCGACTGGCAGGTCGCGCAGCATTTTCGCGCTCACGACCTTGCGTCCCAATCTCTGCTGAAGGAGCGCGAAGGGCTGGAGACCGGATAGATCCTGCGGCGAAGCGGCGCCCTCGGCGCGCATCACGACCAATTCGCCGTCGAGCGCCACGCCGTCGGCAAGCCAGCGGGCGAGTTCCGCAAGCTCGGGATAGGAGTCGGTCACGAGCTCCTCGCCCCGCGACCAAAGCGCGAAGCCGCCGCCGCGCTGGACATATTGAGCGCGAATGCCGTCGAATTTCCATTCGACGATCCAGTCGCGGACCGGCCCGAGCGCCTCGGCCATCTCCTCGACCGGCCGCTGAAAGGGATGGGCGAGATAGAAGGGATAGGGCCGGCCTTCCTCGAGCGCGGCGTCTTCGTCCGCGCTGGCGGGCGCGGTCAGCGCGGCGAAATCCGTGGCGCCGGGCGCGCGGCCCGCCTGCGTATAGCCCATCATGCGCTGCGCCATGCGCGTCTGATCGACGCCGGCGGCGAGGGCGAGCGCCTGCGTGACCTGCAGGCGCGAGACGCCGACGCGCAATTCGCCGGTGATCAGCTTGAAGAAAACGAGGCGCTCCGGCTGCGGCAAGGCGCGCGTCCATTGGCGCAGACGCGCGTATTTCTCGTCATCGGGCGCCGCCCGCAAGGGCAGAAGGCGCGCGCGCATCCAGCTGTCGAGCGAAACCTCCTCGGCGGCGGCGGCAAGCGGCAGCAGCAGCGCCAATGTCTCCGCGAGATCGCCGACGGCCTGATAACATTCGTCGAACAGCCATTCGGGAAGCGCCGCCTCTTCCTGCGCCAGGCGGCGAAGAAGCTTCGTCGGCGCGAGCTGGCGCGGCTTGCCGCCGGCCAGAAAATACACCGCCCAGGCGGCGCTCGCATGTTGCGCGGGATCGTTCATCGCGGCGCCGAGGTAATCCGCGAGCGCCTGCTGCTTTCGCTTGATGGCGGTCGCGGCGTCGAGGGCGCGATAGAGCGCGGCGAAGGCCCTCACGGGGCCTCCTGCGCGTCGTCGGCGGCGCTCTCGGCTTCCTCCTCCCCATATTCCGTATGCATCATGCGCGCGTCGAGCCCGGTCTCGCGCAGATAACGGGTGAGCGCGCCGGCCGCGCCATGGGTGACATGGATGCGCGCGGCGCCCGTCGCCTTTATCGCCGCGAGGAGCCCCGGCCAGTCGGCGTGATCGGACAAGGGGAAGCCCTGATCGAAGCCGCGCCGGCGCCGGTTGCCGCGGATCTGCATCCAGCCGCTCGCGAAAGCGTCCGAATACTCGCCGAAGCGGCGCGTCCAGGCGGTCCCCGCGGTCGAGGGGGGCGCGATGACGAGCGCGCGGGCGAAGGCGTCCTTGCCGGACATCTGCGAGACGAGCCGCGTCGGCGGCAGCGCGACGCCCTGCCGGCGATAGATGTCGTTGATCGGCTCGACGGCGCCATGCGCGACGATCGGTCCGATCGCGGGATCGACATGGGCGAGCAGGCGCTGCGCCTTTCCCAGTCCATAGGCGAACATCACGCTAGCGCGCCCGGCCTCCGCATTCTCGCGCCACCACGCGTTGACGTCGGCCATGATCTCGTGCTGCGGCCGCCAGCGATAGATCGGCAGGCCGAAGGTCGACTCGGTGATGAAGACATGACAGCGCACCGGCTCGAAGGGCGCGCTCACCCCGTCCGGCTCGGTCTTGTAGTCGCCCGAGGCGACCCAGACCTCGCCGCCGCATTCGACGCGCACCTGCGCCGAGCCCAGCACATGGCCGGCGGGATGGAGCGACACCGCGACGCCGTTGATCTCGATTCGCTCGCCGTAGTCGAGCGTCTCGATGGAGATGTCGCCCAGGCGCCTGAGCAGAATGGGCGCGCAGTCGCGATGGCAGAGATAGCGCGCCGAACCCCGGCGCGCATGGTCCGAATGGCCATGGGTGACGACCGCGCGCGCGACCGGCCGCCAGGGGTCGATGTGGAAATCGCCTTGCGGGCAATAGAGGCCCTGCGGCGTTGCGGTGATGAGATCCATCCAGGCGCTGCGATATGGTGTCTGGCTCTCAAGATGGGTTTTCGCGAAAAGCGCGGCAAGGCGCCGCCGCGGACCGATGGCGCCGTGTTTGCGAGGGTGCGCAGGGGAAGCGCGGGCGCGGAGCGCAGGCAGATGGATTTCTCTCTCAAAGAGGAAGGCGTCGATTTCGGCGCCCTTCCAGGCCCGGTCGACATGCTCTTGCGGCAGGGCGTCGTCGCCTGCCAAAGCGACAGGCTGCGCGCCGACCGCCTGTTCAGACAGGCGCTCGACCTCGCCCCGGAGGCCCTGCCCGCCTATTTTTGTCTGTATCGAGTCCACGCCTCCATGGGCAATCTCGACGCCGCCCGGGCCGCGGCGCGCGATGGGCTGCGGGAGGCGGCGCGGCAGGCGGGCTGGCCCGCCGATCCCCGCCGCTGGCCACAGAGCCAGTCCCCGACGGAGGGGCCGGCCCGTTTCGCGCTGTCCACGCTCCAGGCGCTGGCGCACATCGAGCTGACGCGCGGCGACCACGAGGCGGCGCAGGCGCTGTTCGACATTCTCGCCGCCGTCGACCCGGCGGGACGCGTCGGGCGGCCCGCGAGCTCCACAAGCGCCGATGGCGCGGTGACCGCCGTTTGGGACTGAATGTCTCAAAAGCGACGGGCGCGGCGTCAGGCTTTCGCCTATATGAGTAGTCGACCCGCCACGCGGGACCGATCCTGTCAACGCCAGCCAGAAGGCCCTCGCTTGAACGCCTTTACGGCAAGCGCGCCGTCCGCCGCGCCTGCGCCTCTCGCGCCGCTGCTCCGCGTCGTCGGCCTGCGCAAATCCTATCCGACGCCGCAGGGCCCGCTGCCCGTGCTCGCCGGCGTCGACCTCATGCTTCGCCCCGGCGAGACGCTCGCGCTGATGGGCGAGTCGGGAAGCGGCAAGAGCACGTTGCTGCATCTCGTCGGCGCGCTGGACCATGCCGACGGCGGCGAGATCTTCCTGAATGGCTGCGACATCGGCCGGCTCCCGGAAGCCGCCCGCGCCGCGCTGCGCCGGGAGACGATCGGCGTCGTCTTTCAGCAGTTCAATCTCATTGCGAGCCTCACGGTCGCCGAGAACCTCGCCTTTCAGGCGAGACTCGCCGGAAGCTTCGATCCCCTCTGGCAGGCGCGCCTCACCGAGCGTCTGGGCCTTGCGGCGCTCGCCTCCCGCTATCCCGAGGAACTGTCCGGCGGCCAGCAGCAGCGCGTCGCCGTCGGCCGGGCGCTCGCCGTGCGGCCCAAGCTCCTTCTCGCCGACGAGCCGACCGGCAATCTCGACGAAGCGGCGGGCGACGCGGTTCTGGCGCTGACGCTGGAACTCGTCGCGGAGACGGGCTGCGCCTTCCTCATGGTCACCCACAGCGCCCGGCTCGCGGCGCGCCTGGAGCGCCGGCTGGTTCTCGAAGCGGGAGCGCTCCTGTCGGCATGAGAGAGGCGCTCTACACTTTCATCGCGCTCATGAGCCATTGGCGCCGCCACAAGGCCAATCTGGCGACGCTCGTTCTGGGCCTCGCCATCGCCACGGCCTTGTGGAGCGGCGTGCAGGCGCTCAACCAGCAGGCGCGCAAGAGCTACGACAGCGCGGCGCGCATCTTTTCCGGGGGCGAGACCCAAAATCTCGTGGCCGCGCGCGGCGGGCTTTTCCCTCAGTCGCTCTTCGTCGACCTCAGACGCGCGGGCGTGAAGGTTTCGCCCGCGCTCGAGGGCGCGGTGCGCATCGGCGAGAAAAGCATCCGCCTCGTCGGCGTCGAGCCGCTGACGCTGCCGCAATCGACGCCGCTCGCGCCGCTGCGCGACGATGACGAAGCCAAAAACATCCTCGCCGGCGACGGCCGCGCCTTTGCGCGCGCGGAAACCTTGCGCGCGCTGCATCTGGCGGAAGGCGCGCGGGCCGCGACGGAACGGGGTTTTCAGCTGCCGCCGGCCTACGCCATGGAGGCGGCGCCGCCGGGCGCGATGATCGTCGATATCGGCGTCGCGCAAAAGGCGCTCGACAGGCCGCAGCGCCTCTCGCGCCTGCTCGTCTCGCCCGAAACGCCGATCGACGCGGCGCGCCTGCGCGACATCGCCGGAGACGCGCTGCGCCTCGTCGAGCCCGAAGAGGAGGGCGACCTCTCGCGCCTCACCGACAGTTTCCACCTGAATCTGACCGCCTTCGGCCTGCTCGCCTTTCTCGTCGGCTTCTTCATCGTCGCCGCCTCTTTCGGCCTCGCCTTCGAGCAGCGCCTGCCCATGGTGCGCACGCTGCGCGCGCTCGGCGTCTCGGCGCGCGCGCTGGCCGCGGCGCTCTTCTGCGAGCTCCTGCTCTTCACGCTGCTTGCCGGCGGGCTCGGCGTTTTGGGCGGCTATCTGATCGCGGCGGCGCTGCTGCCCGACGTCTCCGCCAGTCTCGAGGGGCTCTATGGCGCGGCGCTCTCCGGCGAGCTGTCGCTCGGCGCGCGCTTCTGGCTTTCGGGCCTCGCCATGGCCGGGGCCGGCGCGCTGCTCGCGGCGGGAAGCGGCCTTGCGAAAACCCTGCGCCTGCCCGTGCTCTCCGTGGCGCGGCCCGTCGCCTGGCGCGCGGCGCATCGACGCTATCTTTGGCGCCAGGGGGCGCTGGCGGCGCTGGCGCTGGTCGGCGCCCTCGTCGCGGGTCACGCGACCGAGGGGCTGCTGATGGGCTTTCTGGTCATCGCGGCGGCCCTGCTCGGCGCCGCGCTCCTCTTGCCGCTCGCTCTCGCCGCGCTGCTTTCGCTCGGCGAAGGCGTCGCGTCGCGCCCGCTCGCGCGCTGGTTCTTCGCCGATGGCGGCCGGGAAATCGCCGGCCTGTCGCTGGCGCTGAAGGCGCTGCTCCTCGCGCTCGCCGCCAATATCGGCGTCGGCGGCATGGTCGAGGGCTTTCGCTTGACCTTCACGGACTGGCTCGACGCGCGCCTGACGGCTGAAGTCTATTACGAGGCCGCAACGCCCGCCGACGCCGCCGATATCGAAGCCTGGGCGAAGTCGCGGCCCGAGATTTTTGCCGTGCTCCCCGTCTGGCGCGCCCGAACGCGCCTCTCCGACTGGCCGGTGGAGATCATCGGCATGGCTGCGCACGAGACCTATGCGGCGCATTTCCCGCTGCTCGAGGGCGGCGCGGACGCCTGGCGCGCGCTTCACGCGCAAGACGCTGCGCTCATCAGCGAACAGCTCGCGCGCCGGCTCGGGGTCGGCGTCGGCGCGACGCTCGCCATTCCAACTGAGACCGACGCCTGGCGCGCGCGCATCGTGGGCATCTTCCCCGACTATGGCAATCCGCGCGGCCAGCTGCGTCTCGATCACGCGCGTCTCGCGCAGCATTTCAGCGACGCGTCCCGCATCCATTACGCGCTGCGCGTCGCTCCCGCCGACGTCCCACAGGTCATGGAGGCCATGCGCGCCCGCTTCGGAGCGCGGATCGCGCGGCTCGTCAACAACGCCGAAGTGAAGAAGATATCGACAGACATCTTCGAACGCACCTTCACGGTGACCGCGGCGCTCGATACGCTGACGCTGCTCGTCGCGGCCGTGGCGCTGTTTTCCAGCCTGCTGACGCTCAGCAGCCTGCGCCTCGCGCAGATCGCGCCGGTCTGGGCCATCGGCGTGACGCGCCGCCGGCTCGCCGGGATGGAGCTGTTGCGCATCCTGCTCTTTGCGGCGGGCGCGGCGCTTGTCGCCATTCCCCTCGGCCTCTTCATGACATGGGCGCTGGTCGACGTCGTCAATGTCGCCGCTTTCGGCTGGCGGCTGCCGCTGCATGTCTTCCCCGCGCACTGGGCGCAGGTCTTCATCGTCGCGCTGCTCACGGCCTTCTGCGCCGCGCTGGTCCCCACCCTGCGGCTCGCCCGCAGCGCGCCCGTCGATCTCCTCAAGGTCTTCGCCAATGAACGGTAAGAGCCTCGCCCTTCTCGGCCTGCTGCTGCCGGCGCTGGCGCAGGCGCAGGGCTATGGCGGCCTGGCGGCGCCCGCGCCCGGCTTCGAGACGCCGAAGCCGGGAACGCCCATCGCCTTTCCGAAGGACCACGGTCCCCATCCGAGCTTTCGCACGGAATGGTGGTATCTCACCGCCAATCTGAAAGGCGCCGACGGCGCGCAATACGGCGTGCAATGGACGCTCTTCCGGCATGCGCTGGAGCCCGGCGACGGCAAGGGCTGGGATGACCGAAACGTCTTCATGGCCCATGCCGCGGCCACGAGCGCGGCGCGGCACGACTTCGCCCAAACCATGGCGCGCGGCGGCGTCGGCCAGGCCGGCGTGACGGCCGCGCCCTTCTCGGCGCAGATCGACGACTGGTTTTTCACCGCGAAGGACGAGAATTTCACGAGCGCGCGCGTCTTCGCGCAAGGGCCGCATTTCTCCTACCGGCTCGATCTGACGCGCCAGGGGCCCTTCGTCCTCCAGGGCGACGCCGGTTTCAGCCTCAAATCGACCGCCGGGCAGGCGTCGCATTATTACAGCGCGCCCTTCCTCGCGGTGGAGGGGACGCTGGCTTTCGACGGGCGCGACATCCGCGTCGCGGGTCGCGCCTGGATGGACCGCGAATGGAGCAGCCAATCGCTCGCGCCCGATCAGAAGGGCTGGGACTGGTTCTCGCTCCATCTCGCAAGCGGCGACAAGGCGATGATCTACCGATTGCGCGGGGCGCGGACCTATCTTTCCGGCAACTGGATCGCTCCCGACGGAACGACGAGCGTGCTCGCGGGCGACGATATTTCCCTGACCCCTCTCGACCATGTCGCAATCGACGGCAAATCCCTGCCGATCCGCTGGCGCCTGCGCGTCAAGAGCCGGGGATTGGACGTCGAGACGGCGCCGCTCAATCCGAAAAGCTGGATGGGAACGGCGCTCTCCTATTGGGAGGGGCCGATTGCGCTTGCCGGCTCGCGGCGCGGCGAGGGCTATCTGGAAATGACCGGCTACTGATCGGGGGCCAGCCAATTAACAGGCCGCTTCGCCTTGCAAACGACAAAGCGCGACTCGAAGATCGGCTCGGAGGTTTTTCAAATGAGGGTCCTGTTATTGCTCGCGCCGCTGTGTGCGAGCCCGCTTCTCGCTAGCGTCGCCACGGCGGCAGAGACGCGTGCGCCGCGGCCGCCGATGTTCATCGCTCCCGAGCCTGCGCCCGCATGGTCGGGCCTTTATGTGGGCCTCGGCGCCGGGCTCTCGTTTGCTGAGCGAAATACTGCAACTTCTTTCTATCAGAACGCGGCGCCGCAGTTTGCGTCGGTCCCGACGGGCGTGTTTGCAGGATTTTCGACGATCGGCGCGACAGGATGGAAACCGCCGGCGACAAACTTCTCGGCCGGTGCGCAATTCGGCTACAACTACAAAGTAAACGAGCGTCTCGTGCTCGGCGTCGAAGCGGACATTCAGGGCGCGCGCTTCTGAACGCTTTCATCCCTCGAGGGAACGACGTAAATATTGTCGAGATCGAGAAGCCTGCCTCTGGCTCGCTTTTTCTATTCCCGGCGGCTTGCGGGAGATCGCGCGCGAGTCGTCCTCCTTTGAAAGGCGCGCCGTCTCCATGAGCCCCTTGTCCATCAGCCTGGTTGCTTTTCTCTGTATTTTCGGCGCCGCAATCGCGGGAATATTTTTGAAGGAACATCTCCCAGACCATTTTCTGAGCGAGGAATCTCGGACGATCATAAAGGCGGCGAGAGGCGTCGTCGTCGGCCTCGCGGCCTTGACGCTCGGTCTTCTCATCGCCACCGCGAAAGGCTCCTTCGACCTCAAGGAGACGGAACTCAAGGACGCCGCGGCGAAAATGATCGCCCTGAGTCACCTCCTGCACAAATATGGAAACCAAGCGGAAAAGGCGCAGGCGTCGCTCCGTCGGGTCGCGCGCGGCGGCATCGAGGTCATCGAAAAAACGGCCAGGAGCGGCCTGCATGCAGACGACGTGAAAGGCACGACCATCGACGATCTGCTGACCGACCTGATCGCGCTCCCCGAGCAGAACGCCAGCCAGACATGGGTCAAGAACAGCGCCCTTTCGCTTGGAAACGAAATTGCGACATCGCGCTGGAAAATCTACCAGCGCTCTTCCAGCACGGTTTCTCCGCTGTTTCTCGCGGTTCTCGTCTTCTGGCTGATGACCATATTTTTTAGCCTCGGCCTCATTTCTCCCTTCAATGCGGCAGTCGTCTCGGCGCTCTTCACGGCGTCGCTGTCCATGACGGGAGCGATCCTCCTCACGCTGGAACTGGACCAGCCTTACGGCGGCCTCATCAAGATGACGACCGAGCCTTTGAAGATGGCGCTACAGCAGTTCAAGTGAATGGAGTCTGCCCGAGCCCCGGCCCATGTCGCTGCTTTACATTAGCGGTCGCACAAATCTTGTGTTGCGCCGCAGCGTCATTGCAATGGTGTCACAAAAGCGCAACGTGGCGCCAAAAATAAAGCAACTGGAGCAGTTTTCACTCGCGCGCATCTTGATCGATCGCCAAGTTGGCGCGACGTTATGTCATAGGTTTTGTAATTGCATCGCCGGTTTCGGCGAGGAGGCGCGTGATGAAGAAAAATCATCCGGGAGATCGGGATCCGATCAAGGAATTCTTGCAGAGCCTCGCCCCGACGCAAGCCTTTTCGCAGGCGGCCCTCGTCAAATGCGGCTTGCCGGCGCGGGCGCGCCCGGGGCTTTCTGAAAAAACCCGACTGGGCGACGCCCGGCGGCTCCTCATCGGCTGCCGGGCGAACTGATTTCTTATCGATCGACGCCGATCCGCTCGGGGCTCGCAGCGCGAAACGCGAGTTTTCGGATCGGCGGTTCGATGATTTCTTGCCGATGATTTCTTGCCATTGCCGTCGGCGCCTGCTCTCGGATAGGGTCGAAACTCTCCCTATTCCGAAATCATTTCGAAATGATCGGCATGACGCACCGCAGGATCGCCGCAATCGCCCTTGGGGCGTCATTGTTTTTCGTGTTCCCGTCCGCCGCGCAAGAAGCGCCCACTAGCGGCGACATCGCGCCGAACGCCGCGTCCGTCCCGCCGCACAACGTCAAACAACGCGCCCGGAGCAGGGGCGAGAGAAGCGCCGCCGCAAAGACCAGTCCCAAAAATGAGGCGCCAGAAGGCGCTTATATCGAAGCCCTGGCGAATGGGGGGTACGACGTCACATGGCCAGACGGCTGTGTGGCGCGCTATGACAAGCAAGGGCGGCCATTCAATTACAGCGAAGCTTGCGATGAACCGAAGGCCGCCGAGTCCCAGCTGATCGTCGACTCCTACAGGCGATGACCATGAGCATATGGCTGTTACGTTCACGCCAGGAATCTCGATCGTTTCGCTGACGCCTGTGTGCGCGAGACGTGGGCAGGGACAATCCGATATCGGAAGTTGTAAAAGGTGGAAGGCGGCCGGACTGGTTCTCGGTCGCGGCTTAGTTTATGAGATCGAGCGGGCGCCGATGATTTCGACAGCGGCCCTGGCGAGAGGACCCATGCCCAAGGCGCGGCTGCTTGCTGGGCGGGCGTCGAACGGCCGTTTTGGATGAAGGATTGGGCTGGGCTCCAGCCTGCCGCCGCGAAAGGCGCGGATTGGCCGAGATGCACGCTGGCGAGCACAGCCGGCTGTGCAGCTCCCGCAAAGGAAAAAATCAAAGCGATGGCGCGCCGCGGGGCGGCGGTGACGTCGCAGAGTGACAAGGAGTGAGGCATGAAAACAGATACACGCAATCTTCTCGCCACGACGGCGGCGATCTGGCTCGCGGGCGCGGGCGTTTATTATGTCGGCAACTCTCTGACCGAGAGCAAGGCGCCCCACCATGAAGCGTCCGGCGAGGAATCGAGGCATGCCGCGGCGCCCGCGCCCGCCTCCGAACCCGCCGCCTCGAGCCAGCAGGCGAGCGCCCCCGCCCCGCAAGCGGCCGCTCCCGCCGTCGCCTCTGCCGCCGCCTCGTCGTCCTCCGATGAACTGCTCGCGCTGCAGAAGGACGCGAAGCAGTGGGTGTCGCCGACGGGCGACTACGCCAATGTCCGCCACTCGGCCCTGAAGCAGATCACCGGCGACAATGTCGGCAAGCTTCAGCTCGCCTGGCAGTTTTCGACCGGCGTGCTGCGCGGCCACGAGGGCGCGCCGCTGGTCGTGGGCGACGTGATGTTTTTGCACACGCCCTTCCCGAATATCGTCTACGCCCTCGACCTGAAGGATCCGGACCACAAGATCCTGTGGAAGTATGAGCCCAAGCAGGACCCGTCGGTCGTGCCGGTCATGTGCTGCGACACGGTCAACCGCGGCCTCGCCTATGGCGACGGCAAGATCTTCCTCGCCCAGGCCGACACCACCCTCGTCGCGCTCGACGCCAAGACCGGCAAGCTCGTCTGGTCGGTGAAGAACGGCGATCCGTCGAAGGGCCAGACCTCCACCGCCGCGCCGCATGTCTTCAAGGACAAGGTGCTCGTCGGCATCGCCGGCGGCGAGTTCGGCGTGCGCGGCCACATCACCGCCTATTCGGTGAAGGACGGCAAGCAGGTGTGGCGCGGCTACTCCATGGGCCCGGACGCCGACACGCTGATCGACCCCGACAAGACCACCCATCTCGGCCAGCCGGTCGGCAAGGACTCGGGCATCAGCACGTGGCAGGGCGACCAGTGGCAGACGGGCGGCGGCACCACCTGGGGCTGGTACAGCTACGATCCGGAGCTGAACCTCGTTTACTACGGCTCGGGCAATCCCTCGACCTGGAACCCGGTGCAGCGTCCCGGCGACAATCGCTGGTCGATGACCATCTGGGCGCGCGACCTCGACACCGGCAAGACCAAGTGGCTCTATCAGATGACGCCCCACGACGAGTGGGACTATGACGGCATCAACGAGATGGTTTTGGCCGACCAGCCGATCGGCGGCAAGACGGTCAAGACGCTCGTCCACTTCGACCGCAACGGCTTCGCCTATACGCTCGACCGCACCAACGGCGACCTGCTCGTCGCCGAGAAGTATGATCCGGCGGTGAACTGGGCGACCAAGGTCGACATGGACAAGTCGTCGAAGACCTACGGCCGCCCGCTGGTCGTGGACAAATATTCGACCCAGCACAATGGCGAGGACACGAACACGCAGAACGTCTGCCCGGCGGCTCTGGGTTCGAAGGACCAGCAGCCGGCGTCCTATGACGCGGCGACGGGCCTGTTCCTGGTGCCGACGAACCATGTCTGCATGGACTATGAGCCGTTCCGCGTGAGCTACACGGCGGGCCAGCCCTACGTCGGCGCGACGCTGGAGATGTATCCGGCGGGCAAGGTGCTGGGCGACGGCACGAACAACACGGGCAATTTCATTGCCTGGGACGCCAAGGTCGGCAAGATCGTGTGGTCGAACAAGGAGCAGTTCTCGGTTTGGGGCGGCGCGACGTCGACGGACGGCGGCGTGACCTTCTACGGGACGCTCGAGGGGTATCTGAAGGCGGTCGACACCAAGACCGGCAAGGAGCTCTACAAGTATAAGACCCCGTCGGGCATCATCGGCAATGTGATCACCTATGAGGCGGGCGGCAAGCAGTATGTGGCGGTGCTGTCGGGCGTCGGCGGCTGGGCGGGCATCGGCCTTGCGGCCGGTCTCTCCAAGTCGAACGAGGGCCTCGGCGCCGTCGGCAACTACGCCTCGCTCGCCAATTACACGGCGCTCGGCGGCGTGCTGAGCGTGTTCGCGCTGCCGGAGTGAAGCGGGATCGACCCCGTCCCGGCCCTCTCCCGCTGATGCGGGAGAGGGCGTAGGCCGGGGCCTTCATCCACGCTGCGGACCACGCGCATTCCCTCTCCCGCCGTAAGCGTCTTTGGGCGCTCTACGGCGGGGGACGCCAGCGGATCGAAGATCCGTCCGGGCCGCCTCTCGCCTCTCAATAATGCGGCGGAGGCGGCTCGGGCGCGTCGCGCGCGCGATCGATATTCTGCATGTCCTCGCGCAGCCGAAGGAGCTGGCGTTCGAGCGCGTCGATCTTGCGCCATTGAGCTGCAATGACGTCATTCAGTTCCGAAATCGTCCTCTCCTGATGCGCCATGAGCGTCTCCAGCCTGTCCAGGCGGGACGAGGAATCGGATGCATCATCGCTCATGAGAAGTTTTTCCGGAGCGCGTCGGGGAGACGCGCGACGACCTTTCCATGAAAAAGCGGCGCGATGTCTCGCGCCGCGTGACATGGCCGGATAGGAGCCTTACCAACCGTAATAGCCGTAGCCCGGATAAGCGTAGTAGCCAGGATAACCATAATAATAATTATTCTGGGACGCTGCGGCCGCGGCGGCGGCGCCGGCGAGCCCGAGCGCCGCGCCTGCGGCGATCGCGGCGCCGGGATTATAGCTATAGCCTCTGCGGTAGTAACCGCCATAGTAACCGCCATAGCCGCGACGATAATAACCGCCGCGATAGCCGCCCCGATACCACGCCTGCCCCACTGAACCCTGCAATCCGACAGTGGCGGGCGCCGCGATGGACATCGGGCCGGCGGCCGCGTCGGTCGTCAGCGCGGGCGACGCGACCGCCGCGGCGAGAGCCGCAGCCAGCGCAACCTGTGAGAATTTGCTCATTACGATACCTCCTGTTTGCGAATTGGAGCCGATCCACGGGCGAGACGCAAGCGATCGGCAAAAGGATTTTCCTTTGACGTTCGTTTACCGGTCGATATTCGACTTTCCCTCGCCCGCATTCATGGGAAGCGAGGTCGCGTCTCGCCCCTTATGGGCCTGAACGGCTTCGGCGTCAGTCATCTGCGGAGCCGGAGGCGCCGGCGCCCGAACGGCTGATGGCGCCGCGGCCCGGCCTCTATCCTGCGGGGAAGCCGGCTGATGAGCCGCCTGCCTCGCCGCGACGCCCTGCGCCGGGGGTCGCGCAACCGCCAAGGCCTTTTGAGGCGGCGGGACCCTCGAGGCCCGCGGCGCCGCTGTTTTGGGCGCGTGACGAGGCGCGATGGCCTCCCGCACGACTCCCGTGTCCCTGGGTCTGAAGCCAGGCTCGCTTAGCCCGCGAGGAATGGGGCGAGGCCGATCGATATCGTAGATTTCCGGGGCGACCGCCATGCCGGGAGGTCTGCGATGAAACATCTCTTCCGGGACCGGCTCCGGCGGGTAGTCGTATTCATCGGGCCCGTAGCCCGGATGAGGGATGCGCGGAACAGACTCCATAGGAACCGGATCGTCATAGGACGGGGGCGGGTCGTACATGTCCTGAGCTCTGGCGCCCGCCGCGCCAGCGAGCATCCAGAACAGGCTCAGACCTCCGGCGCCGAGCCCGAGGGCGCGCCTCATCGATCCGCGGGCTTTCAACTCTCAACCTCCTTGTACGAGCGGATGACCGTCGCCTTTCAACGTTTCGCCGACGATGCCTCGTCGAGAGCGCCTCGCGCCGCCTTGATCTGAGCCATCCACTTGCGCTTGTCGTCGCTCAATCGGCCCGACTCCGCCAATGGCTGAAGTATCGCCAGCGCGGCGTCGAGATGCTCCCGCGCTTTCGGCTTGTCGAGATCAGCCAGCCACCAGTGCGGAACAACCGCGTAAACTGTCGTTTGCGGATCGGCCGGGTTGGCGCGCGTCAGCGTCTGGTAGATTTCAAGGGCGCCTTCGAACGCGGCGATGGCTTGTTTGGTTTCCTGCCGCTTCGCGAGCGCGATCCCGATCTTTTCATAACTGACCGCCAGACCGCGCCGCCAGTTCTGGACGCCGGGGTTTTCGGTCGTCAGCGCCTCCCGGACGGCCCGAGCGTCGCCATACGACTCGAGCGCGCCTTTTAGATCCCCTTGCGCCAACTGGACATCGCCGAGCTTTTCATAACTGACGGACATATCCCATCGCCGCTGCGCGTCGCGAGGCGCCGCCGTCGAGAGCGATCTGGCGATCTCCAGATCATCGCCATAGGACTTGCGCGCGCCCGCCAGATCTCCAGCCGCCGCCTGCGCGTCGCCAAGTTTTTCATAGCTTACGGAGAGGTCGCGCCGCCATCCCGCGTCTTGTGGGCGGGATGAGGACAACGCTCCCATGACGGCGACCGAACGGCGCGCGGCGGCGCGCGCGGCTTCAGTGTCGCCCTTCGCCAGGAACACCTCGGAAATATGGTTGAGCGCCACCGATTGGCTGCGACGCAGATCCTCGCTCTGCGCGTTGTAGTCGGCGAGCTGCTGCTGCAATTTCAAAAGATCGTCGAAGGCGTCGACGAGCAGCGACGCCTGGCTTTCAGTCTCGCCCGCGAGTTTTTTCGCAAGCCCATCCAGGCTGCGATTGATGGAGTTGATCGCCGCCGCGAGCGTCGCTTCGGACTGCATCAGCTTCGCTGTCGCGTCCCGTCCTGTTTCGGGCGGGGATCGCCACAGCCAACCCGCAAGACCGGCCGCCACGAGCGTGGTTGCGAGGCCGGTCCAGGCCAGCGCCTCCAGCCGGCGCGTTCTCCGCGAGTTGCGGAGCGAGTAGTCGCTCTTCCGGGCGACCCGCTCCTCCTCGGGGATTTGCAACTCCTCGGGGGGGTGTGACACGTCTGTCCGGGGCGTTGATTTTTGCCTCTCTCGGCAGGCGATGAGATAGGCGCGGTCGACGGCGTCGAGGCGCGCGAGAAACTCCGGCTTGGCGTAGATAGATTCCGCCTTCTGAAGCAGAGCCCCTGCGTGTTTGGCCCATTCTGCGGACCGCCCATGTGCGTCCCATTCCGACGCCGCGCGCTTCAGCTTCTCCATCGTCTCGTCGAGCGCGGGCTCTTCGGCGAGCCAGTCTCGGAGCTGTTTCCAGCGATCGAGCAATATGTCATGCGCGAGTTCGAAGGTCGGTTCGTCGCCAGGCCGGTCGACGCCGCGCGTCACCAGCCGCTCCTCGGCGAGAAGCTCGATCAACGGGAGCGAATCGAGCGGGATTTCTCTCATGCGCGCGCGACGCCGGCGCGCGGTCCCTGAGCCGGGAACGTTGCAGGCCAACCAGGGAATGAGCCCGCGCCGCAACAAGGCCAAGCGGGCGTCGCGATCTCTCGGCGCGCCCGGATCGGCGCCAGCGATCGCAAGGACGCGTCCTGCAGCGGCGTCGATCATCCCCGCGAGCCGCCCGCATTTTTCGTAATCGGCTTTTCTGATGATCCTGTCGTAGGCGCAGAGGCGATAGAGCGATTGCAAGGCAAACGCCAGCCTGGCCAGCGGATCATCGCCGCTCTCGTCGAGATCGTCGAGGAGCGCCTCCACCAAGGCGGGCTCGATCTCCATTCGACCGGCAGGCGGAAGGCGGCCCGCAGGGCCCTCGATCACCGATCGATAGGCGTCACGCGACATGCTCGGCAATGCAAACAGACAGGGTCGAAATCCAGCAAAAAGCTTTTCGCGCTGAAGCGCCCCATAGTCGCTCAGGCGCATGGCCAGGACGATGATGACCGCGGGACGATCTTCGCTCGCCAGGCCAGCGATCAGCGCCGCCAGACGCCGGCTCTCGTCATTGTCGCATAGCAGACTCTCCGCCTGATCGATTGCAATGACGAGCGTCGGCGGCGATGCGCCGATGTCGCGTTCGGCCGCCGTTCGGCTCGTCAGATCCTCGAGCAAGCGCCGAAACGACTCTCCGCCCGCGGCGATGGCCTCGCGAATGTCCGTATCCGGAAGCGGGCGCCCGCGCCTCCGGGCCGCGTCCGAGATCGCCTCCGCCAAACCACCCGGGCCGAACAAGCCTCCTTCCGTCGATCGAATGACAGGAAGAAACAGGAAGGACGCGTCATCGCAGCCAAGCCGAGGCGCGAGCCCGGCGCGTAGAAAAGACGATTTTCCGGCTCCGGCTTCGCCCGCGACGATGAACAATCGCCCCGGCCCGCCCGCAGCCAGGCTGCGGAGCGCGTCGAGCGCTTCGACGAGTTCCGCATCGCGCCCGAAGAAGACGCCGGCGTCGACCGCGTCCAAAGCCTCGAGGCCTCGATACGGAGCGCGGTCGGGCTCATTTTGCGGCGGCCAGGCGAAAAATCGCGCATTTACCCGCGTTTGGACCAGCGCAGCCCTCAACGCGTCGAGCCCCCTGATTGAAAAGGTGACGGCGCGGTCCGCTTCGAAACTGCGGACCATGGAGGCTTCGTCGTCCGGGGCCAATGCGAAGACGCGCCCCGAAACGCTCATTCCTGAGGGAAGGTCTTCGATGGGAAGGGCGTCGACAATGACGCAGAACACAGCCTTGCCAAGGCTGCGCGAGCGCCAGTATCCGGCGCGCCGCTCCTCATCCGCCAGCCAGCCGCGCGACACGAGGAATATCACCGCTTCGCAGCGGCGGATCGCTTCACCGGATGCGCCGTCGTCGATTAAGGCCTCGGTCCAGCCGTTTTCAAGGAGCCATAGGCCGAGAGCCTTCGCTTCGGCGCCATCGTCCTTTGAATATGACAGGCATATCGGTTGCATCGCAGGTCCCCGGACGGGGCTTTTGTCCCGCACCGAGGTCATAGGATCGAAGAATGGCGAAGCGTGGGCGGCGCATCCGATTCCCTCCCCTCCTTCGCGGCCGCGCGACATGGCTCCCGGCCTGCGCCCGAGCGGAGTCTCCGCGAAAGGTCTTATTGCGTGACCAATTGACGGGGGTAAGCGAGCATGAGGGCTTCCATCTCGCTCGGCGCAAAAAGGGCGGCCAACCGAAGTCCGACCCCGGCGCCTTTCAGGCGATCGCCCCCAAAGACCGGGATAAACCCGTAATTCCCGCCATCGGCCCGCCAGACGGCGAAGATGACATCGGCGTCGTCCAATTTTCGCCCTGCGGCGTCCGGGTCCGAGTCGGCCAGCGCGGCGAAGTCGCGCGCCATTTGAACCAGACGCGGAGCGACGCCCGCGTGGAGCAGCTTGAAATATTCGTCCGCGGTCATTTCTTTCACCAACCGACATCCCCTGCCGGCCGTCAGGCTAGCGCAATACGCTGAAATAGAAAAACAAATTTGGCTGAGCGTCGGCGCAGGCCCCACAAAGCGCCGCGACCGCGCGGCATTCATCGCCACGTTCACGGCGTATCTCTCAGCCACCCGAGGGCTCACTTTGGGTCCCGCCTGGGAGTCGCCCGCCGCTTTCCGGACCCGGCTGTCGCCCCAGCTATGCATGGGGGAAGGAGCACCGCCATGCGCTACAGCCGTGAACATAGTCGCGCAGCAAGAGAGCTTGCCCTGATCGCAGCCCGGCGTCTCTCTCTTCTCGCGCTGACAACCAGCCCGGAGGACTTCGAGGCCTTGTGCCCCGGAGAGATGGAAAACTTTGAAAACGAGCGTGAACGCGCCGCCGACGATATGCGGCTGGGGCATGGGAAGCTCAGATCCCTGTTCGAAGAAGAGGCGCTGGACGCATTCGAGGCGGAGACAAATCGAATTCGCGTATCGATGATTTTCCCCACCTGCGCCGCGCAGTAGGTTTCTCGACGAACTCTGCGCGGGGTGCGTCATTTTGTCCGGCGGTCGCCGAGGGTCCGGGTCAAAAACGACGGTAGGATATTCGGGTCCTCAAATCGCCGGGAAGCAGATGACGGAACCTCTCGAAAACTTGTACAGACAAGCCCTCAAGGAAGCGGAAATCTATTTTGCGGAGCACGCCGACGAGATTGACGCGCAAAGTCTCATACGCATATTCCTGACGTCTCTTTTGGACTGCGGATATGGAATCGCGCCTCTCGAAGCCACAGACGACATGATCGAGGAAAGCGAGCCCTCGGTCGGCGACTATCAACGCGCAATATACAGGAAAATGATGTCCCGCCGTCCCAGGTTGAATTTCTGACCTCCGCGGCCGCGCCACTTTGGCGCACGCCGGCCGCAGGCGGGCATATCCGGCAAGGGGGAGTTTTCGCCTCGGAGTTTTTGCCTCAAGGCGCCGCCAGCGGCGGGCCGTTCACCGGGATGCTCACCTGGAACCCGCCTTGCTCGGGCGGGGCGCCGGCCTCGACAGTCCAGCCATGCTGTTCGCAGATCGATTTCACCGCGGCGAGCCCCTCTTCGAGCCGCATGCGGGCGCCCGCCTCCCGGAAGCCGTTATTGTCTTCTCCCCTGCCCGCCTCCTTGCCGCCTATGCCGAGCAATATGCCATTTTTCTCCTTGTTGCGCGTCGCAGAGATAATTATCCCCGACGCGTTTCGTCGCAATGACATCGACGTCTCGACAAGGTCGCGGAGAAGACGCATGAACATGGGCTTGTCCGCCTTTATCCGGAGATCCGCCGGAACCGTATTCTCGATTTTCAGCCCGGCGTCGCCCGTCGTCTCCGAAAGCGTGTTCAGAACGGAGTCGACCTCGCTTCTGAGGTGAATAAATTCGAGATTGAGGATGGCTGACGCCTGCAGGCTATATTCCAGCAAGGCGTCCACGAGACGCTGGGCGTTCGACGTCGAATCGAGAACTCTGTCGTTCGCCGCCGCGGCTGCAACCATGTCCCCCGCCGCCAGCGCGCTTTTCGCCTCGGACACGGACGCGCCGATCCTCTGCAAGCGTTCTCGCAGATCGTTGGCTGCAAGCAAGGCGAACTTGGAAACGCGCCTTTTCGCTTCCTCCAGTTGCCTGCCCTTGAAGAGAAGCTCTCGCTCCGTTTGCTTGTATTGAGTGATATCGAAAATCGTGACGGAAAGGTAAGACGCCGCGACGGTCTCGATCGGACTGGTGCCGATCCGCAGGATGAGTTCCCGCCCTTGCTTCGTGCAGCCTCTTATTTCCTCGTGATCCCCTCTTATCCTGCGACCAGGAAAATATCTGCGGGGGACCGCCAGGTCCCGGTCCTGCGGGGACGCAAAAAGCACGTCTATCGGCTTACCCGTCAGTTCGTCGGGCCCGTAGCCGAAAAGGGTCTCTGCGGCGCGATTGGCGAAGATGATATTGGCCGCTCTATCGACCAGGAGTCGACTGGCGAAAGAGCTGTCGATCAGCAATCTTAGCCACGAATAGCCTTCATCCATGACCCGCAGGCTCCACCTTGGAGGGCGAGATTTAGGCCGCAAGGCTGCGTTTTCAAGAGCAGGACGCAGGCCCGAAGCCGGCGCGGGACTTTCGCTCCAGTTGAGAAACCGCCAGCGATCCGGCGGCCGTTGTGAAGCCAGCAAGGAGGCCGCCACGCCCCTGGGCGTTCGCGCTGCTCGCAGCCAGTTCGATCCTTATTCTTTCTTCTCCGTCTCTCTCGTGGCGGCTTCCCTCAAGCCCTGAGCGATCATGACGCCGAAAGCCTCATGCTCCTCATCGGTTAAATCCTCGAGACGCTTCCCAAGGGAGCTGGCGAATTTTTCTTCAAGCTCGGCGATCGACGGCATGCCGCCTCCGTTTGGTTTCATTGCCTCCTCAAAGCGCCGGCGGTCGCCGAAAGCAAGTAAAATCATACCGTTGACGAGATATTTCTTCGGCTGCCCGTGAAGGAACGAACGAGACAGCGGCGCGGCTCGTGGCCTGTGAGGGTAAGGCGCTTTCGCCGAACCCGTCGCGCTTTCATCGCCGCCGCGAACTCGATATCGGCGGTCGATACGAATTATTATATTGAGCGGCGGCGCAACATGCGCCGGGCGACGAATCCACAAGGAAGAGGACTCATGCACATCGAGGAATTTGGGGTCGAACAGTGGATGTACGCTTATGAGAATATGTGTGACCTCAACCTTGCGGAAACGTGCGTCGAGTCGCTGACCGTCGGCGAGCTCCTGAGGCTCGCGGGCAGGGAAGGGTCGCTGTTGCGCGAAATTCTGCCGATGAAGCTGACCTATGGCGACATCGACGGAACAGAGCGGCTTCGCGCCAATGTCGCGTCGTTGTACGTGAACCAGCGACCGACCAATGTGCTGATCACACATGGCGCGATCAGCGCGAACGCGCTCCTCTATGAGACGCTGATAGAGCCGGGCGATCACATGATTTCCGTGTTCCCGACCTATCAGCAGCATTATTCCATTCCGGCGAGCTACGGCGCCAAGGTGGAGATTCTGCCGCTGCGCGAGGAAAATGCTTTCCTGCCCGACCTTGGCGAACTGGAACGGATGGTCACGCCAGCGACGCGCGTGATCGCTATCAACAATCCGAATAATCCGACAGGCTCGTTGATGGAGCCCGCGTTCCTCGGCGAAATCGCGCGAATCGCGCGTTCCTGCGGCGCTTATGTGCTGAGTGACGAGGTCTATCGCGGCACGGATCAGCACGGCTCCGGCTTCACGACGTCGATTGCGGATCTTTACGAGAAAGGCGTCAGCACCGGCAGCATGTCCAAGACGTGGTCGCTCGCGGGCTTGCGCGTAGGATGGATCGTCGCGCCAACAGAGACGATCCGACGCGTGCAGATTCATCGCGACTACAATACGATCAGCGTGGGAATGCTGAATGACCTGCTCGCCTCGATCGCGCTCGAAAGCCGGGATGCGATCCTCAAACGCAATCACGCCATTTTGCGCGCGAACCTTTCGACCCTCGACAGCTGGATCAGCGATGAGCCGCGCCTGTCTTACGTCAAACCGAAGTCTGGCACGACGGCATGGGTGCGGATCGACGTCGGCATGACCTCCCGCGATTTTTGCGTCGCCCTTATCGAACGGACGGGCGTGATGTTCACGCCCGGCAGCGCGCTGCAATGGGAGGGCTATGTTCGGATCGGTTATGCGAACAACCCTGACGTGCTCAAGGCAGGTCTTGCAAGAGTGTCCGGTTTTCTGCGCCAGTTGGGCGGGTAGACCGGCGGCGCCAAGTCCCCGTGAGGCCGAAAGCGGAAGCTGCGTCGGCCGCCTCTCCACGCCTGATTATTACGCGGCGGGCTCGAAAGCCCCCGCCGCGCCGGGCGCGCGCAGAGCGGCTTTTGCGTCTCCAGACTGCACTGAAGCGCGTCCGCGCCGCGAAATTGCTGGAGAACATGGTACCGCCACCCCGGCTCGAACGCGGGGACCCCAGATCCACAATCTGATTTTCTAGCGTCTCCAGACGCTACGGCGTTGTCTCTCCATTTCTAAAACACAAGCAAAACCAAGCCGGGCCATGCTGGCGCGCGGTCTCCGCCAGCACATAGTGATCCTTGCCGCGCCCTCCGGAGCAGGGTGACCGGCTCGTTAGCCGCGCAACCCAGCGCGCTGCCTTTAGCCACAGGGAACTTTAAGCGGGAGTTACGCGTTGACGAAGGTCAATTTATGCGGTCCGCCATTGGATGATTTATTAGGGGGGAGCGGAAAATGTCTGATTTCAATTTTAGTGTGACACTGGGTAACATCATCCTTCCGTCGCATGTGGAGTGGCGCATCAACACCGGCGAAGACCAGAAGTTAATTGAAGTTTACACAGGCAGCGTCGTCGTAGAACACCATGGCGGCGACAGCACCGGCAGGGGAACCTTCTTCACCTATCTGCCTCTGAGCGCAGATCGAGAGGGTCTTACGTTACGATCATACGGAACTGATACTGCTCCATCCACGATCACTTCATCCGCCATATTGGCGACCCCCGTGAGCGTGTCTCTCGAAGAAGACCAAACCACCTTTGCTGTCGACGCCTGGGGTCTCCAACTATTGCCTCAGTCATTTCCGGGTGTTGGAGGCGCGCCGCAAGTTCTAATCCTTAACTTCGACACGGCAATACGAAACGGCGTTCTCATCCGAGTGGGCTACCACGTGACTTTAACCACGCCGCTTATTGCAGCTATCAACGATGGTTTAGTTCTTGGCGGGGGATTTGCGCCGCAGATATAGCCATCGTGCCGAAGGCCTCCCCTGAATTTCAGATGACGTGCGCCAGCGCCTTCCGGGGATTTTGTGAAACGAGCGCCCTTTGCCCGTCACTAGTTGCTCGTGCTGGCGGGCGTCACATCAACAATCTCGATACCGGCAAGACGACTGATCTCGTGCATGGCGACGAGATAGCTCGCCTTGGGCCGTCCGGCGGGGTTTGGCGATGCGCCCGGCAGCCATCGCCCGCCCGGCCCGCGACCGTCCGTCTTCACGTCGCTGCCCGCCTGTCCTGTCTTCGCCATGCAATGCCCCCGTCTTAGCTACACGCGCTGACGTTACACTATAGCATCGCTGGACGCTGCGGCGGCGGCTATTAGTCAAGTTCAAGCTAGTCCCCAGCGCCCGCAAAAATTTTCTGAAAACGGCAGCCCATCGCGAAGGGGCGGGGTTACGTTGGGAAAATGCATGGGCGAGCGCCAGACGAAACGACTAACAATCAAATTCATCGAAAGCGTCCAAAAGAACCCGCCGGCCAAGCCAACGGAGTATCCCGACGGCGACGGACTCTTCCTCACCGTGCGGCCGTCCGGCAGGATGAGCTTCAACTTGCGGTTTCGGCACGAAGGCCGCCCCCGAAACTACACTATTGGCCCGGCCGCGCTCGGCCTCGCTAAAGGCGCGTGAATTGGCCCGAGAGGCGCTTGTCGAGCTCGCCCGAGGCAATGATCCTGGCGCCATCAAGAAAGAGCGCAGGGCCGCCTCTGAGGCCGCGAAGCGGGACACCGTCGCCACCGCGGTCGAAGCCTATCTGTCCGCTCCCAATCCGAAAGCTAAGACTAAGAAATGGAAACCAGCTTGGGCGAAAGAAGCCGAGCGCCTCCTCCGCGTCGAGATCGTCGCCAAATTGGGCAATCAGACCGCGGCCGAGTTGACGAGCTGGTCCGGTTCCTCGCCCGCGGAAGGCCCATATCGGCAGCAGTGGCAAAAACGCTGGCCTACATTTTGGGCGGAGGAAAACTCCAGAGTTCCTCGCCCAAAGGGGAACGAATTGTCGTCAGTGTGCCAAGCGACACTCCGCGCGACTTTTTTCCGGACCTGGCTCTTACGCCCGACGGGAAACTGAAATTTATCTTGCCACCCGGAGCGCAACTCAAAACCATTCCGCCAAAAACGGCGCGCGGCCCGTTCTACGTGACCGTAGAAGAACGATTGCCGCCACACCGACCAGCCGACCCGACCAACGACAGATACTGGGTTGCCGCTGAGGAAGTTCGTAAGCGTGTGGAAGGGGGAGAGCAGTTTACTAAAGCGCTCAAGACTGTCTGCGCTAAATACAAGTCCAACATTAACCGCGTGATATCCTTCTACCGCATACTCGATGTGTGAACCACCTGGGCGGCGAAGCTCCCGGGCATTTGCGGGAGTCGCGGATTTCCGCGGCTCCTTTTTTTGCGCCTGCGGGTCCCATGGACAATTATAAAAAGCGTGTCGGCTTTCGATAATTATTATCAGAAGCGCGTGCAGTTTAAATAACTGAGAAGAAAGTGTTTTCTCGCTCACGCCCTCTAGCCGATCGACATCGCGCATGCCTAATTTGTCCATGCAAGGCGATGTCATATCTCGTCGCGAGCCCCATGGAGAAAACGAAATTGTTGGACACGGCCGATCCTCTAGAGCTGATCTCCGACCCGAAGCTCGCCAAGCTGCTAAATGTCTCTTTGCGGACCTTCGCGCGTTGGGACAGCGACCCGGGCAATGATTTTCCGCGGCCGGTCCGCGTCAACGGCCGGAAATTTCGCCGCCGCACTCAGATTGAGGCCTGGTTGGAAAGGCGCGCGCTCGCGTCGCTGAAACCCGCCGTGAAACCCGCATCTGCCACGCGTGCCAAGACCCGACCGGGAGTTTCATCAAGCGCGCCCCCCAGTGACGCGTTTTATGAAGCGTCTGGCGACACTTCACGGAACAGTGATGACATAAGGAAAACCCATGCAAACGCAGACCTCCGAACAAATCCAGGCCCAGGCCAAGCGCAGCACCCGCGAACTGCTCGCAAGCTCCATCGCGAACATTGGTTGGGTTCTCGTGATGGACACTAATGCGAAGGGCGTCTTGGAAGAAATGTCGCATGACTCCGCCAGGCTCGAGCGCATCACGGTAGTGGACTCCTCGCCAAAAAGAAACTCGACACGGCGCTCGCCGCCATAGAGCGCGGCAACGAGCTTGCCGTCAAAGCCATGGAGAAAGCGATCACAGACTTCCTGCTCTCGCTGGAACTGCCCGAATAAGCATCAGACGGCGCACGGCCAATGCTGCGCGCCTTTTCTCATGACAACGGCGTGCGCCGCGACGAAGACGGCGACTTTTGGTATGGCGAGGTCTCGCATGACGGTCTTGACGACCTCATCGAGGTTATGGCCGACGCGAAACTGCTGCGCGCCAGCGCAGCGGCGGGCGGCGATGACCGCCTCGACCCTCATCCGCCGCCTGGCTGCGACGACCTCCACTTCGGCTACGCCATCACCGCTCACACGGCGCAAGGCTCGCAATGGCCGAGGGTGCTGGTGAAGGACCAAAGTCAGGTCTTCTGCGGCGACGCGGCGCGCTGGCTCTACACGGCCGTTACGCGGGCCGCGCGCGAGCTGACGCTGGTCGGCGGCGCGGCGCCACGCGGCTTCTCAGGATGGGGAACGCGCCGATGGAAACGCCTCGTCCCAACCTCAAAGGCGTCAATGGCGGCGCCGGCCATGGCGGCGGCGATCGCCGCGAGGCGCCGACAGCGATCGAACTGACCCGCTGCCGGAACGCTGACGGCGCCTTATCGAAGCGCATCAAACTCGGGCCCGACGACAAGCTCGTATCCACGCTAGCCGCGAATATGGTTCGCAGCAGTATGGAGCGCATGCCGCTCGACGATTGGCGCCAGTTCGCAGAGATCCTCGAGCAGACGCCATCCGACGTCGCCTATACCCTCGGGCGCCTGCGCCCAGACCTGCCCGATCGCGTGCCACTGGCCATCAAGGGTAAGGCAGGCGCCGATCCCGCCAAAGGCGCGCCGCGCAGCCGTGAGAGTTTCACCTATACGGCCGGCGCGCCCGGTCTCGCGTTGATCGACTTTGACGTCAATGAAACGCCGGTCAAAGTCAGGGCTAGTATCGACGCGAAGGGCGGCTTTCTCGGCGAGCACGACTATCTGCTCGTCCTCGACGCCGCCGACGTTAAGCGGTGCTTGATACGCTTCACGCCCGCGCCTGGGCGCATGGCCTCGGCTGGCATATGCTCGGCAAGAACGGCGCGCTGCTTCAGCGGTCGATCGTCGATCGCAGCGCCTCCGCGCCCGAGCGGCTATGCTTCGAGGCGACGCCGCAACTTTCGCCGCCGCTGGCGCAACGGCGACCAAAGCCCGAAATCCACGACGGCCCGCAATTCGACAGCAAGGCGCTATGCCTTGAATTGACCGCCGACGAAAAGCGCGCGCGGCGATCGACGCCTCCGCCAAGGCGCTAAAGCCCGAGGCCGAGCGCGTCCGCCGAGAATGGGAGGCCCAACGGACTGCGGCGCTCGTCAAGCGCGGCATTAGCCAGGAACAGGCGGAACACACAGCGCGCCAATGGGCCGGCGGCGTTCTGTTGCCCGACGCTATCCTCGATTTTCGCAATCACAATCTCGGCGCGCCGGCTGTGCGCGACGTGCTGGCCGATCCGGCGCGCTATGAGGGCAGATGGTTCGCCGACCCGATTGAAGGCGCTTCTTTTTCAAGGAGCAGCGCCATTCTCCGGCAAGACGAGGGCGGGAAGGTTTATGTCCTGTCCTTCGCGCATCGCGCCGAGACGATCTACCGGCTGAAACATGACTTCGCCTCGGTCAGCGCGGCGATCCGGGGCGTGGCGAAGCCTGCCGCTGTGCGCATCCTCTGCAAGCTGGCGCCCAACGCTGAACTCGATCCAGCGGAGGAAATTGAGCTTGTAAGATTGGCCGGCGAACGCTTCGGCGGCGTCAATGCGGCCAAAGCCGCTCTGAAAGCCGCGCGGGGGGTGAAACAGGAGGAGGCGGCGAAGGCGCGTCGCGCACGCCTAGCGGCGGAGAGCGTAAAAATCCGGTTACGGCCGCCTTTGGCCGACGCCGAAGCAGGCCCGGTTATGGAGGCGTGGGACGAAGCCCTATGCAGCGTCACGGCGGCCGAGCCCCCTATGCGCGACGTGGAGAGCTGGCCGGTCGCCATTCGCTGCCGCGAGACCGTGAACACACACACATTGACGGCGAGCGGCGCCAACGCCGAAGAGGAAGAGGACGAGACCTCGCCACTGCCGCCGCCCAAGCATTTCCTGCTCACCAAGCACGACGCCTATAGCTTGGAGATCGCAATCGGCGACCACGTCACTTTCGTGGAAGATACGGCGGACGGCGAACGTTACGTCGCCCCGCCATCAAAATTCGTCAATCACTGTCTCCGCTACACCCGCTCAAAAACGCCAAGGGTACGCGCTGTGGCGACCATGCCGCTTGTGTTGCCGAATGGCGAGCTGCTGGCGCAGAACGGATTGCATCGGCAATTCAATTTTGTCATGCGCAATGATCCGGAGCTGTTGAAATATATCCCAGCGAAAAAAGACTGCACGGAGATTGCGGTCGCCAAGGCTTGGCGCGTTTTGACCGAGGGATGGCTCGTTGACGTAGCGACCGGCGTTGTCGGCAAGGCGATCCTCATTGCTCTCACGCTCAGCATCATCGAGCGCGTGCTGCTTCCCGAACGACCCGCGTTCTGGATTTCGGCCGGATTGCGGGGCAGCGGTAAAACCACGGTTATCACCATGATCATTCTCGCCGTGCTCGGCGCGAAGCCGGCGGCGGCGGCGGCGGCGGCGGCGCTGGCCGTGCGCAATGAGGATGAACGGCGCAAGGCGATATTGGCTCATCTACAAGAGGGCCTGCCCGTTATCGTGTGGGACAACATCCCTCGCGGCGCCAGGATTTCCTGCCCACATCTCGAGCGCGCCGCCACCTCGGAAATCTACAGCGATCGCCTGCTTGGCGCGACCCAGACCGTCCACGCGCCGGCCTATACGATCCAAGCCTTTACTGGAAACAATGTGGGACCGGCAGGCGACTATGCGTCCCGTAGCCTGCGGTTGCAATTGACGCTCGATCGCCCCGATCCCGAGAACCGGCCTTTTACGCACCCCAACCCGGTTCAATGGACGCTCGACCATCGCGGCGAGATCCTGAATGCGCTCTATACGATCCTGCTCGGCAATCCGCCGCTCGAACCCGGCTGTGACATTCAACCGCGGTTCAAGGCGTGGCAACGGCTCATTGGCTCGGCTGCAGAGCATGCGGCCATGACGGAGGCTTCACCGGGAGGCCTAGAGCGGGCTCGCTATTTTTGCTTGGCAGCGCCCCGCTCCCCGCCGGAAAGCATCACATCAATCTGAATGCCGGGGAGGGATCAAATTGGTCATGCTTCATTGCACTATCCTATGGCGTTAGGCCTCTTGACTTAAGCTTAATTTTTGCAAGAGAATAGTTATATTCTAACTTCGTTACGGGGGCGCTTATGTTGGGCGATTTTCGAAAGGCGGCTATCGTGAAAATGGTTCTAGGCGGCGCAAGTCTCGCTTTCACGACGCCGATTGTTGCGCAAGAGATCGATCCATTTTGTAGCCCACTAAGCGACCCCAAAATGCCGGCGATGAAGCTCAAATTCTACAATGATACAAATACGCCGCCTCCAGGCCAGTGGGTCTTTCCTGTTATAACGATGGGCAAGGGTCCGATTGACACATGGATGCAATTTTATTTTAGCGTCACTCAGAATCAAATGGAGGATCCCTCGGGCGCCTATAATTTTCCTCGGGACAAAGCCTATCGCCTCTATGTCAATCCGACGAAAGGCATTGCGCCTGGACAGAAAATCTGCATCACGCTACCTCTATACACCAAAATCAAAGACTCAGGCTCTGCGTCATTCGACGGGATAAATCCAAAGGATCCGGGTCAATTCATTGACTGGTGGCAAGGCGGTACAATTCAACTCTTCTACTCGAGCAACGCAAACGCACCGCGTGCATTATGGGACGACCGCAATTATTATCCCGTAAGCAATCCCATTGCAGCCCTGCGGCTGCTTAATTCCCTCTCCTTCCCCCTGCGCTCCTTAGGGAACGATTACAAACCCTTTAGCCAAAACCCGGATTTCGCAGGAAATAGGGACGCTTGGCCGCGACCAAACCAGTATGAAACATCCATTACGGCCGCTAACACCGTGAAGCCCGTTTGCAAGGGAACAAATCCTTGCGAAAGCCTGGTCATCCAAGAAGACACCGCTGATCTACCGAAGGCAGATCCCAGCCAACTGCTTGAGTATACTCTTGGCGCGCGGCAGGCCGTCGATCAACCTAAGGGAAAAGATTCACCTCCAGCAGTGCTGGATCTAAAGAATGTCGATTTCGACATTAGCTATGTGAATGTGGCTTATGGACCCGCCGCTATGGGGCCCGTCAATAATGACCAGGTCGGCTATGTCGGCACACCGCAGTCGTACGGAACCTTTTTGACAGCTTTGAACAACTTTAGATCGAACGGCCAATATCCAGGCTGGCCACGCTTTGTGCGGGAGTACAAACCATCGACAAAAAGCGGCGCCATCGAGCGCGTTACCGTTGAGAAGTTTGCTTCACCTTTAGAGGTGATGCCGTCGTTGACTGCGCCAAATCCACGCACGGACTTGGAGTCTGTTACGAAATGGAACACGGATATATGGGCCCCCATCGGGCGCCTGAGAGAAGCATGGCAGTATCATACGAGCCCGGGCAATGGCTATTGCTTGTCCGCCACGAACACGGGCACGAAGTTTTGCCAAGCCATCAACGACATCATTCCGATGATGCAAGAAAATTACAAAAAGTATCTCAGTCTTTTTGCAAATGGCACATGCCAGGGCACCGCCGTCAAAATGAAGCACGCCAATGGTGGCGAGGATTACAATTTCGACGCTACGACAGACTTCGTCATGTCCCATGTGTATGGCTGGACGCCTTTCACAGAAGCGGTCGAGGCCGACCCCACGAAGGGGTGCAAGCCAACCGACAATCTACTCGCAGACTCCTCAGCATATTATCAAAACGAAGTGGACTGTCCCACTCAGGACCAGCCCAAAAGAAAATGTAAGCTGTATGGACCCTATCTGGCTGCGAAAAAAGAATTCGACGAATTGAACTACGGCCAGCGGAATGACTCGCCCTATAATAGAGATAAGCCCGCGAGCAACTACTCGTTTAATCCTTGGGTTGTGCTTGTCCACGGTGATCCAACCGCTAAAAATGGCATGCGGAAATTCCTGAAAATCCCTGGGGTATATGCCTATTCAGTTGATGACGCTGTCGGAAATGTTCAGGCATGGGGAGAGGGCGTGGTAATTGACGTAGGAAGCACCAAGCATCTAGAAAATCAGAACCCCGCTACTCCGCCGATCACGATTACCGTTGGGAAGTTCGCGAACGCTGATGGTATGGACAGGCCCAGGTTCACGGACTACTTGCTGTGCCCGAGAAGCCTCAGGCAGAATGGTATGCCTGCCGCCGATGATCCACATTGGAGGCCGATCAACCAGCTCTACACTTCGTTTATCCTCAATTCCAACAACCCTTCTTGCCAAGTTTGGCTTCGAGACAACGGGGATAAGGTGAATTACCCCAAGACGACAAATCCCCTTAAGAAATCTCCCCAATACTATACATTCACGTTGAGAAAGGAGAGCCCGACAATAGATATACCGCCGTTCCTGCCTGAGTTTTCGGCAGATAAATCCCCAGGCTGGGACAATACGGGGGCTTATATCGACTGCAAGGGCAACCTTACGAGCAACGACCCGGCTTCAGACTATGGGAAGTTCCCTAGTAAATATTGGTGTTGCTCTGGGCCGACCCAGCCGATTAAAACTCTGGGGCGCGGTGTATTCGCCTATTCCAAGAAAGACCCGCTAAGCATCCACAGCAGTCTGGATCACTTCGTGAATGCAATGCCGCCCCTTTATATGCCGATCCCGCCGGCCTCGAACCCAGGGACAGAAGGTAACTTCAACCCTGACGATCCAACTTGCGATATAAAACCCGATAATTCGGCAAACAATTAAGCTACCAAAAGGTGGGCGCATAAGATCCTGGCGGGTTGCGATGCGCCGCCAGTCCTCGAGTTTGGCGAAGAGGTTCTCGATTTTGTGCCGCTGTCGGTAGGGCCCCTTGTCGTAGTCGAGAGGGGTCTTTCGGCTTCTGGTTGGCGGGATGCAGGGTATGGTTCCGCGCGCCACAAGCGCTTCCCGAAACCAGTCACTGTCGCAACCCCTGTCCGCGCTCAAAGGCCGAAGCAGGCGGCGGCGCCTTGAGCATCATCGGGCACCTTTGTGGTCGTTCATCTGCCCTTTTGTCAGTAGCATCACGAGGGGCTCCCCGCCCCCGTCGCAGACGAACGTGAAGCTTCGAGTTCAGCCCGTAGGCGCAGCGCCACGCCAAAGAGCGCCTTCGTCGCCTCGAGCGCGCTGAGAGCGGGACGATCGGCCGGCCATATATCGTCCGCGGGGATTGGGACCTTCTTGCGCGGAGCCCCGCGTGACGCCTCGCCTTTGTCGCCGGCCTTGGAGGCTTTCGGCGTCGCCCTCCATCCTTATCCGGGGCGCCGCGGCTTGCGCCACGCGCGCCGAGACCAATCGTCAGCGAAGACGCGAGCCTCGGCGCCTTCGATCGGCGCAATCCAACTTTCGGGCTCGATCTGTTCGAAGAGGCGCTGATAGACCGCCTCGGCGATAGCGGGATCGTTTTCGAGGCGTTTCAGGATCTCTGGCGTAAGATGCACAACGCCGGTCACTATGATGCGGTTACAATCGAGATCGAGTCTGACTACGGCGCCGACAGCCTCCGCCGCAGCGAGAAGATCCACAGGCGATAGGCGTAGGGCGGCTGGGTCGATTGCGCCGTTACTCATCGTCGCTGCCGTCTTGCCAATCAATGTCGAGGCCGAGCGCGGTCAAGACATTTTAGGCGCATCCTACGCTTCAGCTTCCTCGCCAATGCTTGTCGCGCCAGCAAACTCGCGCAATATCCGGGCCGCTCTCAATGTTCGCTAAATCGATCCAACGAACTCGCCGATCATCACGAGCGCTACACCATGCTCGCTGGCCAGATGATTAATATCTGTCCTTGCTTCTGCGAGCCCATAGTCGACCTTGACCCCTGGCCCGGTCCTTCATAGGCGCCACGCTCAACGCCAGAACGCGACACGCCATGAAGCGGAGGAGTCGCTATCAGTCCTGGTCCGCGAACTTCCACGGATGTGTCCCGGTTCGGAACGGGAGCGCTGGCCAGTGCGCCTTTAAATCGGGTAATCCAAAGATCGCCATTCTCCCACTGCAAATCGAATGCGGGTGGACCTGTGTCAGCGACTGTCCACCCTTCCAACAGGCCCTCGTCTGCACATCACTGGTCCCCAGATTCCAGATGGCCTCCCTAGGCCCCGCACCGCGCATTAAGCGCCCATAGCTTGCATCAATCGCCAGAGAGGCTTCGTTCAATCGATCCGCTTCGAAACGCCGCGACTCTTGGAGCCTCCATTAAGACATGGAAATGCGGTAGCGGCTCGCTCCGAGTCCAGCGACGGTCGGATCACGACGGCTGATATGCCCGAGGGCAGAACGCAGCAACAGGCAACCGGCCGAGCTGGTCAGGATTGCGCAGCCGGTCGTCTGTTGTGGTGAGATTGGCCGCAAAGGTCCTGAGCATCACAAGCCGAGAGCGGAATGCGAGCGATTCCGCGGTTTTCGCAATTGCGGCCCAGCCTGATTGGGATCTACTACTTCATGAGCGGCACAGTGTAGGACAGCGCCCCGATATTCCCTTTGTCGCCTTTGAAGTTCGCATGGCACATCACGCAGTTTTCGGAGACAACGGGCACGCCGGTCGCGACTCGCAAGTAGCGCTTGCCGTCCTTTTCCGAGAGCTCTTCATAATAGCTTTCACCATCTCGCAGCTTCTTCGCGGCTGTGCGCTCGAACAGATCGGCGGGGAGATCGTCCGCATCGCCGACAGCCTCGGTCAACCCCAGCAATCTGACATCGTACCATCCAGACTTCTTCATCGTAGCGAAAATCGCCTTGCCTGCAGCCGCCGCGGAAACGTCGCTCGGCGCTTTCACGTAAGTCTTGTCAACAAGGACGATGACGTTCTTAAAAAGCTCATCGAGCATCTTCACATGCTGCCTCGTCCTCACCACCGCGGAGTCCTCTTGTATCCCCTTCTTATCCTCGGCCAACGACGAAACCGATAGGCCTAAAGCGGCGAACGCTAACAGGATCATGCCCGACAGGATTTTCTTTTCCGTATGATGCATTTCAATGCCCTCAGATTGTGGGAATTGGGGAGTGGCCGAACCTTTAGAGAGCGGAGGTCCGATCAATCTTACTCCGTGCGACAAGAAATTTTTTGTCGGGAATCTCGGCCGTGCGCTGTCCGTCGCTAAAAGCGGCGCTACCACGGCATTCCCAGCAGCTTCGAAAAGCGAAGCGAGCGGCTCCGTCAGCGCCGCGCTGTGGGTCACTGCGTATCGATGTATGGCCGTTAAGCAACCTCGAGGACACGCGAAAAAAGGAGCGAACGAGGGAATATGACGTCTTTATCGTAGGGTGAACCCGCCCAGGGTCTGTTGGCGTCGTGATGGCTTCACAGTCGCAAGCGCCAGATCCCTCCCCCGCGTCAGCTCAGCCCCGGACCTGGGCGTATGGGATCGCTTTCGTGTTGTTGAGATCAGCTTTCTTGTATGAGGGTTTCAAGCGAGAATGATTTTTCAAGCCTGACAAGGTCGACGGTCTCGTCCCAGACTTCGTTGAGATGCGTCGCGTTTTTTAACTCGGCAGTAGAACCACGAATTGACTCGAAGGATCATTATTGACGGTGTCGCCGGCGGTATACGTTGACTTGATCGGATAACGCGCCTCAGCTCCATTTACTTATTTCTTTGGATCCAGATCCTCTCTAATTTGCGCTCCGTTTGGACTGCACCTCTTCCGACGGATTTTCCATGGCCATTCCGGCGGTATCCGCCGAGAGGATTGGGTGGATGAAACGAGATCGAGCTTGCGTCATTCCAGCTGTGGTTTGTAAATTCCTGTGGCGGAAGCTAACCTCTTCCCAGCTGCACGCCAGAGATAACTTAGCATCCTTTGGCTATCGTCGATGGCTCACACAGGACAAAGCATAGTCCTCAATCATCAATCCAGAGGCCTCGGTGGCGACAAGATCCAATGCTCAGTGGCTGATCTCTTTGCGCGAGACAGGGCAAAGCCAGGAGAACGCGGTCAAGGAGCTGCGACAATTATTGCGCCGCGCCATTCTCAACTTCCTGTCTCGTAAGCGAGCGCCTAATGCCGGCCTCCTTAACCATGGCTATGAGGATGTGGCGGAAGACTGCGCACAAGAGTCCGCCTTCCTCATTCAGTCCAAGCTGGATCAATTCCGGGGCGACAGCGAATTTACGACATGGGCCTATTCGATCGCGATCCGTGTCACCCTCAATGAACTGCGACGGCGCCGTTGGCAAGCAAGCGCGGCCGACCCGGCGCGACTCGGCGACGCCATGCCGCACTGGCCGATTGACAATCCCGGGCCAGAGCGAAGTCTCGAGCAGCAGCAAGCTTGGGCGATGCTGAGCGAGCTGATCGAAACCGCACTGACCCCCTTGCAGCGCAAGGCGTTGATTGCACACGCATTCCAAGAAATGCCGCTGGATCTGGTCGCTGAATGGCTGGGAACCAATCGGAACAGCCTCTATAAGCTCATTCACGATGCGCGCAAACGGCTCAAGGCGGCCCTCCTCTCAAGGGGCGTCACACACCGTGAGCTAATCGCCACATTCGATATGCCCCGGCAATCGCGATCCTATTTAGAAGATGGTAAGAATTCTTTATTTCAAGACGTCTAATGGTTAGAAACGAGAATCGAATATGAAACGAGCGGAGTTCGGACGCCTGATCGACACAATCTTCGCGGCGAACGCCGGTGAGGAGCTGTCGTGCAGCGATTATTTCGAGCAATTGCCGCACTATGCCGAGCTGCAAGCCGCTGGTAAGGACGCCGCGGCGCGCCTTCCCGCAGTGCGCCATCATATGCACCAGTGTCCCGAGTGCGAAGAGGTTTACCTGGGTCTCCTCGAGGTCTTACTGGCCGGAAATAAATCCGACGCCTCTAAGTAAGGATCCTCCCGGGCGCGCCTCTAAAGAGAGCGTGAAAGAATTTGACCTGTCGCCCAACGACGGGCTTATGAGAGCGCAGGTCTAGCTTTACGCGTCTCAGCGACGAATACGTCGTCGACGCTGCGGTCCACCTTTTTTATCGCACGGTGTTCGCCGGCGGGCGCATTGCAGGCTTCTTCGACTGCCCTGATATGAAAAACCAACTAACAAAGCGAAAAGCCTTTTTGACAAGGCGTTCTGCCACAGCGAGATCGGTAATCCCCTCTCCTCTCCTCGAAAGACGATAAAAAGTTAACCTACCGAGGTCGACGCCACCGACGTGAGACGATCACAATATCACCGCGAACATGGGGAACACGACATCGCTCCGTATCTTACTGCGCGGCGAGCTTGATCTCGGGATAGGCGCAGCGTTCGGCGCTCTTTTCGTCGACATGCAGATGCGACGGCGGCTCCACGAAGGGGATGCCGAGCGTGTGCCAGACATCGACCAGCGCCTCGACCAGATGGGCGATATGGTCCTGCGTGTGGCGTGGCGTGGGCGTGATGCGCAGGCGCTCCGAGCCCTTGGCGACGGTCGGATAGTTGATCGGCTGGATATAGACGTGATGGCGCGCGAGCAGCAGATCGCTCGCGGCCTTGCACAATTCCGCGTCGCGGACCATCACCGGCACGATATGCGAGGCGTTCTCCAGAACCAGCAGGCCAGCGGCGGAGAGCGCGTGCTTGGTGATATGGGCGGCGCGCTGATGGGCGGTGCGCAGATCCGGCCGGCGCTTCAGCAACCGCACGGCGGCGCCGGCGGCGGCGGCGACCGACGGCGGCAGCGCCGTGGTGAAGATGAAGGCGCCCGCATAGGAGCGGATTGCGTCGATCACGACCGCGTCGCCGGCGACATAGCCGCCCATGGTTCCGAAGCCCTTGGCGAGCGTCCCTTCGATCACGTCGATGCGATCCATGACGCCGGCCTGTTCGCAGACGCCGCCCCCGCGCGCGCCATACATGCCGACGGCGTGAACCTCGTCGACATAGGTCATGGCGCCGTAGCGTTCGGCGAGCGCGGCGATCTCGGCGACCGGCGCGAGATTGCCGTTCATGGAGTAGAGGCTCTCGAAGACGACGAGCTTGGGGCGGTCGCCAGCGTCGATCAGCAGCTCTTCGAGATGGGCGAGGTCGTTGTGGCGGAAGATTTTCTTTTCGGCGCGCGACCGCTTCACGCCCTCGATCATCGAATTGTGGTTCGAGGCGTCGGAGAGGATGATGCAATTGGGCAGCAGATCGGCGATGGTCGAGATGGCGGCGAGATTGGAAATCCAGCCCGAGGTGAAGACGAGCGCCGCCTCCTTGCCGTGCAGGTCGGCGAGTTCGCGCTCGAGCTCGACGATGGCGTGGCTGGTGCCGGAAATATTGCGCGTGCCGCCCGCGCCGGCGCCGACCTTGCCCGCCGTCTCGAGCATGGCGGCGATCACCTCCGGATGCTGGCCCATGCCGAGATAGTCATTCGAGCACCAGACGGTGACCTCCTGAATGGAGCCGTCGTCGCGATGCCATCTGGCGAAGGGAAAGGTGTCGACGTCGCGCTCAAGATGGGCGAAGACGCGGTAACGACGTTCGTCCTTCAGACGGGAAACGGCCGCCTCGAAATATCGCCGATATACCATGGAAGGAACCCTCATTCATTGAGCCCATGAATGTTTTGAACGTCCTAGGGCCTTCGCGGCCAGCTAGAGCGCGGGGGCGCGAAAAACGCCGCGCCCCCGCATCGCGTCATCGAGAGGAAAGTTGGGGGTTTCGATGACGGGATTTTTTAATCACGCAGATCAATTCAGTTTCTCGGCCATGTCCGAGGATGTGGTTGGTCGAAAGAGGGACTACAACTCCTGCGCTATGGCGTTGCGAACAAGAGCGCTACCGGGCCGGCCAATCCGCCAAGCACGAAGAGAAGTCCTCGCAGATCCTGGTTTGCTATCGGAATCAATCCCTGCCCGTCTCGCTCGCCGTTCAGGCTTTCCGGATAGTTAACATTCAGTCGCGGGCTTTGTCTGGAGGACAACGCAGCAGATGCATGCAAACCAGAACGTCCCGCGAGTTCATGCCGAGGCGATGCTGTAGCAAGTTGCGCTGTGTTGCATAGGATCAAGAGCACAAGAAGATATTTCATCGATGCGCCTCCTTTGATCTGGTTCAGAATCGAGCGACGGTTACGCTCCCGAAACGTCAGCTCCATTTGATGACTTTGCGTGCACATAAATCTCTAACGCGCGCGAAGTCCTACCGAGCGAGGTACTATCTCGCCGCCGCGATCACCTTTCTCGTGACCTTGCCCATTAGACGCATTCCGAGTTGGAGTTCTTACTCTCAAGAATGAAATTTATCCTTGAACGCTCACGATTGTGCTCTCCATTGAGGAAGAAGCGCTCGATAAACTCGTGAGCCCCTAGATTTCCGCATCCGTGGTCGGCGTGGTTCGACCTCTGGCGGCTGCTCGCTACAGCTTCCCAATCACTCGCGCAGTTCTTGATGCCGGCGCGAGATACGAATCGACGTGCGGTTAAAGCGGTGGCTCGGAAGGCAGCTGCGCCGCATACCCATGTCCGACTGATGCAAGGGCCACACGCGCGGCGCCGTGTACGGCGCACGCTCCTCATCGTCCCGGAAAACGGCCCGTTGACGAAGCCGAGAAAATGCCGACGGGTTAAAACTCCACCTCATGGCGACTCCATGAGCTCCTCCGCTCGGAGATGCGCCGCATCACCACGCCGCCAGAAGGCGATCATGGTTGGATGTGCGAACCAGAGGAGGGCGGCCAGCAACACGAAGACGACAGCGCCGACCAGAAACACGTCGTTCAACGCGAGCAGGGCCGATTGCTCACGTATGAGGTTTGCAAGCCGGCGCGTCGCCGTCGAGGAGTTTAGGCCCGCAGCTTCAAGTTTCGCGGTCGTCTGCGCGAAAAGATCCAGTGATGCAAACCGCCGCCCCCCGAGATGATCGGCGAGGTCGAGCTGGTGGAACGGTAGCCGCCGGAACTGTACGACAGCGAGCAACGAGATGCCGTAGGAGCCCGCTACGGTGCGCAACAACGCCAGTTCCTCGGCGGCGCGAATAAGCTTCGATCCAGAGAGCCCGTGCATGGCCAAGCTCGCAAGCGGGGCAAAGAAGAGGGCAATAAAAAAGCCGAAGAACAGCATCGGCGAGAATAGCTGGTCGAACCAGGCAAGCCGGTCGAATAGCCCGAGCCAAGTAAGCGTCCCAGCGAGCCCGGCAAAATCGAAGAAGCTGATTAGGCGCACGTCTATCGTTTTGTTGAGTTCATGGAGAATGGCGACAGCCGGCCCCGCGATGACGAACATCAATAGGTAAACCATTCCGGCAAGGGATGACGTATAGCCCATGAGCAACTGCAGTTGAAAGACAAATACCGACAATAGACCCTGGATGATCAGGAATCCAAACACGGAGCAGAAGGTCGCGATCGCATAGTTACGATGTCCGAACAAGCGCAAGTCGAGCACGGGATTGCGCTCGCCGAGCTCCCAAATCACAAATGCCGGGACCGCGATTTCAACAACGACCAGGGCTGTCACAAGGATCGGCGAGGCGAACCAATCAAAATCGTTACCCATGTTGAGGACTGTTTGGACGCCATAGACGATGACGGTAAGCAGGGCGACTCCTACGAAGTCGAATCGCACGATTCGCACGCTGAAACCCCGGCCATAAAGCAGCGCGCCCACAAGGGCGGCCACGAGCACGCCGACGATGACGTCGGTATAAAACACCCAGCGCCAGCTCAAGAATTCGGCGAACCATCCGCCAAGAAACACGCCGATCGTTAAGGGCGTCATGCTCAGCACGCCCCACAATCCGACGGCCCAGGTGCGTCGGCGCTCGGGAAACTCCCTGAGCGCCAGCGATTGCGCGAGCGGGAGGGTCACACCGCCCGCGAAGCCAAGCGCAATGCGGCCCGGCAGAAACGTCCAAAGGGTCTCGCTCGCTGCGCAAACCCATGCGGCGCAGGCGTAGAGAAGGAACGCGACGACATAGACGCGATAGTCGCCGAAGCGGCCCGAGAACCAACGCGCAAATGGCAGGCCAAGCGCCAGGCCAACCATATGGTCGGTCGTCCCCCACGTGCCGAAGCTCGGCGTGACGCCGCCAAGGCTCCCCGCCACATATGGCACGGTTATCGTGTAGCCGGGGACATTGGAAAGGACGACGACTGTGCCAAGCGCTAGGGTCGCAATGAACAACCAAAGCCGCCAGCCGCGTAACGGCCTGTTGTCAACGAACATCGCGCGCCCCAGGACCGGCGCGCTCGGGGAATGACGAGTGAAGGGGCAACGCTCTCTCCAACATGTCGTTCGCAACACAATTTCTGACTGCGTCCGGGGCGCCGGTCGCCAGCCAACTGAGCCTTGACCCCAGCCCTCAACGAAGGCGGCAGTCGCCAGAGGACCCGCTCCCATCCGCCACATTACGACGAAGCGGTTTGAGCCCCATTTCCCGGAAAACAGGTTCGCATTTGATTTGCGATCAGACAAATTTGTTTTATTGAATTTAATATCAATTTTTTTGATACTTACCCATGGACATCAACCTTGCTCGAACCTTTCTGGTGGTGGCTGAAAGCGGAAGCTTCATTGCGTCCGCCGAGCGCCTGCACCTGACCCAAACCGCCGTCAGCGCCCGAATTCGAGCGCTGGAAATGGAACTCGACCGGGTGCTTTTCATTCGAAACAAGGCGGGCGCCCGACTGACGCCAGCTGGTGAACGCTTCAAGCGCTATGCCGAGACACTTGTGCAGATTTGGGAGAGGGCCCGGCAACAGGTCGCGCTTCCCGCCAACAAAGCCGACAAAATCACCCTCGGAGGCGAACTGAGCCTTTGGCATCCCTTGCTCGCCGATTGGCTAATTTGGATGCGCCTGGAGTGTCCTGACATCGCGGTCAGAGCGGAAGTCGATGCTGCGACGCGCCTCGTCGAACGCGTCGAAGAGGGATCTCTAGACCTGGCGGTCGTCTATAGCCCGCCTCCGCGGTCTGGCCTCGTTTGCGAGTTGCTCATGGAAGAAAAGCTTGTTCAAGTGACGAGCTCGCCTGACGGAGACGTCGATCCAAGCACTTACATTTTCGTAGATTGGGGCGCCGCGTTCCAAGCTAATCATCAGGCGGCCTTCCCTGAGCTTGGTAGTCCCGCCACGTCGATTTCGCTTGGACCGCTTGCGCTGACCTTCCTTTTATCAGTCGGCGGTTCTGGGTATTTCCGCATTGGCGCGGCGCAACCCTTCATCGATGACGGACGGTTGCATCGAGTGCGAGGCGCTCCCGAGTTCTCCTACTCCAGTCACGCCGTCTACGCCGCCGGCCGAGCCGATGAAGCTCTTGCGCGTGTCAGAGAAGGCCTAAGACTCGCGGCCTCCGGCCGCGAAAAGCCAGGCCTCTTGACGGTCATTGAATCGCGGAAACGCCCAACCGATCTTTCCACCGCGGCCCGATAGGCCGAGCCAGCGACGATGGCCGGCAGCAAAACGCGCAAATGCTCAGCGCTCGCGTTTCCACCGCAGTCCCCACTTCAAATTGCTCTTGACGTCATTACATAGGCGTCCTATGCATAAGGTATGACCTCTGTTCCGCCAGAGCCCCAAATAACCCTCGCCGGATTCGCGACGGTCTCGATCGCATCTGCGCCGTCATGCGCGCGGATCAATGGGCGATCGCCGGGACAGCCGGGCTTAATCCGACGCAGGCCCATGTGCTGACCTATATTGCGTGAAATCAGTGCCGGCCTTCGTCATCGACGGTCAGGCGTATCACATCAATTTCGGAGCCGATCTCACCGCCCTGAAATAGCGCTCGCCCGCCTGCTATCGCGCGCGGGCCTCGGCCTAGAATGGGCTGAAAGCGACAAACGCGCAACCTATAGAAAAAGAGGGTCAAGTTATTAGCTGAAAAGGCGAGGCACAATAAGAAAACTAGAATCGGGCGCTTGACGGCGATCGCTACGGGGGGCAGGTCGTGAACATATCGGTTCGCCTTTTCACGGTGACGCTGATCGCGCTGCTCCCGACACTCGCGGTGCAGGGAATTAATGAAGTTCTGCGAGCCAACGAGCGAGAGCGGGAGATTCGCAGCTCGGCCTTATCGACAGCTGAACATCGAAACGCCGAGCTAGACGGCATTGTGAACGGGATCGAACGCCTATTGGGGGCCGTTGCGGAACTGCCGGTTTCAAAATCGCTGAATCCCCTGGAGTGCACGGAGACGCTCGGGGAACTTGCCAAGCAGTATCGAAAAGACCTTGTGCTCGCCATCGCCGACCGCGACGGCACGCTCCAGTGCGCGAGCATACCTGGGAATTCAGGAGCTACGATCGGCGATCGTAACTTTTTTGCGGAGACGCTGAAAACTGGAAAGTTCTCGACCGGCGATTACACCGTAAGCCGAATCAATGGTGAAAAGACCATCCCGTTCGCCCATCCAATTCGGAATGACAAAGAAGAGACTGTAGCGATCGCCGTCGCCTATCTGAGCTTGGACTGGTTTGCCGGTCACTTGCGCCGAGTTCCATTCCAACCTGGCGAGTCGCTTTTGATCACAGATCGGCACGGGACCATTTTGGCCGAGCTGCCCAGCGCGACCGGCCGCGTCGGAAAGAACGCAACTCCGGAACAACTGACAATGATCCACGCCGCTTCGCCCGCGACCGCGGAGCTAAAGGACGATCAAGGCAAAGATGTAATTTACGGCTACGTTCCGATCACGGTGCCCCCGCCGGATTTATTTATTCTTTTTGGGGTCGATCGCGAGCACGCATTTGCTTCGCTCTACGCCGAGCAGTGGCGAAGCTTTGCGCTGAGCCTTTTGAGCCTTAGCGCCGCCCTGGCGCTCGCGTGGGCGGTTGGCGCGAACGCCATCCGACGGCCCATCGAGCGGCTGCTCAAGGTGATCCGAGGATCGCAGCGGGATGATTACCAAGTCTATGTCCCGCGACGTCTGGAAGCCCCCGAGTTCCGCGAGCTCGGCGAGTCGTTCAACCGGCTGATGGAAACCCTGCACGCCCACGAGAGAGAGCTTTCCGCAGCGAATCAATTCAAAGGTCTGATCCTTGCTATCGCTGGACATGACTTAAGACAGCCGCTGCAAATACTCATGGCTGTGTCCAGGTTGCGCAGCCGCGCGCAGGATAAAGAAGATGAAAACCGATATTTAGCGGCGGCTGATGAAGCGGTCGAACGCCTCAACAGCCAGCTTGACGCCTTGGTTACCGCGACGCGACTCGATGAAGGGCCCCGTGAGCACAAGTCAGTCGCGATCGGACCATTGCTCCGCTCAGCCGTGGATCAGTGGGCGTCTAAGGCTGATCAGAAAGGCCTAAGAATCAGATTGCGATCGTGCGGTGAAAACGTATTAAGCGACCCCATCCTTCTCGAGGCGATCATTCGCAATCTGATTGGTAACGCGATTAACTACACGGTTAAGGGTGGAATTTTGATTTGCTGCCGACGAAGGTCCGGACGCGTTTTGATCGAGATTTATGACACCGGGATCGGAATTCCAAAAGATAAATGCGACAACGTTTTCGGAAAATTCAGCCGCCTAAATTCCGACACAGGCGGCCTTGGTCTCGGTCTGTGGATCGCTAGAACTGCGGCTGATACGCTCGGCCATGAGTTATCGGTCTGCTCCATTCCGGGCCATGGCTCACGCTTCAGCGTCGAGGCGCCACGTGCGTCTTGTGAATAACGTAATGAATCATCTCCGGAAGAGTCCGCTCGTCGGCCGACTCCATGGTGGAAGAAGCCTGAAGCGAGGGTCGGAGGCGATATTTTTTCCGCTTGCGTCGACAACGCCGTCTCGGGGGAGCCCGTCGTCGCTTGGCTCTTATTGAGCCACCATGCCGCACCCCCCATTACGAGAAGCGCCGCCGCAGCCGAGAGCAAGGGAAGGTGTGAACGAAATGCCCCACCCCTGTGCGCCGACGCTGCGATCGGTTGAGCGATCATTAGGGCCGCAGCCGCTCCGGTCGATGGCGGAAGCGCGCTCTGCGACGCCACGATCTCCGGCGGTTCGGGAGAAACTGACTCTTGATTTCTGGCCTCGATCTCGCGGACGCAAGGATCGTCGCGCCCCGAGGGCTTCACGTGCCCCAAGCGAGCGGATTCGCGGTGATCCTCCAGCCGCCCTCTTCCCTGATTGTCTGATCAAACACGACGGGACGGTTACGAAAACATTTGTCGCAGACAACGCGACCGTGACAGGGAAGGCTGTTCAATATTTCTTCCTCGCGCCTTTTCATCCGATCCATGTCGGCGCCTGCCTTAAGGCTGCGCTATTGTCAGCCACTTCAGCGTCCTTGCAGGTTTGGCCCCGGAAATCTTCTAGCGCGTCCCCGATGGCGCGGCGCGTCACGCCGCTCTTCCGCAAGCGCTCAACGAGCTGGCGCCGACGTGTACCGCGGTCAGGCCGTGCTTGTGCAAGACCTCCCTGACGGGCGGTCCGACGATTTTTTGGTCGTTTGCAACGGCGCGTGACCGCCCGCCGCCTGTTACGTGGGGCGTTACTTGGCCACTACAGTGGTCAAGCGCAAATTCAGCAAATTATTGATTTCTATGGTACCGCCACCCCGGCTCGAACGGGGGACCCCCAGATCCACAATCTGGTGCTCTAACCAACTGAGCTATGGCGGCCCGACGCGGCGCGAAACTATGCGCAAGCGGTCTGGATTGCAAGCGTTCTGACGCACGGGGCGGAATGTCTGCCTTTTCGACGCATTTTCAGCGCGTCCCGTCCTTTTGCCTGCCGGCCAGCGCCCTTTCGCCGAGCCGGATCAGCGCGGATCTCAGCGCCTCCTCCGCCACGCCCTCGGTCGCGGCTTCGGCCTTGGCGCGCGCAGCGGGGTCGGGGGCGGCGCGGGGTGGGCGGCGCGGCGCCGACCGAACCGCGAGCGCCTGCTGGCGCAGCGTGGCGCGATCGACGCAGCGCCAGCCGAGATGCGCGTTCACCCGGTCAAGAATGGCCGGGATCATATGCTGGATTTCGAGGCCGAAGCCCGGCTCCACCCGCAGGATGAGGGTCGCCGGCTCCTGGGGGCGGCCGGGCGCGGCCTTGCGGGCGCGCGCCGGCCATTGGAGACGTTCGGGCGCACAGACGTCCGCGACGCGGGCGCCGACGATCTCCGGCCAGCGCATCAGCAGCGCGGCTTCCCCAAAGCCCTGCCGCGCGGCGAGCGGGTCGATCTGCTTTTGCACATATTCGGCGAGGGGCCGGGCGAATCGCCCTTTTCCCCGTGGCGCGGCGCTCATGTGAGCCTTCTCCCTTGCCGGCGGGCCGGCGCGCCCCCTATGGCTGCGGCGATGATAAAGCCTTCCGCAAGCCCGCGAAAGCGCGCGGCCGCGCTCCTCGCCTGGTACGACGCCCATCGGCGCGATCTGCCCTGGCGGGCGCGGCCGGGGGAGCGCGCCGATCCTTACGCCGTCTGGCTTTCCGAAATCATGCTGCAGCAGACGACGGTCGCTGCGGTGAAAGGCTATTACGAGACCTTTCTTGCGCGCTGGCCGACGGTCGAGGCGCTGGCGGCGGCGCCGCTCGACGAGGTGCTCGCGGCCTGGGCGGGGCTCGGCTATTACGCCCGCGCCCGCAATCTTCACGCCTGTGCCGGACGAATCGCCCGCGACCATGGCGGGCGTTTCCCGCAAAGCGCAGCCGCGCTCAGAAGCCTGCCCGGCGTCGGCCCCTATACGGCGGGCGCCATCGCGGCCATCGCCTTCGATGCCCCCGCCGCCGCGATCGACGGCAATGTCGAGCGCGTGATGGCGAGGCTCCACGCCATCGCCGCGCCCCTGCGCCAGGCGAAGCCGCTCGTCCGGGAATTGGCGGAGGCCATGCTGCCGGCCGCGCGGGCGGGCGATTTCGCTCAGGCGCTGATGGATCTCGGCGCGACCGTCTGCACGCCCCGCGCCCCCAAATGCGGCGCCTGCCCGCTTTCGACCGAGTGCGCCGCTTACGCGGCCGACGCGGCGGAGGCTTATCCGGTCAAGGAGAAAAAGGCCGGCAAGCCGAAGCGGCGCGGCGCCATCTTCATCCTGCGGCGCGGCGATTGCGCGCTCGTCGTCCGCCGGCCGGCGAAGGGGCTCTTTGGCGGCATGACCGCCTTTCCGGCGACGCCCTTCGACCGCGACGCGCCGCCGGAAGCGTGGCTCGATTTCGCGCCCTGCCCCGCGAAGTGGCGGGCGCTGCCCGAAACCGTCGCCCATGTGTTTACCCATTTTGCGCTCGACGCCACCGTCTTCGTGGCGCAAACGACATCGGCGCGGCCGGCCGTCGCCGAGGGCCGCTGGGCGGCGCGGGGCGATCTCGACAAGGAAGGCCTGCCGACGCTCATGCGCAAGGCCGCGGCGGCGGCGGGGCTGCTTTGACGGGGCTGACGGAGGAAAGACGATGGCGCGGGCGAAGATCAAGGTCGAGATGACGGAAGGTGCGATTCGCGTGCGCCAGGACGGCCGAACGCTGACGATCCACGCCGAGGCCCCCGACGCCGAATCGGGTGAGGACACGGACTTCGTCGTGCGGCTGGACGAGATCGACCATTGGGACGCGCCCGACGAGGAGACGGAGATCGACATTGTCGACCTGCAACGGATCCTCGACGCCGTGGAGAAGGAACTCGCCAAGCACGGGCTCACGGTGGATTTCGACTAGGCTCGGCTGCGCTCCAGGCGTCTTCCGCTCGAGGCCGCACTCCGACGGAATGATCCGCTGCGACCTGTTGCCGCGCCGAATGTGTCTCGCAGACGGTGCGGAGACCCAGACAGATGCAGGGACAAAGAAAAAAGATAATATTTCAGGCGGATGAGTTTTGGCGTCCGCGCCCGCACAAGTAAATGAATAGAGACTCGACGCGGAGCGGGGCAGAATTTCGTGCTCCGGGCTTCGTTGTAAAATTGCTAATTGCGATTAAACTAACGTCTCAACAAAGAGACCTGTGCATGTCTGTGTATTCGTAAAAGCGATTGACGCAGATTGACGCTACACACCAGAAGACTCGAAACAAGTGATTTGAAGGCGGGCAATAAATTGAAAATGCGCAATATTTTTATCTTGACCGCGCTGATGTGCGCATCCGTTGGCGAAGTCGAGGCAATGCCTTCGGCAGGAAGTTCCCTTGGCGCCACATTGGCGCAAATGGGCCCTCCGATCTCCCAGATACGCTGGTTTTGCTACGATCGTCGCAATGGCCGGTTCATCCACTGGGGAAGATGTCGCCGACCGGCGCGGCATTTCCCGCGCGTCTACTGCGCGGATCGTTATGGGCGCTTCCTGCATTGGGGCTCCTGCTTCTGACGATCGCGCGAACAATGAAATCAATTCTGTAACGGAGGAATTGTGAATGATCAGGCTGAGAGGCGCTGCGTTTCTTCCTTGCGCTATTTTGCTACAGATCGGCGCGGCCGATGCGAAAGACTCGGACGCGGGCAAAGTGGAATTCGATGCAAAATGTGCGGTTTGCCATGGCGTTGATGGAAAAGGCGATGGGCCCCTCGCCGGTCAGTTGAAAACGCCGCCTGCCGATCTGACGCAGCTATCGAAAAAGAACGGCGGCGTTTTTCCGCTCGGCGCCGTCTACGAGAAGATCGACGGACGTCAGGAAGTCAAGGCGCATGGCACCCGCGACATGCCTGTATGGGGGTACCGCTACGCCCCTCTTCCGAGTTCTGCGCTCAGCCCGAAGCCCATGGAGTCCTGGCCTTTATCGGATCTGCCTGATCCCGAGGCGATCATTCGCGGAAGGATTCTTGCATTAGTCGATTATCTCTACCGCTTGCAAGCGCCGAAGAAATAGACTTTTCCTTTTCAAGTTTACAGGATTGAAGTTTGTGCGAAAGTTTCTTCCACAGCTCCTGATCGTTCTCGCAACCTTCGGAAATTTTGCCACGGCGGACGCCAGAGGTCTGAACATCGATCAGAACTATGGCAACATAGGCAATTGGGCCATAGGTTACAGCGACAATATCGGCGGCTGTCTCGCCAAAGTGGAATACAATAACCGCACGATGCTCTGGCTGGGCCTCGGGAGCGCCGAGTTTGGAGCATTCATTGCGCTGACGAATCCCAATTGGGACTGGGTTACAATCGGCAAGTCCTATCAACTGCGTGTGGAACTGCCCCCTTATGGACAGTGGAAGGGAGAGTTCACCGGCTTTCGAGGCGGCGACTATCCAGGATTGATTTTCGCCAATTTCAAGACACAGTTTCTCTATGACTTCGTTCGAGCCCGCGAAGCCGTTTTTTCGGAAGGGATCGGCCGGTTAGACCTGACATTATCGGGACGAGCGGTCCAGGCGCTGATCCAATGCCAGTCGGCTCGTGGGAACCCGGAGGGAACGGCGCCGGAAGAGGCGGCTCCAAAAGAAACAAAGCCTAAAGAGCCTGCCGAACGGCCCACCAAAATATCAACAGGCACCGGCTTCTTCGTTTCCAACGAGGGGGACATCCTCACTAATTTTCACGTGATTGAGGGATGCTCCGTCGTCGCGATATGGCAAGTCGGCGCGGGATACTACGAGGAGGGCATCGTAAAGAGCGTGGACACGAAAAATGACCTCGCTCTGGTGACGTCGAAAATCAAGCCGGCCGCCGTCCCTGCCTGGAACGCGGGGGTTCGTTTAGGCGAGACAGTTGCGGTTTATGGTTTTCCCTTGTCGGGCACCCTCACGCATTCGGGTAATTTCACAATCGGCAATGTAAGCGCCGTGGCCGGTCCCAACGACGATACCAGCTGGCTCCAAATCTCCGCGCCGATCCAGCCGGGCAACAGCGGCGGTCCGTTGCTCGACCAGACCGGCAATGTTGTGGGGGTCATAAATGCGCAGTTGAAAAAAGAGTTTTTGGCGCAAAACGTGAATTTCGCGATCAAGGCGGGCATCGCAGTGGGGTTTCTGGCAGCCAACGATCTGAAAGCAAACACCTCTCCGGACAAAACGCCGATCTCGCCGGACGAGCTCGCTACGCGCGCGAAGAAGTTTACTGTACAAATCTTGTGCCAACCGCGGTGATTGACGGTCGAAAAAACCAAAGGCTCGGAGCTTGGCGCCGAGCCTAAACCGCCCAGCCGAGCGACCTCTCCACGGCCTTCTCCCATGATCCGATCAGCCGGGCGCGCGCCTCCTCCCCCATCGCGGGCTCGAAGCGGCGCTCCGTGCGCCAATGGGCGGCGATGTCGTCCACGCTCTTGAAGAAGCCCACGGCGAGGCCGGCGGCATAGGCCGCGCCCAGCGCGGTCGTTTCGAGCTGGCGCGGCCGCACGACCGGGGCGCCCAGAATGTCGGCCTGAAACTGCATCAGCAGATCATTCGCCGCCATGCCGCCGTCGACCTTGAGCGCGCCAGGGGCGACGCCGGAATCGGCCGCCATGGCGGCGACCACCTCGCGCGTCTGATAGGCGGCGGCCTCGAGCGCGGCGCGGGCGATATGGCCCTTGTTTGAAAATCGGGTGAGCCCGGCGATGATCCCGCGCGCGTCGCCGCGCCAGCGTGGCGCATAGAGCCCGGAGAAGGCGGGCACGAAATAGACGTCGCCATTGTCGGGAACCGTCCGCGCCAGCGCCTCGATCTCATGGCTCGTCTCGATGAGGCCGAGATTGTCGCGCAGCCATTGCACCAGCGCCCCGGCGATGGCGACCGAGCCCTCCAGCGCATAGACGGGGGGCGCCGCGCCGAGCTTGTAGCCGAGCGTCGTCAGCAGGCCGCTTTGCGAGGGACGCGGCGTCGCGCCCGTATTCATCAACAGGAAGCAGCCGGTGCCATAGGTGTTCTTGGCGTCGCCGGGGCTCACGCAGGCCTGCCCGAGCAAGGCCGCATGCTGGTCGCCGAGCGCTCCGGCGAGCGGGACGCCGGCGAGCGGATCGAGGCAATGGCCGTAAATCTCGCTCGACGAGCGGATCTCCGGCAGGCAGGCGCGCGGAATGTCGAAAAGCGCCAGCAATTCCTCGTCCCAGTCGAGCGTCGCGAGATTCATGAGCTGGGTGCGCGAGGCGTTCGTCGCGTCGGTGAGATGGCGCCCGCCGGTCAGGCTCCAGATGAGCCAGGCGTCCATCGTGCCGAACAGCGCGTCGCCGCGCTCGGCCTTCGCGCGCGCGCCCGGAATCGCGTCGAGAAGCCAGGAAAGCTTGAGACCCGAGAAATAGGCGGCAGGCGGCAGGCCCGTTTTCGCCCGCAGAAGCGCGCCCGCGCCGCCGGCGGCGAGGCGGTCCGCCGCCGGCTGCGTGCGCATGTCCATCCACACCAGCGCATTGTGCAGCGGCGCGCCCGTCGCGCGGTCCCACAACAGGCACGTCTCGCGCTGATTGGCGACGCCGACGGCGGCAAGGTCGCCCGGCCGCAGCCCCGCCTTGGCCAGGGCGCCGGCGACGACCGCGCGCGTGTTCGCGAGAACTTCCGCCGCGTCGTGCTCGACCCAGCCGGGACGCGGATAGATTTGGGCGTGTTCGCGCTGGTCGATCGCGCAAATGTCGCCCGCCTCGTCGACGACGATGAAGCGGGTGCTCGTCGTTCCCTGGTCGATTGCGCCAATATGCCGCGCCATGGCGAGCCCTTCCGTAAAATTGCGTTCAGCTTCGCTCGAGCCGCGCCTGTCAAATTGGCGAGCCTGGTCGCCGGCCGCCAGGGAGAATGCGCCCAGGGCTGCGTCGTGGTCAAAATTTCAAGAGGTTGGCGTTGTCGGGCGGGGAAAAACTCCAAAATCTGTCTTGGGGACGCTCTTCTCGCGAATGTCCGGATGGCGGCCGGGCCCGATTCGAAAAAAGCCGGCACAGGCAGGGTTGCAAAAGCTGGGAAATTTTGTAACCTACTGATGTAAAAGGTAGTTTGCAATCTTTCCAAACTAGGCGAAGCGGATGATCGTCTGTTCCTGTAACGTCCTGTCCGACCGCGATGTGCGTGAAACGCTCCGCGCCCGCAGCGATCGGCCCTCGGTCGCGTCGGTTTTTCGCAACATGGGCTGCGAGGCCAAATGCGGGCGCTGCGTGCGCAGCATCGTCGCGCTCGTCGATCAGCATTCCGCGTCCAGACTGGACGAATGCGGCGGAAGCGGCGATTGTGACAGCTGCCGCGCCGACGGACTGGCGGCGTGAGCGGGACCATGGAAAGGGATTGCACATGCGCGGCGACGCGAAGGTTATCGATTATCTCAATCGTGGGCTGCGCGCGGAGCTGACCGCCGTCAATCAATACTGGCTGCACTATCGCTTTTTCGACAATTGGGGCTATCTCGAACTCGCCAAGAAATGGCGCGAGGAATCGATCGAGGAGATGAAGCACGCGGATGAGTTCGCCAAGCGCATTCTCTTCCTCGAGGGCTTTCCCAACATGCAGGTGCTCGATCCGCTGCGCATCGGCCAGACGGTCGAGGAAATCATCGCAGCCGATCTCGCGACCGAGATCGAGGCGCGCAAGCTCTACATTGAGGCGGCCGTCTATTGTGATTCGGTCGACGACCGCGTCTCGATGCAGCTCTTCGAGAGCATCATCGAGAGCGAGGAAGGCCATATCGACTTTCTGGAGACCCAGCAGGAGCTCATCAAGCAGCTCGGCTGGCAGCTCTACGCGCAAAAGCACATCGGCGGGCTGTCGTAAGAGGCGGGCGCGCCGCTTTTTCTGGAGGCAGGCGGCGCGAGCGGCCTGCCTTTTCTTTTGCGTCCGACGATGAGGACGAAACCGACAGGCCCTATTCCATCACCGCGGCCTTGAGCATGCAGATCATGGTCGCCTGCGCCTGCGACTTGCCAAGGTTGCGGATCACATGCGGCCGGTCGCAGCGATAGCGCAGCGTCTCACCGGCCTTGACGGTCTCGCGCGCGCCCGCGACCTCCACCTCGAGCTCGCCCTCGCGCACCGACAGGCTTTCGACCGAGCCGCGCTGATGGGCGTCCGATTCCAGCACGCCGCCGGGATCGGCCGACAATTCATAGGCCTGCAGCCATTCGACGGTCTTGATCCAGCCGATGATGGCAAGGCGGCATTTGCCGTCGTCCGAAAGCAGGATCGGCGTGTCGGCCTTGCTCGTCTTTTCGAGAAACGGTTCGTCCTCCGTCGTCTGCAACACGCGCTCGATGGAGACGTCCAGCGCCTGGGCGAGGCGCCAGATGGTGGCGAGCGTCGGATTGGTCTCGTTGCGCTCGATCTGGCTGATGATCGACTTGGCGACGCCGGATTGCTGCGACAGCTCCGAAAGCGACAGGTTGTAGGCCTTGCGCAGCCGCTGGATGGTGGCGCCGAGCTGGCCCGAGAGCGCCAGCGCGCCCGCCTCCAGAATCTTGTGCTTTTCCTTGCCCTCGACGCCCATTCTACCCGCGCCGGGCCGATCCGGCGTCGCTCCCTGTCTTTTGAAGTCGTGCGGAACACTATCCGATTTCGTTCGAAATATCGAACGGCGCAGGGGGACGTCAATGCGCGCCCCTCCCGCTGTCATCGGACTGTGACCTCGCTCTGATGAAAGAGCGTGAACGTCATCGACGGCGGGAGGCGCAGGCGCTCATGGCCGAAGACTTTGCTGCGAATATGCCGGGCGCCCTCGCCCTCGAGCCGGAGCCCAGACGCTACCGGACCCTTTTCCTGTCCGATCTGCATCTCGGCGCCAAGGCGGCGCAGGCGCATCTTCTTCTCGATTTCCTCAAGCACAATGACGCGGAGACGATCTATCTCGTCGGCGACATCGTCGACGGCTGGAAACTGCGCAAGGGCTGGCATTGGCCGCAGGCCCACAACGACGTCGTCCAGAAGCTGCTGCGCAAGGCCCGCAAGGGCGCCCGCGTCATCTATGTGCCGGGCAATCACGACGAATTCGCCCGCGACTACACGGGCTTGACCTTCGGCGGGATCGACGTGGTGGATCACGCGGTCCATGAAACCGCCACGGGCCGGAAGATGCTCGTCATTCACGGCGATCAGTTCGATATCGTCGTTCGCAATGCGCGCTGGCTCGCGCATCTCGGCGACTGGGCCTATGACGTGGCCATCGCCGCCAACACCTGGTTCAACCGCGCGCGCCGGCTCTTTGGCGTCGGCTACTGGTCGCTGTCCGCCTGGGCCAAATACAAGGTCAAGAACGCCGTGAACTTCATTGGCGATTACGAGAAAACGCTCGCCGCGGAGGCCGAGCGGCGTGGCGTCGACGGCGTCGTCTGCGGCCATATCCATCACGCGACGATCAAGACCATCGACGGCGTGCTCTATGTGAACACCGGCGATTTCGTCGAAAGCTGCACCGCCGTGGCCGAGCACGAGGACGGCAGTTTCGAGGTGCTCCACTGGCGCATGACCGCGGCCGAGCGCGACGCCGCCGCCACGCCCGTCAAGGCGCTGCCGGCGCCGAGAGCGGCGGCTGCGTAAATGCGCATCCTCGTCGCGACGGACGCCTGGCGTCCGCAGGTCAATGGCGTCGTGCGTTCGCTGGAATCGCTCGCCTGCGCGGCGGCGCCGCTCGGGGCCGAGCTGGATTTCCTCACGCCGCAGGACTTCTGCCGCGTCCCCATGCCCACCTATCGGGAGATTTCGCTCGCGCTCGCCACGCCGCGCGCGGTGCGCCGCCGTCTCGCCCAGGGCTACAACCACATCCATATCGCGACGGAAGGCCCGATCGGCCTTGCGACGCGCGCCGTCTGCCTGCGCGACGGACGTGTCTTCACCACCTCCTTCCACACGCGCTTTCCCGAATATATCCATGCGCGCACGGGGTTGCCCGTGGGCTGGAGCTACGCCGCGCTGCGCCGCTTCCACAATGCCGGCGCCGGGGTGATGGCGGCGACGCCGAGCCTCGCACGGGAGCTCGATTCGCGCGGATTCCGGCGCCTGCTGCGCTGGTCGCGCGGGGTGGACCACGCCATTTTCTCGCCCGAGGCGAAGGTCCCGCTCGATCTTCCCCGGCCCATTTTTCTCTACGCCGGCCGCCTGGCTGTCGAAAAGAATGTCGAGGCCTTTCTCGCCCTCGATCTGCCGGGGACCAAGGTCGTGGCCGGAGACGGGCCGGCGCGCGCGGCGCTCGAAGCGCGCTATGCAGATGCGCGGTTTCTGGGCTTCAAGACGCCCGGCGAACTGGCGGGCCTTTACGCCGCCTCGGATGTCTTCGTCTTTCCGAGCCGCACCGACACATTCGGCGTCGTGCTGCTCGAGGCCCTCGCCTGCGGCCTGCCCGTGGCGGCTTTCCCGGTCATGGGGCCGCTCGACGTCATCGGCTCGAGCGGCGCGGGGGTGCTGAGCGAGGATCTGCGCGCGGCGGCGCTCATGGCCCTCGACATTCCGCGCGACGCCGCTCGCGCCCACGCCCTCGCCTTCACCTGGGAAAACTGCGCCAGGCAGTTCCTCGACAATATCGCTTACGCCCGGGGCGCGGCCTCGCTCGGCGGCGTCGGCGTCGTCGCGCTGCGGGAAACGGACGACAAGCGCCAGACCGTCGACAAGGGCCAGCCCGTCCAGCCCTGAAGGCCGCGCCACTTCGTCACCGTCTTTGCTGCATGATTTTCTGAGTGAGAACAAAGCTGTTGTTCGAAACTCTCAAATCTCCAGAGAATGGATCGCCAAACAACAGCACAAGATACAGCGACGTCATGATCAGGGTCGCGATCAGGCCCGTCATCAAGACGTGGGCTAAATGATTATCGATCGTAAAGAAAAATGTAAAAGCCACCGTAATGAGAGCCCCGGCGATCAAAACGACCCATTCCGCGGTTGGTATACTGAAATTCGATGACTTCAATCTATCGCGCCGACTATCCCAAAGCTGAATGACCTCAGAAAGCATCACTGGATAGATGGCCTGTTGGTTCTGCGATTTCGGCTCGATTTTCTTCAAAATATCGACGACGTCGAGCAAGAGGTTGTGCGCTTTTTGACTCGTTTCGTCGGACTCCATCAGATGGAATTCATTATCCGCGACCTCGTCGGTATATGCTCGAAGCTTGTCTTGAAGCGACTTGCCTTCATTCGGGAACTGACTGGACAAGGTATAAAGCCCAACAATCGACCTGGTTTCGTTATCCACGGTGTCGCCCGCCTTGGAAAACTTGTCCATCGCAGAGAATACGATCAGTCCAAGCAGGACCGAATAAAACCCGCCAACGATAGCCAGATAATAACCGCCGACTTCGTGGCATTCTTTTATTATTTCTCTGCCGACCTTTTTCTTGATCAAGACCTGGGATACGGCAATGCAAATGGCGGAAAAAATAATAGTCGGAACGCCAATGACATATCGGTCCAGCGAGAACGATTCGAGCATCGCCATCCAGCTCCTTTTCACATTCCGCGCTGCGCGACTGCATGAGGCATGAGTTAGGTTGGCGCAGCAGACCGGAGGCGCGCCAATACTCTCTCGGCAGCAAGATTGCCTTATTGCACAGCTATATAGCTTGATCCCCTGCTCCGGGAAATCGGCAAAGTCCGAGGCCTGCGCAAGGGGGTGAAGCGTTTGCTGGCGCTTATTGGGAGCCTCTCCATCCGCCTCATGCGCGATCGCCTGCATATGTCTGGAGGCCGGGCGGCCGAGCGGCTATGTTCCGCGCCGAGCCGCCCAAACCGCCGCGAATCGATCCGGCAAGAGGGCCAGGCTCGCGAATTCGCCGAGCGCGTGTGCGCCAGGAGCCTCAATGAGCCTCTCGCCCGAGGAGATCGAACGCTACGCCCGCCATCTCGTGCTGCGCGAGATCGGGGGGCCGGGGCAGCAAAAACTCAAAGCCGCGCGCGTGCTCGTGATCGGCGCGGGCGGCCTCGGCGCGCCCCTGCTGCAATATCTCGCCGCCGCGGGAACGGGCGTCCTCGGCCTCGTGGACGACGACGCCGTTTCGCTCTCCAACCTTCAGCGCCAGGTGATCCACGACACGCCAAGCGTCGGCCGGCCCAAGGTGGAAAGCGCCCAGGACGCCATCCGCCGACTCAATCCGCATGTCGCCGTCGAACCCCATGCGCTGCGGCTGACGCGCGAGAATGCGCGGGCGCTGATCGCCGGCTACGACGTCGTCGCCGACGGCTCGGACAATTTCGCGACCCGCTATCTCGTTTCGGACGCCTGCTTTTACGAAAAGAAGCCGCTGGTGACGGCGGCCGTCGGCGGTTTCGACGCGTCGCTCACCACCCTGCGGCCCTTCGAGGCGGGGCCAGACGGCCGGCCCAACCCGACCTATCGCTGCCTATTTCCCGAACCTCCGCCGCCCGGAACCGTACCGAGCTGCGAGGAGGCGGGCATATTGGGCGCGCTGACGGGAATCGTCGGCGCCATGATGGCGCTCGAAGTGATTCGCGAGATCGCCGGCTTCGGAGAGGGCCTCGTGGGGCGCCTGCTCCTGATCGACACGCTCGCGATGCGCTTCGAGACGCTGCGCTACGCCCATGATCCGGACAATCCGCTGACCGGCGTCACCTCGCCGCGATGACGGCGATCTCGACCTTGTAATCCGGCGTCACGAGCTTCGCCTCGACGGTGGCGCGGGCGGGCGGGTTGCCCTTGTCGACCCAGACGTCCCAGACGCTGTTCATTTCGGCGAAGGTCGAGATGTCGGACAGATAGATGGTGGCCGAAAGGATTTTCGACTTTTCGGTCCCCGCCTCGGCGAGCAGCGCGTCGATGAGGTCGAGAATCTCGCGGGTCTGATCGGCGACCGGGCCGCCCTTGGTTTTCTCCGCGACCTGTCCGGCCGTGTAAACGGCGTTGCCGGAGACGACCGCCTTGCTCATGCGCGGCCCCGCGCCAATTCGCCTGATATCGCTCATTTTCCCTCCGTTCTGCTCGAGGCGGGTTTAGGGGAAGCGGCGCCTCCCGGCAAGAGACGCTAAAAATTGCGCCGACCCCGCTGGACAAGAGGCCGAGCCCTTTCTATAAGCCCCTCCACGCGCTCCGCGCGGGCCCAGGTAGCTCAGTTGGTAGAGCATGCGACTGAAAATCGCAGTGTCGGTGGTTCGATTCCGCCCCTGGGCACCATCCCATTTCCCCGAGACCCTGCACTAAAATACGATAATTCAATTATTTACGGGAACCCCATGGGTGCCCCTCTCTTCGCTATTTGACGCCCCAGTATCCGGCGACTTTCCTCCGCGCCCTTGCTGGCCCCTTGCTAGAATGGGCGTCCGCCTCTACCTTTGCGACATTCGAAATGCCTAGTTTCAACTCTTGAGCGTCACCATGCGCGACAGGATCACGAAGCGGACGGTCGAGGCGCTACACCCCGGCGAGCGCGAAACTTTCCTGTGGGACAGCGAAATTCCCGGGTTTGGGTGTAAGGTCACGCCAAAAGGCGGCCGCATCTACCTCTTGCAATACAGCCGCAGCGGTCGCGACCACCGAGTCACCATCGGACGGCATGGGGATCGAATTTACTGCCGAGCAGGCGCGCAACGAGGCGCGGCGACTGCGCGGCTTGATCGCCTCGGGCGGAAATCCTGCGCTCGAGCGATCACGCGACCGCGCCCTGCCGACCGTCGCAGACCTGGGCGAGCGATACATCGAAGAATATGCGCGCCCTCACAAAAAGCCGTCTGGCCTCGCCCAAGATCGTCGAAATCTCGACAACCATATCAAACCACTCATCGGCTCGATCAAAGTCTCCGAAGTAGAGCGCCAGGATGTCGCACGCGTCATGCGCGAAGTGGCTGCTGGTAAGACCGCGAAAGATGAGAAGACGAAGCTGCAAGGACGTCGCATCGTTCGCGGCGGCGAAATCGTCGCCAATCGCGTTCATGCGCTTCTATCGAAAATGTTCGAGTTGGCCGAAGATTGGAAATATCGCCCCGCAGCTTCCAACCCATGCCGCGGCGCGAAGCGCTTTGCGGAGCATAAGATCGAACGCTTCCTGTCATTCGACGAATTGACGCGTCTCGGAGAGGCGTTGGCCGCCGCGGAAGAAGGTCGTCTTGTCCTGGATGCGGACCGCGCGGTTCCTGAAGCTCCAGAGCGCCGCAAGCGCGGCGGCCAGATGCGAATGGGTCCGCGTGCCGAAAACCCATTTGCAGTCGCCGCTATTCGGCTGCTCCTGCTCACCGGGTGCCGGCTCGGAGAAATTCGGCGGACGCTATTGCCATGCAGATCACAGGCGCGATGAACCAATCGGGATGATTAGCGGTCACTGAGGCTCAGACAACACTTGCGCGGGCAGGGTCCAAGACGAGTTCGTTGCCCGTTTAGCGCCGCTGCTCGGCGATAAGGCTACCCAAAACGGGGACTGTTGAATGTGGCATAAGAAGGTAGCGCAGGAGCGCTACCGTCTTTCCCCACAACGCCCATACATACGCTATTGTCTCCAGTCGTACGCCTGACGCGAATTCTGGTCTTCGGGCAGGCGGGGAGGCCTGAAAATGCGCCGAACGTCTAAAGGGTCATATTGTCACTCAATGGAACGCTGTTGACATCCAGACCGAAGCCGACATAGTTAAGTTATGGCATTGTCTCCCTCCTCCTCCGGGCTCTATTCCGCGCCGCTTATTTAGCGGCGAGGTGCTTTGCCATCTTTCAACCGCTGCGTTGCTAGCGGTTGAACCCTGGAGGACGCCGTTGGCTTCGCATCTTTGCAGAGGTTCAACAGTGTCACCAAACAGGAAGAGCGCTTTCCACCCGTTTATTGGCGTCATTGGCTTTGGGGCGTTCGGACGCTTGATGGCGCAGCACCTTAGCGGGCATTTCGGGGTGTGCGCCTATGATCCGATCGCGCCGCACGGCGGCTTGGTCGAGATGCGCGGGGTCAGGTTAACCGACCTCCCGACTGCTGCGAAATGCCCCGTGGTCATCCTCGCGACGCCGGTTGACAGTTTTGAGGGAACGATTGAAGCGATCGTCCCTTACCTGCAGCCAGGAGCGCTCGTGCTCGACGTCGGATCAGTCAAAGTGATCCCGGCTGAAATTATGAAACGAAACCTTCCAGAGCAGGTTGAGATCGTAGCCACGCACCCGCTGTTCGGGCCGCAAAGCGCCCGCAACGGCATCAGAGGGCTAAAGATTGCGGTTTGCCCGATCCGGGGCAGTCGCGGCCGCCGGGTCGCCGCCTTCCTTCGAAAGGTTCTTGGCTTGCGCGTCATCATGACGACGCCAGAAGCCCATGATCGAGAGGCCGCCATGGCTCAAGCGTTGACGCATCTCATCGCCAAAGCGCTCATTCAGATGGGGCCGCTACCCACGCGCATGACAACAAGAAGTTTCGACCTGCTGATGGAAGCGGTCAACATGGTTCGTTACGATGCGCCAGAGGTCGTTCAAGCGATTACAAGCTCCAATCCATACGCCCAGCAGGTTCGTAGGCGCTTCGTTCAACTTGTTTGTTCTCAGGCGGGCATCCTGTCGGCGCCGATTGACGAGGAATATGTGTAATTGAATGAGCGGGATCTTTCGGCTGTGAATGCAACCGGAAAGCCTGCATCGACGCGCGACGCCTAAGGCGTCGCCAATCTCGCTTGACCTGAAGCGCTTACGTAGTGCTTTTCGAAAAGGACCTGCGGTAATGCGTGGGCGAAACCTTCAGACCGGATGCAAAATGCTGGCGTAGTGACGTTGCGGTTCCAAAGCCAGCGCGGAAAGCGATCATCTCGATCGTGTCGTCGGTCGACTCGAGTAGCTGTTGCGCCAGTTCGATCCGCTGGTGGATCAACCAGTCGCTGAAGCTGGCGCCCATCGCTTTCCGGAAGCGACGCGTAAACGTCCGCCGAGTCAGACCTGCTGTCTCGGCCACACTGTCGAGATCATGCGATTCGCCGAGCGTGGCGCGTACATTCTCTAGCGCCCGAGCGAAACGGTCAGTAGCGGGAGTTCTGGCGATTGGCCGTTCTATGAATTGCGCCTGCCCTCCCTGCCGGTGCGGTGAGAGAACAATGCGTCGAGCGAGGCGCAAGGCCGGCTCCGCGCCGTAGCGAGCCCGGATGATATGGAGACAGCAATCGAGCCCTGCGGCCACGCCTGCGGAGGTGACCACATCGCCGTTGTCCACGTAAAGCAGCTTGGGCTCAACAGCTATATCCGGATAGAGCTGGCTCAGCTTCTCGGAAAAAGCCCAATGCGTGGTTGCCCGTCGTCCCGACAGCAATCCTGTCGCCGCAATGGCAAAGGCGCCGAGGCAAAGTCCCACCAGCAGCGCGCCTCTCGCATGCGCAAGGCGTAGCGCCTCCACCAGGGTCGGGGGCGGGGGCTCATCGAGTTCATGCCAGCTTGGCAAGATGACTATGTCTGCGCCTTCAAGGCCCGTGAGGGTGTGTCGCGCGGTCAGCGTCAGCCCTGCCTCGGTCCAGATCGGCCCCTCTTCCAGCGCGCAGACGCGGAAATCGAAGCGCGGCAGGCCGAGTTGCGTTTGGTCCTCACCAAACACCAGGCACGGCACAGATAGGTGGAAAGGGCTGATGCCGTCAAATGCGACGACAGCGATGACCGGATTGGGCATGCGGACTCCGGAAGACGGACAAAATGTCCTGATTCTTTCGAATGATGTCAATCGGGTCAGTTTCGCATATCGACGCCCCTCCTATTCTGAGGCTCTCCTCGTCGAATCTCATAGGAGACAAAATGTCCATCGCACCTGTCCGCAATTCGTCACCACGTCGGGCCCTAATCGTTATCGATGTTCAGAACGACTACGATGGCGGAGAACTGGCTATTCAAAGTCCGCCCTTCCGCGTCAGCGTCGAAAACGTTACGCGCGCCATGGATGTGGCGACAGCGGCGGGCGTCAAGGTCGTTGTCGTCAAGCAGCTGGCGCCGGAGAGCAGCCCAATTTTCGCCAACGGAAGCCGTGGCGGCGAGATTCATGCCGAGATCGCCAGACGACCGCATGATCATTACGTGGAAAAACTGCTGCCAAGCGCGTTCACCGGCACCGACCTTGAGCAGTGGCTGCGCGCGAATGCGATCGATACAGTGACGATCGTGGGCTACATGACCCACAACTGCATTCTCTCGACCATTGTCCAGGCCCTGCATCTGGACTTCGCAGTCGAGTTTTTGTCGGATGCGGGCGGGTCGGTTTCCTATGCGAACAGTGCAGGCTACGCGTCCGCTGAGGATATTCACCGAGTCATATGCGTGGTCCTGCAATCGCGGTTCGCCGCCGTCCTCCGAACGGCGGAATGGGCCACTTGCCTCGAAACGAATTCCGTTCCCGAGCGCGACAACATTTACACGTCGTACCGGCAAGCAGTGGCGCAGGAGGCGGCGCGGAGGTGAATTGCAAGCGATGCGAACAGAACAGGTCGATTGCTTGTGGATTGCTTATCTTAGATCCATATCTAGGCAGCGCAGCGTTCTGGCGCTGGTCTGGCGCCCAGTTGCGGATCGAAGCACAACCAATCATCCCCAGCATTTCTTTTCTTGGCCGGGACTGGGAAATGAGCCACCGGCTGAGGGCGTGAATGGCATCGACGATCTTGTCGCCATGGTGCTCGCTGAGCTTAGCGAGCCGTTGACCTGATTACCCAATCCATAGACGGATTGGTCACGCGCGCGAGTCGCGCTTGCCGCACCGGAGAAAATCCGCCGCATGGTCCTGACTGCGACTTCGGCCGGCTTGCCGATCGATGGTCTCGGCGGCGCAAATTTGCGGCCAGATTACGAACAAGCCTTTCCAGCCGCCGCGCCCTGGATCACCGAAATCAGGGAAGACCTCTCAGCGCGAATTCCGACAATTTTCGCACCCGTGCTGCTGATTTGGGGAGACGCGACTAGATCAGCCCGCTAGCGGTTAGTAAGCGATTGCTTGTCCTGTTGCCGAGCGTCCACCTGCATGTTGTGAAGGGGGCAATCCTGATCACCCACGCTGCCGAAGTCGTGGCGGTTATCGCCGACCATATTCGGTGAATCCCTTTTTTCGAGGCCTGCCACCATCACAATCACTGAAAAGACCAATATGACCCTCGACATCAGATTTGCAGTCCAGAGCGACCTTGATCTCTTATGGGACTTTCTTGCGATTGCCGCGTACGAGCCAGATGCGCAATGCGCCCGCGCCGTGCCGTTGGTCGCCGATCATCTTCGCGGCTGGCAGCGCCCTTGCGACTTCGGATTTATTGCCTATCGGGATGGAGACGCCCTCGGCGCTGCCTGGGGACGCCAGTTCGAGCAAAAAGAGAACCCCGTATTTTTCGTGAACTCCCGTACCCCCGAAGTCTCGATTGGGGTCCGCGAAGTGGCTCGGGGCCAAGGGATTGGCCAAGCCCTTTTGAAGGCGTTGATCGATGAGGCGCATCGCCGCGATGTGGGTCTGTGTCTCAATGTCCGAGACACGAATCCTGCTTGTCGACTTTATGGACGTATGAGGTTTCGACGCATTTCCGGCTTGGAAATCCCCAATCGGGTAGGCGGTCTTTCATTCGGCATGATTCTCGGTGACCTGCCAGGACCTGGTTCAAGCTGATCTCTCTCTCAGAGTGTGCACTGCAGAGATCGGAGATCCTGTCACTCGCGGAGGTTAGTTCCGTCCCAACGATACGCCAGCCGCTCTCGGGCGTCTTGCACGATCCGCCGGTAATCGGCAGCCTGCGGAGCGCTCAATTACTTTTCAAGGTCGCAAAGAATGCCGTGAAGCACTGCGCATTCGCTAGGAGTCTCGAAATGCTGTGAGCTTGGCGTCAAAGCGTCTTTTTCGTCGATCCAACGAGACACTAAGCCAAAGAGAACGATCGCTTCGTCCGCGCTCAAGTGAACGCAAACTCCGTCTTGCATGTCGCTTCGGTCGCTCATGGGCATACAGTGACACAACCGGGATGCGAGCACCAGCTGACGGCGCGCACAACTTTCGCACCACACAAGAAAGCCGCTGATGACTGGCATTTCTTGAGGTTTTGACCCTTCGAAGGCGCTTTGGCTGCGGCCTCATAAATGAGAAGATTCTTGGACCGTGGTGTGGATATTGGAGCTTTGTTCTCCGCGACAGCGCGGCGTTCGCCCGGCGCCAGCGGATGTCGGTTCACATAAGGGAAAGCCGATGGCGACATCGCTCTACGACCTCAGCGTTCCGACCTTCCTTCAGACTGTGAGGGCCGTCGGAGGTTTTCTGAACCGCGCGGCCGAGCACTGCGCTGGGACCGGCGCAGACCCGGACGATTTCGTGCAAGCTCGGCTCTTCCATGACATGGCGCCGTTCCACTTTCAGATCGAAGCGGCGTGGCACCATTCCGTGTGGGGGCTGGAGGCCGTGAAGACCGATGTGTTCGCCCCGCCCGCCCTGGTCGGTCCGGTTCCATTCGCCGAGCTGCGGGCCATGATCGCCCGCGTGGAAACGGCGCTAGAGGCGTTAACTCCCGATGACGTCAACAGCTGGGATGGCAAAGACCTGGACCTTCAGATCGGCCCACGGAGACTCGCCTTCACGCCAGAAACCTTTATCCTCTCGTTCGCGCTGCCCAACTTCCATTTCCACGCCGTCACCGCCTACGATATCCTGCGCTCGCGGGGCGTGCCGTTGGGGAAACGCGATTACGAGGGCCAGCTACGCACCAGACCGGCCTAGCTGTGGTCTCCGAGGAGGTTGCTCACCCGAGCTGAAGGCTTGAGAGTGGTCGTTGCGACACGATGCACTCAGGACTTCTTCGGATGAACAACCCACACAAGAATGCGCGAACGACGCCGCTGGGTCGAGCGGAAATGGTGCGGCGGATACGCGAGGGGCAGCCGGTCGCGGCTGTCGCCGCCCGCTTCGGGATCAGCGAAAGGACCGCCCGCAAATGGCTGGAGCGGTTCGAGAAAGAAGGGCCGCCGGGGCTCGAGAACCGCTCGTCGCGACCCAAGCCAGTCGCCAACCACACCTGCGCGCCCCGGCTGGTCTCGATCGAGCGGCTGCGGCGGGAGTATCGCCTGACGGGCGAGGAGATCGCCGAAAAGCTGTCAATTGTCGATGGCTCGTTCGACGGTCGCCGGCTGGCTCACGCGCCTCGGGCTCGGGCGGCTTGCAGCGCTCGAACCCAAGGCGCCCGTGCGTCGCTACCAGCGTGACCGGCCCGGCGAGTTGCTGCATCTCGACATCAAGAAGCTCGCCCGCTTCGAATGAGTCGGCCATCGCATAACAGTCGACGACGGGCTTTCTCGTCCGCACGCTTCGCTGGTTCAGAGCGCGCGGCGTCGAGGTCGAGCGCGTCATGACCGACAACGGTTCGGGCTATGTCGCCAAGCTGTTCCGCAAAGCCTTGCGGATGCTGGGCATACGCCACATCCGCACGCGGCCTTACACGCCGAAAACCAACGGCAAGGCCGAGCGCTTCATCCGGACGATGCTCCGCGAATGGGCCTACGCCATTCCTTTCAAATCGTCCGATACGCGCGCCGCCAATCTCGCCCGATGGCTCGCGTGGTATAACGAGCGCCGGCCGCACTCGGCTCTCAACCGACGACCACCCGCTCAGGCCCTTCTCCGAACAACCTGATCAGAAGCCACACCTAGACAGCGAGCGGGGCGGTTGGTGATCGATCCCGCCCTGATGGCGCTCGGCGAAGTCAAATGGCGGAGCGCCATTCGAATTGGCAACCGCCCATCCTGCGACCGATCGCAAACAGCAATGGAATCGACGCAAGAAGGCCGATGACTACCAGGGGCCCAAATCCGAGAAAAGTTGAGGCATCGATGTAGCCCTCACGCATCGCCTGCGTCAGGAGGGCGGCGCCGATTGGCAGGTTGAAAAGCATCCCCGTCGCCGTTCCAGGCATGTAGCGGCGTAAAGCGAGACTCGCGAGGAGATGCGGGAAGATCGCGTTCAGCGCCATCGCCAACGCGTAACCTGCGACAAGATAGGCGCCCAGCCTCTCCTTGCCCTGCACCATGGCCAGCCAGGCTGAAATGACCGCCAAGATGGTCAACACGGCGACGGCGAACCGGAATTCCGTTGCGCCCACCGCGCGATGCCAACGGCCGGCTGTCCGGGACCATGCCGGCAGCCAAATCGCTTCTTCGGCATTGTGAACCGCGGTCGCCAACACGAAAAGCCAGGTCAGCGCAATGAAAGTCATGGGGCAGCCTCTATCGCTACAATTGGACGCACATTGATAGTGGTGCGCGGAAAGTCGCTCAACGCCTGCCAAACGCCTCGGGCTTCTGACGACTGCGTTGACAAACAACAACAGTTATATAACAGTCGTTATTATTGTTGAGGTCTCTCGTGCCGCCCAAAACCACGATTTCCAAAAACGCCCTCGAGCAGGCTGCTTTCGAGGTTTGCCGGGCGGAAGGCGCCGAGGCGCTCACCGCGCGACGGCTGGCGCAGGCTTTGGGCTGCTCCACCCAGCCGGTCTACACCGCCTGCGGCTCCATGGAGCAGTTGAAGAACGCCGTCGCCGAGCGGGTCAAAGACTTCACCATGCAGCGCCTCGCCGAGGGCGCCGGCGATGTCCCGCCCTATTTGCAGGTCGGCTTCGCCAGCCTGCGCCTCGCTCAGGACGAGCCGCATCTCTTCGGTCTCGCCAGCGCCCGTATGCGCGCGCGCCTCGACGAACCGCCGCCCCCGAAGATTGCGGAGGCGATGCGCGCCGACCCGCGCCTCGCGCCACTCTCCGAGGACCAGCTTGTGCGCGTCCATTCGTTGGTGTGGGTTTTCGCGCAGGGGCTGGCGACTTTGCTCGGCCCCGACGCGCCCGAAGGCGCCCTGTCGAGGGCCGAAAGCATGCTGCGCGACGCCGGCGACGCGATCATCGCGCATGAAACGCGTACCCGATAACCCCGTGCTCGGAGGATCGATGTCCAGCCTGAACCACAGCGTTGTCCGCACCCATGATTTCGAGCCCCTGACCGTCGAAGGGCGGCTACCCGAAGGGCTGGCGGGAACCGTCTATCGCGCGGGGCCGGGGCTGCTGGAGCGTTTCGGCCAATCGGCGGGACATCCTTTCCTCGCCGACGGCGCCATCACCGCGGTGCGGATCGGAGCGCGCGGCGCGCAGGGCGCCAGCCGTATCGTCGAATCCGCCGAATATCGCGAAGAGGAGGCGGAGGGGCGGCTTCTCTATGCGCCATCGGCGCCGCGGCCGCTCACTGCGCAATCTTGTCGGCGGCCGCAAGAAAGCGACCGGCAACACCAATCTGCTGAACTGGCGCGGACGGCTGTTGGCGCTCATGGAGGGGGCGAAGCCGGTCGAACTCGATCCGGATACGCTGGAATCGTTGGGAACGACCGATCTCGCCGTGGTGCGCGACGCGTTCGCCGCTCATCCGCACCGGGTTGAGGCGCTCAAAACCACCTTCAATTTCGGGATGCACGGTAAGAGCATCGATCTTTACGCCTTGCCAGACGGAGAGCCGGCGCGCTGGCTCGGCAGTTTCGATCTGCCCCGGATTTCAATGGTCCATGATTTCATCGCCACGGAAAAACATCTCGTCTTTGTTATCGGCCCCGCCAGGCTGGTCCTGTGGCGGGCGGCGCTCGCGATCGGCGACGTGACTGAATATTTGCGGCGGGACCCGAAGGCCGGCGCCATGATCGTCGTCGTTCCACTCGCCGATCCGCAAAATGCCGTAAAATTCACGGTTGACCCTTTCTGGGTGTGGCACTTCGCCAACGCGTTCGAGGATGGCGCGCATATCGTCGTCGATTTCTGCTGGCATCAGACCTGCGGCGTCTTCGCCGCCCCGAGTAGCGCAAATGCACAGCATGGCGCCCCGCAGCTGCGCCGTCTGTCGATCGACCCAGCGCGCAGAACGCTAAAGGACGAGACGTTGTGGGCGGCGCCCTGCGAATTTCCCTCAGTGCATCCGAACAAGACCGGCGGACGCCACCGCTATGTATGGCTGCAGTCCCTCTCCGAACCGCCGCAGCATCCGGGAGTCGCCCGGTTTGATTGCAAAACGGGCGAGGTCGAGAGCTGGGGTGCGCCCATGGCGCATCTGGGCGCCGAGCCCATGTTCGTTCCTGCCGGCGAAACGGAGGAGATGGGCTGGGTTTTGCAGCTCTTCCAGGATCCGGCGGCCGAGCGCAGTTATCTCGCCGTGCTCAACGCCGAGCGGCTGGCGGACGGACCTCTCGCGAAAATCTGGTTCAATCAGCCCGTCCCAATGACGTTCCACGGGATTTTCGTGTAGGGGCGGCGTGAAACAAAGGGCGGCGCCGGGATTCGCCGGACGACGCCTTTGTCACGCAACCGCCTTTTGGCTCGCGAGCGCGCGCTGCGAAATGCAAGCGCTAGGCGCAGGCAGGGCAGCGCGAAACAGATTTTTGTTCGAGTCCCTCGAGCACCTTTTGCATCAATTCCGTCATTTTCTGACGCAGCAGAAGATGGTCAAGCGCCTGACCCAGCAGTCCAAATTTCGGCGTATAGGTGATTTCCATGACGGCGAGAGATCCCGCGCCCTTTTGATTCACTGAAAGCCTCGTCCGTACGTCCCGGATCGGCATGGTGCCGGCGTAAATCTCGACGGTGTAGCTCTCGCCGGGCTGCCAATCGATAACGCGTTCCTCGATCCAGTTGCGCCCATCCTTGAGCTCGCAGCGCCGTTCGGCCCCAACCCCTTCGAGGGGCGTGCCGCCGATGTGGGAGGAGCGAGACAGGTTTGGATTGAATGCGTCGACGTGCTGGAAATCCTTGAGCAGCGCCCAAACGACGCTGGGGTCAGCCGCGATCTCGCGCTTGGCCATAAGCATTGTTGTCATCCATAGCTCCCTATGTCGTAACGGCCACAAAGAGACTTGATGTTCTCTTATTGGTCGGTCATAAGAGAACAGGCATTCTCTGTCAACAGAGATAGGTCGCAATGGAAAGGGACAATGGGACGGCCTAGAGGGTTTGACCCCGACGCAGCGGTGCGAACCGCCATGACGCTGTTCTGGCAGCGGGGCTACGATGCCGTGTCTTTAGATGCGCTGGTCGAAGAGATTGGCGCGAGCCGCAAAGGACTTTATGCGCTTTGGCCAGACAAGCGGACGCTGTTTGTCGCCGCCCTTCAGACCTACCGTCAGATAGTCGGCGACCACTTTCTGCACGGCCTTGAGAGACAGGATGCGGGCCTGGCAGAGCTGGCGGGATTCTGGAGTAATTTCGAGAGCGCTGCCCGCCGCCCCGGTTGGTCCGGTTGCTTAGTCATGCGAACCGTCACGGACAGGATCGCTGCCGATCCCGAAGTAGCGATGGAGATAGAGGCATTTTTTGAGCGTCTATCCTATGCGTTTGAGAATGCCTTGCACGGCGCTTTGAAACGCGGGGAGATTTCAGCAGACCCTCCCCCTCATATGCGCGCCCGTCAGTCTTTTGCAATCGTTGTCGCCTGTTCGGCAATTGGCTCGTTTGAAGGGTTCTCGCCGCGCAGTGGGGACCTGATCGAGGCCGGTCGAGCCGCTTGTAGCGTACCAGCGCGTGCGCCCGTCGCACAATCGCCTCGTCGGATATCGAAACAACAGTAGGTAACGCGAAGCGCCTTTGCCCCGAGAGAGAGAGAGGGGCACTTGTATGACGAAACGCACGAAGAACAAACGAAGCATTGGAGGGCCCCGGCGCGAGATTGCGCGTGTCAGGTTCCACCTCCGTGACGAGCACTTTCGCCTTTGGCTGCGTCCTAAAATCTGCAGCATGGTCGGACACCGCAATCTCAACTCGGGATCTGATAAGGAACAGAGACTTCAACGGAGAGCCCGCCGAGGTCGCTACGCCCGAGCCAAATCGTGCCACCGTAAGCCTCGACAAGCTCGCGTGCGATTGACAGACCGAGTCCCGCGCCATCGCCGGACGCGGTCAACTGTTCGCCCCGCCGCATCAAACGGTTGATCTGATCAGGCTCGAGCCCCTGCCCGTCGTCGCATACCGCAAGGCGCTGGGCGCTACAATCCGCGCCGCCGCTTATCCTGACAGTGGACACCGCGTGGCGCGTGGCGTTCTCAATCAGATTGCCGAGCAGTTCCTCGAGATCGGCCCGATCGATAGCCATGGAAAAATCGCTGTCGATGTCAAATTCGAACGCCTTGCCTGTCGCCGCCGGCGTCTTTGCCACCACCGCGGCCACGGATTCGGCGACAGGCCTGATTCTGACCCGCGGCGCGCCGCCGCGGCGGCCGACGATGCGCGCGCGCGTCAGCTCCCGAAGCACATTGCGATGCATCATCGCACCGAGCGCTTCGATGTCGTCTGCGATGTCAATTTGTCCCCTTTCGCGGAGCTTGCGCGCGTCTGCGTTCAGCGCCGTAAGAGGCGTCTTGAGGCCATGAGCAAGATCGGCAGCTCGTCCGCGCGCCCGTTCGATTGAGATGTCGCGCTCATCCAGCAGTGCGTTGATTTCGTCGGCGAGCGGAATAACTTCGCGCGGAAACACGGCGGGAAGGCGCAACTGTGCGCCTGAGCGGACACCGTGCAATTCGTCACGGATTGCGCTCAATGGGCGCAGGCCGAAACGTATTTGCGCGACAGATGCCGCGGCGAGCACGACGCCGAGCAACGCCAATGCGACGGCAAGATCGCGCGAGAAGGCGTTACGCGCTCGGTCAATTTCGGCGTAATCCCGAGCCACAACCATACGATAGGGCCTTACAACCCCGCCGCTCGTCAGCAGCACCGAGCGTTCCACCGCCAACAGTGCTGCGCCGCGCGGCCCTTTCACATCATGAATATGAACGCCGCCTTCGGGCACTTCGTCCGGCGGAAGCGAGATTTCTTCGTCCCAGAGCGAGCGTGAGCGAGCAATGACGACTCCGTCTAACTGAATCTGCCAATACAACCCGCTATAAGCTTCCGCGAATTGTTGATCGCCGGGAGAAGTGGCGATATTCAGGGCTCCGGTCTCCGAAACAGACGCCCCCGCAATCAATGTTCGCAACTGCGCGTCAGCCTCGGCGACGGCGCGACGCTCGACGTGCCGCTCGAACAGAAAGGCTAGCGCGAATCCCGCAAGAGTGAGCGCGGCCAGCAATGCGACGAAACCCGCGACGAGCAGCCGGAGGGTAAGCGAGCGTCCGCTCATGTCGGCCCCGGAACAATGTAACCGAATCCGCGCCGCGTCTCGATTAGATCCACGCCGAGTTTTCTGCGCACCCGTCCAATCAGAACCTCCAGCGCGTTGCTGTCCGGCTCGGCGTCATGGGCGTAAACGTGCTCCATAAGCTCATGCTGCGGCACAACGCGGCCGCGATTCCTCATGAGAAAAGAAACAAGACGATACTCTAATGCCGACAGAGCTAGCGGCGCGCCCTTGACGCTGACCCGCATCTGTCGCTCGTCGAGCGTCACCGAGCCGCATTCTATCAGGCTCGTCGCCTGCCCGGCGTGACGCCGCAGGACAGACCTTATACGCGCGAGCAATTCTTCTATCTGGAACGGCTTACCGAGATAATCGTCAGCGCCGGCGTCAATGCCTTCTACGCGCTCTGGCCATGTGCCGCGCGCGGTCAGGACGATCACCGGCATCGTCCGCCCATTCTGGCGCCAGCGTTTCAAGACAGCGAGGCCGTCAAGTCGCGGCAAGCCGAGATCGAGAACAACCGCGGCGTAATCCTCGGTGTCGCCCTTGAACCACGCCTCCTCGCCGTCAGCCGTCGTTTCAACAAGGTAGCCGTTCGCCTCGAGCACTGTTCGTATATCGCGTAGAATCGCCGCATCGTCTTCGACAAGCAAAATGCGGGTCATTTCCTCTTCGTCTCCAGAATCTCGCCGGTCCTGGCGTCCACATACACGTCAAAGCGCTGGCCGCCGCGATCCAGAACCTTGAATTCGTAGATCCAGCGGCCGTGCTCGCGTTCTATCTCGACCTTGATCGCCTCGCCGGGCAGCCTATCGCGCAGGAGGTCTTCGATTTCCGACAGCGACCGCATTTCGCCGCGTCCGACCGCCGTTCGGATTTCGTCCTGTCCGATCTTTTCGTCCGCTGTTCCGCCTTGAAGCGCGCAAAAGGAAAGGCCGACGCCAAGCAACAGGCCTCGGACTGAACACTGTCCAGCGGGTGAACGCCGCAGGGTTACGCGATCCAGAAACATCCCGACTCCATTATTGAACGACGCAGCCTGACAGTACGCTGACATGGGGCGTCAGGCGGATGCGGGGCCGCCCCTTTTACCGTCGGCTCATCGGTCGAATAGATCGCAGATAACCGCCAGGCGGAAGGACAAGCAATCATGTGCCGCTCAAACATCCTCTCGAACTTCCTCATTGCCACGGTTCTCACCTTCACTGCGAGCTCTGCCTATGCCGGCAGCTACGCGGCGGGTTGCACCAAGTCTCCCCAAGCTTCCTGGATGAAGATTGAGGATGTTGAAGCCAAAGTGAAGTCGGACGGCTATTCGATCATGAAATCCAAAGTGTCCGGCAGTTGTTACGAGGTCTACGCCACCAAGGACGGCAAGCGTTTCGAACTTTTCTACGATCCGACGACCGCCCAACTGGCGTCGACAATCCTCAAGTGAGACGAGCGAGCAAAGCCGGTGCGCAATGAGGCACTGGGGGGCCGGCGCCCGCCTTCGCCGGTCCCACGCTCCATCCTGCGCATTTTCTATTTGAGAGGGCAACCCCGATGACACAGCTGCTCGCCGAAAGCGAACTCGTTACTCAACGATCCGACGTGATAGTCTGGGATCCGTTCGTGCGCGTGTTCCACTGGTCGCTCGTCGGTATGTTCGTGATCGCCTTAGCGACGAAGGACACCTACGAGATTGTCCATCAAAGCGCAGGCTGCGCCATTTTAGCGCTTGTCGCACTGCGTTTTCTGTGGGGGTTCGTCGGCTCCGAGCATGCGCGTTTTCGCGATTTTTGCTTTTCGCCTCGGGAAGTGACGCGATTTTTCTTCGATTCCGCCAGGCTCCGAGCAACGCGCTATATCGGTCACAATCCCGCTGGCGGCCTTATGGTGATCGTGCTGATGTTGACGCTCCTCGCGATCTCGGCCACCGGCGTCATGCTGACGATGGACGCATTCTGGGGACAGAAATGGGTCGAGGAAGCGCATGAAGGCGCCGTGACGATCATGCTCGCATTAATCGGTCTGCATCTTCTCGGCGTTTTTGTCGCCTCCGTCGAGCATGGCGAAAACATCGTCCTATCAATGTTTACGGGCCGCAAGCGCGCGCCTGGTGACGAGTAGTGACCTCAAAACGCGCACGCAGAAGCCCGTCGCTGTCGCAGGATGATTCTGCAAACGACATAGCCAACGAAGGCCCCCCATCATGTCGGTCTCCCAACCCATCATACTTGCCGCCGCGGCTTTGGCTTTCTTGAGCACGTCGGCCGCGGCGATGAACCCCGCGCAAAAAGCCCTTTTCGAGACCTATGACGCCATCTCAAAAGGCGATGCGGCGCGCGGCAAAGCCCTGTTCTTCGCCACCCATGCCGGGGGAAAGGCAGAATCGTCGTCCTGCATCTCCTGCCATACCACCAATCTTTGGGGCCCAGGCAAGACGCGCGCGGGCAAAACAATTGAGCCGATGGCGGCTTCCGCCGCGCCCAATCGCTTCACCGACCGGGCGGAGGTGGAGAAATGGTTCAAGCGAAATTGTTCAGACGTTCTGGGTCGCGAATGCTCGGCTCAGGAGAAATCCGACATCCTCGCCTTCCTGCTTTCAATCTGATTTGAGGAGATACTCAATGGGGCGTTATGTGAATTCCGGAACGATCGCCGTTGTAGCCGCGTTGTCTGGCGTTGCTTTCGGTGCGCAGTCGTTATTGGCCGATGGGTTGAGCCTTACCCCGGTGCAAGACAAGACCGTCGCCAAGGAATGCGCCGCCTGTCATATGCTCTATCCACCCGGGCTTCTGCCCGCCCGCTCCTGGTCGTCGATCCTCGCCAATCTCAACAACCATTTTGGCGAGAACGCTGCCCTCGACGATGCCACGACCAAAGCTATTGCCGACTATCTTGTCGCTAACGCGGCTGACGCGGGAGGAAGCGGATCGAAATCGCTCCGCGACCTCGATCCAGAGGTCACGCCGGCACGTATCACGGACCTACCGTGGTGGAAATGCAAACATGAAAAGAGAAACCGGGTTGGTCCGGCGGCGCTTGCGGAGAACGGCGCAAAATTCAAAGGCGATTGCAAGGCTTGCCACAAGGGCGCCGAGCAAGGCTCGTTCGACGACGATTGAGAAATATTTTCGTGATTTGCCGAATGGCGGAGGGCGAAGCTGTCATCGGCGGCCCGATACGGCCTTGGCTCGTCGTCGCCAACATCAGCGACTCGGTCCGCTCGACGTAGCCGGGATCAACCTCAGCGGGGACCCGAAGTCGTCGCTCTACGGACACGCCTCGACGCAGGCCATTCCGCGCCGGGCTGACCAAGAGCCACGGAAAAAAAATGCGTCCAAATGCAGACACCGGAATGGGGGCATATCCAGACTAATTCATGCGCCCTGGTAGAACTTCCAACTCGAGAGCTGTTTCAATTCATCCTCCGTCAATTTCCATTTTTCAGTTTGGCTAGTCAGCGCGACGAGGTTCTCATACAAAATGCTTCGCGCAACTTTGGTTTTGTCTGCTTCATCAAATTCGTTTTTGTTTACCAAAATCGGAAAATCAAAGCTGCCGAACCCGCTATCAATGCAGAATGTCACCCGCGCAAAATCTCCCCGCTCTTTGGCATGAATCGTCTCAATTCTAGAGACCCATATTTTAAATTGCCCCTTCATATCGTTCCTGATTGTTTCACGCCTTTTCGAGTTTCGAATCAGTCCAGAGTTAGGCTCTTCTGCCTATAGTCAGTGGCATTTTCCGAGCTCAGTCCTTTGGAGCACACGCGCAGGCTTGGAAAACCATCAGACAGCGCCTGAAAAATTCGTGAAGCACCGGCGGCGGCGCCGGAAGGCTTCGCAAGCAATCCATTACGAGCGACGGCGGCGCCTCGAGTTCCACGACAATGTAGATGCGACCTATGGCGCGGCATTGAAACAGGGCTTGACGCGGACGGGCAGGCTCTTTAATTAACGCGTCAGTTATATAACCATGCAGGAAATAATGGTCGATCCCCTGAGCGCCACTCTTTCCGCTTTGGCGGACCCAACACGGCGCGCCATCCTCGCCCGGCTGGCGCGGGGCGAGGCGTCCGTGAACGAACTCTCCGCGCCGTTTTCCATCAGCCAGCCGGCGATATCGAAGCATCTCAAGGTTCTGGAACAGGCTGGCCTGATCAGCAGGGGGCGCGTGGCGCAGTCCCGACCGTGCCGGCTAGAGGCCGCGCCCCTGCGCGATCTCGCCGGATGGCTCGAGAGTTATCGCCAATTCTGGGACCAAAGCTTCGATCGCCTGGACGCCTATTTGAATGAACTGCAGAAGGGGAATCCCGATGAGCCTCGCAACTGATCTTGCGCCTCCGCCGCTCGTTGTCTCTCGTCGCTTCGCCGCGCCGCCGGAACTTATCTTCGACGCGTGGTTCGATCCGAAAGCCGTGGGAAAATGGCTGTTCGCTACTCCGGGCGGGGTTTCGGAACGGGCAGAAATAGACGCGCGCGTCGGCGGCGGCTTTTCAATTCATGAGCGGCGCGGCGAGACCCTCGTCACACATTTTGGCGAATATCGAGAGATCATTCGACCCAAGCGCATCGAATTCACGCTCGGACATGACAAGGACGGCCCATTCAGCCCCGTTACGGTGGATGTCCAACCGAATGATCAGGGAAGCATCCTGACGCTCACGCATATGACGCCGCCAGAATGGGCGTCGATCGATGTCGGCGTGAGGGCCGGTTGGGAAAGCATATTGGAAGGCCTCGCGCGTACGACGGGCGAAGATGGAAATGGCCATACGCTCGTTATGCGCCGAACATTCGACGCCCCGCGCATTCTCGTGTGGAAGGCCTGGACGGAATCCGATCATCTTCTGCGCTGGATGTGCCCGGCGAATTTCAAAGTGATCTTTGCCGAAAATGACTTGCGTATTGGCGGCCAATGGCGCTCGGGGATGCGTTCGCCGGAAGGAGAGAATTTCATTCACTGCGGAGAATATCTGGAAATCGACCCGCCCGCCCGTCTCGCCTTCACGCATAGATGGGAGAAAAACAGCCTGGAACCGGTTGCGAATACGAAAATCACCATCGTTCTCGACGAGATCGGCGAGAAGACCCAGATGATCTTCGTCCATGCGGGCCTCGCAACCGAAACCTCCGCATGTTCGCATCAACACGGCTGGACAGGCGCTTTCGAAAATCTCGCTCGGCTCGCAAGCGAACTCGTCCAGAAAAATCACTGAACGTGTCTCGACATGTCAGGTCTTTAGGCCTCGCCGTCCCACGTCGCAACCTTGGGGGCGAACTAACGCGGACCCCGTATACGAAAGGAGACGTCATGACTACGAATAACGCTTTCCTCGCCATTTTTATCGGCAGTAAGACCAGCCCGAAAATGACGGCATGGAACGCTCTCTCTGAAGCTGAAAGGCAAAAAAAGACGCAGGAGGGCATCGCCGCCTGGAAAGGCTGGGTCGATAAGCACCAGGCGGCCATTGTCGTAATGGGTGGGCCCTTAGGCAAAACGAAGAAGGTTTCCTTGAACGGGATTGAGGACGTCAGCAACGCAATGGGGGCGTTCACCGTTGTTAACGCCGAGTCGCATGAAGCCGCTGCAAAGCTCTTTGAAAATCATCCGCATTTCACACATTTCCCCGGAGAATCGATCGAGGTGATGCCCGTTCTTCCGATACCAGGCGCCTAACAGTTCTTTGATCATCAGCACAGGAAACGAACACGATGAACATTACCGTTGAAACGACGGTCGCGGCGCCAATCGACCGTGTCTGGCGCGCCTATACGAACCCTGACGACATCAAACGATGGAACGCCGCGTCCGACGATTGGCACACGACGGCTGCAACCGTCGATCTACGCGAGGGAGGAGCCTTTTCCTCCCGCATGGAGGCCAAGGACGGCAGCATGGGCTTCGACTTTGCCGGGACCTACACGAAGATCGTCGCGCCAAGGCTCATAGAATACCGCTTCGGCGATCGAACAGCCGTGGTCGAATTCACTGACGGCGCGGGGGGCGTCAATGTGCGGGTGACGTTTGACGCGGAGGCGACGCATTCGATCGAGCAGCAACGCGGCGGCTGGCAAGCGATCCTCAACAACTTCGCGCGCTATGTCGAAAATCCGCAACACGGAGATTTGCGATGCTAATATTTTTCTCATGTTTGGTCGGCCTTCTCGGGGCGCTCCTGATTTATGCTTCGACCAAACCGGATGCGTGTCATTTCTCGCGTTCGGTTCACATTTCGGCGCCGCCAGAGAAAATATTTCCGCTGATCGACAATCCGCGGGCCATGAATGAATGGAACCCTTTCGTGAAATCCGACCCCAACATCAAACTCACATACAGCGGCCCCCCAAACGGCGTCGGCGCCGCCAATGATTTCGAGGGCGACAGTCGAGTCGGCGCGGGTAGAGCGGAAATCGTCGAATCCGCGCCACCTCTGAGCGTGATCGTGGCGCTGCGCATGGACCGCCCAATGAAATGCCAAAATCGCGTCGAATTCACGATTGCGCCGGCGGACGGCGGAGCCGACGTCACTTGGGCGATGACCGGCAAACAACCCTTCCTGGGAAAATTGTTCAGTGTCTTCGTCAATACCGAAATAATGGTCGGCGACGCATTTGAATCGGGCCTTGCAGATCTCAAAGCCAGAGCCGAGGCCTGACTTCAAAAGGGATATAGGCCAATGACAATCACGCAATGGGTCCTCGCCCCCGCCTGTGGTTCGATACAGAAGACCGGTAGGTGGTCAATTTTTGCGCCTCTCTCATTCCGAGCTCGCGTATCCTCGATATGGCCCGACGCAGCGATGCCGCGCCGGGGGAATTCGGCTCCGTTCTCATTGTGACGTTCGAACTCGCCGCTGCTCAGTACCGCACATTGAACGGCGACCCGATCTTCCAATTCACCGAGGCGATTTCGTGATCAGGCGGAAGTCGACTATCTTTGGGCGGGGCTGGGGCCGGTGGATCCTACGGCCGTTGTGACTGGCTTAAAGATCGCTACGGCTTGTCTTGGCCGATCGTTCCGAGGCGTCTGCCCGAACTGTTCAACGGCGCTGACAAACCCGGCGCCAGGGGTACGACGAAGGCCATCCTGCAAATAAGAAAAATCGACGTCGCGACGCTCGCACGGGCATACGCTGGAGGCGCCTAGCGCCGCGGTACGCCCGAAACACAGGAGATCATCCAAGATGCAGTACCTGGTTTCCGTGATCGACAACAACACCGGCTCCGCCACGCCGACCGAGATGGCTGCCATCAGCGCGTTCAACAACCGGCTCAGGGCTGAAGGTCACTGGGTCTTCGCCGGCGGCCTAGAGTCGCCCAACGCGACAACCGTCATCGACAACCGTTGCGGGGAAGCGGTGTTCACCGACGGGCCCTTCCAGGAATGTAAGGATTACGTTGCCGGCTTCTGGATAATCGAGACCCCCAACCTCGACGTGGCTCTCAAGCTTGCCGCCGAGGGGTCGAAGCATTGCAACCGGAGAGTCGAGGTACGGCCGTTCCTGGGCGGCCGACCGTGATCGACGTCCCGGGATCACGTCCAAGTAAATGAGCTTCGGCGGCAAATTGCCAGTTATATTCATTCGCGCAGTTTTACCGGGTGCATGCGGATCGTTTGCAAATTGGGCCTGCGGTTTCACTCGGCCTCGTCTTTCAAGCGCAAACACGTAAAAGCTGGCCGAGGTGGAGCTCTGGGACAAATACGATCCCCGTCGACCGATTCGCCGTACGAACACTAAAGTATGTGCTTGACTAATATCTGGCTGCCGGAATACATAAGCAAATGCTTGACAAACCAGTTTCCCTCGATCTGGTGTTTCACGCGCTCGCGGATCCGACGCGCCGCGCGATCGTGGAGCGCCTGACCCGTGGTCCTGCCTCAGTCAGCGAGTTGGCCGCGCCGATGTCGATGTCGCTGGCGGCGGTAATGCAGCATCTACATGTGCTGGAGGAGAGCCGACTCCTGCGCACCGAGAAACAAGGCCGAGTGCGGACTTGCAGGATCGATCCCGACGTGCTCAGGCGCGCCGAAGTCTGGCTCACCGACCGCCGCACCTTCTGGGAAAACCAACTCGACCGGTTGGGCGAAATGCTTGCCGAGGACGCCCTTACATCCAACAAGCGCAGACGGAGAAAGTCGTGACCAAAGCCATCCACGGATCCTTCACCGTCGAACGCGTCTACGATGCGTCGCCGGCCCGCGTGTTCAAGGCCTTCGCTGACCCCGCATCCAAGGCGCGCTGGTTCGTTGGGCCAGGGGGATGGCAGGAGATCAAACGCGAGCTGGATTTCCGCCCAGGCGGCCAGGAGATCGCGCACGGGAAATTCCCGAACGGTCCCGAAACCAAGTTCGTGGCGCGCTATCACGAGATCGTGCGAAACGAGCGTTTGGTCTACGTCTATGACATGCACGTCGACGGCGTCTTCATGTCGGTGTCCCTTGCGACCATCGAATTGACGCCCCAAGGGAGCAAGACTGAGCTGCGGATCACCGAACAGGCGGTCTTTATCGACGGTCACGACGGCAACGAATCGCGCCGCGAGGGCACTAAGTATCTTCTCGAACAAATCGCCGCCAATTTGCCCGACTAGAATCCAGCCTCATAACGCCCACTAACCTATGGCGGCGACAAGGCAGATAGACGTGATGAAGTCACCTTTGCGACAAAAAAAACTCGCCAGAGCCGTGCTGAGGCGTCAGAAACCGGAGGGCTCGTCGGTCATAGAGGCGTAACCCATTTCGACAGGAGCAATGCTTCATGGCCGCTGGCAAGCACGTCAATTATATTGAGGTTACCAGATCAATGGCTGCGCCCATTGCGTGAAAATGCTCACGCGTGAAACGCGTGACGACGGAGAAAAGAACGAACGGCTCGACCGCCCGGTGATGTGGGAGCATGTCCTTCGCGACCAATGACGAGCGCACAGCCAGGCGCGTCTCCGACGCACTTCGCGCCGCAACGGAAATGCGGGCCACGAAAAACGACACCGGCCATGAACTGAACCCTTACTCGCGCCAGTTCATGACCCGATGACGCTGGCAGGCAATGTTGCGTCTGCCCTTCGAATGAAGCTTGAATGGCATAGGTCGCTCCCGACACAAAAATTGGAAACCCTTTGCGCTGACAATCCCTAAAAGCCAGACTCCCAGCCATCCATGCAACAAGCAGACCTCAGATTCCACAACAATGCCTGTTCGCGGCGCGAAAGAAGTCCTACCGGTCCCGTAGTTGCGGCTTGCTAGCAGATATAGCGTGCATCCCTCCGAGGACTGCGTTGTGGCCGACGCGGAACCCGATTTCCTGCAACTCAAGAGCCAAGTCCGCTGGCGAGAGACGCAATTTCCGGTAGCTACTCTTCTGGAAAGTCCAAGTTTGTCCGTCGCGGACATGGACCAGGTCGTTGACAACTACGGTATCCGGTTCGTAATCCAATACGCAGGTCATGATGCGACCGTCGTCGGCACGGATTGGCAGAAATCGGTCCAATCCTTTCAGTTCGGTCAAAAGATCGCGAAAGGTAAGCACGAAGCGCCCCTCGGGCGCCAGGTGCTCAAAGGCATCCTGGAAGAGCTTAGTCACGTCCGCCCTGGTTTCCAGATGGGTAAGAGTGTCGCCCATACAGACGATCGCGTCTGCCCCCGAGGGCGTTACAAATTTCGAAAACGCGCGCAGATCTGCGTGAACCGCTTTTACAGGTGCAGGCCCGCGCGCGGCCTCCAGCTCGTCGAGCAAGAAACGACTCGTGTCGATGGCGATTACGGCTTCGTAACCCATATTCGCTAGCGCGAACGACTGGTATCCCGGTCCGCAGCCCAAATCTACGGCGAACCCGCGCACGTTCCCAGGAAGTCCTAACATTGCCAGGAGCGATTGCTGTTCCGCAATCTTGTCTGTGAGTGAGAGGTCGACCATCCATGAATAATGTGGCGCCAAGAAATCATCGTAGTGTCGCATTACATCGCTCATCTCAATCTCTCTGCACGTTTTTCTGAAGAGTTCAGTCCCGAGCACCCGACGGTTGATCGTGCTACGACCGACTTCAAAGCCGCCCGCAAGCCACGAGATGCTTCTGCATGGCGAGCGCCAGAAAAGATCACTCAGCATCGCGGTTACCGAGCACCCGTGCTTCTCCTCGCCCGGCAATTATGCCCCGCTCGCACTGTCCGCACCAGAACCGCCTCGTCAACATCCGAATATTGTGGGCTTCGCGTCTAGGCGCGCCGACCATACACCCGGACCACCTCTTGAGCGGTCGGGAACCTTCGTTGCCCCCTACCTCGTCAAATTGACAGCAATTGAAGCATCACGACCGCGTCTGTCGAATTTCGCGAAGGCGGCGCTTTCTCCTCACGGATGAAGGCGAAGGATGGTAGCATGGGCTTCGATTTCGAGGCGACCCACACAAATATTGTCCCGCAAAAGCTCATCGAATACGCCTTCGGCGACCGCAAAACGGAGGTCGAATTCACGGATGGGGCCAAGGGGCGTCAAGTGCGGCTGATATTAGATGCTGAACCACGCATTCGGAAGAACAGCAGCGCGGGGGCTGACAAGCAATCCTGAATAATTTCGCTCGCCACGTCGAAAAAGTCGTAATGCGCGGCCTGATGCTCAATGACGGCAAGGTAAAGGTGGTCGTGGTTCCCGGCGGCCTCCTTGCTTCGGCCTTGACCGCGCATTTAGTGCGCGCAATCTCGTAATTGGATGACGGCTTTTTGACAGATATTGCAAACGCGTGGTTTTGGACGGAAGTCCCAGGCGTAAAGCGCGTTTTCTGCACCGGGAACGGCGGTCAGAATCGATGCAGAATCATGCCGCTAAGGTGGTCTTCCAAGAATTTTTTTGCCATGATCAAGGCTTAACGGATCGCATCCGTGTATGAGGCTCAAAATCCTGGCCCATGTCCCGCACCCATCGATTGTTTGATATCTTGCAGGCACTGCGTCGCCGTCGCCGACCGGTAAGCGGGGCGGAGCTCGCGCGCGAGGCAGGCGTCTCATTGCGCACGCTATATCGGGACATTGCCGCCTTACAGGCGATGGGGGCTGAAATCGAAGGAGAGGCGGGCGTCGGCTATGTCCTGCGGCCCGGGTTTCTCTTGCCGCCCCTTATGTTCTCAGAGGAAGAGATAGAGGCGCTCGCTTTGGGCGCGAAATGGGTGGCGCGCCGCACTGACGACGCGCTTTCCGAGGCGGCCCGCAATGCTGTTGCGAAGCTCTCGGCGGTTCTCCCTGAGGATCTGACGGCCAAGCTGAATGACGAGGCGCTTCTCGTCGGCCCGGGATGGGAGCATCCTCACCATGTCGATCTCAAGCTGCTGCGCCGGGCGCTGCGCGATCAACGCAAGCTCGCGATTTCCTATCGAGACGAAAAGGGCTCACGAACCGAGCGGGTCATTTGGCCCGTGGCGCTCGGTTTTTTCGAATCGACTCGCATTCTTGCAGGCTGGTGCGAGTTGCGGGCGGCCTTCCGCCATTTTCGCGCGGATCGTATCGAGGTGGCTGAAATCCTGAACGATGCGCCGCCGCAGCGCAGACAGACGCTTTTGAAGCAATGGCGGCAAAGCATGCTGACAGGAACTGACAGCATGCTGGCTTATCGTCGCCGTGCCTCAAACGAGGTCAAAGGAGAAGCCATGGCAAAGGAACTCATATTCTACACCAATCCTCAGTCCCGCGGCATGATCGTGCATTGGATGCTGGAGGAAATCGGCGTTCCTTATTCGATCGAAGTCAGGGAATATGGAACCTCGATAAAGGCGCCGGAGTATCTGGCCATCAATCCAATGGGCAAAGTCCCGGCCATCAAACACGGCGACACGGTGGTGACCGAAACGGCTGCCATTTGCGCCTATCTCGCCGATGCTTTCCCTGAAGCCGGGCTCGCGCCGACGCCCGCCGAGCGCGGCGAATACTATCGCTGGCTCTTTTTCGCCGCTGGCTGCGTGGAAGCGGCTATGGGCAATCACGCCGTCGGCTGGGATCCGACGCCGGAAATGCAGGGACGCTTCGGCTATGGCTCTTACGCCACTGTAATCGACACCCTTGCAAAGGCTGTAGCAGATCGCCGGTATATTGCCGGAGAGAAATTCACAGCCGCCGACATCTATGTCGGGTCGATGATCGGCTTCGGTTTGCGCTTTGGCGCGCTTGAGAAGCGTCCGGAATTCGAGGCCTACTGGAGCGGCCTAGAAAACCGCCCTGCGCGGCTGCGCGCCGGCGCTCAGGTGGAAAAGCTCGCCTCGAAGCGCGCCTGGGAACCAGCCTGATCCTGCTCCCTCTCTGAATTTCTGGGTGCGAATCAACCCGCCTTGCGACGGGTTGGTTCCTCTTTCCACAAGTAGAGATTTGGATCGCGGACGACGTCGAACATTGCAATGCGCACGACTCTGTGCTACAGAGTCCTCTGTATAGGAGGTCAGCCATGGACATCCAAGATCAGGCCACCGCCGCACTCGCGGAAATCGCAGCCGTCGAACGGCGGACGAGGACCGCGCTCACCTATCGGCGCGCCAGCGCATTCCTTATTCTTTGGGGAGCTTTGGTCGCGATTGGCGCGGCGCTCAATCAAGCTTTTCCCGACCGATCCGGGGCGATCTGGTATAGCGTCGATGGCGTCGGTCTGGTGGCAACCTGCGTTCTAGCCTTCCGTCGCGCGCAGGACGCGCGCCAAGCCGACCCCGCTGCTCTGCGGGTGGTCGCAAGTCTGGTTGTGCTCTGCGCTTACGGCGTCGCGTGGTCATATCTGCTGGCGCCGGCCGGACATGATCGACTGGCCGTATTCTGGTCCACGCTGATGATGATGGGCTATGTCGTCATCGGCGTGTGGCAAGGGCCGCTTTTTACAATACTTGGCGTTGGCGGGACCGTTCTCAGCCTTGCCGCCTATTTCCTTGCCGGTCCCTGGCTGCATCTATGGATCGGCGCGATCTTCGTCCTCGCCTTCGTGCTGGGCGGATTGCTCCTGCACCGTCAGGGCGTCGGCGACTCATGAAACCAAACGAAGTCGTTCACCAATCCACACGTCTACGCATCATGGCGGCGCTCAACGTGCTGGAAGCCCGCGAATGGATCGAGTTCACGCGCCTGAGGGCGATCGTCGATGCGACGGACGGAAATCTGGGCGCCCATCTCGAGACGCTCGCCCGAGCTGGATATGTGACGATCGACAAGCAATTCGTCGGGAAAAAGCCGCAAACCCGCGTAAGAGCGACCAATTCGGGGAAACGCGCTTTCGCCGACCATGTCAATTTTTTACGCTCCCTCTTAAGCGAACATTTGCTTTCGAAAGATCGCTCACCCGCCTGACGGAGGATCTACAGTTATGAGTCTGTCGTTTGAGAATTTGCTGCGCGACAGCTTTGGGCGCCCGAGGGGCCTGCTGGGTAAACTGGGCGGACCAATCATGGCCCGCACGAATCGCGCGAGCGTCGCCTGGGTGATCAAGTTCCTGGCGGTCAAACCGGGAGACCGCGTGCTGGAAATCGGCTTCGGTCCTGGCGTCGGTCTCGAGTTCCTCGCGCGCGAGGCACCCAGGGCAAAATTCTCGGGCGTCGACGTTTCCGAGGAAATGTTCCGGCAGGCGACAGCGCGCAACCGTGGGGTGATCGATGACGGCCTGTTGGAGCTCCGGCTCGGATCGGCGGAACATCTCCCCTTCCTCGACGGCGCCTTCGACAAAGCGTTTTCGGTAAATTCTCTCCAAGTCTGGACCGACCCCGCGGCGGGCCTCCGGGAGGCGAGGCGCGTCCTGAAAGACGGCGGGACCATCGCCTTCGCTTTCACTCGCCATTCGGGTCAGCCAAAGGATGGTCTCGTCGAACGTTTCGGGAAAGCGGGCTTTACCGACGTGCGCATCGTCGACGGCGACGACTGCTTTTGCGTGCGAGCGATGAAGGGCGACAAAAGTTGAGCGCTCAAATTTCTTACGCCCACGAACCTGACCTGACTGCCGCCCAGTTCCAGAATATCCTCGACGCTTCGACGCTGTCAGCGCGACGCCCAGCCGACGATCTTACTCGGCTCGACAGAATGCTGCGCAACGCCGACATCGTCATGGTGGCGAGGGATGCCGGACGCATTGTGGGCGTCTCCCGCGCGATTACCGATTTCGCCTATTGCTGCTATCTTTCCGACCTTGCCGTGCATCAGGATTACCAACGCCAGGGGATCGGAAAGCGTTTGATCGCAGAAACTCGCGTCGCCGCCGGCGAGGCGACGACTCTGATCCTTGTCGCTGCGCCACTCGCCGAGGGCTACTATCCGCGAATCGGAATGACCCATTTTTCGAGCTGTTGGGCCATTCCGAGGGAGCGCTGAGCCAGACAAACCGCCTACGGGAATCATCTCGTGACCAAGCAGCATCGGTATCATGTCCGCGTAACCTGGACAGGCAATACTGGATCGGGCACCGCGAATTATCATGGTTACAGTAGGGACCATGAAATTTTGGCGGGGGGCAAGCCAGTCATTCTTGGATCATCGGATCCAGTTTTTCGTGGCGATCCAACAAAATGGAATCCTGAGGAGCTGCTTGTCGCCTCGGTTTCGACCTGCCACAAGCTTTGGTATCTTTCCCTTTGCTCCCGGGCCGGCATTGTCGTCATTTCCTACGATGATCACGCTGAGGGCCTGATGCTCGAGGAACCTGCCGGTTCGGGGTATTTTACCGCCATCGTTTTGCGCCCCGTCATCGAGCTGGCTAAGAACTCGAACGTCGAAGCGGCGGAGGAGCTTCATAAAAAGGCGCACGAGATGTGTTTCATTGCCCGGTCGCTCAACTGCTCAGTAGAAATTGAGCCAACAATCACGCGCATCTAAAGTGGTATATTCTGACCACGACAAAATGAGGGCGAATTCGACGTAATTTATCTGATAGGGTTCGATCCCGCAGCGCCCCCAATTAGAGTGAGAGGACGCATCTCATTGACATGTTTCCCTCGCATCGCTCGCCCGCCGACGCCGCGTCCCCGAAGCCTGCGCGAAAGAGCGAGTAACGCCATGGGTGGAACCGGCGTCATCGATCGCGTCCTCGAAACTTTCACCCGCTATATCGACTCGGACTTCGGCCTGCTCGGCGGCGAAATTGGGTTTCTGGCGACGACCCTGGCGTCGATCGACGTCACCCTCGTCGCGCTCTTCTCGAGCATGGGCGAGGCGAAGACATCATTGCCCGCCTTGTGAAGAAAACCACTCTTTGTCGGTGTCTTCGCTTATCTCATCGGCAACTGGAACAACCTCGCCCGTATCGTCTTCGAAAGCTTTTCCGAGCTTGGGCTCAAGGCCGTCGGTGCCGGGCTTTCCGCCACCGACGTTCTGCGGCCCGGCCGCGTCGCCCAGGTCCGGATCGACGCCGGACGCCCGCTGCTCGACTCTCTCTCGCAGCTTCTCGGCTATATCTCGTTCTTCGAAAACGCAATCCAGATCGCTATTCTCCTCATCGCCTCGCTCATCGTCCTCCTGAGCTTCTTCATTCTGGCGATCCAACTCTTCGTCACGGCGATCGAATTCAAGCTGACGACCCTGGCTGGCTTCGGCCTCATCCCCTTTGGCCTTTTCGGCAAGACCGCCTTTTTCGCCGAACGCGTTCTTGGCAATGTCGTTTCGTCGGGCGTGAAGGTGCTGGGGAAGCGATCGAGCAAAGAGCCGATCGTTCGCCAAACGCCTTCTGGCGTTCGCTTATCGGCTTTTCGCAACAGCTTTTTGAGCTTCTCGAAGACCTGCTCGATCGGATTGAGGTCTGGGAAATATTGTGGCGGGAAGTGGCGCAGTGCGTCCTTGGCGCGAATGGCTTTGTCGATCGCCGCGCCCTTATGGGAGCCGAGATTGTCCATGACGACGATGTTGCCCCGCTTCAGGGTAGGCGCGAGGACCTGCTCGACGTAAGCGAGGAAGCTCTCGCCGTTGATAGGCCCGTCGAGCACGAGGGGCGCGGTGATTTCGTCGTATCGCAAGGCAGCTAGGAAGGTCATCGTCTTCCAATGTCCTTGTGGCGCTTTGGCGACGCGCAGCACGCCGCGTCTGCTCCAGCCATGCATTCGCGTCATGTTGGTCTTGGCCCCGAGGCCGGCGTTGTGAGGGTTGTCGACCTAGATACTCTGTGTTACAGAGCACTCTGCACACATGGAGAGCAGCCGTGGAAGACAACCGTGGGCAGGCGACAGGCGCGCTTGCTGAGATCTACCTCCTCTTCAACGAGAGCTACACGACCGACGTCGCGGAGCAAGGAGCCAGGCCCGCGCTTTGCGAAGAGGCGATTCATCTCTGCCGACTGCTGCTGCGGCTGTTTCCGGCCGAGCCCGAGATCATGGGGCTTGGCGCCCTCGTCCTGCTGCAGCACGCGCGCGCCGTCGCGCATTTCGACGCCTATGGCGCGGTCGTGCTGCTCAAGAATCAAGACCGCTCTCTCTGGGACCGCCGCAAGATTGCCGAAGGCCTCGCCCTCGTCGACAAGGCGCTACGCCATCGCAAACCCGGCCCCTATCCGGCGCAGGCGGCAATCGCCGCCTTGCATGCCCGCGCGCCGACCTTCGCGGACGCGGACTGGGCGCAGATCGAGTTGCTCTATGGGGCACTCGAACGCATGCAACCCTCGGCCGTCGTCACGCTCAATCGCGCCGTCGCAGTCTCGAAATCCCGCGGCGCCGCCGAAACGCTGACGATGATCGAGCCGCTGGCGCGCCGAAACTTGGAGGCTATTTCTATTTTCACCGGGCTCGCGGGGCCTTCCTGAAGCAACTCGGTCCCGCCGAGGAGGCGCGCATCGTCTTCGACGGGGCCATCGCGCTCGCCAATACGCCGGCCGAGGCGGTGCATATCTAGGAACAGAAAGAGAGCCTGTCGACGCCACCGGAACTGCGACGCCGCCATCTTCCGTCTTCGACATCCGGCGTCCGAACGGCGCCGACGCCCCTCTGCCCCAGGCCTGCTCGACATTTGGCGAGGGCATCGGCGGGATCGAGAAGGCGGAGGGCTGCAAAAGATTTTCCCAAGGCGTGTCGGATGGCCATTTGCCCGAACGTCTTCACGAGGCAATGGACATTATCACCGATACGCCAGCAACGGAGACCGTAATGACCAAAATGTTCGTCAATCTGCCCGTCAAAGACCTGAAAAAGACGATGGCCTTTTACAAGACGCTCGGTTTTTCCTTCAATCCGCAATTTACGGACGACACGGCCGCCTGCATGGTCATCTCCGAGCACAATTATGCGATGTTGCTGACCCACGAGAAGTTCAGTCAATTTTCGGCGAAACCAATCCCCGATGCGCACGAGACGACGGGCGTCCTCGTCGCGCTCGCACTGGCGAGCAAGGAGGCCGTCGACGAGATGGTCGAAAAGGCCGTGAAAGCCGGCGGCAAAGAGCCGCGCCCGAAGCAGGACTACGGCTTCATGGTGCAGCGGACTTTCGAAGACCTCGACGGCCATACCTGGGAGCCCTTCTTCATGGACCCCGCGCAGGTGCAGAACGGCTAACGAACCGTAAATTGTAAAGGAGAGGCGCAAGAGCGCGAATTATACCTATCTCGTTGTTTTTCTTGGGACCAAAACCAATCTGGGAATGACGGCATGGAAAGCTTTGCCCGAAAATGAACGACGCGCAAAAGAACAAGAAGGCATAGCCGCCTGGAAAGCGTGGCCTTTCATGTGAACGACGCCGAATTTGACGCCATTTTCGGCCGTGTAAAGGACGGCCATCTTCCCTTTGGCGGCGCGCCGGGCACGTTTGACGACGGCGAGATCAACCACTGGAATGGCGGGCGCGGGGTCTATTTCAAAAGTTCGGACGGCCGCATATTGGAGTTGATGACAGTCCCGCTGTGAGCTGCGGGGTCTTGCGGCTGTGAAATCTTGACGTTTGGAAGGGGACACGAAATGGCCAAGAACACCATCTGTCTTTGGTACGACAAAGATGCGGAGACCGCGGCTCGCTTTTACGCCGAGACATTTCCGCAAAGCTCAGTCGGCGCCGTCCATCGCGCGCCCAGCGACTATCCGTCCGGCAAGGCCGGCGATGTCATCACGGTTGAGTTCACCGTCGCGGGCGTTCCTTGCATCGGCCTCAACGGCGGTCCCACATTCAAGCAAACCGAAGCTTTCTCCTTCCAGATCGCCACGGACGATCAGCAGGAGACGGACCGCTACTGGAACGCGATCGTCGGAAATGGCGGACAAGAGAGCGCATGCGGATGGTGTAAAGACAAATGGGGCGTCTCCTGGCAAATTACGCCGCGCGTATTGACGGAGGCGATGGCGGCCGGAGGGGACGAAGCAAAGCGGGCGTTCGAAGCGATGATGAAAATGAAGAAGATTGACGTCGCTGCAATCGAGGCGGCGAGGCGCGGCTGATTCTTGTAGCAAGTTCGAGACAACGCGCAGCGGTAAACGTCGCTGAGAAACCGGGGCGGCGCCAACGCCAGTCGGACAGTTCGGGAGACGCCAGTTGGCGACATCTTCTTGAAAACCGCAGCGCATTCTCGGTCGTCGCCATTATTCTGCTTGCGAAAGCCATCGCGCTGTAAGGGAGCGAAAACTCGCGGGTCGCTCTTTGTTCGCTGATCGATCCCAACAGAAGAAACCGTCGAATTGGGCAGGTCCCAATTTCGCAGAAACAAAATCGAGGTAAATTATGATCGATCCCGCCTATGTTCGCACGATGGCGCGCTACGCACGCTGGCAAAACGACAATCTTTACTCAGCCGCCGATACGCTCAGCGAAGAGGCGCGTCATCAGGATCGCGGCGCGTTCTTCAAATCCATTCACGCGACGCTAAATCATCTGCTTTGGGCGGACACCATGTGGATGAGTCGCTCGTCCGATTTTCCGCAACCGACTGTCGGATTGTCTGGTTCGGCATCATACTTCAACGATTGGGAAGCGCTGAAACGAGAGCGCGCCGCGATGGACCGGAGAATAGTCGATTGGGCGCGCGCAATTGGCGTTGCCGAGCTAGCCGGGGATCTTGCATGGCGTTCTAGTACTAATACGGATTTCGTGAAACCACGTTGGCTCGTTATCACGCACATGTTCAACCATCAAACGCATCATCGTGGCCAGGCCCACGCCATGATCACTGCAGCCGGCGCGACGCCATACATCACGGATTTAGTCATCATGCCGGGCTGTACTTATTCTATTTAACTCCCGGGATTGGATTGAGTTTAACCGGCGATGAATTCTCGTCCAAGCGACGGGCGCGAAGAAGGAGACGAACCAGGAAACGGTCGCCGAGGCTGGATAGATAGCGCTTGATAAGTAGTTCGTTGGGAAGAAGCAGCAGACTCGCGTGCGCACGACCGACGCTGGGAGGCGAGCCTTCCCCGCCCCTGTCGCATATTTGCGCAGATTCATGCTTGAGACCCCTGATTGCGAGCGGCCGCTTCGGGGCATAATGAAAATGCCACTTTCGACGGCTTCTCGCCTGCAAGTCGCTTTCGAACTGCTGCGCCTTGAAGCATGCGAAGTGACGTGCTTCTGCGTCTCGCTCCCTGCGCCGTCAGTCGGGGGAGCAGCTTCACCGCAATCTGAGAATCGATCGCTCAAGGCGGCGGCTCGCGGCGCAGCTTTGCCATTTCTGGCTCCGCAAGCCATTGTTCAAGCATGAATTTCAGCTCTCGACTCCAGGACTGGTCGATTTCGTTACGCAAACCGACAGCGCGTGCCGGTTCGCCATGATCGCTCGGCTTGCGCCGTCCGTAACGCGGACGCGCCAGGACGTCTCATAGCTCTTCATCCAGCATCGCCTCGATGAAAACGCGAACCTGAGCGCAGACTATGCGTCCATGATGGCGTCAGCCCAATCACCGAAAAGCAGAATGTCGGCGGCAACAACCGCCGTCTTCATGGTATTTTTCTTCATGGCATGGCCTCCCTTCCGTCGCTCCACCAGCGGAATCGTTTGGGTTAGGTAACCCGGAGACCGCGCCAACAAATTTCAACCACCTTCGCGACGGGACCGCCTACCCGGTCGTCCAGGCGTTCTGGCAAGAGCGTCAGTTGGGATCGATCGGCGCCTTTTAAAAAACGTCCCGTCATCTTCCCCATCGAGCGACGAGGGAATTGAAACTTACTCGCGCGTTCTTACAGCCAGGATCATGAGCTGGCATTGTACCCGGGGGTCGCCGTTCGCGCGACATCTTTTGCCCCTCGCTCGGCGAAGCTGTGAGGCGTAGCTGGGGACGTGCAAGTGGAGCGACAATTGACCGCGCCGCCTCCATCTCAATTCAATTTAAGAAGACCGTAGCTTCGCCCAGGCTCTGCGCAAGCGAGCATTTGACATTGCAATAGCGGGAGATCAATCAATTACGAATGCTCCTGCGCGGGCTATCTTTGCTGAAGTTTTCCAAACTGATGGAAAACAGTCCTCCAAGACATTGAAATCCAAAGCGAGACATCGCGAAATCACATCGCATTCTATCCTTGCTAAGGTCTGATTGGACAGCGCCTCTCGCCGGGTTTCGGCGAGGGCGCATTTTGCCCTCATCGCGGAACTTAGCCCACGCCGTTTGGGGCAACCATGCCGAATGTGGTTAACGTTATATGTTCTCGCTTGCCATAGCGGTGTCTATCAGTTCCGCGGGCAAGTCGAGATTTGCCCCGCACTCAACCACGGCTAACGCGAACCTCGCGCGTGAGAAGCCGACGTAGGTTTCCTCCGGGCGCATTGGAAGGTGTCCACCGATTACGAGAATGATTGTATCAGCTTCAAGTCCCTTAAAGGCCGAAAGATCGAACACTTGGATGTCATCAAATGTCGCTTCGCGCCGCTCCGCGACGAGCCGGAAGTTTTTCGGTGTAGGCAACCCGTCCGACCAGTCTTCACGCTCAAAATGCATCAAAAATTCAGCGGCGACAAGAGTGGCAGGGTCTCTACGATGTAGTTTGAGCTTCTGGTCCTTTAACCGCCAGCGCAGGTAATTCCGGGGGTGCCAATACGAAAGCACCTTCTGCCGAACATCTCGCGATATGCTAAAAGCCCCCGCAATCTCACGGACTAAAGCGGCATCTTTCGCTGTCGGTAAAGGCTCACGGCTCAAGTTGGTTAGCCGTGCACGGACGCTCTCCAATGCATTTGGTTGGTATAGTGACACCATCTCGATCGTACAAACAAATTACACCCTCAAAGCATCTGGCCACAGCGCCCTGCCACGGTTCTGATGTCGAAACCTGAATGGTATTTCCAATTAGCGGCCATGAGGAAACTTGGAGCCCACCGGATAACAGGATAACAATTTTGCTCTCAGTAAGACTTGTTTTTACCGCGTGCGACAAAACTCGACGGAGTCCGTCAGTCTCCAGACCGATTGGAACTCGTTCGATCCAAGCTTGTCCCTTCGATCGCAATTGCAATTCGGTTTCGGGTGCTTGGGCATGAAAATAACGCACCAAATCGAAGACTTTCGCTGAATTGCGGCAATTGCGAGAAAGATCAGGTACGGCATCAACGTCAGGATACCCCGCGCGATGTGGCAAGAGCGCCTGATGATCATCATGAAAAATATAAAGGATACCAGCATCAGGTGCGATCAAGGCGGCTTCTACGAGGAGCCACCATTCCGATCGGAAGTCCTGCCCTTCGTCGACGATAATGGCATCAAACCTTTGACCGCCTTTCAGTAGAGCATCGAATGCTGCTTCCAACTCGGCCGACTCCGGCTCATCGTAGTTCGACCATGACATCGGTTGTTCTTTGCGCAAAGATATTGCAAGACAACGCACCCAGTCTCCAAAGGAATACACCACGGCCCCTGTGCCACGTGTCAGCCCAGTAATATGCTTGGCCAACAGAGGGCTGTGACACAGCACTAACGTTGAGATGCCAGCGTTTGAAAGCCGAATAGCTTTCTCTGCTGCTACGAGGGTCTTTCCTGACCCAGCGCAACCAGTAATTCTGGCTCGCCGATTTGGCCAAGTTGGCGTATTACACGATACTGCTCCTGTGTGAGCGCCCCGATCTTTCGTTGCACTTCACTCATATGCTTGCGCAGTGGAGCAGAGAAGTCTCTTGGCTCCTTGTTAGACCGATCTCGCTCGTAAATACACCTCTCTGCCTTGAGTGCGTCGGTCGACGACGAATTGGTATTGATGGCGAGAGCTGTCTCTGAGATAAACTTACAAAGCAAGCGATGCTGAATTGCTGCTCTGTCCTTTGGTTTTGCAATTGAAAAATGGTCTGACCCGGCGATCTTAAAAGGCTCACCGAAATATCGCGCACCAGCGAACGGCTCTACGACTTGCCTTCGCCAAAACTTGTCAAAAATTACGAACTTGTCTACTGTCAGGTCTTTGCCTTTGAGTTTCAGTTTCCCGCCTTCCTTCAAATTTATGAATTCTTTATCTAGGTCACTAAGCCATGCGTTGCTGCGCACAAAACGTAATGCGTCGGCCTGGGCATGTCCAAAGAGCTGGGCCAACGGGGATAGTAAATCCGCATAAGATGAGCCTAAGGAAGGCGAGGCCACAAGGAATAGACCTACTTCCTTGTTAGCCATGATCAGTTCGAACGCCCGCTCAACGATCAACTTCCTGACGACCAAGCCGCCCATACTATGGCAGACGAAAATAAGGCGATCACTTTCGAGCACATGATCTAGTCGCATGTGCTCCTTTAGGGCGTCGACAACATCGCTCAGGCGATAGCTGCCGCTAAATATTCCTGTCTCGTAAGTGAAAACGTAAATGCCTAAGGGCTCGAGTTTTGGCTCGTGTTTCAGTAGATCCGGCCAGTAGCTGCCGTCACCGTCTCGCCAGCAAGTTTCACCGCTCGAAAGTATGCCGTGCACAAAGATAACGGAGTCTGTGCCTGTTGGTCTCCTTATCCATTCGCCCTGCATCGTGACACCTAAAATTTACCGGCTAGAATAATCTTGAGCTAATGGATACCGGGCGCTCTTAGGCACCTTCATGATGTTGGCAGCGATACAGCGCAAGGACAAGTGTTCTGTCGTGAGTTGAGGTTGCGCCCCCACCTCCGCCATGGCGCATTGCGAATGGTCACCCCAGGGTGTGGAGAATTCTGGGCCGCCCAGATCAGCACGTCGGCGTCCCAGATAGTCGCCATCCCGTGCTCAATGGCGGCCAGAATTGGTGGCGAAGATCGCAGTCGCTAGCTCATCGCGCCAGTGCCCCTCATTCTCTGCGCACCGAATGGACCGCAGCCCAAAGGCCGCGCCGACATCGATCCATTGGTCAACCAAATGGATGAATGGCGCAACGATCAAAATCGCCAATGATCGCCCTTCGAGGGCGTCGTAAAGCCGCGCCGCGATCGACAAGGCCGTGATTGTCTTCCCAGAGCCCGTAGCCATCGCGAGCATGCCCCTTCCACCCGCTTCGGACCACCGGGAAATAGCTACTCTCTGGTGCTCGAACAACTCGCCCGGGAAGGGGACGAGTCGCTCAGGGGGCTCGTATCGCACGGCCGTGGGCTCCGCAGGCTGTTCATCATCTATTACTGGCCCCAATCGCGCCTCAAGCCATCCATCGCGATAAGCGTTGAGCAGTGGGACGATTTCGAGACCTTCCGTCTTGTTCGCCAGCATAGCGGCAAACTGATTCCGAAAAACAAAGATAGACGCTCAGGCTCTATCCAAGAACGGAAAACCTCGAACCGTTCAAAGCTGGCGCGCAGCGCCAATGCGGACTCGTTACCGCTGCCTGATATGGCCATCGCTTCCGCGCCGTCAGAAAAGATGGCGAATTTCTCATGATATATAGCCGGTGCAAGAGCGCCCTTAGGGCGTGCGATTAACATGCGTAGCCGTTCCCGCCGCAGTAGCTCCCCGAACACCACCGGCGCCCCCAAACATTTCTTGCTCAAGCGATCGAAGAGTTCAGGGAGAGTATAGTGGGAATGCTCTGTCTCACGCTCCAGGTAGTAGCGCCGAATGGCTACCAAATCGCTATGTCCAAGCTTTGGAGAGGTCACAAGGACCATTCTACCGCCGCGCTCGAAAAAGTTCATCAGATCCGGGGCGAGTGCCTGCAGCGCTGAGCTTGAGAAGAACCCGGCGGCCCGATGATAGACGACTGACCGCTGCAGCGCGGCACCAAACAAGTCGCCGGCGAGATCGTCTACCCCGCTGCGATAGCTGGCGGCGAAAGGGTGGTCCTGAATTCGGGACGACAACTGGGGACCTTGGCGTGGAGTGGGTGAGACCTCAAACCGAACTTGCCGGCTCATCAGCCGCGTGTCTCGAGAAATCCATGGTTTCACGGTCACAAGCTAATGCGTCAGCGCCATCAGTTTATAGTTTACAGGCAGGGCAAGAAAAACGGGTCCATTGCAAAACTTTTCATGCGGCCAGCCTTGGCCGTTCGATATGAGATCGACGACGTCAGCCTCATTCGATGAACAGCGCTTTGCCCGAGATCGGCAGGCGCAGGTCGAGAATCGACATTGGCTAGGCCGCCTCCTTTGCCGGTCTCACGGCCATTGAAGTCGAAAAACGCACTGAATTCAATTGGAATGGCTGCAGCAGGGCTCCGCTACCTCTGGTACTCCCAGAGTTTCGATTCGCGAAAAAAGGAGAAACCCCTCCACCCTTGCTGAGACCTTGCTGAAAAATTTTTGCTCGGAGAAATTCCTGTAAATACAATATACTAATCGCTTCAGTGCCGCGACTGAAAATCGCAGTGTCGGTGGTTCGATTCCGCCCCTGGGCACCATCCTCCTTGCAATCCCTGCTTCTCACCCAGCGGCTCGACGCCCCTGCGTAACCGCGCCCGCGAATATCCCGCGCGGCGACGCTCTCGCGGGTTTGGCAAAAGGCGCGCTTTTCGGGTAATTTACCGCATGAGCCAACCAGAACGCCGTTTTCGGCGTATCCCTGCGGCGCAACTAGCGCCCGCGGCCATCCGGACCCATGTCCGACGCAGAGAGAGGGGATGATGGACCGACAGGAGAAAATGCTCACTGAGGCTTTGGCCAATGTCGACGACTTCGGCGACATCGCCCCGGCCCATGTGCAGGACCCGATGACAATGGTGCTTCGCCAGAGGGCGCTTCTGGCGGATTTGATGCGCTGGGACGATTATCGGGGCCGTTACGTGCTGACGGGCACCGGGCGGCGTCGCCTCACGGCGCGCCATCACACGCCAAGCGCGGTCGTTCCGTTTCGGAAGGGCCAGGAAAAGAGAAACAAGGCCAAGGAGGCCTGAAGATCGCCCGGCGGCGCCATGCCGCCGTTTCAACATGCCGCCGCCGACCTGTTACGGCGACTCGGCGCTCCGGCGACAGACCGCGACGCCGCAGGGCTCCAGAACCCTCTCCCCGAGGAGAAGGACCGCGCCCGTCAGGAGCGGGCCAATATCGACCGGTTGCGGGCCATAGTTGAAAATATGCCGCCACGGGCCATTGTCCCGGATTCGAATGTCTCGGTGCAACTGAACGCCGGCGAGACCCGCGGCGGCGAGGCAGCGTCGCAGAACGTCGTCGACGAGAGCCTCGTCGGGCCATCCGGCGAGATAAAAATGCTTTCCGCTGCGCGCCAGCGCCGTCCCCCCGTCGGCGCCCGCCGCTTCGGCCGTCACGCCCTCCGCAAGGACGAGTTTTTCTCTCCAGCGCAGCAGCGACCCCCTCGCCTTCTCGACCGGCACTGAGGCGCCCGGCCGCAAGCTTTCCACGCGCGTGACCGTCACGTCGACAAGCTCGCGAAACCGGTCCGGCGGCAGCCTCGGCGGGATCTGGAAATCCGCCGTTTTCGAGCCCGAACGGGGTCCGAGAAGAACTGCTGCGCCCGATCGCCGCAGGGCGCCGACAAGCGCGGGGTCTGCCCGAAACAATCCGGGCGCCAGCACGAAGGCGCGGTTTGCGATCGCCTCGGCGGAAGCCGGGACGACATCGATCGAAAGACCCGCCCGCCGCAGCCCCCGATAAAAAGCGAAAACGAGTTCGAAGTAGGAAAAATCCTCTCCCTGCGGCTCGATATCCCAGGCCCAGACGCTCTCGTAATCGAAGACGAGGGCGACATCCGCGCGCGATGCGGTCACGGGGCCGAGAGTTTCCAGCTCGCGGGCGACGCGCGCCGCTTCGTCGAGGGCTGGCGCCGGCTGGCTGTCGGGCAAGAGCAGGCCTTCGTGCATTTGCTCCTGGGCGAAAGGCGCCTGCCGCCAGCGAAAATAGCTGACGACCTCGGCGCCGGCCGCGAAAGCCTCATGCGTCCAGAGCCTGACCGCGCCCGCCGCCGGCGCCGGATTCCACGGCGCCCAGTTCACGGCGCCCGGCTGCTGCTCCATCACCCAGAAACGGCCGCGCCCGCAGCCGCGATAAAGATCGTGATGGAAAGCCTGATAATCCGGGTCGCCCACGCGCATGTAGCGCAGCTTGAACTCCTCGCTGTTGCGGCTGCGTTCGAGAAAGCCGAGCGGATAGCTGTCCCACGCCGCGGCGTCGAGGTCGTCTCCGACCTTGTGGTGATCGAAGGCGGTGAAGGAGCCCATGAAATTGTGCAGGATCGCGCGCCCCGGCGACAGCCGACGCAAAATCTCCGCCTGCCGCCGGTTGAAGGCCACGACCTGATCCGACGAGAATCGCTGGAAATCGAGCAGATGCGACGGATTGGCTTCCGTCACCGTCAGATCGGGAAGGTCGATGTCGTCGAAGCCGGAAAGCTCCATCGACCAGAACACATTGCCCCAGGCGCGGTTGAGCGCGTCGATGGTCTCGTATTTGCGACGGCACCAGAGGCTGAAGGCGGCGCGCGCCGCGGCGGAATAGCTTTCGACCGTGTCGTGGCAACCGAATTCATTGTCGGTCTGCCAGGCGACGACCGCCGGGAGCCGCCCGAAATGTTCCGCCAGGGCAGTCACGATGCGGTCGCTTTCCCGCGCATAGCCCTCATGGCTGAAGCAATAATGCCGGCGTGAGCCGAATTTTCTCACGCGGCCGTTGCGATCCACGGCCAGCATGTCCGGCATCTTTGCAACGAGCCACCGCGGCGGCGTCGCCGTCGGCGTTCCGAGCACGATGTCCAGGCCTTCGCCATGCAGGACCTCGATGGCGCGCGCCAGCCAGGCGAAGTCGTACTCGCCCTCCTTGGGCTCGAGCCGCGACCATGCGAACTCGCCGAGCCGGACGATATCGAGCCCCGCCTCCTTCATTCTGCGCGCATCCTCGCGCCAGAGGGAAACAGGCCAGTGCTCCGGATAGTAACAGACGCCGAGGCGTGGTCGTGTCATCTGGACAATCGAAAAAGAGGCCGAGCGTGCGGCGGATTCGGATTCAAGATGCGCATTAGAAACGCCGCATGAAGTCTCCATGACAGGAAAGATCGGGCGGCCACGCTGGCGCGGGATCGGCCTCGTCACAAAATTGCAATGGGCGGGACGGAAAAGAGCGCGATGACGCCTCCCTGTGATCCCTGCGCCGCGGAGCTTCGTCGGTTGCGGGACGATGTGGCGGCGCTGCGTCGGGACGTCGCCGACGGCGGCGCCGCGCGTCTGGCGCAATGGGGGCGCGCCGCCCCGGACGCCCGGCTTGGCAATCTCGCCCATTATCTCGCCTTGCGCAGCCGGGACCTCAGCGCCCTGCAATTGCGGCTCTCCGCCCATGGCCTTTCGTCGCTCGGCCGCAGCGAAGCGGATGTTCTGATTTCGCTCGACGCCGTGCTCGCGACCCTGCGGCGCCTCTGCGGCGAGGAGGCGCCCTACCCCTCGGCCGCCGAACGGCGTGCGGGCGAAGATGCGCTCAACCATGCCTGCGCGCAGGTTTTCGGCGAGTCGGACGATCCGCGCCGCACGCGCATCATGGCCACGCTGCCGAGCGAGGCCGCCGACGATCCGCGGCTCGTCGAAGAGCTGCTGCGGGCCGGGATGGATTGCGCGCGGATTAACTGCGCCCATGACGACAGGCTGGCATGGGAGCGCATGATCGAAAACATTCGCGCCGCCGCGCAGCGGCTCTCTCGCCCGTGCCCGATCCTCATGGACATTGCCGGACCCAAGCTCAGGATCGCCGACGTGCAGGCGCCCGAGAAGTATCGCCTGCATCAGGGCGAGCGGCTGCGCCTCGTAAGGCGCCTCGCTGGCGACGAGGGTCCGGTTTCCTTTTCGATCAACATGCCCGAGGTCGTCTCGCAACTCGGGGCCGGCTCGAAAATCGCCTTCGACGACGGAAAGGCGCTCGGAAAGGTCGTCGCCGTCGAGGGCGCGGACGCGGTCGAAATCGAAATCGTCGCGGCGCGGGCGAAGGGGCTGAGGCTCAAACGCGACAAGGGCGTCAATTTCCCCTCCACCGACCTCGACCTCGCCCCGCTGACGGCGAAGGATTTCGCCGATCTGGACATCATCGCCCAGCGGGCGGACCTCGTCGGGTTTTCCTTCGTCCAGCGGGCGGAGGATGTGAGGCTTCTGCAAACGGAGCTCGCGGCGCGGCGCGGCGACGCGCGGCCGCAGACCCTCGTGCTGAAGATCGAGACGCCGCTTTCCGTGCGCAATCTCCCGCAGCTCATCGCGCAGGCGGCCGCGCGCCATCCGACCGCCGTCATGATCGCGCGCGGCGACCTGGCCGTGGAGCTAGGCTTTGCGCGTCTCTCCGAAATACAGGAGGAAATTCTCTGGCTTTGCGAGGCGGCCCATGCGCCCGTCATCTGGGCGACCGAGGTGCTCGACCGACTCGTGCACGAGGGCGTGGGCAGCCGCCCGGAGACGACCGACGCGGCGATGGCGCAACGGGCCGAATGCGTCATGCTCAACAAGGGCGCCTATCTGTCCGACGGCGTGCGATTTCTCAGGAGCGTGCTCGATCGCATGGAGCGGCATCACGCGAAGAAATTCCCCCGCCTGGCGCGCTTGCGCGCCTGGTCGTGACGGGCCGTTCTTTTCCGCCCGCGGGGGTCATATGCTGATGAAAAACATGCGGGCGATCGTCCCCCAACCGGAAATCGCGGGCAGCTTGTGGCTGATGCGCTTCGACGGCGCGGGCGCCCTCCTGCGCGATCGCGCCGACGATGCTGCTTCCTTCAAGCTTCCGGATGAAGGTTTCGTCTGGCTGCACATGGACCTCGCGGATGTCCGCGCGCGGCCCTCGATCAACCAGATCGCCGAATTGTCGGACAATGCGCGCGAGGCGCTCTGCGCGGCGGTCGATCATCAATATCTCGAATATTCGGACGGCTTCGTCAGCGGCGCATTGCTCGACCACGAGCGCACGCTGGCCGGACCGGCCGCGCGCACCGATTACCTTCGCTTCGCCTTCGACGAAAGACTGATCGTCACCGCGCGCCGGCGTCCGATGAATTGCGTCGAGAACGCCCGCATCGCGGTCGAGCGCGGCGCCCGCGTCGAGCAGCCGCTCGCTCTTTTCGAACGGATGGCGGGCGCCATCATGAGCGACCTCGGCCGGATCATCAAAGAGATCGGCGCGGATTTCGACCGCGTCGAAGACCTTCTGATCGATGGGCGCAGCCGTGAGGCACGTTCGTCGCTGGGCTCTGTCCGCCGCGACGCGGTACGCATTTCACGGCAGATCGGCGGTCTGGCCTCGACCCTCGCGCGTCTGGAGGATATCGACGACAATCCGGAGGAGACGCGAGACGACGCCTTGCGGGAAGCGGCGGCGCGGCTCGTGCAGCACACGGAATCGCTCGTGCGGGAAGTGTCGAACCTGCAGGACCGCGCGCGGCTTCTGCAAGACGAGCTGAATGCGCTCCTCAACCTCGAAACCAACGACCGTCTCTTCGTGCTGGCGCTGGTGACGACGCTGCTCCTGCCCGCGACTTTCGTGACCGGCTATTTCGGCATGAATACGAAAAACCTGCTGTTTTCCGAAAACGAGAATGCGAGCCTCTATGCGACGTTTCTGTGTCTCGCGGCCTCCGCGGTGGTGCTGTTTTTCATGCGGCGTTCGGGGCTGACGCAACGGCCCGGCTCGGAGACCGAGCGGCGGCGCGCCCCATCGGAAACCACGCCGTCGGATCATAGTTTCTAGAAGCCGCGCGCGCCCGTTCGTCACAAAAGTTTCGCCGGCGGATGCTTTTTCCTCTTCAGGCGCCGAAGGGGAAAACAGCGGAATGTGGACATTGCACGCTCACCTTGGCCAAAGCATCGCGACCCTTGCCGGATTCCAGAAACCAGCCCTCGAGGTTGAATCGCTCGAGGGCAGCCTGGGCCGGCTCGGATCTCTCGAAGTTCGACTCGCCCGCGGCAAGAAGGAAATTCGCAAGGCGCAGCGTCTTCGTTATGAAGTGTTCTACAAGGAGGGGGGCGCGATTCCTTCCGCCCGCACCGCCTTCACCCGCCGCGACGCCGACCGCTTCGACAAATATTGCGATCATCTCATCGTGATCGACCACGCGTGGAAAACGCAGCTCGGCAAGACGAAATCGAAGATCGTCGGCGTCTATCGGCTTTTGCGCGACGACATGGCTCGGAAGGCCGGCGGCTTCTACTCGGCCGGCGAATATGACATTGCGCCGCTGCTCGCGCGCCACGACGGCAAGCGCATCCTCGAACTCGGGCGCTCCTGCGTTCGGGCTTCGCATCGCTCGAAACGCACGATCGAAGTCTTGTGGCGTGGGCTTCTCGCCTATATCCGCGCCCACCGGATCGACGTGCTGATCGGTTGCGCAAGCTTTCCTGGCGCGAGCCCCTTCGTCCATGCGCAGGCGCTGAGCTATCTCGCGCATTACGCAAGAGCGGAGGGAGAGTGGGCGGTAAGGGCGCACACGGATCTCTACCGGCCTATGGCGATGGCGCCCAAGGACGCGATAGACGCAGACAAGGCGAGGGAGTCGCTTTCGCCTCTGATCAAAGGCTATCTGCGGCTCGGCGCCCGCTTTGGCGACGGCGCCGTCGTCGATGTGGATTTCAATACGACCGACGTCTTCGTCGTCATGCCGGTCGCTAGGATCGGCGCCCGTTATATCGACTATTTCAGCGGGACGGGGCGGCGCGCCGCATAAATAAAGCCGCCCCCTGTTTCAGTCCTTTCGAGCCGCGACCGTCATAAGACCTTTTCGAGCTCCTGGCCCGTTGTCTCGCCGACATGCGCGGAGCAAAGCAATCGACGCACTTGCGCTTGCGCTTCGACCGCCAGTGCCTTCCGGTCTCTGCCGCGCGGTACGATCGCGTCGCCGTAGACGATATGACAACATGCGCCGCCCCGTTTCATCAAACGCCACAGATGCGGAAGGAAGCTCATGTCTCCATACCAGCCGATGTCGATCGGGGTTCGGCCGTCCGTATAGAAAAGCGCGACCGGCACGATCACTGCGCCGCTCTCGCAGGCCGCGTCGAAATGGGCTGACTTGAAACGCGGGGGCTTGGCGCCGTCGGTGGAGGTCCCCTCGGGAAATATGACGAGGTCGCGTCCTTCGTCCAGCACGGCGGCGAGAGCGGCGTTGACGCCTGGAATATTCTGTGGGGCGCTGCGCTCGACGAAAACCGTCCCCTGAAGCCGCGCAATGAAGCCGAGGATCGGCCAGCCGGCCACCTCGCTCTTGGCGAGAAAAACGAACGGATGCAGACTCGCAAGCGCGATAACGTCTGTCCATGAGAGGTGGTTGGCCGCGATCAACCGCGGGCCGAAGCCAGGCAGAACGCCCCCAGGCGCAACCTCGATCCCGATAATGCGGCAGAGGGTGCGGCAGAAGCTCTTCTGTATCTCATTTTGCAGCCTCCACTCGCGCCGCCGCGCCAGCGCCTGGATGGGCGCAGCGAACAGCAAGGCGCCGGTCATGGCAAGGATGAAGAGAGCGGCTCGAAGATAACTCATCGAACGATCGATGCGACGCTCGCAAGACGCGCATGTGACAGCGGCGCGCGCGGATCGAGAAGCTGCGTCGATGTGCGGGAACGACGCCGGCGCAGCCGTGTTTGAACTCGTATGACAGTCTTGCAACGCCCGCAGCCCATGGCTGCGTTTTCGGTCTATTCTCTTATTGTGCTCGCACCGCCCCTCGCAATGAGCGCGGGGCTGCTTCCCTTCGATTTGCGTTTTCACGCGCTCGTCGTGGCGTCGAGCTTTTGCATGACCCAATGCGTCGCCGCAGGCTATTCGCTGGCCGATCTCGGGCTCGCCGGATATGGGAGCCGGCGCCAGTGGCTTTGCGCCGCCGCAGTCTCCCTTTTGCTCATGGCGCTTGCATTCTGCGAGGCCAAGCTCGTCGCCGTTCCGCGCCCGCCGCCCGACTGGCGGCTGTTTGCGCCATTCTACCTCTTGCTGTCGAGCCCGTGCCAGGAAATCGTCTGCAGGGCCATGCCTCGGGTGATCGCGACGCAACTCGGCGCAAGCCGGTCCGCTTACGTCCTGTTTTCCTCTGCGGCCTTCTCGCTCATGCATGTCGCCTATGGAGACCCCTTATTGCTCATCAACACGTTTTTTGCAGGAGTCGCCTGGTCGATCGACTATTTACTGACCCGAAATCTCTGGCCGCTCATCGTCTCGCACGCCGCCGTCGGAACCTTCGCCTTCTGGATCGGCGCGGCCTGAGAAGACCCCCCTGGATCGGGGGCCCGGCGCGCATATAACTCGGAGAGGCTGGAGGCTTCCAAGGCTGTCTGATCCGAACCGGGTCGGGCGGCGTAAGCGGAGCGCATTGCCATGATGCGGATTCCACACGAGCTGAGCGACGAGTTTTCGCAGGAGTTCCAGCTCATCGAGCGCATGATTGGAGCCAACCGCGAATTTGCGCGGCTTGCAACGGATTACGAAGAGACCAACAAGGAAATCTTCGGCATAGAATCCGAGGAGCACCCGACGACCGACGAGGTGCTGGAGACGCTGAAGAAGCGCCGCCTCCTCCTCAAGGACGAAATTGCTTCATTCCTCAGGAAGCTCCATCGACGCATGTAGCCTGATCGACAGACATGGCCGCCGCGCGCGTCGATGCTAGAGCCTTTCCGATCCGATGGAATCGGATCGAGGCTCCAGCTTATTGTTCCGCTTTCTAACGCCGAACCGGTTCCCACTTCGGTGGAAAGCGCGCGAGCGGCGCGTGGCCATGACGTTGCGTGAGCGAAACGGGGCGACGCGTTCGAGCTATTGCGCGGAGGCGAGTTTCTTGACGTCGAGCGCCGCGCCGGCGACAGGAATGAAGAACTTCGACACCTTGATCTCGAGCTTCGCCGCACCGGGTCCCCTGAACGTCAGGGTTTCGACAAAATCGAGAGCCTGCTCCCTGCCATTGGGCAAAACGACATTGGCCCGATAGGCGATGTCGACCCTGTCTCCGTTCTGCGCGACTTTTGCCTTACCGATCAGGTCAGGACGCTGGCCGATGTATTCGCCGTTCTCTTTCGTGAACTTCCAGACAAACTTCCGCTTCTCGCCGTCCGAATAGGCCATCTCTTCGACGAGGCTGAGCGTTGCGCCGCGCGCCTCTCCCTTTATCTTGACCTGCATGGTTCTCGTCGAGCCCGAGACGTAGTCGCTGATTTTTCCATCCGCGACGAGCTGGCCGGTGAGGAAGGCGCCGAATTCCTGGCCGGGCTGCTGCTGCGTCGCGCCGGCCGCAGAAGCGACGACGATGATCGGAAATAGTGCTGCACGAACGAATTTACGCATGGGAAAACCTCGGTTGGTCAGGCATGTCTCCTGCCCGCGACCCTCTTGCCCGCGTTTGGCGGCAAAGCGGCGCCTGTGACGACGCGCCGTCTCGTCATGCAAGAGGCAACAGCAAAATCATTTATGATGGCTAAATTATGAAGTATCCGCGAAGAATTACTGAGCGCCGAAAGTCTTGATGGAGGTCAATACCAACTTCACTATTGTTCACTGAACGGTGAGCGCCCGCTTCGGCCGGTCGGGCGAGGCCGCAGGCTCTCCGCGAGCGGCGCGCAACGACCGGCGAGCCAACCGTCGAACAAGGGGTAAAGGCCGCGCAGCGCGAAGGTGACGCGCATCATGGAAGGAATGAACAGCCGTGCTTTCCGTCTCTCGACCCCATCGACAAGCGCCCGCGCGACCGCGCCCGCATTCTGGACCGGCATGACGCCGAGCAGGCGGGTCGGCATTCGGCCGAGCAGAGCCATCGCCTGCGGCGAGGCGAAGGCGCGGCGGGCCATCGCCGTATCGACGAAACCGAGATAAGCGGTGCCGCAACTGGCGCCGCTGCCCGAAAGCTCGAAGCCGAGCGAGCGCATGAAGGACTCGAGGCCCGCCTTCGACGCGCCATAGGCCGCGCCCAATGGCCAGGGAAGCAGAGCCGCGACCGATGCGATGGCGAGGATGTGCCCGCCGGCCGCCGCAACAGGCCCCAGCGCAGGCTTGACGATATTGAAGGCCCCGAGAAGATTGACCGCGATCACGCGCGCGAAATCCTCCGCCTCCATGTCCCAGGCCGGGCCCACGCGCTCGACGCCGGCGTTCACGATCACGAGATCGAGTCGACCGTATTGCGCCAGCACCTGCGCGACCGCGGCGCGCGCCGCCGCGGCGTCGCTCACGTCGCAGACGAGCGCCTCGCCACCCGGCGCCAGTTCGCTGCGAAGCGTGCTCAATGCGGCGGCGTCGAGATCGAGCCCGACGACATGGGCGCCGCGTCGCTGCAACTCGAGCAAAATCTCGCGCCCCAGCCCATGCGCCGCGCCGGTCAGCAGAACAACGGCGCCATTTAGAGAGAGATCATGTTTGCGATTCCGCATCTCTTCGCCATTCACTCGATGAGTCTCGCCTGCGCGCACCACTCGCGAAAGCCCCACAGAATTTGTCTTTCATCGGGGTCATAAAGGCCTCTTGCGAAGAAGCTTTGCTCCTTGCCGGCCGCGAGAACCGCCGGATTGTCGGTCGCGAGCCTTTGAACGTCGGCGAGCGCCTCGAAATGAGCGTCCACCAGCGCCCGGCAGGCCGCCTCGCTCGAATTCAGAATGGCTCTCGGGAAATCCGGCGTCAGCCAGCTCGCCACAACCGTCGCGGCCTGATTGACGAGAAAAGCCGGCGCCCGGGCCCAGTCGCCAGGCGGGACGATCAACGCGCGTTCCGCGCGCAACAGGACAGGCGCGCCGTCCCTCGTGAAATAGACGAGATCGCCGATATGCGCATAAGGCGAGCCGAGAATGATCCAGAGCGGGAGAGTGGCGTCCGGCGGAAGGCTCGGCACAATGTCGTTCTCGCGTTCGAATCGCATCCAGCCCTGCCCGGCCAGCGTCGCTTCCGCCGCGACCGCCGCCGTCACCGCCTTTGGAGCGGCGAAGGCATAAACAACCTGCGTCGCGGCGCGTGGCCCCGCGAGCGCCTCTCCATCGAGCCCTGCAAGCATGGCCAAGGCGCCGCCCTTGCTGTGGCCGGTGAGGTACAACGCGCCGCCGTGACGCATCCGCCCGACAAAGCGGCGAAACCTGCTGCATTGCCCACGACCCGCCGACCCGCCGCAATCCTGGAGCAGATGGCCCTTCAGCCGCTCCCAAGAGTCGTCGAAGCCAGAATGGCGGCCCCGCCCATTAGCGATGGCGTCGAGATCGTTGAGAATGTCGGCGACGAACGTCCGCCACGGATGGACGCCCCGCCGCGCGTCGCGGGCGGCGCCGTCCGTCAGGACCGGCGGCGGCGCCGTCCCCCTGAAGGCCAGGATGAGCCCCTTGCGCATTCTCACCAGCAGATAGGCGTCTTCCGGCCGATCCGGCGCAACATAGGTTTCCGTGTCTTGCAGGGCGACGATCAGCGGCGCCAGAGCCTCCGGGTCCTCGCGCGCCGCGGCGCGAAGGCAGGAGACGGCCCGCGCACGCCCGAAATCGGCGTCCGCCTGATTGACGGCGTAAGCGCAATAAGACGCCGTCGCGAGCACATAGGCGAGCCGGAGATCGACGCTTTCGGACGCGGCCGACGGCGTCCTTTGCAAGAGCAGCAGCAGGAGGGCGAAAAGAGCCCGAGCGACAGCCCGTCCGGCCACGGAAAAGCTCCAGTCAATGATTTCGCGCGCCCTGGGGGCGCCAGATCGCAATAGAAGCGATTCGCGCGCCCGGGAACAGAGGCGAACGAAAACCTCTCTATCCGGCGCCGGCCGGGGCGGCGCGAAATGGAACGGGAGTCGTCTTGTAACGCGCCTTGATGCCCCGCGGCGCGTCGCCGATATCGACGCTTGCAGTCAGGAGCTCCCGGCGCAACTCGTCCCTGAAAGCGTGATAGTCGACTTCCGCCGCATGTCTTTGCCCTCCTGAAAATTGGTAATGCGGATGGCGCGTCTCATGATCTATTGCCGCCTGCATGTCGCTCGGACGCTTGTAATGTCCGATGATCTCCTCGCAGGCGAGGCGCGCCTGGTAATCGGCGAGCGGCCAGATGCTGCCGATGGGCTGAAACAGTCCGATGAAATAAAGATTGGCGTAATCGGCGTGCATCATCTTGCGGTAAAGCGGGACTTTATCGGCGTGTTTGAAATCGATGAGCGCCGTGTCGAAAAAGGGGAAGGTCGTCCAGTAGCCCGTGCAGGCGCAGACGATGTCGAAGGCTTCCACGCGGCCGTCGACGAACGTCACATCGAGGCCCGACCATTCCGCAATGGCTTTTCTTGGATGGATGCGCCCATGGCGTATAAAGTCGAGGACATCGGAATTCACGGTCGGGTGATGGCTGAGCGGCGGCAGGACGTTTTCAGGCAGGCCGTAGCGTGCATAAGGCCCCTGCCACAAGCGCAGAACCAGCTGCATGGCGCGCTGTCTGATCTTGGGCGGAACCCAGCTGAACCGCGCCAGCAGCGTATCCGAAGGCGCGCCCATCATGAATTTCGGCACGAACCACTGCGGGCTGCGCATGGAGAGGCACACTTTACGCGCGACGCGCGCGGCCTCCACCGCTATGTCGCAACCCGAATTGCCCGCGCCGATGACGAGCACCCGCTGGCCGCGCCAGCTGTCGTCCACTCTCTTGAAATCGTGCGAATGCAGGAGCCGCCCGGAATAGTCTCCCGGATATTCGGGATATTTCGGCTCGTTGTGATGGCCGTTGGCGACCATGAGCGCATCGAAGATTTCCGTTCGAGTCTCTCCGCGCGCATCCGAGAAAACGATGCGCCAGCGGCCGTCGTCTTCAGGCGTCGCGGCCTCGACCCTGTGGCCGAAACGAATATGTTCATAGACGCCGAAATGTCTGGCGTAGGACTCGAAATAGGCCTGCATCTGATCGTGGCGCGGATAGTCCGGATATTCCTCCGGCATGGGAAAGTCTTCATATTCGGACCATATCCTCGAGCTGATCGTATGAGTGTTCTCATAAACGCTCGAATGTCCGGTCCTGTCGTTGAAGACCCAGTTCCCGCCGACCTTGTCGCCTTTCTCGAAAACGACCACGTCGAGGCCGCTCAGCAGGCAGTTCTTCGCCGCGGCGATCCCGCTCGGGCCGGCGCCGATGACACAGATGCGAGACGCCTTGTTCATGCAATCCGTTCCTTGTCGCTTCAGGTCCAGGCAATGATGACGTCGCCGTCGCGCAACGTCGTGACCCGGCGCGAATGGGCTTCGCCTCTTGGCAAAATGTCGATTGCCCCATCCGCCGAAATTGCGATCGCCGCCAATTTTCGCACGGCCCCGTCCACGCCCGAGCCTCTGTGCTTGCCGAGGGCTTCCTTGGCGCACCAAAGCCGCGTCATCCATTCATCCGTGGTTGCGTCGCAGGCTTTCGCCCGCTCATCGAGCAGCAGCCGCTCGGCAGGCGCGCAGAGCGTTTCGCAAAAGGCCGCGTCTCGCGGCGCGACGGGCTCGATGTCGATTCCGACCGGCTCTTGATGCGCGGCGGCGATTGCCCGGTCGTCGCAATGCGCGATGCTGATCTTCGGAAGCCGCGCATCGGGAAGCGCCGCATGACGGATCACGGGCTGCCGCGACTCGTCATGGACGATGCGAAGCGCGGCCGGGTGAATCGCCTCCGCGCCGGCTCTCTTCAACCAGGCGCGGACGGCGTCCTTTGCCGCGACACGTCCGAGGAGCCATTGCCGCTGGCGTCGCGGCGCCCCGGCCTTTTGTGTGAAAGCCGGCATTTCCTCGACATGCAGATAATGGCGCGCGAGCAGGGCGAGGTCGAAATCCGAAACGTCGGAGAGCCGGATCATGCGGCAGACGCCAGCGAAGCCCTCCAGCGCATAATCGTCGCTCAGCGCCTCTCTGGCCGGCGCGCGGCGGAAATCGACAAAGCGCCGATCCCAGCGGAACTTCCACATGCGCCAGCCCTCGATGCGCATCCAGACTCCGCCGGCGCCGTCCTGCGCCTCGATATTCGCCTCCAGCGTCTTGCCGGAGTCGGACGTGATGTCGATGCGCACGGGAAGGCGCGTCCCGGCGGCCGGAGACGGCCTGTACAATTCGAGTCGTTTGAGTCCGATCGGAAAGACGTAGCGTTCGCGCGCCATCGCCCAGACGCCGATGAGCTGCCCGATGCCGTCCAGAATCTGCGGATCGAGCAGCAACTGGGGCCGCGCATTGCTGCGAAACAGGCCGGCTGCCGAAAGAGCGCGCATCTCGCATGCGACGCCCTCGTCGGCGAGCGTGATCGGGCCGGCAAGGCACTGATAGGCAGGTCCGTGAAAGAGCAGTCTTTCGCGATAGATTTCCTCGCCCGTGAGCGCGTGCGGATGGGGCCTGGAGAAGGCGCTGAGCGTGAAGGCGAGATCGAGCCGATAGCGCTTCGAGAAGAAGAATAGCGCCGTGACGGCGGGCGCGGGTGCGCCATCCGGCTGAATGGCGGCTCGGATTTGGTGAACGTCGCGCGAGGCGTCATAGGCCTCGTGGCGGGCCACGATGCGCAAGGCGAGCCGGTCGACGTCGGCGAGTTCGATCCAGCGGCTCGCCTTCGCCTCGGCGGCGCCGATGAGCCCGTAGCCCGGGGCGAGACAGGCGGCGGCCTCGGCCATGGCCTCCAGACTGAGCGTCATCGGCAGCACGGGCAGGCAGGCGGACAGCGGCTTCACGCCCGGCGCATGGACGAAGGCGTGGTCGGCGAGATGAAGATCTTCGGCAAGATCCAGAATGCGCTCGACGACGAGGCTCTCGCCCGGCCGATACTCGACCGTCCGCCCGATAAAGGGCAAGGCGCCCGCCATGTCGTCGGGGGCCTGCTCTACGCCGTCGTCGGCGGCCGGCGCATCGACGAGCCTGATCATCGCCCCTCCGGCGCGCGCACGGGACTTCGGCAAGCCCGGCTCAAACCGTCGCGTCCAGCGGCGCCGTCTCGCGGTTCTCGGACGGCGTCGCCGATTTGCGCACGCGCGCCGCGGCGATCTTCTCGAGGGTGGCGGCGATGACGACTTCCGCTTCGCCGGGACGCCGGGCGAGTTCGGCGAGGCACAAGCGCGCGCCGACCTCCAGCGGGATGGGTTCGATATCCTGCCTGGCCATCAGCCTGAGGATCTGCGCGTTCGCCATCCCCCCTTCCCATGGCCCCCAGTTGATCGAGACGACCCTGACATGCAGCCATTCCTGTGAGAGACGATCGGCGAGCTTGTTCAGGACCTCGTTGGCCGCCGCGTAATCCGACTGGGCGGCGTTGCCGAAGCGCCCCGCCACCGAGGAAAAGAAGGCGATGAATCTGAGGAACTCCGGCCGCAGCTTGCGGGAGAGCGCAAGCGCCGGCGAGACCTTCGTTTCATAGACGGCGTCGAAGGAATCGAGCGACTTTTCGCGCGTCGGCCTGTCATGGATGACTCCGGCGCCGTGAACTACGCCGTCGATGCGGCCCCATCTGGCGTAGAGCCCGTCAAGCAACCGGCCGAAGGCCTCGGCGTCACGCACGTCGAGCGCATGGTACTCCACCTCGGCGCCGCACGCCCGCATCGCCGAAAGATTGCTCCTGATCTCACGATCCTTGAGGAGGCGCGCCAGGGCCCGCTCCACCTGCGCGGGCTTCGGCCTGCCGGAGGCCTTCTTCCCAAGCTCGCGGATCAGCGTTTTCCTGAGCGTCTCGTGGTCTTCGACGCCGCGCGTTTCGTCGCTTTCCTCGGCGGGCTCGGCGCTGGCGCCGACGATGACGAGGCGCGGCCGGCGCCGCTCGGCGAGCGCAAGGGCGACACGCGCCGTGACGCCGCGGGCGCCCCCGGTGACGAGCACCACGCTTTCCTCGTCGAGATCGAGTTCGCTTGCTTCCGGTTTCAGGCGGCTGTCGCGATCGAGTTCGAGCCGCCAGCGCCCGGCCGGCGTGACGCCGACTTCAAGGGAGGCGTCGTCCTCTCGCGCGCGCCACTCGGCGAGGAAAGCCGTGGCCACCGCCTGCGCGGACAGCGCGGGGTCGAAATCGAGACATTTGACGCTGACGCCCGGCCACTCGCGCCCGATGGATTTCGCGACGCCGTGTGCGCCTGCGGCCTCGGGCGCGAAATCGGCTCCACCGCCGAGACCGAAGCGCCCGTCGAGAGCGGTCGCCGTCACGAGCCAGGCTTCGCCCGCCACGGCGGCCTTTCGCAGATCGGGCTCGAAGATCTTGGCGGCCAGGAACGTCTCGCGCGCCGCCGAATCCGGGGCGGAGGACAGGCCAAGGAGTGAAATGAGCGCGCCGATCGGCTCGACGCCTTCGACCGCGATCAGCCGCCGCAGCTCTTCGACGGAAGCCTGCGACGAGAAATCGACCTCGAAGCGCCCATCTCCCAGAGCGCGCGTCTCGACGCCCGGCGCGGCGCGACAAACCTGCTGGCCGTCATTTGTCAGCGCCTCGATCAGCGCCTCGCTCACCGGGGTCGCCGGACCCAACAACAGGACGGGCGCGTCCATGGCGCGCGGCGGGCGCCCGGCGGGGAGCGGCTCCGCCGCCGCAGCTCTCAAGACATAGCGGTCTACAGAGGCCGACGGCGACGCGGGCGCCAGAGGGGGCGCCTCGGGGAGAGAGGGGGGCAGGGAAACCGGATCGACCGCTTTCCCCTCGGCCGCCGGCGCGCCGCTCGTCATGCCGTCGTACCAGGCGACGATCGCGTCGAGCGTCTTGAGGCCCGCAAGCTCGTCGAAGACGGTTTCCTCGTCGCGCCCGGCCATGAAGTCGTAGCGATCCTTGAGTTCGCTGAAGACCTCGATGCGCTTGATGGAGTCGATTCCAAGATCGGCTTCCATATCCGCCGCCGGATCGAGCATGTCCTCCGGATAGCCGGTGCGCACCGAGACGGCGCGCAAAAGATCGGCGCGAAACTGCTCGGTCGTCGCCCATCCGGCGCCGGGCTCCGTCTTGTCCTTCACCCGCTGGGCGGCGATCGCCGGCTGCGCGGGCGGCATCGTTCCGGCCATGGCCTCGGGCGTTGCAGCCTTGGCCGGCGACGCGTCATGCGACGGCCCGGCGGCGGGCTCCCCGCCCGGCGCGGTCGGGATCAGGCGCGGCAGGATCGGCGCCGGCGGAACGCCCAGGGTGGGAAGGCCGGGCGCTTCCCCAACGGCGGCCGCTCCTGCTCCGGACGCTTCCAGCAGTCGGCTCTGCAAATCGAGAAAGCGACGCAGAGTCTCCTGCTGTTCCCGCTGCAATTCGATGAACTGGGCGATGTTCTGCTGAACCTGATCGACCTGCGAAGAGCCGGCGAAAGGCTGGCGCGGCTTGTCGTCCACTTGGCTCGGCTTGTCGTCCACTTGGCTGATGTCCTCGTTTTTTGCTCGAACTGAAGTTTTCGCCGGGCGCGGCGCGGCCTCGGCTCGGTTGGCTGGCGTCATCGCCGCAGCCTCACGCCACGGCGCCGCGCGGCCGCCGTTTACGCGCCAGACCATCGGGCCCGGCTCCGCCTCCGCGCGCGCCTGTTCGATCACCCGCTCCGGCGTGCTCGCGACGAGCCCGCGCCCCTCGAACCAGGCGCGCAGGTCGACGGGGCAGCCAAGCGCGGCAGCCTCCGCGAGCAGATGCGCGAGCTGAAGCCAGCCGGGCCGCGCGGGCGCGTCGATGGCGAGCGCCGCATGCGGCTTTTCCGCGAGTATCCGTTTGACGAGGCCGCTCAGAACCTGGCCCGGACCGACCTCGACGAAAATGCGCGCGCCCGCTTCGTAGAGATTTTCGATCTCGTCCACGAAACGGACCGGCTCGCGAATGTGCTGCGCCAGCAGCGCGCGAATTTCGGCCTCCGTCTCCGGATAGGGCTTCGCCGTCGCATTGCTGAACACGGGAATTTTCGGCGGCTGAAAGCTGAATTTTTCGAGCCGCTTCCCGAGAGCGACGCGCGCGCGCTCCATCGCCGGCGAATGAAAGGCCGTGCCGATCGGCAGACGGGCGACGCGCAACCCTTGTTCACGCAGGACCGGCGCGGCGGCGTCGATCGCCTCGGGAGCGCCGGCGATGAGCGTCTGATCGGGCGCATTGTGATTGGCGACGGAGACGGCCAGCCCGCGCTCGCGCAGGAGCGCCTCGACGCGCGCCGCGCCGGCGTTCACCGCCGCCATTGTTCCAGGCGATCGCGCGCCCGCCTCCGCCGTCACGCGCCCGCGCAGATCGGAAAGACGGATCAACTCGTCGGGGCCGATCACGCCGGCCGCGCAGAGCGCGACATATTCCCCGTAACTGTGGCCCGCGACGAAATCCGGCGTCAGGCCGAATCCACGCAGCGCCTCCAGCGCGGCGAGTTCGACCGCGCCCAGCGCCGGCTGCGCGATGCGCGTCGCGTCGAGCGCGTCGGCCTGCGCCTTGCGCGCCTCCTCCGAGAAGCACGCGATCGGGTAGATGTGACGGGAAAGCTTTTGCGGCAGATCGCCGAGCAGGGCGTCCGCCCGCTCGAAGACAGCGTGCAGACGCGGCATGCCGACAACGAGATCGCGCAGCATGTTCAGTCTCTGCGACCCCTGGCCGGGAAAGAGGAAACACACGCTCCCCGGCGCCGCCGCCCCATCGCCGATATAGATCCCGCCCGGATGCTTGCGGGCGCGCCCCTCGGCGAGCATGTCCCGCGCGAGCGCCAGCTTGGCCGAGAGGTCTGCGGGCGAAGCCGCGAGGAGCGCGAGCCGGCAGCCGTCCTCCACTGCCCCGCCCGATGCTTCGGGCCGGGCGAGCGCCTGGGCATAGGCGAGCGCCGCCACGTCGAATTCGGCGCACCCGGCGATCAGGCGCTCGAGGCCGGCGACAGCCTCGGCGACATCGGCCGGCGATCGCCCGCGAAAGACGAACAGCTCCGCGTCGCGGGGACCGAGATCGGCGCGGTCGCCGGGGCGATAACCGCCCGCATATTCCTCCAGCACGACGTGGAAATTCGCGCCGCCGAATCCGAAGGCGCTCACGCCGCAGCGGCGCGGATGGTCGGGGCTCGACAGCCAGGGCCGCGTTTCCGAATTTATGTAGAAAGGCGTCCTCGCGAAGTCGACCCGCCTGTTCGGCGTTTCGACGCCGAGGGTTGGCGGCAGGGTCTTGTGATCGAGCGCCAGCACGCTCTTGATCACGCCCGCGAGCCCGGCGACCACCTTGGCGTGGCCGATCATGGATTTGACCGAGCCGATCGCGCAGCCTTGCCGCGCGATGGCGTCGTCCGCGAAGGCGAGGCAGAGCGACTCGATCTCCGATTTGTCGCCCGCGGCCGTTCCCGTGCCATGCGCTTCGATGAGTTCGACCGTCGCCGGATCGACCGCAGCGTCCCGATAGGCGCGGCGCAGGGCCGCCACCTGACCCTGCGGATGCGGCGCGGTCAGACTCTTGTTGCGCCCGTCGCTCGACCCGCCGATCCCCTTGATGACGGCGCGGATGCGGTCGCCGTCCCGCTCGGCGTCGGCGAGCCGCTTGAGGACGAGCACGGCGACGCCCTCGCCGATGGCGATGCCGTCGGCGCCATCGTCGAAGGGCCGGCAGCGACCGCCCGGCGAGAGCGCGTGCGTCTGGGCGAAGGCCATGAAGGAAACGGAATTGTTCGTCCCGTCGATGGCGCCGACGACCGCCATGTCGGCGTCGCCGTCGCGCAGATGCCGCACGCCGATTTCGAGCGCGGCGAGCGAGGAGGCGCAGGCCGCGTCGACGGTGAAATTCATGCCGCCGAGGTCGAAACGATTGGCGACGCGGCCGGCGACGACGTTCCCGAGAAATCCGGGGAAAGAGTCTTCGGTCCAGTCGGGGAGTTCGTGCGTGCGAAGCCGGTCCACGATCTCCCTGCGGGTCTCTTCCGCGAGGCCGGGAACGCGCTGGAGATAGCGTTCGAGTTCGGTGCGGAAGACATAGGCGATGCCCATGTCGTGCAGGCCGCCGGCGCCGAAAATGGCCGAGGTTCTCTCCCGCGGAAAGGGCCGCCTGTCGAGCCCGGCGTCCTCAATCGCGCGCCGCGTCACTTCGAGCGCGAGCAGTTGCATGGGTTCGATCGAGCGCAGGCTCGCCGGCGGAATGCCGTAGCGGGTGGGATCGAATGGCGTATCGTCCAGGAAGCCGCCCCATTTGGAGCAGACCTTGTCGGCGACGGCGCGGCGCGGGTCGTAGAAGGTTTCGGCCTCCCAGCGCGCCGGATCGACCTCGCGCATGGCATCCACCCGGCGCAGAATGTTGCGCCAGTAGGCGCCGACGCCGGCCGCGCCGGGGAGCAGGCAGGCCATGCCGACGATGGCGATATCCCCGTCCGCATCGCTTTTCCCCCGCGTCCGCGGCCGGGGGGCCTGCGCGAAAGCCGCAAGCAGCGCCATGCTGTTTTCGCTCACGTCCCGATGGAGGGCGGCGATCGTCGTCGGCCGCGTTTTCAGGATCGCGGCGTCGCCCAGCATGAAGAGGCCCTCACGACGCTGCGTGTCGGAATCGACGGTCACATATCCCTCGCCGCTGGCGGCGCGCGCGACGCCTTTCGACGCAATGCGCAGGCGCCCGATGTTGAGCAGCTCGAGGCGGCGGATCATCTCCTCCCGGGACGCCCCCTGCATCATCAGCTCGCGCCGCACGCGGTTGAATTCATCGCAGAACGGCGTATGCGCGCAGCGCGTGTAAAAACCCAAGCCGGACTGAAGCAGCTCGGTTGTGCGGCAGGCGACGGCCTCCTCCTGGAACGCCTGCGCCAGCGCGCCGGTGCGGACGATTTCCTCGGTGAAGAGATAGGCCGTCCCCATCACGACGCCGATTTTTGCGCCCCTCGCCGCGAGCGGCGCGGCCATGACGGCGACCATGGCGGCCGACAGGGCGTCATGCACCCCGCCGGCGAACAGAATGGCGATCGAGGACGGATCGGCTTTGGCGGACAGCAACGTCTCTATGGCGAGCTCCCACAGAACGAAGCTCGTGCGCGGGCCGGTATGGCCGCCGCATTCATTGCCCTCGAAGACGAAGTTGCGCGCGCCTTCCTCGAGAAAACTCTCGAGCAGGCCCGGCGAGGGCGCATGGAGATAACTCGTGACGCCGAGTGTTTCGAGCTCGCGCGCCTGGCTCGGCCGCCCGCCCCCGATGATGGCGAAGGGCGGCGCCGCGGCGGCGATCGCCTCGAGTTGCTCCCGCCGCAGCTCCAAAGGGGCGAAACCGAGAAGGCCGACGCCCCAGGGACGGTCCCCGAGCAGCTCACGCGTCTTCGTCAGCAAGGCCTCCGCCTGCGGCTTGCGAAGCACGCTCAACGCCACGCAGGGCAAGGCGCCGGCCTCGGCGACGGATTGGGCGAAGCGCGCCACGTCGCTGACGCGCGTCATCGGGCCCTGAACGATCGGGAACGCGGTCCCGTGCATCTGCGCGAGGGGCGCGCCCGCCGCCAGCAGGGTCTGCGCCCCCGCGTCGCGGACCGCGTCCTCGATCGTCTCCCGCAGCGTCGCAAGAATGCGGCCGGCGGAGCCGTAGCGATTGGCCAAATATCCGGCGAAAGCGATCTCCTGGCCCATGGGAACCAGCGGCGCGTCAGCCTGCGAGAGATGGCTGCGCAGCAGATCCTCGCAAGCCTCGCCCTCCAGCGCCGCCGCCTCCAGCTCCCGAAGCCGGCGTCGCCCCGACCGCGCGAAAAAACGGTAAGGCCCGCTTTGGGCGGCGAGGAGAAAGGTCTCGCTCCCATCGCAGTTCGCGAAAAGCTCTTTTTCGCGCGCGGCGAACGGACTTTCCTCCGTCAGCCACAATTGTTCGCGAAGAACGACGCCCGCCGCGCCGGCGAGGATGGCGGCCGGGGCGCTGCGCAAGCCGACGCCGCCCTGAATCCAGTAGGGAATGTCGATCTTGCCTCGAAGCTCCTGAAGCAGGATAAAGCTCGAGCGAGGCCCGACGCGCCCGCCCGCTTCGTGCCCTTTCATGAGGAGGCCGTCGCAACCGAGCGCCGCCGCCGCGCGCGCCGTTTCGAGACAGTAGGCCTCGATGAGAATCCTGCCTGACAGCTTGCGGAAACCGGCGAGACTGCGGGTGATCCTTGCGGTAGACCCTCCCCGGAGATCCAGTCCCGCCAGGACGAGGACCGGCGCGGGTGAATGTAACGCCTCGGCGAGCGCGTCCGCATTCCGCGACTCGAGAGACTGCGTGTCCCAGCGAACGCCCCACTCGCCCCGTTTGCCGGCAAGGGAGGCGAGCCTGCGGATCTCGGACGCCACGCCCGCCGCCGCATCCCGCAGGCCGAGATCAAGAACGCCGCATTCCCCCGCCCTGCAGCCCGCTATTGCAATCCCGGCGTCCAGACGATGCTCGGGTGTCAACGCAATATTGAATTTCATTCACGGCCCTCGTCCGCTCGACCCTTCCATATGCGTTTCGCGCAAAAGGCGCAGAACCAAGCGGCGTTCCAATTGGCGCTTTTTCTCAAGTCCAGAGGATAACTGTCTTACCGGCTCGCGCAGGCCGAAGACAATGCTACCCCTTCTCTGTGGAAAAGCCCATCAGCAACCGGGCGTCTACGCCCACGCTAACGCTTGTCCGTTGCAACCATGATTGTCTCATTTTCTCATGAGCTTATCCCCGGTCAGAGTTGTCCCGTCCTTCGGCGCCGGCGTCTCCTTGCTTTAAAATGTCGCAGACGAAAGCTTATGCATGAACGGCAAAAGCGAGGGCGCTTTGCGCCGCCGGGCGAAAGGGGGCTAGAAAGAGTCTCGGCGCCCCGAGGGAGGTCTTTCTGCGTGGTTCATCGTCTGCTTCCGCTGTGGATCGCCGCGACGCTGACGGCTGGCGCTTTGCCCGGCTACGCCGCGGCCGAGGGCGGCGTGGCGGCGCTGGACCCGGCGGTGAAAGCCATCGTCGCGACGATCGTGGGGCAGACCGCCGAACTGGCCGGCAAGCCAGCTGCGGCCGCCGAAAGCGCTTGCGCCCGCCAGTCGGCGTCGCTCATCGACATCGACGCGGTGGCGAAGGTCGGCGCGGAAAGGATATGGAACAGCCTCTCTCCCGCCCGGCGCGAGGCCTATCGCAGCGCCGCGATGCGCTGGATCGTGCGCAAATGCGTCCAGCAGAACCAGGACAACAAGGGCGAGGCGCCGAAGGTCGTCGGCCTGCGCAAGGGAGAAGCGGGAGACCAGCTGCTCGCGACGCAGACGCAGGATCCGCCGCATTTCGCGATCTGGCGGCTGCGGGGCGCCAAACGGCTGCGCATCGCAGACGTGATTCTCGACGGCGTGAGCATGTCCCTGACGCTCAGGGACCAGACAAACGCGTTGCTCGACCAGACGAACAATGACATCGACGCGACGACGAAGGCGATCGCGCGCTAGCGGCCACGAGGCGGGGGGCAGGTTCCATCATGACGAGTGACGCGCCGCTGATGCGCGCCGAAAATGTCTCCCGCATCTTTCCGGACGGGGCCGTGGTCGCCCTGCGCGACGTGAACCTTTCCATATATGCAGGCGAATGCATCGCGATCCTGGGGCGGAGCGGCAGCGGCAAGAGCAGCCTGATTCATATCCTCGGCGGCTGCGACACGCCCTCGTCGGGGACGATCTATTGGCGGGAGCAGCCGGTCCGCGACCAGGAAGGATGGAGGCGTCTGCGGGGCCGGCAGATCGGCATCATCTTTCAGGAATTCCTGCTCCTGCCGGCTCTGACGGCGCATGAGAACGTCGAAATGGCGCTGATGGGAAAAGGGCTGTCGGCCAGAGAAAGACGCGCCCGCTCGGCGGCGCTGCTCGAAAGAGTGGGCCTCGGCGCGCGGTTCGATCATCTGCCCTCGAGCCTTTCGGGCGGCGAACGCCAGCGCGTGGCGATCGCCCGAAGCATTGCGAACGACCCGCAACTGCTGCTCGCGGACGAACCGACGGGCAATCTCGACAGCGCCAATTCGGAAGCCATCGTCGATCTCCTGCTCGAAATCCAGAGAACGCACGGAACAGCCCTCGCCATCGTGACACATGACGAAACCATAGCGGCGCGATGCCCGAGGCGCATTCTCCTGAAGGACGGCGCGATCGTCGAGGACATGCAAATCGCCGGCGCTCCTTGCGCGGCGCCGTCGACCCAGCCGGAGGAACAGCTGTCTTGAACCTTCTGACGCTCGCCCTGCGGAACCTGCAACGCCGGTTTGCGCGCACCGCAATCGTGTCGCTCAGCGTCGGTCTGGCCGTCGCCTCGTCTCTCAGTCTGGTCGCCCTCGCGGACAGCATCGAGCAGGGCGCCGGCGAGGGCGTCGAGGAGCGCGGCGCCGACCTCGTCGTTCTCTCGAGAAGCGCCTCCGACCTTTTCGAGAGCTCCATTGCGGAGAGCTACAGGCCGGCGCTCGCGGCCATCAAGGACGTCGTCGCGGCCGATGGCGAAATCATCATGTTCGCGCCCATCGACAACAAGCGGCAGAGGCTGGTGATGGGGTCGCCGGAAGACAGCGTCTTCTGGAAGAAAATGCCGATCGCGCAGGGCCGCCGCCCCCTTCCCGGCGAAACCGGCGCCGCCGTTCTCGGGCAGGATGCGGCGGCCGCCCTGAACAAGAAAGTCGGAGACCGGCTCACCATTCTCGACGAGCCTTTCACCGTCGTCGGCGTCTCAAATTACCAGTCGGCGCTGAACCGCTCGCTGATTTACACGGTTCTTTCGAAGCTCCAGACCGTGTCCTTTCGCAACAAGAGCGTCACCATGTTCCATATCAAGCTGGCGCCGGCCGTGACGCCGCAGCGCGTGGCGGCGATAAGGGCGCAGATCGCCCGGCTCGGCCCCCTTTCGGCCGCTCCGACCGACGAGCTTTTGCAACGCGATCGAAATCTCGCGGTCCTCAAGGCCGTCGCCAAAGCCATATCGATCATCGCGCTTACGCTCGGCGCCCTCAGCGTCCTCAATGCGCTGCTCATGGCGATCCAGGAACGGACGCGCGAAATCGGGATCATGATGGCGATCGGCTGGTCGCGCTGGCGGACAATGGCGTCCATCGTTCTGGAGGGGCTCGTCATCGGATTGGCCGGGTGTCTCATCGGCGTTCCCGCATCCTTCGCCATCTCCCATTCGTTCAAATACCTCCCGACGGTCGGCGAGATACTGGCGTTTCGCCCCTCGCTTGCCATCATCCTGCCGATCCTGTTCGCCGCCGTCGGCCTCTGCGGGCTGGGCGCCCTCTATCCCGCCTGGCGCGCCGCTTCCATGCGTCCGGCGGACGCCCTCCGTCGGGTCTGATGAGATAAATCGCGGCGTCGAAACGCGCGTTGGAGCAAAAGAGGCGCATATGGAAATCCGGGCCAATTACCTGCTCGTTGGCGTTTTCGTCCTCGCCACGCTGGCGGCGGCGCTCCGCTTCGCCTTCTTCATCCTGGCGCCGGCATGGACGTCCAACGACGTTCTCTACGAGATGGACTTTTCGGGCCCCGCCGTGGGCCTCACGCTCGGCACGCCTGTCTATTTCAATGGACTGAAGGTCGGCGAGGTCACGAAGATTTCAATTCCGGCGGATTCTGCGAGCGCCGTCGTTCTTGCGAAAATCGACAAGGCGACGCCGGTCAGAACCGATACGACGGCGAGACTGAGACAGACAGAGCTGATGGGCTCCGCCTTCATCAGCCTCATCGGCGCCTCGGCCGATGCTCCGGATCTGACAGCCCTGCCGGGCCAGCGTTATCCAAGGCTCCTCGTCGAGGATGCGCGCCGGAACTATCCCGACCTCAGGGAGCTTTATGCTCATTTTTCGACGACCTACGGCCGGCTCACCGAGACGCTGAACGGCGTGCCGAGCTCTTTGAGCGCGCTGAAATGGAATCTCGGCCAGGTCGACGAGTCCCTGCAACCGCTGTTGCAGAAGCCCGGCGGCGGCGATGGGGCGCGACCCGCCACGATCAATTTCGAGAACCTGGCGACGGCGGTGGATCATCTCGACAGGCTCGTGGTCGCCGCGGACCAGTTCGTCAGAAGCCGCAAGCTCCAGAAGCTCACGGAGGTCTCGATCAAGCTGAACGACATGTCGTCGAGCGATTTGGAGAAGATGCAACGGCTCGCCGTCGAGCTGCGAGAAAAAATCAATGGCTTCGATCAAAAGCTCCGAGCGCTCGGTTTGGCGCCCGCGGGCGCGGCCGGCGCTCAGTCCACGCTCCCCAATCACAAATAGATTTCAAGAATGACGCACCCGTTTCCACCTGCGAGGGACTCTCGACCGCCATGGACGACACATATGCGCGCCCGCGTGACCGCCACCTCTTCAGCCCTGGGAGAAAGCGCATTCTCTCGCTCGACGGCGGCGGCGTGCGCGGCGCCGTCTCGATCGCCTTCCTGGAGCGAATCGAGCACGTGCTCGCCGACATCGAGGGGCGCGACGTGCGCCTTTGCGAATATTTCGACCTGATCGGCGGGACATCGACGGGCGCCATCATCGCGGCCGGATTGGCGACGGGATTTTCGGCCGGCGAAATTCATACCTTCTATGAGAGGCTGGCGCCGAAAGTATTCAGATCGTCGATGTTCCACCTGCCAGGGTGGCATGCGAATTTCGACGGCGCGGCGCTTCACGAGGAGCTCGACAGGACATTCTCGGGCTGCACGCTCGGCTCCGAAAAGCTCAAGACCGGACTGTGCATGGTCCTCAAGCGGCTCGATACCGGAAGCTGCTGGATCGTCATGAACAATCCGCGCTCGGTCTTTTGGGAGACGCCGCAGGACAATTCCTTCGTCGGCAACAGCTATCTTTCGCTGCCCGACGTGATCCGGGCGAGCACCGCCGCGCCCTATTATTTCGATCCGCAGACGATCGAAATCGTCAAGGGCATGGAGCCCGGCCTTTTTCTGGACGGCGGCCTTACGCCGCACAATAATCCCTCGCTCGCGCTGTTCCTCACGGCGGTTCTTCCGCCCTATCGCCTAGAGTGGAAGACCGGCGTCGACGATCTTTTCATTCTGTCCGTTGGAACCGGCTCCTACCGGCCCAAGCTCACCACGAGAGAAGCACAAAGAGCGCCCTCGCTGCTCCTCGCGATCAACGCGCTCGCCGCGCAAATCTCCGACAATCAGGAACTGACTTTGACGCTCATGTCCTGGCTCGGGCAGTCGTCGCTTCCATGGCCGATCAACTCCGAACTCGGCGATCTGAAAGACGCGACGCCGCCTTTCGGAAAGCTCTTTCATTTTCACCGCTGCGACATCAAGCTGGAACAGCAGTGGCTGACGCAGAATGTGGGCGTCACGCTGAGCGCCGACGATATTGTCAAATTGCGGCAGATGGAAAATCCCGACAACATTCCTTCGCTCTACAGCTTCGGGAAGATCGCGGCTGAAAAACAAATAACGCACGAGTTGTTGGAGAGGGCGTTATGAGGGATCTGTCTTCGGCGCGCACTGGCGTCGTTTCGGGACTCCAGTGCAGACTGCCGCTCATCATCGGCGTGACGGGGCATCGCGACCTGCGCGAGGGGGACATCGGCGCCCTGGAACGCGAGGTCAGGGGGGCCTTTTCCAGGATCAAGGCGGATTATCTCGGCGTCGACGAGGACACGCCGCTGATCGTAATGTCGTCGCTTGCCGAGGGCGCGGATCAGCTCGTCGCCCGCGTGGCGATGGAATTCGGCGCGGGACTCGTCGCCCCGCTGCCGATGCCCGCGGGGGAATATCGGCGCGATTTCCTGCCGGACTCTGCGGCCGCCGCCGAGTTCGACCGCTTGCTGAGCCTCGCCATAACGGCGCCGGAGATGCCCCTCGCCGGAGGCGCGAGCCTCGACTCCATCCGGACCGACCCGGCGCGCCGGGCGCTTCAGTACAGGGAAGCCGGCCTGTTCATCATCCGGCGCTGCCATATCCTCCTCGCCCTTTGGGACGGCGATTCACACGACGCCAAGACGGGCGGCACGGCCGAGATCGTCTCGATCAGGAGAACGGGCTTCGGCCTGAACTCCGGCAGGGCCATCAGGGACTGCCTCGACGGCGCCGGCGCAGGCCCCGTCATCGTGATCACCGCGCCGCGTCGGACCGCGCGAGACGACCGCCTCTCGGTTCGAACATTACCCTGGGGCAGAGACTTTCAGGCGGCTGGATCAGAGACATCCGGGCAGGAGGCGGATGCAAAGGTCTGGAAGGATTTCGACGCCTATATCAGGCTCACGACCCATTATAACGGGGATGCGAAGCGCCTGCTCTCCTCTCATGCGGGCGAAGCGCTGTTCCGCCAAGCGCTGATCCGGCTTTCAGATGCGCCGGACCCGACCGGCGTTGCGGAGCAGGACCGCTCTCTCGTTCTGCATGCGGCGCCGCTGCTCTGCGCGACCTATGCGGTCGCCGATCTGCTGGCGCAATACTATCAAAACCGCTTCAAGAACGTCTGGAGACTGTTGTTCGCGCTGGCGTTTCTCATGGCGATCGCGCTTGGCGTTCCCTCCATTGAGCCGGGCCTCAAAGCCTATGCGCTCATCATTTATCAGCTCCTGTTTTTTTGTTCCTTTGCGCTTTATTTATTCGCGCGGCGGCGCGAATATCAGGCGAGATATCTCGATTATCGCGCTTTGTCGGAGGCGGCGAGAGTCGGCATTTTCTGGAAAATCGCCGGAATAAGGCAGACAGTGGCGGAGGCCTATCCACTCTGTCAGACGCTCGAACTCTCATGGGTCCGCCTTTCGCTGAAATCCCTCGAGTGTTTCCAGGGCCACGGACTCGCGCTGGGCCTGTCTCTCGACGCATCGCGATATGGCGTCTGTCGCGATGTATGGGTCAAGGGCCAACTCGCCTATTTCCGCGCGCGCGGCGCGCATCACGCGCAGGTCGCGCGCCGCAGCAAATCGATCTCGGTGAGCTTCGTGGCGCTTGCGGGCGCCGGCACTTTTCTGATCGGCGCCAGCAAATATTTCTCCGTCGACTGGAAAAATTTCATCCCCTTTCACGGCGCCGCATATGTGCCGCTTCTGCTCGAGCTCTTGACCGCGGCGGCGGCCGCGATCCAGGGTTATGCGGAACAGCTCGGCCGGACGGCGCAAGCGATGCAATATGAGAGAATGAACCTGCTCTTCGGCCGCGCGCTCACGATCCTGCCAGAAACGCTCGAGGACTCCGAACAGGACAGGGTGCAGGACGTTTTTCAGGAACTGGGCCGTGAGTCGATCCAGGAGGCGGCCTCATGGACGTCTATTTTCAGACTCCGCCCGCTCAGGCCGATCTGACCCTCATCACCCGCAGAAGCGGCGCTCGCGCCGGCCGTTTGGCCACCCTTGCGCCGCCTGCATGGAAACCCGCGAGAAAATGAGCGGCCCAACTGGCGCTCCCCCTTGCGGGCGGCGCGTCAGGGCGCAATTCTAACCGCTTGGCTGGCGGACTCGGGTGTTCGACGGCTCCAGTAGGGAGGTCGAGATGTCTTTCCAGATTGGCGACGCCGCCCCTGATTTCGAAGCGGAAACGACACAGGGACACCTGCGATTCCACGACTGGATCGACGGCTCGTGGGTCGTCTTCTTTTCTCACCCGAAAGATTTCACGCCGGTTTGCACGACTGAACTCGGATATGTGGCGAAGATGAAGCGCGAGTTCGACAAGCGCAACGCGAAGCTGATCGGCCTGAGCGTCGATCCGGTCGACGACCATGCGAAATGGGCGACGGATATCGAGGAAACACAGGGCGCCTCGCCGAATTACCCGATGATCGGGGATCCCGACCTGCGCGTTTCCAAGCTTTATGGGATGCTCCCGGCGAGCGCCTCGGGCGACGCAGCCAAGCGCACCCCCGCGGATAATCAGACCGTCCGAAACGTCTTCATCATCGGGCCGGACAAGAAAATCAAATGCATCCTCGTTTATCCGATGACGACGGGGAGAAATTTCGACGAGGTGCTGCGTATCCTGGACTCGCTTCAGTTGACGGCGACGCACAAAGTGGCGACGCCCGTGAACTGGCGGCCGGGGGAGGATGTGATCATCGCCGGCTCTGTCTCGGACGAGGAGGCGAGGAAAATCTATCCCGACGGCTGGAAGGCGCCGAAGCCCTATCTGAGGATCGTGCCGCAGCCCCGCAACACGTGACGCCCTCTCGCCGCCGCTCATGGCGGCACAGCCGCCGCCATATTTTTTGAACGTCCTGTTTTCGGAGGGAATTGATGATCGACCGGCGGTCCCTGCTGCGCGCGGCGGGAGCTTTCCTGACGGGCGGCGCGGCCGGAGCGCCGGCGGCGATCGCGCAGGATTTGGCGATGTTGCCGTTCAAGAATGGCGAGCGGCCGCTTGCGTCCTATCCAGGGAAGCGGCCGCTCATCCGCCTCACCTCGCGCCCGCCCCAGCTCGAGACTCCTTTTTCCGTTTTCAACGGCGGCGCGATCACGCCGAACGACGCGTTCTTCGTTCGTTACCACCTTGCCGATATTCCCCTTTCCATCGACCCCGACTCCTTTCGACTTACCGTCGCCGGGAAGGTCGACCGGCCTCTCAGCCTCGGGCTGAAAGACCTGAAGGAGGCGTTCGAGCCCGTCGAGATCGTCGCTGTTGCAGAATGCTCCGGCAACAGCCGCGGCTTTTTGGAGCCCCGCGTCGCGGGAGGTCAGCTCGGCAATGGGGCAATGGGAAACGCACGCTGGCGGGGCGTCGCGCTGAAGGCGATCCTGGACAGGGCGGGCGTCCAGGCGGGCGCGCGCCAAGTCGCATTCAACGGCCTCGATCGCTCGGTGTTCGAGCAGACGCCGGATTTTGTGAAAGCTCTGGACATCGACCACGCCGGCGATGGCGAGGTCATGATCGCCTATGAGATGAATGGCGAAGAATTGCCCTGGCTCAACGGCTATCCGGTCCGGCTCGTCGCGCCGGGCTATTATGCCACCTACTGGGTCAAGCATCTGAACGACATAAGAGTCGTCGACGACATTTTTGACGGCTTCTGGATGAAGAAGGCCTACCGCATTCCCGACACTCCCTGCGCCTGCACGCAGCCGGGGGAGCCCGCGCGCGCGACAGTCCCCATCAACCGTCTGAATGTCCGCTCCTTCATCACCAGTCTCGAAGACGGAGCGCAGATCGCAGCCGGCGCCGACATCCTCGTCAAGGGGATTGCCTTCGACGGCGGCTATGGCGTCTCGACAGTGCTTTTCTCGAGCGACGGCGGAGCAACATGGCTCGAAACCAAGTTGGGGAAGGACTACGGGCGCTATTCGTTCCGGGAATGGAGCCTCCAGACGCGCCTAAGCGCGGGTGCGCATGAATTGCGTGTCTGCGCGATCAACAGGATCGGACAGACGCAACCCATGGCGCCTCTCTGGAGCCCCTCTGGCTATATGCGCAACGCTGTGGAACGAATCCAGGTCATTGCTCTGTGAAGGATGCCGGCGCATGCGAAAGCCGCGAATATGTTTCACTTTCCTCCTCACCGCCCTCGTCTTCAGCCCGGCGTCTGCGATCGCCGAAGTCAGGACGTATGATCTGCCGGAGGAAAACGCGGAATTGCGGCCCGGCCCCGGCCAGGAGACGGCGCAAGAGAACTGCCTTTCCTGTCACTCCGCCGATTATGTGAGCACGCAGCCGCGCGGCCTCGGAAAAGCATTCTGGGAAGCCGAAGTGACGAAAATGAGAAAGGCCTACGGCGCGCCCATCTCCGACGAGAATGCAAAGATCATCGTCGAGTATCTGACAGGCGTCTATTGAGCCTGCGCGAGCCGCCCGGCTCGCCGGAACCGGGACGTTTCGACGCAGCGGGACGCGTCGATGTGTCGTAACCCTGTCCATTTACGGCAGCCGGACGCCGGTATTAGAGTGTCGGGGGCCTTGCGTTTCGCGCAGCGGTCGCAGCCCTGCCGAGCCTTGCGGCTTTGTTTGCCCCGCGTGAGCGGGAGCGCTAGAGTCGGCCCAAGCGCATGGCTTGTGACATTCCTTCCTCGGGCGCCGCCAAAGATGTCTCGAATCTTCCTGTCGCATTCCAGCAAAGACAATGTCGCCGCCGTTGCGCTTGCCGACTGGCTCAAGGAAGAAGGCTGGGACGACACCTTCCTCGACCTTGATCCCGTCCAGGGGATTCACCCCGGAGAACGCTGGGAGCGCGCGCTCTACACACATGCGGCCGACTGTGAGGCCGTGCTGTTTCTCGTCTCGCGGAAATGGCTCGACTCCGAATGGTGCAAGCGGGAGTTCGACCTCGCCCGCAAGCTGAACAAGCGCTGCTTCGTCATCTTGATCGAACGGATCTCGATCGACGAACTGCCGCTCTTTCTGAAGGAGACCCACCAGACCGTCTCCCTTGCGACGGGAGAAGATCACAAGGTCTTTCGGCCCAAGCTGCCGATCACCCATGAAGAGGGGTACATAACCTTCTCGACGGAGGGTCTGGCGCGGCTCAAGATCGGGCTCGAGCGCGCAGGGCTCGATCCGCGCTTTTTTGCATGGCCGCCCGCCAACGAACCTCAACGCGCGCCCTATCGCGGCCTGGAAGCGCTCGACGGGATCGACGCCGGAATCTTCTTTGGAAGAGACGGCCCCATCATAGAGGCGCTCGATCGTTTGCGAGGCCTTCGCGACGCCACGCCGCCGCGCCTCTTCGTCATCCTCGGGGCTTCGGGCGCAGGAAAATCATCTTTCCTGCGGGCGGGACTTCTGCCGCGACTGGCGCGCGACGACCGCAACTTCGTCATCCTACCGGTCATCCGCCCCGAGCGGGCGGCCATCAGCGGACCTTCGGGCCTCATCGCGTCCATCGCGGACGCGATCATGCAGAGGGGCCTGACGACAACGCGGGCGCGCGTCCGCCAGGCGATCGCCGAGGGCGCCGGCGCATTGCGGCCCATTCTCAAAACCCTGCTAACGCACGCCGACGAAGAGAAGCCGCCGACCATCGTGCTGACGATAGACCAGGCGGAGGAGCTCTTTCGGGCCGAGGCCGCGGAGGAAGCGGAGCAGCTGCTCGCCCTCCTCAGCGCGCTCATGGCCGTCGACGATCCCTCCACGCTCGTCATATTCGTCATCCGTTCCGACAGCTATGACGCCCTGCAGCGGTGCAAGGCCTTCGAAGGGCTGAAGCAAGACACATTCGCGCTGTTGCCGATGCCTCACGGCGCCTATCAGACGGTCATCGAGGGGCCGCTCAAGCGTCTTCGGCTTTCGGGCCGAAAGTTCGAGATCGAGCCTGGCCTCACCGAGGCCCTGCTGGAGGACATCGAACAGGGCGGCGGCAGCGACGCCCTTCCCCTGCTGTCCTTCACGCTGGAGCTGCTCTATCGCGACCACGAGGCGGCCAGACACATCAGTCGCGACGATTACCTCGATTTCGGCGGACTCAAGGGCGCAATCAACGCGGCGCTGAAAAGGGCCTTCACTGCGGCGGACCTCGATCCCCGCATTCCAAAAGATTACGAAGCGCGCCTCGCCTTGCTGCGGCGCGGCTTCATCCCCTGGCTCGCCGGCGTCGATCCGGAAACGCGATCATTGCGCCGTCGCGTCGCCCACGCGGCCCAAATCCCGGAAGAAGCGCGCCCGCTGATCGATCTCCTGGTCGAACAAAGGCTCCTGACGCGCGACGTGGACAAGGAAACCGGCGAAGCGACGGTTGAGCCCGCCCATGAGGCGCTGCTGCGGCAGTGGGGCGGCCTCAAGGGTTGGCTCGAGGAAGATTTCGGCCGGTTGGCGGCGCTGGAGGGCGTGAAGCGCGCTGCAATGGACTGGGACGCCAACGCCCGCAACGCCGCCTGGCTCGCGCATGGCGGGGGCCGTTTGTCAGAGGCGGATCAGCTCGATCTCCGACCCGACCTGTCCGCGCTTCTCAACGGAACCGACCGGGCCTATCTCGCCGCCTGCCGTCAGAAAGAAAAACAAACGCGCGAGGACGAAGAAGAAAAGCGGCGCGCCGAAGCGGAGCTCGTGCAGGAAAAACAGGAAAGGCTCCAGCAGCGCGCGCGCGACATGAAGATCGTCGCGTCTCTCCTCTCGGGAGGCGTCGTTCTCTCGCTCGCTCTCGCGGCCTGGGCCTTCCACGAGCGCGACACGGCCGAAAAGCAGATCGAGGCCGCGACGAAGACGTCCAATGATCTCATCAGGGATATCGTCGGCAATATCAAAAGCATATCGGGCGTCCCGACCTCCACGGTGCTTCACACCCTGGACATCGCGCATCAATTGCAGGAAGACCTGACGAAGAGCGGCTACAGGAATGTCGAACTTCAGCGCAGTCATGCGCTGTCGCGCGAGGAAACGGCTCCAATCTGCCTGCAGTTCGGCGATCTCCCCTGCGCGCTCGACGCCGCGGAGGAAGCCATCCAGCTGAGAACGGCGGTGCTGAAGGCAGACCCCGACAATCCGGTGAAAAGGCTGGATCTGGCCAGAGCGCAAACCCGTATGGGCGACGTCAAGAAAGAGCTTGGGGCGCTCGCTGAAGCGGAGTCGCTCTACGCCAGCAGCCTCGCAGCTCAGGACGCCGTCGCGCCCCCGGAATCGAACAGGCTCGAGTGGCTCCGCGATCGCGCGACGAATCAGGAAGGGATAGGGGATGTTCTGCGCATGCAGGGCAAACCCGAGGAGGCGCATCAATACTATCGCGCCGCCCAGGCCGAACGAGAGACTATTCTGCACGCCGAGCCGAACAAGGCGGAGTGGCTCCGTGACAGCGCGGGCAACGATCAGAAAATGGGCGAGGCGCTTTTCGACAGGAACGAGCGCAGGAGCGCCCAGAAATCCTTCGACAGGGCGACGTCCAAGATTGCGTCCCTCGTGGAGAAAAACCCCAACAACTCCGAATTCAAGGAGGAACTTGCCGCCAGCCGGGAGAAGATCGGCGATATCCAGCTCGGGATGAACAAGCTCGACCCGGCTCTGGCGTCGTTTGAACAGAGTTTTGCGGTCATGAACGCTCTCGTCGCAACCGACACGGCGAAAGCCCGGTGGCAACGGCAATTGGCTGGAATTCAGAACAAGCTCGGAGATGTCCATCTCGCCAAGGGAGAGCTGGATGCAGCAGAAAAATCCTACTCGGACGCGCTTGCCCGCATCGAACAGGTCGCGCGCAAAGACAAGGCGAATGCGATTCTACAGATCGACTGGTCGCGAAGCCTCAGCAAGATGGGCGATGTGCGCCTGATCAAGGGCCAGCTCCCCGAGGCGCTTCGCTACTATCGGGAGAGCCTGGAAAAGCTCGCGCAAAACCCCCTGCTGGATTCGAAGGACCAGCGCCGGCGTCTCGATGTGGCGCGTCTGAATGAATTCATCGGATCCATTCTCTATAACCAGAAGGATTACGCCGGGGCGACGGCGGCGTTCGAACAAATGCTCGAGGCGCTCGAGTCCGTGTCGCGCGCCGATCCCGACAACGCCGAGCTTCAGTTGCGCATCGTGGAGACACTCAAACAGCTCGCCCTGGTCGACGACCGAGCAAATATCGAAAAGCACATAAAATCGGCCGAAGCCATCCTCGACCATCTCTCGGCGAAGACGCCCGAGGACGACGCCGATCAACGCCGATTGCTCGATTATGAAAAGACCCAGCTCAGCAACGGCCGCATCGATCTCTACAATCTCGTCGGCGCCCATGCGCGCCTGACGGAAAACGCCGCCCATGACGACGCAAACAAGACCGTCTCCAAGAGGTAGATAAATGAAGCGGGCACGCTTTCTGCCAATTTCGATCCTTTTGTCTTTCGCCTTGGTCGGCGTCACCGAAGCGGGAACATTGAAAACCGTTCGGGACAGGAACAACGTCGTATGCGGCGTCAGCAACAACGTCCGGGGTTTTGCGTCTGTCGACGACAGCGGCAAGTGGAAGGGCTTCGACGTCGATCTCTGCCGGGCGATTTCCGCGGCCGTCTTCGGAGATGCGAACAAAATAACGATTGTGCCTCTGGCGCCAAATGAACGGTTCGGCGCCCTGAAATCGAAGAAAGTCGATGTCCTTACATCAAACGCAACATGGACGTTGTCTCGGGAAACGGACAATCAGGTCGCCTTCACCGGCGTAACATATTTCGACCAGCAAGGATTCATGGCGCCGAGAAGCAAAAAGATCGTCTCGTTGCGCCAACTGGATGGCATGAAGATCTGCATCGAGTCGGGCACGACCAACGAAAGCAATCTGATCGAGTATGCGCAGGAGCACGGCATCGCCTTCGAACCGGTGAAAGCGGCGCAATTCAGCGCGCTCATCAAGGATTATGAAGCCGGCAGATGCGACGTCATCACCAGCGACCATTCTCAACTCTACGCCCAGAAGCTTGGGCTTTCAAAACCCGAGGATCACGAAATCATCAAACCCGTGATTTCGCAGGAGCCGATCGGGCCGGCCGTGCGGCAGGACGATCTTCAATGGTTCGAGATCGTCAAATGGGTCAATTTCGCTCTGTTGAACGCAGAGGCGCTGGACCTTTCTCAAGCAAACATCGACTCGGCGAAAGAGTCGCAGAAACAGGACGTGCGTCGTTTCGTCGGACTCGACGGCGAATTGGGGAAAAAGCTCGGGCTCGCGCCGCAATGGGCCTACAATATCGTGAAGCTGGTGGGCAATTACGGGGAAACGCTCGAGCGGAATCTAGGGGAGGGCTCGGAGCTCGGGATCAAACGCAGCCTCAACAAGCTGGTCAAAAAGGGCGGCATTCAATACGCGCCTCCCATGCGATAGCGCCCCTTGCCGCCAAGGATGACCGGCGTTCGCTTTGACCTAATTACAGCGTCGATCGCCAGCGTCCCCGGAGCATGGCATGGGATCGCACACCGAGCGGCACTGCGAAGCCGAACTCGTGCTCGACGTGAAGGCCAGGACCGGCGAAAGCCCGGTCTGGAGCGAAGACGAGCAGGCGCTTTACTGGATCGATATTGAAGAGCCGGCTCTGCATCGCTTCGATCCGCGCGAATCCCGAGATGAAAGCTGGGAAATGCCGAGCGAGATCGGCGCTTTTGCGCTTTGCCGCAGCGGTGGCGTGATCGCCGCGCTTCGCACCGGCCTTGCGAAAGTGTCTCTGCAGGACGCAGGCTGGTCGTCGCTGTGCCCGGCTCCTTACAATCCGCTCCAGCGCCGGTTCAATGAAGGCAAATGTGACGCCCGCGGCAGGTTCTGGGTCGGCGCCATGTACGAGCCCTTGCGTAGGCCGCAGAAGCGCGCGCAGACCGCGTCCGCCCGTGAAAACCCTTTGCGCGTTTTCACCAATGAAGGCTTGAAAGAAACAAGCCCCGCCGCCGTCATCGCCAACGGGCTCGCCTGGAGCCCCATGTCGGACAAAATGTATTTCACCGACAGCGCGGCGCGGATCATTTGGGTCTTCGATTACGACCTCGAAAGCGCCCGTCTCTCCTCAAGGCGCGTCTTCGCGCAGTTCGACTCCTCCCAAGGCGCGCCCGACGGCGCCGCCGTCGACGCCGAGGGCTTCTACTGGTGCGCGCTTTACGGAGGCGGGCGCGTCATACGGATATCTCCCGAAGGCAGGATCGAGCGGGAAATCAGACTTCCCGTCAGCCAGCCGACGATGTGCGCCTTCGGCGGCGACGATTATCGAACGCTCTTCATCACCACGGCCTCTCACGGCGTAGAACAGCGGGAACTCCATGCAGGCGGCCTGTTTTACGCCTTGCCGGGCGTTTCAGGGCTCCCCGCGCCCCTCTTCGCGGATTGAGGAAAAGATGAGGCTTCCACTGAGGCGCATCAATGGCGGCAACGGAGGAACGCCCGTCGAGGCGAGCGCCGCCGGGGCGCGGCTCGATCCCACGCCCGCGACGAGCGGACACACGCCAACGCGCCATGTCTATCAAGGGCACAAGCTCGAGCGGGCGCGCACGATAGACGATCTTCGCGCAATGGCGCATCGTCGGCTGCCCGATTTCGCGGCCGAATATCTCGAGGGAGGCGCCGAAGAGGAGGCGACGCTCGCGCGCAATCTTGCGGCGCTCGCCAGCTTCCGACTGCTTCCCCGCGCTTTGGTCGACGTGTCGCAAAGGGATCAGAGCGTTTCCCTGTTCGGGCGCAAGTCGCGGCTTCCATTCGCGATTGCGCCCACGGGACTGAACGGCCTGTTCTACAGGAAGGCGGACGTCCTGCTGGCGAAGGCTGCGGCAAAGGCTGGCGTTCCGTTCATACAGAGCACCATGTCGAACGATCGCATGGAGGAAGTCGCTGCGGTGCCCAATCTCAGGCATTGGTGGCAACTCTATGTGTTCGGCGAGACGAAGATACGCGAGGCGCTGATAGCGCGCGCCGAAAAGGCGGGCTGCGAAGCCCTCGTTGTCACCGTCGACGCGCAGTTCTACGGCGACCGGGAGTGGGAGCAGCGCCGTTTCACCCATCCGGGCCGGCTGACGATCGGCTCGATCCTCGAAACCGTTCTGCATCCCCGCTGGATCGCAACGACATTGAGCGCAGGCATGCCCTGCTTCGCCAACGCCATCGACTTCATCCCCGAGGACCGCCGAGGCTTCTTCGACAGCGCTTTCTGGATCCGGGCGAATATGGAACATGCACTCGACTGGGAGGAGATGGCGCGCCTGCGCAGGCTTTGGCCGCGCAAATTTCTCATCAAAGGGCTTCTCAACCTCGAAGATGTCGACAAGGCCGCTCGGGTCGGAGCCGACGGCGTCGTCCTGTCCAACCATGGCGGGCGGCAGCTCGACTGGACGATTGCGGGGCTCGATGTCCTGCCGGAGGCGCGGCGGCGCGTAGGCAACAGGCTGACGCTGATCGTCGACGGGGGCGTTCGTCGCGGCACGGATGTCTTGAAGATGCTTGCGCTCGGCGCGGACGCGGTGCTGCTCGGCCGCGCGACGCTTTACGGCCTCGCGGCGGCGGGTGAGAAGGGCGTGCAAAGAGCGATCGACATTCTGCGCGAGGAAATCGACCGCGACCTCGGTCTCCTCGGCGCGCGCGCCGTGAAGGATCTGGGATCCTCTTTCCTGGCCCGCTAAATTTCTCCCGCCGCCGCCAGGCGCGAAATCCGTTCCGCCGCCCGGCACGCCAGGGCCTGTATCGTGAGCGATGGGTTGACGCCGCCGCAGGTCGGAAAGAGTGATCCGTCGCAAATCCAGAGATTGGGGATGTCCCAGCTGCGTCCATCGGCGTCGACGACGCTTTCGCGCGGATCGTCGCCCATGCGACACGTTCCAAGCAGATGGCTCGTGTCCTTGTAATTGACCCATATGTCATGGCCGCCGGCGGCGTCGAGCACGTCGCTCATGAAGCGGACGGCGTGCCGCTGGAGGCGCTTGTCGTTTTCCGAGTATGAGAACAAGACTTTTGGAATACGCAGGCCGAATTGATCCGTCTCATTCGCAAGCTCCACGCGATTTTCGCGACGAGGCTCGGTCTCTGCTACAGGAACGAAGCCTGCCATGTGGTTATATTTCCACATCTCCTCCCGCAGCGCCTGGCCCCACAGGCCGCGCGACGTGGCGAGCGTTTGCGCCCATGCCATTGGCAGCGGTCCCTGGCTCATGAACGCATAGCCGCCGACGAAGTCCTTTCCTTCATCGGCATAATTCCAGTGCTCCGTCACGGCCATGTTGGGCGGGCCTTTGTACCAGCGGATTTCCTCATCGAATGTCGCCCAGGCGCCAGGCCCGGCATGAGTCGTCAAGTGCGTTCCGACAAGGCCGGAACTATTGGCGAGACCATCGGAGAAAAGGGCGCATGCCGAGTTCAGGAGAAGACGCGGCGTCTCGATCGCATAGCCCGCGACGACGACATTGCGCGCCCGCTGAAAGCGCCAGACTCCTTCACGGAAATAGAGCACGCCAGCAACGCGCCCGCGCGAATCAATTTCGATCCGCCCCGCCATGGCGAGATCACGCACCTCCGCGCCCGCTCGAAGCGCGCGCGGGATCCAGACAGTCAGCGCGCTTTGCTTCGCATTGGTCGAGCAGCCATAATTGCAGAAGCCGCGATAGACGCAGGGCGGGGACTTGCCGCGCGGAGCCGAGACGGTGGCCAACGGGGTCGCCGCCCATTCAACGCCGAGCTTCTCGGCGCCTCGCGCAAGCACGAGCCCTGCGGCGTTCACTTCATGAGGCCTGTAAGGGTAGCGGCGACGCGGCGGACCCCAGGGATAGTTGACGGGGCCAGCGACCTTCAGCGCCTCTTCGGCTTCCTCGTAATAGGGCGCGATCTCCTCATATGAAATCGGCCAGTCGAAACCGTAGTCGAGCTTGCTGCGCGACTTGAACCATTCGGGTCGGAAACGAAGGGCTATCATGCTGAAATGCACGGTCGAGCCGCCGACGCCGCGGCCGGAATTATTGCCGCCGAGCGAAATCGGATCGTTTCCGCCGACGATCCGGTCGTCCGTCCAGTAGAGAATCTGTTGCGCGAGTTCGTCGGATGCGAAATCGTCGAGCGGACGCCAGAATGGTCCGGCATCCAGAATGACGATCGAAAACCCCTTTTCGGCGAGCCGGCAGCCGAGCGTGGCGCCGCCGGCGCCGGCGCCGACAATCAGGAAATCGACTTCATCGGTTTGCGCATATTCGCGCATCGACTCCCAGCCCCCCGGCGTGAAGACATCGGGCGCCCTTCCTCCCTTCGCGCGCGGTTCGGAAAAATTCACTTCCATTCCTTTGCCTCCCAGGGATCGCGCGCGTCGAACCCCAGGCGGACATAGCCGCGCGGGCTCGCAGGTCCGCCAAAGCCGATGTCGCTCCACGCAGACGGGTGCGTATAGACCAGACCGGCGATGGTCTTGAGCAGCGTGTCCGTGAAGAAATCGCCTGGATCCAGACCGCCCCACAGCGCGCGCTCGCCCTCGCCGTTTTGAATGACGCGGATCGTGATGTCCCTTGCCGATGTCTCCAGGGCCACGAAGGGCGCAGAGAAGAGGCGCCGTGCTTCGGCGTCTATGGCGGCCAGCCCCAACCGCCACCTCTCCTGCAACGGCGGCGCGCCGTCTTTCCGGAAGCCCTCGCCAAGATTGAGGTCGAGCCGCTGATCGATCCATCGCGCGATCAACTCGGGCGAGAGGCCGGGCGCGGCGGGCGCGAGGCGTCGCACCAGGGCTTCAACCAGGCCAAATTCTTCTTGCGAGAAAAAGCGCATGGGCGGAACGTCGCGCAAGCGCCTCGACACCGCCTCGCGCGTGCGGTCGTCGAACGACGGCGAATTCCATTTGGCGAGAACATCATAGCCTGCGTATGGCGCCCTCGCGTCAGACCTCGCTTTGTCGAGCTTCATGCGCATCCTTTTCGATCAGCGACAGCGCCGACAGACCCACGAGGGAGAGCGCCGAGAAACTCGGCGGCGCGGGCAGGGGCGGACCGTCGATCAGGTTCTGACTCCAGTTGCGCCAGCCGCCCATGGCGCGAGAAACCCCATAGGCGTGAAAGCCGGCGCCGATCAGCCCGAGAGCCGCCGTCGCCCATAGCCAGGCTCTTGTGAACGGATGCTTCTCCGATTGCCGCGACAGCGAGGCTTTCGCCATGAGTACGGAAGCGACCGGCGGAAGGCTGACAGGGGCCCACATGAAGGGGTTTTGAAACGCGCCTCTGAAATGCAGCAGCGCCGCCTCCGCCACCGTTCCCGCGAGTGTAAAGCTCGTGAAAGCGGCAAGCGCGCGGCCGGCGGAAAACCACAATAGTCGCGCCGGCGCGCGCGTCTCGTCCGCGAGCTGCTCGGCGGCGAGGCCCGTCAGCCCCGACACGGATAGCGCCGCGGGCGCGCCAACGGGCGCGCCATAGAAGAGATTGAGCCAGCTCAACCCGCCGGGCCGCTTGAAGATGTTGTAGAGGTGAAAGCCGAGCCCCAGAATCCCGATCCCGCCGGATAGCATAAAACTTCTGCGACGGAATTCGCGCGCCCCGAGCGATCCGACTACGACGCCTTCAGTTCCGGCAGCGAGCGCCAGGGCAGAGCTGATCAAAGGCGCATACATGCCGGGGTTTTCAAAAGAACCACGAAAATGCTCCATGGCGCTGTCGGCGAGCACCGAGGCGGCCAGCAAAGCGGCGGAGCCGTGCAGCTCGCGTGTCGCTGCCGTTGGCCGGCTGATGTCGCCGACCGGCGCCCGATAAAGCGCAAGACAGGACCGCAACGCTCTCGCACCGACCAACCCCAGAACGAAAGCGCCAATGAGCCTGGGGGCCGGTTTCGCCGTCATTCTTTGTGGCCGGGTAACAGAGAGGCGGCGAGCTGCCTTGCGGCGCCGGCGATCAACCTGCCCTCCTCGGGGTCCCCCTTTATCAGCGTCGCTGCGAAATTCCGCGCCTGTTCGAAAGAAATATGCGCCGGCAGAGGCGGCACCTCGGGGTCCGTCTTCACTTCGAGCACGACCGGCAGATTCGACGACAAGGCTTCGTCCCACGCCGCCGGGAGTCGCTCCGGGCGGTCGATGAAAATGCCCTTGAGCCCGATCAATTCCGCGAAGCGATGATAGGGAACGTCCGGGATGTTTTGCGTCGCCTCGAATTTCGGGTTTCCTTCCATCACCCGCTGTTCCCACGTAACCTGATTGAGATCCTGATTATTGAATACGCAGCAGATCCATTTCGGACTCTCCCAGTCCCGCCAGTATTTCGCGACGGTAATGAGCTCCGCCATATTGTTCATTTGCATGGCGCCGTCGCCGACAAGCGCGATCACGGGCCTTCCGGGATGGGCGAATTTGGCGGCAATTGCATAGGGGACAGCCGCACCCATGGATGCAAGCCCCCCGGAGAGAGAGCACATCATCTCACCACGGATCTTCAGATCGCGCGCATACCAGTTTGCGCAGGAGCCGGAGTCGCACGTGATTATCGCATCCTCCGGAAGGCGCGGCGAGAGATCCCAGGTTACCCTTTGCGGATTGATCGGGTCTGCGTGCGCCAGGGCGCGACTCTCTAGCACATCCCACCAATCGACGACATTTTTCTCGATACGCTCACGCCAGCGCGCGTCTGTCTTTTCCTCGAGACGCGGCAATAGCTCCCGCAATGTCGCGGCCGCGTCGCCATGAAGATTGACCTCCATGGGGTAACGCATGCTGAGCATCGATGCGTCGACATCGATCTGAACGCCGCGTGCCTGCCCCTCTTGCGGAAGGAACTCCGAGTACGGAAAGCCGGAGCCCACCATCAGCAGCGTGTCGCATTCCATCATCATGTCATAACTTGGCTTGGTGCCGAGAAGGCCGATCGAACCGGTCACCCAGGGCAAGGTGTCGGGCGCGGCCGCCTTTCCGAGAAGCGCCTTTGCAACGCCAGCCTTCAGCGTTTCAGCAACGGCAATGATCTCCTCCCGGGCTCCGAGCGCACCCGCGCCAATGAGCATGGCGACCTTTTCGCCCTCGTTCAGCACATCCGCGGCGCGCCGCAAGTCGGCATCGCAGGGAATAACGAGAGGAGCCGAATAGCCCACGCCCGTGGTCACGGCCCCGTGCTTGCGAGGCGGTTCTTCATAGTCTAGATCCTGCAAATCACCCGGCAACACGATGACCGAAACGGCGCTTTGCGCCTTGGCGATACGTATCGCTCGATCGACGAGCATTCTTACCTGCGACGGAACCTCGGCCTCCTGCACAAAAGCCGCAACATCGGAAAACATACGATCAAGATTGAGCTCCTGCTGATAATGCGCGCCCCTCGCGGTCCGCGGAGCCTGACCAGCGATCGCAAGGACCGGCATGTGATCGCATTTGGCGTCGTATAATCCGGTTATGAGATGGGAGGCGCCCGGACCTCCAGTTGAAAGGCAGACCCCTAGCTCACCTGAGAATTTTGCATGCGCCGAGGCCATAAAGGCCGCCATTTCCTCGTGACGCACCTGAACGAACTCTATCTTGTCTTTGGCTCGCTGCAGAGACCCGAGAACCCCGTTGATGCCGTCGCCCGGATAACCGAAGATACGGCGCACGCCCCATTCGTGGAGCCTGTGGACAAAGAAATCGCCAACAGTCTTGCTCATTGCGCCCACGCTTTTCAAAGTGAAGATGGCGATTGTTTACGCATCTTCTTTTGTCGCAATAACAGGCGTCATTGTCCCGAGTTCCGGACGGCCTCTACGGTCCCCCGGCGGAATTTCGTTTCGGGCGCATGCGGCGCTGTCCATCTCCCAAGAACCTTTTCGAGCGCCTTTGCGTTATTTGCCAGCAAGCGCGGAATCGCCACCGACGCGTGACAAACCGGAGGATGTACGATGATTTCGGTCGAGACATTTTATCTGACCGCCCTACTCAGCGCCTTCATCGGACTGATCGCTCTTTTCGCACTTCCTCAACCACCGGCACATTTGGCGAGAACAGGGGGATTCCTGGGAAGGCTAATCGTAATCACGGCGGTAATATCCGTCGCCTCCTTCTTTTTCTATGCGTTGAGTCCGCGCATCGCCGCCCGGCAGGTCTACGGGCAAGCCTACGGGCCCGTAGACTCAGGCTTTCTTCGCATTCAGCAAAGCTAGAGAGCGCCAGACATCCACCGCATCTGTTGCGTTCTACCGATCAACCATTGCCTGGGTGTCTGTCTGCTCTACCTGCCTTTGGTCCCGCTGAGAGGTGAAGCCGCATGGTGGTCGCGCTGGTCATGGTCCTCGTCGTCGTCGGATCGCTTCTATTTCATTTCCTGAGCCCGTGGCGCGCCACGCCGATTGCGTCGAACTGGGGATTCATCGATGATACGATGACGCTGACCTTCTGGATCACGGGCATAGGCTTCGTCGCCGTCGTCCTGTTCATGTCTTATTGTATTTATCGCTTCGAAAGTCGGACCGGCCGGCTCGGCACCTACGAACCGGAAAACCGACGGCTCGAGCTTCTGCTTGGCGGCGTCACCACCTTAGCGGTCATCGTTCTACTCGCACCGGGGCTGCTGGTCTGGGGTCGATACATAACGCCACCCCAAGGCGCGATACAGCTCGAGGCTGTCGGCGTTCAATGGAGCTGGAGCTTCAGACTGCCGGGCAAGGACAAGCAATTCGGCGCGACCGATGTACGTTACATAGACGGCGAGAACGCGCTTGGCGTCAGCCCCGCAGATCCGCGCGGCCGTGATGACATTATCATCACAAACGGAGAAATTCACGTGCCGCTTGGCGAGCCAGTCAAAGTCCTCTTGCGCTCAGTCGATGTTCTCCACGATTTCTATGTTCCAGAGATCCGCGCAAAAATGGATCTCGTTCCAGGGATGGAGACCTATTTCTGGTTCACCCCCACAAAACTCGGCCAATATGAAATCTTGTGCGTCGCATATTGTGGGATCGGACACCCTCAGATGAGAGGCACGCTCGTCGTCGACTCCGAGGATAACTATCGCGCCTGGGCAGATAAGCAGCAGACATTCTCATACCTCCACAGAAGCCAACACAACCAGACAGCGCGAGCTTCGAGCCCTTGACCCTTAGCTCGTGAAATATTTTGACACGCACCAGGAGGCCTGTTTGATGAGCGATGTTTCGGTAGAGGAAGGCGGCGCTGTTCCACCGCAGGAAGTCGAAGACGTCGAACTCTATCACCCGACGACATGGCTGACGAAATACGTCTTCTCGCAGGATGCCAAGGTGATCGCTATTCAATACGCCTGCACGGCGATCGCCATCGGCCTCGTGGCGCTGGTGCTGTCGTGGATCATTCGAATACAGCTCGCCTTCCCCGGAGCTATCCATTTCATCGACGCAAACGTCTATTATCAATCGGTTACCATGCATGGCATGATCATGGTCGTTTACATGCTCACCGCCATTTTTCTCGGAGGCTTTGGAAATTATCTCATCCCCCTGATGGTCGGCGCCCGAGATATGGTTTTTCCTTTCGTCAACATGCTGAGCTATTGGGCCTATTTGCTTGCAACTGTTGTGCTCGCAGCAAGCTACTTTGTGCCCGGAGGCCCGACAGGAGCAGGCTGGACGCTTTACCCGCCCCAATCCATCCTCACCGGAACCCCCGGTCATGAGTGGGGCATCATACTCATGCTCGTTTCACTGATCATATTCATCATCGGCTTCACCATGGGCGGTCTCAACTACGTCGTGACCGTTTTGCAAGGACGCACGCGCGGCATGACATTGATGCGCATGCCGCTCACCGTCTGGGGCATTTTCACTGCGGCAGTGATGGCTCTTCTCGCGTTTCCAGGGCTATTTGTCGCCTGTGTGATGCTGCTGCTCGATCGCACCCTGGGAACGAGCTTTTTCGTGCCGTCGATCGTTGAGATGGGAGAGCGCCGGAACTACAGCGGCGGTAGCCCCATCCTGTTTCAACACCTGTTCTGGTTCTTCGGCCACCCGGAGGTTTACATCGTCGCGCTTCCGGCCTTTGGAATGGTTTCGGATCTCATCAGCGTCCATGCAAGAAAGAACATTTTCGGCTATCGGATGATGGTTTGGGCGATCCTGGCAATAGGCGTCCTCAGTATGGTGGTATGGGGTCACCATATGTATGTCAGTGGAATGGACCCGATCTTCGGATTCTTTTTCGCAATCACCACGCTTGCCATAGCTGTGCCCACCGCCATCAAGGTCTACAACTGGGTTCTCACTCTCTGGCGAAGCAACTTGCACTTGACAACGCCAATGCTTTTCGCGCTCGGCTTTCTGGTCACATTCGTCAATGGCGGCATAACCGGACTCTATCTGGGTAATGTGATCGTGGATGTGCCTCTCTCGGGGACGCTCTTCGTAGTGGCGCATTTCCATATGGTCATGGGGATAGCGCCTATTCTCGTGATTTTTGGCGCAATCTATCACTGGTTCCCGAAGATAACCGGGCGGATGTTGGACGAGCGCCTTGGAAAAATCCATTTCTGGATCACATTCCTCGGCGCTTACGCCGTTTTTTTTCCAATGCACTACCTTGGTTTGGTAGGAGTTCCCAGACGTTTCTACGAAATCGGCGATACGGCCTTCGTGCCCCACTCTGTGGTTGGCCTCAATATTTTCATAACTACAATGGCGCTTATCGTTGGTTTTTCGCAGGCAATCTTCTTTTATAATGTCTTTCGCAGCATAAGACATGGCCCCCATGCCGGCGGAAATCCCTGGAGAGCAGCCTCGCTCGAATGGCAAACACCTGAGACGCCGCCGGGTCACGGCAATTGGGGCGAAGAGCTCCCAATCGTCTATCGCTGGCCGTACGCCTATAGCGTTCCAGGAGCGCCAGACGATTTCCTGCCTCAAAATGCTCCCCCGCTAGACGAAGAAGATGCGACATGAGTATCATGGGACCGATCTTCCTGCTATACGCTTCAATAGCATTTTTATGGCTGTGGCGCGAAGGAATTGCACACGCCCCTTGGGTGCAGGAAGGAGAGGTCCTAACTTCTCACAGGCGCAGTGGACGTACTGGAGCGGGAAAGACTGGGCTCATTGTATTTCTTGCCGTCGCGCTATGCCTTTTCTCCTTGATGTGCGCCGCTTTTTTCATGCGCATGGAAGAACCCGATTGGCAATTGCCCCCGACGCCACTCATATTATGGACAAACACTCTCTCCCTCATCGTCAGCTCTGCTGCCCTGCAAATCGCATATTCTGCGGCAAGGCGTGGCCAGATCGCGCGCACCAGAGCCTTTCTTGTGGCTTGTATGCTCGCGAGCCTCGTCTTCCTGCTCGGGCAGATCTGGGCCTGGCGCGAACTCGTATCTCGAGGCTTGTACGCTTCCGAAAATCCCGCTAACGCCTTCTTCTTTTTATTGACAGGCGCACACGGTCTGCACTTCATCGGCGGCTTTGTCGCGCTCGTCGGCGTAACAGGGCCCACGCTTCACCGTATCGAGAGTGAGATAATGACTGCGCGCCTCGGTCTCTGCGCCATCTACTGGCACTTTCTTTTAGTCGTCTGGCTTCTGTTATTCATGCTCATTTCCGGTTTTACGGATAACGTCGGCGTCATATGCCGCCGCCTGCTCTACTGAAACCACGAGAAGAGGCCGCCATGAATTCTCCCTTCCAGAGCTCGCAGATCGGCGGAGTCCGGCCAAGTGGCCTGCCAGGTCTCCTAGCAGACTGGTCCTCGGATCAGCGCGCGTTCAAGAGCGCATCCTGGGGAAAGGGCATGATGTGGATTTTTCTTGTCAGCGACACATTCATCTTCAGCTGTTTCCTTATCTCCTACATGACTGTACGGATGTCGACGACAGTCCCATGGCCAAACACGAGCGAGCTATTCTCTCTGGACATCGCAGGAAGAAGCATACCCCTCATACTCATCGCCATCATGACATTCGACCTTATTACTAGCTCTGGCACAATGGCGATGGCGGTCAATTTTGCCTACGCGCGCAAGCGAAAGACAGCGGCCGCGTTGATGTTTGTGACCGCCTTTTTCGGCGCAGCATTTGTAGGGATGCAGGCCTTTGAATGGACCAAACTTATCCATGAGGGCGTTAGGCCGTGGAGCAATCCTTTTGGCGCATCCCAGTTCGGAGCCTGCTTCTTTATGATCACCGGCTTCCATGGCTTTCACGTCTCTGTGGGCGTCGTTTTTCTGCTGATTCTCGCGGCCGCTGTCTGGCGTGGGGACTACGAGACTGGCAAACGTGGCTTCTTCACGAGCCGACGAGGGCGTTACGAAATTGTCGAGATCATGGGTCTTTACTGGCACTTCGTCGACCTCGTTTGGGTGTTCATTTTTGCATTTTTCTACCTCTGGTAAGGATATGGCCATGACCCCGGATGCCGAATACAGAAACAACTTAGCGGCTCGAGCCATAAAGAATCCGCTGGCGTCTGATCAGCGGCAAGCTCATATCCCAGCCGACAAGCATGGTGAACAGCACCCGATTGCGCTCTATCTACTCGTGTGGGTGCTGCTGTTTTTTCTGAGCGCCTGCTCCTATATGGTCGATTACCTCGACTTCCACGGCCCCCTTCGGTGGGGACTTATTGTGCTCTTTATGTTGCTGAAGGCGGGTCTTATTGTCGCCGTGTTCATGCATATGGCCTGGGAACGCCTTGCACTTGTCAGCGCAATCCTCATTCCACCTCTTGCCGTCCTGGTCTTCGCCGGCACTATGGCGTTCGAGGGGGACTATACGAATATCACCAGACTTTTTTTCTTCGGTTTTGGTTAGCTATGGAAAGAGTCTGTCAACGCAAGACAATTACGGAACAATTTGCGTGTCGAACGATTGCGCTCGCGTTCGAGCCGATCAAAAATCGCTCCATCTCGGGTCGGTGAGAACAGAGCAAAACGACATCGCTTCCCCAGCTTTCAGCTTCGCTCAAAACCTTCTGGTAAACGGGACCGAAGAGGAGAGACGTTGAAATCCGCTCGGGCGCCCGGTCGATATCAGCGGCAATCGACGCCAATTCGTCCTCTAGGCCACGTCGAACCGACTCGTCGAAATCTTCGGGGACGTAGTCAAGGAAAGGCAAAGGAACAAGAGACTGGACATTTACCAGCCTTATATCTGCATCAAAAGCTTTTGCAAGAGCCTCCGCGTAACGGACAGCGTAGTTGCTCATCTGAGGCTCTGACAGATCGAGTGGAACGAGAATTTTTGAAAACATGGCGAACGTCCATAACTGATCAGCTTTGTTAGGAACTCCAATCAGAAGCATCTGTTCCGAATTTCGTAGAGCATTCTAAAGAACCCTTGTCATTTTATGTCGGCGACGACGATAGCGATGTCATCGCTCAGCTGCACTTGGCCGCAAAACTTCTTCACGTCGCGCAGGAGAGCCTTCATGACGCCTTCCGGCCCGAGCGATCTGTTGTTTCGGAAACTCTCACACAACCGATCTAGCCCGAAGAACTCCCCCGACGCGTCTTGCGCCTCAGTTACGCCGTCCGTATAGAAGAGAAGCTTGTCGCCCGGTTCAAGTCGCGCGATTTTTTCTTCGAAAGTGACAGACCGCTTGGCGCCGATCACGAGACCCTCTCCATCCAGTTGAGCACATTCGCAGCTCCCTGCGTGTAAGAGCAAGGCTGGATTGTGCCCCCCGTTTGCATATTTGAGCTTGAGCGTTTCCGGTTCGAATCGGCAGCAAAACATAGTAATGAATAGTTCGGCCTTGGTAAGATCATCGTGCAACAGTTCGTTCAGGTCGTGCAGAATCTCACTCGGATGTGCGCTCGCACTCTGCCGACACCGCGCGCGTACCATGCTCCTGACCTCCGTCATAATCAAAGCCGCTCCGACATTGTGTCCTGAGACATCTGCTATGACGAGATCCGCGCCGTCTGCATTCTCAAAATAATCAAAATAATCTCCTCCGACATGAGTCGCCGGAAGACAAAAACCTGCTACCTCTGCCCGCCGCATTCTCAGTGGACGACTTGGAAGCAAAGAGAGCTGGATTTGCTTAGCAATTTCCAAGTCGCGGCGATTCTGTTCGGCTCGCCGCCTTTCTGTCACGTCCGTCTGAACGCTCACATAATGCGTGATCAATCCAGATTCGTCCGGTACTGGGGAAATCAGTATTTCATTCCAAAATAGCTCGCCGTTCTTGCGTCGATTCTGCAACGTGATTTCATAGCTTTGTCCGCCTGTGAGGATGCGACGGAACTGGGGGAATGCCTTCGAATCGGCGCCGGGTCCATACAATAGCTGAACCCCTGCCTTGAGTAACTCATCGCGCGAATACCCGGTGATATCTGAAAGCGCGGGGTTCACGTAAATATTCGGATGTTTAGGATCCCGAGCGTCAGATATGACGACTCCAACCCGGACTGCCTCCATCGCTCTGTTTCGCACACGGAGAGCGTCTTCGAAATTTTTCTGCGCAGTTATATCGCGATCGACTCCACGCCATTTTACAAGTCCTCCCTGCTGGTCAAATATGGGAGCGCCTGTCGACTCCGTGTAAACGGACGCGCCGTCGCGGCGACGATAGCAGTTGATCACCCGATGGAATGGCTGCGCAGGCATTTTCGTTGTATCTAGACCGGATTTATCCGCAAATAACTCAAGGTAGGTCTTTCCTATGAGCGCCTCGGGATCAATACCAAGTATATCGCGCACAGCATCGCTGCTATAGATATAACGTCCATTGGCGTCCTGCTCCCAAAGCCACTCGCCGACCATCTCTGCAACCTTGCGAAAGCGTTCCTCGCTGAGAGCGAGAGCTTCCTTGTCGTGCCGTTGCTCGGTCACGTCCTGCTGGAGCGCAAGGTAGTGAACAATATCCCCGTCGGCGTTTCTAAGAGGCGTAATTATCTCGAAAGCCCAGTAATTCTCGCCATTTTTCTTGCGGTCCTGAATTTCACCTCGCCACTCTCCACCTTCTCCTATGGTCGCCCAAAGGCGTTCATACTGATTTGTGGGTGTTTCAGATCGCAAAAGGCGAGGATTTTTCCCGATCAACTCATCCTCGGCATAGCCGGTTAGTCCAACAAAACGACTATTGACATATTCTATACGGCCATCTCTGTCTGTGATCATGACCGCGACGGGGCTTTGCTCCACGGCTGCGGACAGCATCCATAGTCGTCCCTCGACGATCTTCGCGCGCGTCAGGTCATGGGTGACCCCGACAAAATAGCGGCGTCCTTGCAGCCAAACTTCTCCAACAGATAGATACATGGGAAAGATCGATCCGTCTTTCCGCCTCCCAGAAACTTCTCGCCCGATGCCGATTATCCTGGGAATTCCACTCTGGCGATAGGCTGCAAGGTAAGCATCATGATTTTCCTGATACGGAGACGGCATGAGACATTTCACATTTTCGCCAATGACCTCCTCGGCTCTAAAGCCGAACAACCTCTCCGCGCCGGCGCTGAAGAGCTGAACTGTTCCCTTTTCATCAATGAGGACAAGTCCGTCCGCCATTCCCCCGAAGATTGCTTCGAGCTTTATTTTCATGTCTTCCAGATCGGCGTTCATGCCTTCCGGACGATTCTCCGGACGTAGCTTTATCAATATCCCAGACGCAGCGTTAGGGCCGAGTCGACGGGCAAAGCAAAGGGCGTCAAATTCCTTATTGTCTCTGAGCTCGAGGCGTATGCCTATCCATTGCCGGTCGGGCGCGTGTTTCCACAGGTGAGTGTTATCACTCGCATCGGCTGATATTTGCAGCTTTCCCGGAAATGGTCGCCCGAGCAGATCGATCTCTTGATACCCTGTCATCTTCTCCGCAAGTTCGTTCATCGCCTGGACTCGCCCGTCTGCGTCCAGAACGCAAGCTCCGTCGCTGCTTGCCTCAAGAAGCAGGTGAACAAGCGACTTTTCCGCCAAGCTCAACTCTTAGCTCCAGATGAATCGCCTTGGAAAGTTTGGGTTTCGATGGCTTCGATGAAGCCCTCGAGCTCAATTACGAACAAAGCAATCGGGGCGACAATTTTTGGGGTCGCTTCAATGACTTCTCGCCGCAACCGCCCAAGGCGAGCAAGATGCGGACTTGCCACAACACTTTCGAAAAAGATTCGCGGATCGTCGAAGTTGATTTGCAGCATCATCGCTGTGATCTTCGCTGTGGCCGCTCGGAGGCGCTGTTCGATCTCCTGTTGCAAGAGGGCCTCCCATGTATCTCGGGGATTCGTTTGAGCTGTAAGCCTACCAAGCTCGCTAAGCCCAAGATGCTTCGCAACTGCGTCAAAGGCTCGAGCGACTACAACGATATTTTTGCCGGAACCGCGCGCCAGATCGACCATAAACGGAAACGCCCGCATTTGTCCCTCGAAAAGTTCCTTAAATCGCCCGCCCCCCTCGTGAATGGCAGCTTCGACAATCTGGGGGAACTCCGTGAAATATTCTCGCAGATACCTCTGCCACTCTCCAACGATCTGCTTGCTTGGCTCCAATCTGCGCCCACGCTGAAGCGCCCATCGACACAGGTATGCTAGAATTTCTTCAACTTGCTGAAGATATTCATAGCTTTGCTCTATGGCCATCCTGTTTTCTGAATTACGTACGGCCTGCCGCCACTTATCCGCCTCCATAATCTCATCGAAAGCCAGGTAGGTTTTCACGGCGTCGATCAACACATGGGGCGCAGCTATTTCATCGAACAGCAGGAATCGGGTGCCTGCTCGGTCTATGATCTTATTGGAGATGACGGTTAGCGCGATCTCTTTGGCGAGCGGGTGATGCAGGATTTCGTCCAGGAAGCAGGATCGCATTGATATTGGAAAATATTGGATGAGACAGTTTTTGACCCATTCCGGCTCGAGTATATGCGGCTCGTCCAGAAGCGCGCGTTTCATCGATAATTTCGCATTGGCCATCAGCAGAGCCAGCTCTGGCCTCGTGAGACCGCTCTCGGTCCTCGAGAGAATATCCTTGCGAGATGGAAATGCGTCGTTCTCCCGGTTTAGAATACCTGCGGCCTCGAAGCGGTCAGCGATGTTCATAAAGCTCTCGACATCAATCGAGGCGCGTCGCTGATCGAGTGACAAACACAGGCTCTGGTTATAACTATCCTCCAGAACGGCGGCACATACGTCTTTGGTCATGTCCGCCAGCAGCCGGCGCGCCTGCTCCGTCGTGAGGCTCGTTGAGCGTAGAGACGATTGATGCAGAGCAATCTTAAGGTTCACTTCGTGATCGGAGAGATCTACGCCAGCTGAGTTGTCGACCGCATCGCTGTTGATTTTCCCTCCCTTCAGCGAGTATTCGACGCGCCCGCGACGCGTGAAGGCAAGGTTGGCGCCCTCTCCAACCACTTTTGCACGCAGCTGATTGGCGTTGACGCGCGCACCGTCGTTCGCCCTGTCGCCGACGCTTTCGTCTGTTTCGAAACTCGCTTTGACATAAGTCCCTATTCCACCCATCCAGAGGAGATCGACTGGCGCCGTGAGCAGCAGCCGGATCAACGCCTCCCCGTCAATCAAGCGGTTCCGCGCCTGCAGCAGTGACCGGGCCTGGGGACTGAGTTCGATGTCCTTTTCATCTCGCCGATACACTCCGCCGCCTTGGGAGATCGTCTCCTTATCATAGTCCTGCCAGCTCGAACGGGGCATTTGAAAAAGGCGCCGCCGCTCGGCGTAGGAGATCGCAGGATCCGGCTCTGGATCGATGAAAATGTGGTCGCCGCTGAATGCGCCGACCAACCGGATATTATTCGATTCGAGCATGCCGTTACCGAAAACGTCGCCATCCATGGAACCCACGCCGACGACGGTGATTGGCTCCTTTTCAAGGTCGTGGTCGAGTTCGCGGAAATGACGGCGCACGCAGACCCAAGCTCCCCGCGCTGTGATGCCCAGACGCTTATGATGGAAGCCGTTCGACCCGCCGGTGGCAAAGGCATCCCCAAGCCAGAAGCAGTGCGACTCCGATAATTGATTTGCGAGATCGGACCATGTCGCCGTGCCTTTGTCCGCCGCGACAACGAGATAGGGATCGTAATCGTCATAGGCGACCACGCCGGGAGCGCGATCCCCGCCAGTGGTTTGGGGATTATCTGTCAGTGTAAGAAGAGAATTTATGAAGTCGCGATAAGCCTCTCTCCCCTTGGCCTCCCGCTCCAGAGAATCGGAGCCGGACTGCTTGATGACAAATCCGCCTTTGGCGCCTTGCGGCACAATCAACGCATTCTTGATCATCTGCGTCTGCATCAGATCGAGTATTTCTGTGCGCAGGTCATGCGCACGGTCGGACCAGCGAATGCCCCCGCGAGCCACCTTGGCGCCGCGCAGGTGCACGCCTTCCAGCAAGGGAGAATGCACATAGATTTCGATGGCAGGTTTCGGCGTCGGCGCACTGATCACTCCCATGCTGTCGATCTTGAGCGCGATCGTGTTTCTATGCGAGCTCTTGTCTTCCAAATAGAAATTGGTTCGAAGGGTAGCATCAATGATGTTGAAGAGATCACGAAGGATGCGATCGTCGCTGACGTCAGATACTGTGTCGAAAGCATCAGAAATGCGTTGGCGAATTTCAGCGAGAGCGTCGAGCGAACGCTCTTCTGTATCGTCGGGGCGAAAGCGAGCTTCGAAATAAGAGAACAGAATTTTGGTGACGGCCGTCTCACTGAGGAGCGCCTGGTACAGACGGGATCGACCGAAGCGTCCGCCAAGCTGCAAATAATAGTTGCAGTAAGCGCGCAAGAGATCGACGTCTCTCCAGCCAAACCCTACGCGAACGATGAGCTGGTTGAGAGAGTCGTCCTCTACGTCTCCATGCAGAAGCGCGACGAATGCAGCGAGAACGCTTTTCTTGTTGGTGGGCGGCGAGTTTTCTACGGAAAAAATCACGCGGAAACTACGCAGGAATCGTGGCTCTCCCTTTACGGCGATTATAAACTGCATCTGATCGAGAACAATCAAGCCCAAATTGTGCAAGAGCGGTATGAGTCTGTCCAGAGGATGCATTTGCAGACTGCAAATTCGGAAGTCATAAGCTCTTGATTGGCTTGCCACAATGCGGTCTCTCGTCAAATCGGCGGCGTCGCCTGTATCTGTTGCGAGGCTCAGCAACAGCAGATCTCGCGCGGCGCGGTGAGTGGAAGTGGCGTCGTGGTAATGGAGTGGAAACTGCACATCTGTGAGACGCGGAGGATCGGCGGCGATGCGCAACCGTTGCGCCGCTCGTCTCAGAAATTTGCGAAAATAGGCTTCCCGATCCATTCGGAACGCTTCCCCTCGCCGCCCAGCGGGGCTTTCATTTCAGCGTCTTGCGCATTTCGAGGACGTTGCCCTCTTCGCTCATGCGATAGGCGACCGAGTCCATGAGGTTTCTGATGAAAAATATTCCGCGTCCGCGTTCACTGAGCTGATCAAGGTCCGGCGTGGGCAGGTTCGAAATGTCAAAACCCTGCCCATGGTCATAGACCTCGATCCGTAGCTCCCTGTCCTCGATCGACAGACAGACTTTCACGGTGTTGTCCGGCCGTTTGTCGCCGCCGTATTCAATAGCGTTGGCGACTGCCTCGGTGAGGACGAGGTTGAGGTGATAGGCGAGCGTATCCGGGTCGTAGTCTTTCGTCTCGAGTTCTTTGGCAATCTGTTCCGCAATGTTGCCGATCAATCGCAAATAGCGCGTCTGATTTGGAACGACGATGTCAACGTTCATGCTCGTCTCGGACATTGGGGACCGCTACGTGACAATGGGAGAGCCGCTGCTGATTGCTTCCTGCAAGCGCGGATAGATCTCAAAAACGCGGTTCAGCCGGGTAAGCTCGAACATGGAGCGCACACGTGGCTGCAGGCCGGAAAGAATGAATGCTCCCGACCGCTGGTTCGCATTCTTGTAGCCCGAAAGGAGCGCGCCCAAGCCCGAGCTGTCGATGAATTTGACGTCGCTGAGATCGACGACGAGGCGACGGCCGCCTTCCTCCAGGATACGCAGGATGCGGTCTTTCAGCTCGTTTGAATTATGCGCGTCGAGGCGTTCTTCCTTTACGGCGATGACAACCTGGCCGCTCTGCGTCTGGGTTTCGATGTGCATGACGGGGCCGATCGAAGCCGATTGGTTTGATTGCAGGGTAAGCGTTTAGCTAGAACGCTCTCCGGCGACGTCAATGCGGGCGCGATCTACAGGCCGGGACTGCGCGCATGCGCGGGCCATCATCTCTCAGCCATTCGCCTCTTCGCCTGTCCGCGTCGGGAGCGCCCAATCTGTCGGCGGGCGAGCAAGTCTCCGCACCATCGGCGGAAGCTCGGAGGGAGCTCAAGGGTGATTTCGAGGCGGACTGGCGCATTGACCAGCTGTCGGGGGTGAACTTTGCCGTTCGATCGGGGTAGAATGAGAATGGATCCATTCGCACTCACCCGCTTGACACATGAATTCAACACGTTTTCTGGACTGTGACGAAATCAGGAGAAGGCTCGACGCGCGGCTTGGTCCCGTGCATGCGAGACAGCGCATCGGGATTGAAAGAGAGCATGAGGCCCAGGCCTTCGGGCAGGGTCTGACCCTGCTCCACATGGAGAATCTGCCTTTCTCCAACGCGATCATCGAGGCCGTTCTGCGCCTGAGCGGCATGTACTGGATTGGCCGGCACAACGCCGGCAAGGTCCGCGTCCTGACGCACGACGTCGTGGCCGACTGCCTTCCCGATCGTTTCGATGGCTACACAATTCTCCACCTGACCGATCTCCATTGCGACATGAACTCTCGCGCCATGGCCAATATGACGCGTCTGATCGAAGCGCTCGATTACGATCTTTGTGTCTGGACGGGAGACTATCGCGGCCAGACCTTCGGGGATTTTCGGCCCTGCCTCAAAGGATTGGCCCGCATTCGCGAGGCAATCAGGACCGATGTCTATGCCGTGCTCGGCAATCACGACACCATTTTGATGACGCCGGACATGGAGCAGATGGGCGTCAAGCTTTTGCTCAACGAGCAGGCTATACTCGAACACGAGGGCCAGAGAATTTATCTTGCCGGCGTAGATGACGCTCACTTTTTTCGCGTCGACAATATCGAGAAGGCGGCGGCGGATATTCCGGAAAGTTGTTTTTCCATCCTGCTGTCACACACGCCGGAGATCTACAGGCAGGCGGCGCATGCCGGCTTCAAGCTCATGCTCTGCGGGCATACGCACGGCGGTCAAATTTGCCTTCCAGGAGGCATTCCGGTGACGCTGGACGCCGCCATTCCCCGGCGCATGGGCCGCGGCGCCTGGGAATTCTGTGGCATGGCCGGCTACACGAGCGTCGGCGCCGGCTCATCGATCGTGCCCGTCCGTTTCAATTGCCCGCCGGAGATAACATTGCACCGTCTCTTGCGCGCTGAAACGTCGCCCGCTCAATAGGGTCGATCCTTGATCTTGAGCGCAAAGAGCAGGCGCGAGCCGACGAGCTCCGCAATGAAGAAAAGGACGACGACGACCAGAACATCCAAGATCGAAAGCCCCATCGCCCAGGCGGCGAACAGAGCGGGCAGAATGGCTTCCGGTATCTGGTCGACGCCGAGCATCTGGTCGCTGGGGGCTGCCCCGCAGCGCCGTTTGGCGAAACTCGAAAGAAGATCTCCGGCCATGGAGAGCGCCGCGACGATCGCGCCAAAGACCCAGCTCAGCCGCGCCAGTTCAGCCGCCGCCATCGTGGCCAGAAGGCTGGTGGCCACGCCGCGATAGGTCTTTGAGGAACCGAAGAGCGCGCGTCCGTCCGAGAGGCGCGCGGAGCCGTCGATCGGCCAATCGAAGCGGCCGCCAATGAGCCACTTCGCCAGAACCGGCGCGCCATTGGCGACGCCCAGAAGAAACAGCACCTGCCCGATGGCGATGAGATTCATGCGAGGCTCTCCGAAAGGATCACGCTCCCAGCCTGGCGGGCGCCGGGCTCCGTGAAGACGGCGCCTACGGGGAGGCCCCGGCAGGTTACGGCTTTCTTGGGCGCGCGACCCAGCTTGCCTGAGCGGGCTTGGTGAAATCGAGCTCCCAGTTGAACCGGCTGAGGACGTTGTAGCCCAGCACGACGGACGCCCGAGGGCCAATCGCTTCGCGCAGGGCGCCGAAATCATAAGCGAGCGCATAGACCCCGTGCAAAACATGTCCGTCTCCAAGATCGAGCGTCCTGATCTTGTAGAGCCGCGACACAAGGCCGCCGCCGCTGGCCTCGCTTGCTCTGGTCTTCCCTTTGACGGGTGTGAAGAGGGCTTTATGATGATCGATGAAACGCTGATCGACGGCGGATATCTCGGCGCCGGTATCGAGCAGGCCGAGAGTTGTCGCGCTTCCGATCCGTAACGGGATCCCGAGAAGGCGCTTTTCTGGCCCCAGCGGCTGGAAGGGGACCGGCCGCCAGTCGGGCCGTGTATCGCTGAAAAAGACCATTTGGCTGTGATCGAAATCCAGCGTGAACCGGGCTCCCTTGAAGAAATCGAGTCCGAGAAGGTCGTCGCCATCGCTCGCGGCGCAGCGCGTGACCTCATATCCGGCTCTGCCGACGTTGTTCCCCTGCGTGGCCGCCAGCTCGACGTTTTTCGCTTCCACGTCGTCGCAGCGGGTCACCCTACCGAAAGCGCCTGTCGAATCGCTTTGACCCAGGACCGGCAAATCCTTATTCCAGGGCGCAAGTGTAATACGGCTGGTCGAGGCGCCGGTATCGAGCCGCATTTTGCCCATGACATTACCGAAGCGGACTGGGACATAGATGCGGCCACCGTCATACCCCCCTGACGCGAGCGTCATCGTGACGGTCGAAGGACTGCCAGCGCCGTGCGCAAGGGATGGGGCCGCAAAGATAAAGAGGAGAAAGGCGAGGCGTTTCAATGATCTCGTCTCTGGTTGCAATGGCGGCGGGCGCGAGCTTCATCGTCTCGAATGCGACTCTTAACGGCCTTGTGGCCCACCGCAAGCCCGAGATCGCCAAGCGTAGTGTCCATCCGCTGCATTCGAGCGGGAAACCCTGGAAATTGATTTGAAAAAACGGCAAGAGGCGCCCTCCTGGCGACATTTGCGGCCATCCGACCTTCCTGCGCTCGTCCGTCTCGCCGATGAAATGCATCCTGACGCTCGCGAGCGGGCGGAAGTGTTCGAGGAGAAGCTCGATCTTTTTCCTGACGGCTGTTTCGCCTTCGAGGGAGGCGGCGGCCTCCTCGGATATGCGATCTCCCACCCATGGGTGGACAACGACATTCCGTCGCTCGACGCTTTCTTGGATCAGCTCCCCGACGCGCCGGATTGCCTCTTCCTGCACGACGTGGCGATTGCCGCGGAAAGGAGAGGCCGCGGGGCGACCGCGACCTTGATCGAGCAATTGACCGACATTGCGAAGCGCGAGCGACTTCCGTCTCTCGCTTTGGTCTCCATGTATGGAACAGAGCCCTTATGGCGCCGGCGGGGCTTCGATTGCTTTCGTAGCGACGCCCTCTCAGTTCAATTGGCAAAGTATGGAGCGGCCGCCGTCTACATGAAAAAAATCATTTGAAAGTCCGGCGCAGCCTCCGAGGAAATCCCGCGCAAAGGGAATGCACCCAGCAACCGAAGCGGAATGGCGCGGCGTTCTGGAATGGAGGCGACGTCCATGAGCTGCGCGCCGAAAGCCGCGGCTCTTTCGCTCAATCGCGCGCCGTATCCGAGGCAGAGGCCGCCCCCGCGACAAACAGCCAGCCAAAAACGGACAAGCCGACCCATAGCGCCAGGAACGGATGTCCTGTCTCGAAGAGCGCAATCAGACAAAGCCCAATTGAAGCGAGAAAGGTGGCCGCCATCGCCCGATGGGAGATCGCTCTCGGAGAAAAGCGATTTCCGGGACTGTTTACAATATAGGCCATTTCGTCCCCCTGACGCGCCGCCAAGCTTCAGCATGCTTGGAAACATCTTGTTAACGCATGACGCTCCGAAACGTTCCCCAGTCGGCTGGCGCCAAAGCCAGCCAGCCGAGCGGCGGCCGATCAGAGCTCGTCTGTCGGATTGCCTTCCGAGACCGCCGCCTTCAGATATTTCGAAGCCCGGAAACTCACGACCTTGCGCGGCTTTACGAGGGCGAAATCGCCTGTTCGGGGGTTGCGGCCCTTTCTCTCCTTCTTTTCGACGATCACGAACTTGCCGAAATTGCAGAGGGTCACGCTCTCCCCGCTGACGAGAGTTTCGAAGATTTCCTCCAGAACCTGATCCACAAGAGCCGCAGCCTGCCGGTGCGCGAGCCGGTCGCACGCCACGAAAAGCGATCGCGCGAGCTCCCGCCTGGTGACCGTGTGTCGGTCCGACGGCTTTTCATACTCCCTCGGAGCATAATGCAGGCGGCCATAGACCTGTTGCACATCATCCAGCATCGACGTCCACCCTGTTTGCAGCGCCCCATCCTCAAGAATGGCGCCTGCGCCGAACCCTGCCTGCCCGAATGGAAGGATACCTCAGTAAATTCAGGCCTGTCCTTATCCATTTTGCGTAAAGTGAAGCTTTAGCATAAGCCCCCGCCCATATGGGCTTGCTCCTTCGGGCAAGCCATGGCGCCCGCCCGCGAGCCCGCGCCGCCGGGAAGATCGACGGACGGCAGGACGCCGAACATCTCCCGGTAATGTCCGGCGAATCTCCCCAGGTGATTGAACTCGTGCGCTTTTGCGATGCGGCCGACGCCGTATGGGCCGCATCGCTCCCGTCGCAGGGCGGCGTGGACCTGGTGCAGGCGGATGGCGCGCTTGAGCTCGACAAAGCCGAGGCCGAACTCCTCCTGCACGGCGAGCTGGATGCTGCGCCGGGAGCACCTCAGCCGGCGGGCGGCGTCCTCGAGGGAGAGCCGGCGCGATTCGCCGGCGTGCGGCGCCTCCCAGAGAAGATTTTCGATCGTGAGCGCCAGCCTGCGCCGGCGTCTCGCGCCCCGCGGCGCCGGCGTGCGGCCGACCGCGTCGGCTTCACGGAGCAGATCGGCGCTCAGCCCGACCATCGCGTCCCACTCGGGCGGCGGCGGCCGGCGGGCCAAGTTTTCTTCCCCAGATTCGCCCCCCGCGAGCAGGCGCCGCGCGCTCTTCTCGAGCGCGCGGGCGCTCGGCGTGACGCAAGAAAGCAGCGGTTCGAAATCGAGAGGAGCCTCCAAACGCCGCCGCAGCTCGGGCGTCGTCGCTTGCGCGACGATGCGCTGCACGGCTGCAGGGCTGAAGTGAATGCTCAATGCGGAGGCGGGAAGATTCGCCGCGAGGTGCAGGGCGCCGCCGCCGCAGGCGAGGGCCACGGCCTCTCCGCTGACGCGAGCGCCGAGAAGCCGAATCTCCTCCGCCTTCACGAAGACGATCTTGAGCGCGCCGGCGGCGATCCGCCCGTCGATTCTGAGCCCCCCGCCGAGCAACCGAATCTCCTGAATGGAGACGCCGCATCCGAACGCCAGACAGGCGCGCGCCAGATGCAGCGCGCCGCCCTTCAGCCGGTAGAGGCGCGGCCGCCGGGAATTCAGGAGCGCCGGCGCTCCCGCCTGATCCGTCAGGAATGTCAGCTCGTCCACTTTTTCGGTTTCCGTAGAGGCTCTCGGCGAAGCTCTGTCTTGACCATATGGTAGCGGTCCACTGACTTGAGCGCAACAGTTGGCGGGCGCGGCGACGCTTTGCTTCAGGCCTGTGCGCGCCAGATGGCTTCTGAGCCGCTCGGAACAGGGAGAATGGCCATGCCTCGGCCTCGGGTTTGGCGTAACGCCGTTCTGGCGCTCATCGGGATCGCCCTCGCCTTCGCGGCCTGGACCAATCGCTACGAGCCCGCGGCGTCCCCCTATTTCCACCGCAACCGCTTCACGGGGGCGGAATGCCACCGCGGGCAGGAGTGCTGGACCCCGCGTCCGCCGAGGGTCTGGCCAGAACCAACCCGGTAGCGCGGCCGTTCAGCGGATTTCCAGCCTGCGCGCCAACGCCTCCAGCGCGCCCCGCTGGCCTTTGACGATTTTGCCCATCGCTTCCGGCAGGGAGAACCAGGCCGCACGGTCGATCTCGGGAATGTCGATCAGGCGGCCGGTCTTGGGCGGCCATTCGATCTGGCAGAAGTTGCTGGAGAGTTCCGAGGGATCCACGTCGCCCTCGAGGGCGTAGGCGAGAACGCGCTTGCCGCTGGGCTGCCTGAACTCCCCGAGCGCGGTCAGCTCGCCTTTGAGGGAAAAGCCGGTCTCTTCGAAAAACTCGCGCCGCGCCGCCTCTTCGGCGCACTCCCCCTCGTCGATCTCGCCCTTGGGGATGGACCAGGCGCCCTCGTCCTTTCTCGCCCAGAACGGCCCGCCCGGATGCGCCAGCAGCACCTCGGGCACTCCCGCCCTGAGACGGTACAGCAGGACGCCGGCGCTACGCTTCGCCATCGCTCGAGCTTCCTTGTTTCCGATCGCCGCCCGTCGGACTGCGGCCGCAATTCTCTCCGCAAAGTAAACGGGGGAAAGCGGGGGCGGCGTTAAGCGGCGCAATGGCGCGGCAATGAAAAGGCGTATACGGCATGGCGCAGGCGCGCGTGATTTTTCTGTCTGTCTCTCTTGTCGTCTCGGCGGGCTTCCCCGCCGCGGCGCTGGGCGGTCCCCTGGACCGCGGGCCGATCGCCGATTTCCTGACGATCTTTCGCGAGCAGTCCATCCCCCGGCAGATCGTGGCCTGGCGCCATCCGGAGTATAAGGCGGGCGCGGTGGTGGTCTCGACCCGCGAGCGGCGGCTCTATTACTTGCTCGGCGGCGGCCGCGCCATCGAATATGGCGTCGGCGTCGGCCGCGAGGGCTTCACCTGGTCGGGCGTGAAGACGGTTTCGCGCAAACGCGAATGGCCGGACTGGCGTCCGCCGGCGCCCATGCTGAAGCGGCGCCCGGATCTTCCCCGCTACATGCCGGGGGGCATGGAAAATCCGCTCGGGGCGCGGGCGCTCTATCTCGGCTCCAGCGACTATCGCATCCATGGCTCGAACGAACCCGACACCATCGGCGCGGCAGTCTCATCGGGCTGCATCCGCATGACCAACAACGACGTCATCGACCTTTACTCCCGCGTGAAGGTCGGAACGAAGGTCGTCGTGCTCAAATAGGACGAAGGCCCGTCAGCGCGTGCGGACGAGGTCCGTTTCCGCAGCCTTCTGGCGCCCCGCCTCGATTCGCAGCCGCGCCTGCATCGCGGCGTCGCCCCGGCGGAAACGAACCTCGATTTCGGTCCCCGCCGGCAGGATCGCGAGGAGCGTGCGCAATTGCGCCGGCGACGAGATCGTGCGGCCGTCGACGGCTGCGATGACATCGCCTTTCGCAAGCCCCGCGAGCGCCGCCGGCGAAGAGGGCTCGATGGCGACGATTTCCGCGCCGGGGCGCCCGCCAAGAGGTGCCCGAATCGACACGCCGATCTGGCCGCGACGCACTTCGCCCGTCTCGACGAGCTGCGTCATGATGCGACGGGCCATATCGATGGGAATGGCGAAGCCGATCCCGTGGCTCGCGCCCGACTTCGAGAAGATCGCCGTGTTCAGCCCGACGAGCCGCCCGTCGAGCGTCACCAGCGCCCCGCCGGAATTGCCGGGATTGATCGACGCGTCGGTCTGGATGAAATCCTCGTAGCCCTCGATGCCGAGGCCGGTGCGGCCCATGGCGGAGACGATGCCGGAGGTGACCGTCTGGCCGAGGCCGAAGGGATTGCCCACGGCGAGAACGAAATCCCCGACCTCCAGCGCGCGGCTGTCGCCCATGGGCACGGCGGAAAGATTGCTTCCCCTGATTCGCAGGACAGCGACGTCCGTCGCCTTGTCTCGCCCGATGAGCTGCGCGCGGAAACGCCGATCGTCCTTGGTCGTGACCTCGATCACCGACGCGTCGCGAACGACATGCTCATTGGTGAGGATGAGGCCGCGCTCGGCGTCGACGATCACGCCCGAGCCGGCGGACGTCGTCTCTCGCTTGAGACGCGCATTGGGAATGTCGAAGAACTCCTGCAACACAGGATCGACGGCGGCCGGGACTTCGACGGATTCGATCCGCTTCGTCGCAATGTTCACCACGCCCGGCGTCACCGCGCGCACGACCGCGGCGACGGACGCCTTCTGGCCAGGCGGCAGGGCGCCCGCGAAAAGCGGCGCCGGGATGAGCAGGAAGAGCAGAACGAGGCGTAAAATCATGGGCGTCGAGCTTCCGGCGCGCCTTGGCCAAAAGATGGCGCCCGCAGACTTGCGCAGAGTGTGATCTGATCATGGTTAGAAATCCGTTCCGAGGAGACCGCGCCTTCGGGAAAAAAGCAGCGCGCCGGCGAGGCGGAACGGGCCGCCGCGCGCGTCAGGAGGGCGGCGCCAATGAAATCAGCACTCCGCCGCTCTGCTGATAAAACATTGTTATGCAATAAAGTTCTGGCGCAGGAGTTGCTTCTCGTCCCAGGCCGCCACAAGATTTCGAAGAGAGGGAGGAGCGGGACATGGCGTCCAGAGCGTTCCATTTGCAGATGCAGGGTTATGGGCTCACCACCGCCAATATTTTCTATCGTCTGCCCGATCACCCGAAGATCATCCAGTCCTACATCTGGCAAGATTACGATCTTCACCCGCATTTTCCCGAGTTGAAGAAATTCCTCGACTTCTGGACCCGCAGCCTCGACGGGCCGCTCCACGCCGTCACGGTGGCGCACGCGCAGCTGATCAGGCCCGCTGAACTGCGCCTCGTGAACGGCGAATTCAGCGTGCATTGAGTCGGCGGCCTTTACGAAAGCTTGATGGACGCCGCCCCGCGCCTGTCCCGGACCGGGACTTTCGAGACATCGCGAAGACAAAGGCGGCACGAATCGGGCACGGACAAAATGCCGCGCCTATTCCTTCAAGAATCCTTTCGCCGGGAAGCTGGCGCAAGCGCCGCCTGTGCGCCAGAATGAAGCGCCATTTTTGGCCCAGGGAAGGACAAGAATGAAAAAGGAAACGATCAACGGGGCGACTCTCGCCGTAGCGGCGGTCTCCCTTGCGCTCGCCGGCGTCGCCCCGGCGGCGAAAGCCGAGACGACGGCGGCCCGCGTGCACTGCCTCGGCGTCAATGGCTGTCAGGGCAAGAGCGACTGCCATACGCCAAAAAACGCCTGCAAGGGAAAGAACGCCTGCAAGGGCCAAGGTTGGCTCTACAAGGAATCAGCGCAAGCCTGCCTGGACGCTGGCGGCAAGGTTCTGGACTGAAAAAGCAGGAACAGCCCGCGTGGGCTGTTCCTGTCTCCAATTGCGGGGATCGCGCTCTTCCTAGATGCCGCCGCCGCTCTTGCCGCTGGAGCTCGTCGAGCCCTGGTCCGTGCTCGAGGGCCCGCTGGTCCCCTGATTCATGTTCTGGGAATTCTGCGAGCCGGTGCGGCTGCCCTTGTTCATCGACTTGCTGCTGCCATAGCTCCCGGTCTCGGCGTTGCGCGCATGGTGATGGCGGGAGCTCTTCGAACAATGGTGCGCCCAGGCCGACGCCGGCGCGAGGGCGATGATGGGCGCCACGAGCGCCGCTGCGAGGATCCTTTTATGCATGGCATTCTCCCGAAAGACTGTCCGGTGCGCCGGATCAGGGGGAATTAATCAGGCCCGCCCCTGCGGCAAGCCGGCGATATGTCCGGATTATTGCTGGGCGGATGTGAAGGCGGCGCGGGCCCGACGAAGCCCGCGCGAAAATGCTCAGCGGCAGAGCGTGCGATATCGCTGGCAGTTGCCGCGGCCGACCTCGCCGAGGTCTTCCTTGAACAGGCAGGCGCGCCTCAGCTCCCGGCAGTCCGGCCCATAGCCCCAGTGTCCCCTGCCCCACTCGCCGCGATAATAGTCGCGAACCTGCACGACGCCCGCGCTGGCGCCCGGGTCGATCGGCGCGGCCGTCACGGGAAGCGTGAACACGCCGGCCAGGCAGGCCGCAAGGATATATGCGCGCATCTGTTCCTCCATTGTCCCCAGCCCCGTCAGCCTCAGCGCGGAGAACGGCTTGCCCGCGTGCGGCGTCGCCATGTAACGGCGCGAGCGCCGTCCTGTTCCTGAAAGGTCTCTCAGCGGCGCGCCCTGAACTGGCGCTGGCAGGCTTTCGAGAGCGCGCCCATGTGCTCACGCAGGCATTTCTCGACCGCGATGGCGTCCGGCTCCGCAGCGGCGCAGAATCTATGCGAATCCCGCTCACAGGCGGTTCGCTGCCTGGCCGTCCCAGCCGTTCCTTGCGCGGCCGCCGGTTCGAGAACGCCGAGGCCGAGCACAGCCGCGACGACGAGAAAAAGCTTGCCCATGGCGACTCTCCGAAAAAACCGCCGCGGGCCCCGGCAGCCATCCGAGGCACATGGAGCGATCCGAGGCACATGCCGCAACTGGAACGGGATGCGGGGAGATCAAGCTCAGCGGGGATCGGGAGAACGTCGGAGACGCTCAGGCCGGGGCGAGCAGCAGGCTCGTCTCGCTTCGCTCGACGCCCTCGATCTGCCGCACCTTGGTCAGCACGCCGTCGAACTCCGCCAGATTGGCCGTCTCGATTTCGGCGATGAGGTCGAAGGCGCCGTTCGTGCTGTGGATCGTATGGATCTGGGGCAGGCCGCGAAGCGCCTGCGCGACGCGGCGCGTGTTCTTGCCAGACACCTCGATCATCATGATCGCACGAATACGGTCGCTTTGCGCGCTGCTTTTCAGCCGAACGGTGAAGCCGAGGATCACCTGCGAGTCGATGAGCCGGTTGAGCCTGTTCTGAACCGTGCCGCGCGAGACGCCGAGCCGCTTGGCGAGTTCGGAAAGAGACGCCCGCGCGTTGGTCCTCAAGGCCGAAATCAGCCGGTGATCGAGTTCGTCCATGGCCAGCTCTGTCACTTCGTCAGAAAGATAGGCCGATTTGCGCAAAGAACTAACGTTTTCCAGACAGGTTTGCGATTTCGGTCAGCGCTGCGTGCGCCTAGCATCCTGGAAAGTCAACAAGCCGGGAAGCGGGGAATGGTCACTTTTCTGAGCGCGCGGGACATCGCCCGGATCGTCGATCGGGTGGGAACGGACGCGTTTTGGCCGCGCCTCGTCGACTATCTGCGGGAAGACTTCGCCGCCTGGGACTCCTTCGACAAGTCGCCGCGTTTCGCCAGTCATTCGCAGGGCGGCGTGATCGAGCTCATGCCCGCAGGCGACAGCCAGACCTTCGCGTTCAAATATGTCAACGGGCACCCCGGCAACACGCAGCTCTGCCTGCAAACCGTCGTGGCCTTCGGCGCCCTTGCGGATGTTGCGACAGGCTATCCGATCTTGCTCTCGGACATGACGCTCGCGACGGCGCTGCGAACCGCGGCGACCTCCGCGCTCGCCGCGCGCAGCCTTGCGCGGCCCGAGAGCCGAACGATGGCCCTCATCGGTCTCGGCGCGCAGTCGGAGTTTCAGGCTCACGCCTTCAACGTCATCCTCGGCGTCGATCGCCTGCGCATTTTCGACATAGACGCGGAGGCGTTCGACAAGTTCGAGCGCAACATGGCGGGCGCCGGCGTGGCGCTCACCCGCTGCGCAAGCGCGCGCGAGGCCGTCCAGGGCGCGGATATCGTGACGACCATCACCGCCGACAAGAAGCGCGCGACGATCCTGACCGCCGACATGGCGGCGCCGGGCATGCACATCAATGCGGTGGGCGGCGACTGTCCGGGCAAGACGGAACTCTCCCGCGATCTGCTCCTGCGCGGCGAGGTGTTCGTGGAATATGCGCCGCAGACCCGCATCGAGGGCGAGATCCAGCAGCTTCCCGCCGATCATCCGGTCACGGAGCTTCACGACGTCGTCGCCGGACGCAAGAGAGGCCGCGCGTCTTCCAAGGCGATCACCATCTTCGACAGCGTCGGCTTTGCAATCGAGGACTTCTCGATTCTGCGGCTGCTGCGCGATCTCGCAAGCGAGACAGGCATAGGCGGCGAGATCGAGTTGATCGCCGCGCCGGTCGATCCCAAGGATCTTTTCTCCCTCCTGCGGCCCGCCGGGGAGCCCCGGCGCAGAGAACCCGCGCGCCGGGAAATCGCCGAAATCTGAACTCAACGCCAGGATCGCGAACACGATGAACGTCCACGTCAAGACCCAGGAGAAAGACGCGCGGCCGCAGGCGGCCCTTGCGACGATCCTGATGTGCGCGCCGCATCATTTCGGCGTCGATTATGTCATCAATCCCTGGATGGAGCGGCAGGTCGGGCGGACCGATAACGCCCGCGCGCGCGCCCAGTGGGAGAATTTGCGCCGCCATCTCTCGGACTGCGCCGACCTCGCCTTCGTGACGGCGGAGCCGGGCTTGCCGGACATGGTCTTCACCGCCAATGCGGGGCTCGTCGTCGATGGCGCCGTGATCGTCTCGCGCTTTCACGCCAGGGAACGCCAGCCCGAGGAAAACCTGTTTCGCCGGTGGTTCGAGGATCAGGGATACGACATTGCGCCCTGGCCCGAGGACGTCGCTTTCGAAGGCGCCGGCGACGCGCTGACGGATCGCGCCCGGCGGCTGATCTGGTGCGGCCACGGCTGGCGCTCCAGCAAGCTGGCGCCCGCTCTCATCGAAGCGGTCTCGGGCTGGCCGACGGTCGGCCTGAAGCTCGTCGATCCGCGCTTCTATCATCTCGACACATGCCTCTGTCCGCTTCCGGACGGCTCGCTGATGTATTATCCCGCGGCCTTCGACGGAGCGTCGCTGGAAACGATCCGCGCGCTTGTCCCGGCGGAAAAGCGCATCGAAGTCGGTGAGGCGGATGCGCTCGCCTTCGCCTGCAATGCGGTCGCGGTCGGCGGACGGATATTCATGAACGCCTGCTCTGCCGAACTCGGAGCGCGTCTGACGACGGCCGGATTCGCTCCAGTCGTCACGCCGCTTTCGGAATTCCTCAAAGCGGGCGGCGCCGCGAAATGTCTGACGCTGGAATTGAAACGCAGCTCTCTTCGATCCAGCCCGGCCCCGTAATGCGCGCGGCCGCCGCTTGTGCAACCGCGCTATTTTCCAGTCCCGTGCTGTTCCATCAAATTCACGAGCATCGTGGGAAGTTGCAGAAAACCCCGCAAAAGCGCCATCGGCAAGACAAGAACGGCTTTTGACAAGCGGGCGCCGCTGCGCCCGATTTCATGCGAGTTCATGCGCTTCTCCCTTCATTTGCGTGGGCGGCCATCGCGAGGAACATGCAAAATGCGTGCGCGTCTTTCGGTTTTCTGCGCGCAGAAACCGTCGAGACATGAAAGCGAAAAGATAGGCCGCTTTAATGATCCAGCGACAGCTTCCGCGGCGTGCGCGTCGCGCAGAATTTCAGGAGCGAGGGCCACTTGTCCACGGAATGGCGAATAGAGGCCGCCAACAGTGAAATGGCCGCGATTGCCGACATCGAGACGCCGCCGCACGACCGCCGGGACCGGATGCGCGCCATCTGGCAGCCGATCGTCCAGGCCCTCGCGGACGCCTCCCGCGCCGCGCCCGAGCAGGAGGAAGCCGACCCAAATTACGTCGGATTCACATCGGATACGGGGCGCCCCGTTTTTCTCGCCAAAGTCACGTCGCCGGGCGGCCTTGTCTATCGCAAGTTCGTCGTACGGCGCTCCTGACGTCTCCGGACATCGGGCGGGCGCGGCGTTTCCCGCCTCGTTTCGAACATAAGAAAATTTAAATCCGTTCGCGATTACGCTGACATCGATTCGATTTGATGCGTCTCGGCGGTCTGGCCGACGCAGAGGCATGACGCCGCCAAATCGTTGCCCGACATGACGTCGCTTCCCAAAAAGGAAAAACGCCGGGGCGATCCATCAGCCGCGGGCGCAGCATCCTTTTTCCCAAATCCGCCTGCTTCACGGAAGCCGCCATGCGACTCGATCTCGACAACATGAAACTCGGCGTCAAGACGCTCATCCCGCTCGGGGTGATCGCGGCGCTGTTCACGATCGTTCTTTGTCTCAGCGTTTACCGCTCGCACAAAACGAGCAGCGAATACGGCGCCCTCGTCGAGCGCGCAAACATCGCCCTCGTCAAGGTGATGCGCGCCAACCGCCTCGCGACGGACATCGGCTACGCCGCCCATGTCATTCTCGATTTGCAGCCGACGAGCCCGGAGTGGCTTGCCGCGCAGGACTCCTTGCGCGTGTCGCCGGCGCTCGCGCAATCCTTGTTGAAGGAAGCGGCCGGCCTCCAGCCGCAATATTCTGCCGAGTTGCAGGGGTTCGCCGAAAGGATCCGCACGATCGCGGAAGAAGCGAAGCGCGCGAGCGCGTTCGCCGCCTCTGAGAACGATCAGCAGACACGGGCGGCGAAGGCCCTCGGTGGGATCGACGCCCGCGTACAGAAGATCAACGCGGAGATCGCCGCCTTCAACGATCTTCGGCTTGCCGAAAACACACAGACGAGCGTGGAGCTGCGCAGCCGGGCCGACAATACGATCCTGATGACCCTTGCAGCCTTTATCATCGCGGTCGGCGCCGGCTTCGGCGTCTCGCGCTGGCTGACCCGCACCGCCATCGTTTCGCCCATTCTCGCGCTTTCGAGGCAGATGCGGCAGATCGCCGACAATGATCTGGCTGTTTCCGTCGCCGGGCTCAATCGCGCCGACGAAGTCGGCGACATGGCGCGCGCATTACAGAATTTCAAGCAGAAAGGCCTCGAACACAGGGCGGCCGAAGAGCGCACCGCGGAGGAGCGCCGGCGCATCGAGGCGGAATATCGCGAGCTCGAGGAGAGCAGCCTGCAAAAGGAACGCGATACGGTGGCGCAATCGATCGGCCGCGGTCTCGAGCGCCTCTCCGCAAAGGATCTCACGCATCGCATCGACGACAATCTGCCCGACGCCTATCGTCGCCTCCAGAATGATTTCAACGCCGCGCTGAGTCAGCTCGACGGCGCGATTCAGCATGTCGCAGGCGGCGCCAATCTCATTGGCACGGCCACGATGGAAATCACCAGCGCCGCCGACGATCTCTCGCGGCGCACGGAGCAGCAGGCGGCGAGCCTCGAGGAAACGGTGGCCGCGATTTCGGAAATCGCGACCACCGTCGCGAAGACCGCGACCGGCGCCAAACACGCGAGCGAAGTGGTCTCCGCGACCAAGGCGGACGCCGAGAAGAGCGGCGTCGTCGTGCAGCAGGCCATGGAGGCGATCAACCGCATCGAGAAATCCTCCAACAACATCGCCCAGATCATCGGCGTCATCGACGAGATCGCCTTCCAGACCAATCTCCTTGCGCTCAATGCGGGCGTCGAGGCGGCGAAGGAGATCAAGGGACTGATCTCCGCCTCGACCGACGAGGTCGGCGAAGGCGTGACGCTCGTCGTCGAAGCCGGCAAGGCGCTCGCCCGCATCGTCGAGGCGGTCGGAGAAATCGACGGCATCGTCTCGGGCATCGCCATCGGCGCGAGCGAGCAGTCGACCTCGCTGCAACAGGTCAACTCCGCCATTTCGCAGATGGACCAGGACGTTCAGAAGAACGCCGCGATGGTCGAGGAGACGACGGGGGCCACGCATAATCTCAGGCGGGAGACGGAGGCGCTGATCTCCTCCATCTCGAGCTTCAGATTATCCGAGACGGCCGCCGCCGCCCCGCCGCAAAGAAAGGCGCCGAGGCCTCGGGCCGCCCTGAGGTCGCTTGGCGGCGAGGCCACCGCGCGAAAGATCGACGCCGAAGGAGAATGGATGGAGTTCTAGACCGACGGTCAGAGTCGTTGGACAGGCCCGGGATCGGGGCAGGATTCCCGGGAGCCAGACGCGGCCGTTTTCTTGCCCGGCGCCTTGGGCTATTGACATCGGGGCCGTGAAAAAACGGTCCCGACGCCTCCTCGCCGGGAGGCGCCCCTCATCTCGAAAGGGCGCAAATGCAGTCTTCCGAAGAGAAGCGCCTGGACGGTGGCCCGCGCTGGCTCGTCTGGTGGCGCTCGACCCCGCTCTATGCGCGCATTCTCGCCGCCGTGCTTCTCGGCGCGCTCGCCGGCGTCGCGCTCGGCGACAACGCCGCCGCGCTCGCCATTCCGGCCAAGCTCGTGCTGCGCGTCCTGGGGGCCCTCGCGCCGCCCCTCATCCTCTTCGCCATCGTTCAGGCGCTGATGAGCGCGCCGCTCGGCGGCCGTCAATCCCTGCGGCTCGTGGTCCTGCTCGTCACGAACACACTCGTCGCCATCGGGGTCGGACTGGGCGTCGCCAATGTCTTGAAGCCTGGAGAATGGGTGAAGGCGGGGCCGCCGCCCGATATGGCCAAGGCTGCGGCCACGGGGCCCGACCCGATCACCCAGTTTCTCGACAGCGTGCCGCGCAGCGTCGCTGGCCCCTTCGCGGACGACGGCAAGGTGATCGGCGTCATCCTGCTCGCCATCGCCTTCGGGATCGCCCTGCGGCGGCTGAGGCATCATCCCATTCGCACGGTCGAGGATCTGGTCCATGTCGGGCTGACGAGTTTCGTGACCATTCTCGAAGCCGTCGTCGAAGTGGTGCCGCTCGCGGTTTTCGGCGTCGTCGCCAGCATCGTCGGCGTCAAGGGTTTCGGCGACTTCGCCGCGCTCGGCGGCTTCGTCGTCGCCGTGATCTTCGGGCTTCTCCTGCAGGCCGGCTATTATCTCCTGCGGGTGCGGTTCGAATCCTGGGTGCGTCCGGCGGCGCTGCTGCGCGGCGTGCGCGACGCGCTGGTGATGGCCTTCTCGACGGCGAGCTCCACGGCCACCATGCCGGTCACCTATCGCTGCCTGCGCGTCAATGTCGGCCTGCGCGAGCACTCGGCGAGCCTCGGCGCGCTGGTCGGCTCCAATTTCAACAATGACGGCACCGCGCTCTACGAGGCCATGTCGGCGCTCTTCGTCGCACAGCTCCTCGGCCTGCAACTGACGCTGACCCAGCAATTGGCCGTGGTGCTGACGTCGATCGTCGCCTCGGTCGGCGCGGCCGGCATTCCGGAGGCGGGCCTCGTCACCATGACGCTCGTATTCAAGTCGGTGGGCCTGCCCACCGAATATATCGCCATGCTGCTGACCGTGGACTGGTTCCTCGACCGCTGCCGCACGGCGATCAACGTCATGGGCGACGTGACGGTGAGCTGCCTGCTCGACGGCCGCGCCCGCCAGGACGAGGAAGAAGAGGCCAGGGAGCTCGTAGACGTTTGAACCCGCCCGCCGGTCAGCGTTGCAGGCCGGCGACCTCGCGATTGGCGAAATCGAGACGCGAGGCCAGCGTCCGGACGACGAAGCGGTGGAAGGCGTGGGCGAGCTCCGGCTCCTCACGCTCCATCCGCGCGATCGCGTCCCGGGTGAAGCGATAGACGACGGTCGGCTCGTCGACGAGAACCGAGGCGCCGCGCGGCATGTCGCGATAGAGCCCCATCTCGCCCAGCAGCGTGTGGCCGACCATGGAGCGCAGGCGCAGGTCATGCCCGTCGGGCGCCGTGAACAGGATGGTGACGCGGCCCGAGGAGAGGAGAAAGATGCTCTCGCCCGCCTCCCCCTGCCGGAAGACGAAGTCGCCGGGCCCGAGCTCCATCACCTCGAAATAATCGCTCAGCCGCGCGAAGAGGCTCTCGCCGCCGAGCTCGGCCTTCAGCCATTCCTCGGTCGAGCGCCGGCCCTCCTCGACGGCGGCCGCATGCGCCAGCAGCCGGTCCTCGCACCATTCCAGAGCCGCGTCGAGATTTTGAAAGATGCGACAAATTCGGTCGCCGTCCTCGCGGATCAGGCCGCCCTTGACGAGCGAGCGCGCCACATTGGGCGGAAGGCCCGCGAAGACGAGGTCGAAGCCCTCCCGCTCGGCGAAGTGACGCAGTTTGTGGAGCGTCATCACCGCCGAATAATCGATCCCCAGAACCTGCCGAAAGTCGAGGATGAGGCTGCGGCACGGCGTCGCCTCGCGCCGCAGGGTCTCCTTGATGTGCATCAGCAGGTTATGGGCGCTACCGAAGAAGATGAAGCCGTGCAGCCACATGATCTGAATGCCCGCGCCGTGCCGCCGCAGCGCCTCGGCGTGGTAATTGGGCCGGTCGACGCGGCTGGCGAAATTGCTGCGGTCCATGCCGTGCTTGACGAGGCGGATGCGGCTCGTATTGACCGCGAAGGTGATGCAGGCGGCGATGACGCCGACCCCGACGCCCGCGACGAAGTCGAAGAGCGCGATGGTCAGGAAGATCACGACGAGCTGGAGATAGTCGGCGCGCTGCATGGCGCGCCAGCCGCGGATCAGCCATTCGTCGAGCATGCCGGCGCCGAGCTGGAGCAGGAGCCCCGCCAGAATGGGCACGGGCACGAAGCCGAGCGGCGCCGGGCCGAGCGCGAGGGGGAGAAGGCAGAGAAGCCCCGCGAGCGCGCCGCCGCCGCGGGAGCGGGCGCCGGTCTTGTAGCCAAAGAGCGTGCGGCTGACCGAAAGCGTCGTCGCCACGCCGGCGCCTATGGCCGCGACGGCGTTGGCCGCCCCGTTCACCTTCAGCTCGTAATCGAGATCGACCTCGGCCTGGGTCTCGACCTCGAGCGCCATGATGCTGAGAAGCAGCGTCGCCACCACCACGGTGATGAGCGCCACATAGTCGCCCGAGCGGCGCAGGATCTCCCGCCAGTCGATCGCAGAGGCGACGTCATGGAGCCATAAGACCGGCAAAGGCGCGGAGGAGGAGGGCGGCAGATCGAGGAGCCAGCCCGCCGCGCGCGCCTCCTGCGCCGGAACGCCCAGCAGGAAAAGAGCGAGCGGCAGGACCATGGTCCCGAGCACCAGAAGCGCCGGAAAGGCCAGCTGATTGCGGGCGCGCTGCGCCAGGGCGAGAAGGCCCGCGAACAGGACGCCGCAGGCGAGCTGCGCCACATGCCGGCCGGCGGCGATGTCCGAAAGGAGCTTGAGGGACAAGGGCTCGCGCGCCAGAATCCGGATCGCGCCGCTCGTGAGGAACCAGCCCGACGCGGCCATGAAGCCGCCGATCACCGGATAGGGCAGGAAGCGGATCCACCGCCCGAGCTTCAAGACGCCGAAGAGATAGGAGGTCGCGCCGACAATGGCGGAGCCCGCGACCACCGCCGCGAAGGCGGTCGCCCCCGCCTCGTCGGCGCGGCCCTGCCGGGAAAGATCCGTCGCGATGAGCCCCGCCATGGAGGCGAGGACGGCGATCGCCTTGGAGTCCGGCGCCGCAATGGCGAAAGGCAGCCCGCTCAGCGCCGCGAAAACGATGGCGCCGAGCCCCGCGCCGATCAGGCCGGCGCCGATGCCCATCGGCAGATAGTCGGCGAGCGGACCGGAGAAGATCAGCGCCGAATAGCTCAACGAGGTGACGATGATCACGACCGGCGCCACCAGACCGGAGACGACGTCGCGCAGCGTCATGGAGAGACGTGGCGCGCCCGCGCCCGGCCATGGGCGGTTCGGCGAGGAAGACATGCGGACAGGGCGGTTCATCCCCCCTGTCTAGTCGATTTGCGCACAGGCGTCGCCGTTGGAAATGGGTGGGCCGCCGCCGGCTCAGGCCTCCTCCATCGCCTCCAGCTCGCTGATCAGCCCGTCGATCATGTCGAGGCCGATGTTCCAGAAGGCCGGATCGCGGGCGTCGAGGCCGAAGGGCGCGAGCAGCTCGTTGTAGGGCCTGGCGCCGCCCGCCTCGAGAAGCGCGAAATAGCGTTCGGCGAAGCCCTCGTGCGCCTGGCTGTAGACCCCGTAGAGAGAATTCACCAGGCAGTCGCCGAAAGCGTAGGCGTAGACATAGAAGGGCGAATGGATGAAATGCGGGATATAGGCCCAGAAGGTCTCGTATCCCGGCCCGAGGCGGATCGAGGGGCCGAGGCTGTCGCCCTGCACGCTCATCCAGATGTCGCAGACCTGGTCGGCGGTGAGCTCGCCGTTGCGGCGCTCGATATGCACCTTCCGCTCGAAGGCGTAGAAGGCCATCTGCCGCACGACCGTATTGATCATGTCCTCGACCTTGGAGGCGAGCAGCGCACGGCGCTGGACCTTGTCCGTCGCCTGGGCGAGCAGCGCGCGGAAGGTGAGCATCTCCCCGAAGACCGAAGCGGTTTCGGCGAGCGTCAGCGGCGTCGGCGCCATCAGCGCGCCCTGCCGGGCCGCGAGCACCTGATGCACGCCATGGCCGAGCTCATGGGCGAGCGTCATCACGTCGCGCGTCTTGCCCTGATAGTTGAGCAGCACATAAGGGTGGGCGGAGGGCACGGTCGGATGCGCGAAGGCGCCGGGCGCCTTGCCGGGGCGCACCGGCGCGTCGATCCATCTCTTGTCGAAGAAATCATTGGCGATCTCGGCCATGCGCGGCGCGAAGCCCTTATAGGCCGAGAGCACGATGCCGCGCGCCTCCTCCCATGAATAGCGTCGGGAAGGCGTCTCGGGCAGCGGCGCGCTGCGGTCCCAGTAGTCGAGCGCGTCCTTGCCGAACCATTTGGCCTTGAGCTTGTAATAGCGGTGCGAGAGGCGCGGATGGGCCGCCGTGACCGCCTTGGCCAGCGCCTCGACCACTTCGGGCTCGACGCGGTTCGAGAGATGGCGCGAATCGGCGACATCCTTGAATCCGCGCCAGCGATCGGAGATTTCCTTGTCCTTGGCGAGCGTGTTGGTGATGAGCGAGAAGGTGCGCAGATTGGCCTTCAGCGTCTGGCCGATCGCCTGCGCCGCCTCCCGGCGCTTTTCCTCGCGCGGGTCCTGCATCAGATTGAGAACCGGCTCGATCGCGAGCTCCTCGGTCCCGACCCTGAAGCGCAGGGAGGCGATGGTCTCGTCGAAGAGGCGGTTCCAGGCGGCCGCGCCGGAAATGTATTTCTCGTGGAAGAGCTCCTCGAGCCGGTCGTCGAGCTCATAGGGCTTTTCCTTGCGAATGTCCTCGAGCCACGGTTTCCAGCGCGAAAGCGGCGCGGTCGCGGCCGCCGCCATCAGCGTCGCGTCGTCGAGGCGATTGAGCTCGAGCTGGAAGAAGAGGAGCTGCGCGGAGGCGCTCGTCACCTTTTCCTGCACGTCGCCATAGAATTTCGCCCGCGCCGGATCGGTCGTGTCGCCGCTGTAGAGAAGCCCGGCATAGGACATCAGCCGGCCGACGAGATCCTGTAACGCCTCGTAGCGCGCGACCGCCTCGCCGATTTTCGCGCTGGCGTCGGAGGCCGCCGCGAGCGCGGCGAGCTTGCCGCGATACTCCGCGCCGAAGCGCGCCACCTCCTCGGCCATGCGGGCGAGGTCCGTCTTCAGACGCGGCGAATCGGTCCCCTCGTAGAGATCGGCGAGATTCCATTCGGGAAGGGTTTCGGCGAGACCCGCCGCGGTTTCGGCCGGCGAATGGACACTCGAAAAATAGCGCATGGCAAAGACCATCTCGTTTCGTGGCGGACCTCCTCCATATGGGCAAAGCCCAAGGGGGATCAACCCGAGAGCGCCGCGCCGGGGCTCTCTTCAAACTGTAAAGCTCAAGCATAAAATTCTCAACGCCGAAAAAGCCTTGCGTTTCATTTCGAGGCAGAAATCGACGGCCGGTTAACCCGGTTTTTACCCTGTGCGGCGAAGGATGACGCCTGACACAACCGCCGGGCGGCCATCGCCGGACCGGGACCGCGGGAGCGCCATGACCCCCACGATTCTGATTGCTGACGACGATCCGGTGCAACGCCGCCTGCTCGAGGCCATGGTGAGGCGCTTCGGCTACGACGCCGAGACGGCAGAGGGGGGCGAAGAGGCGCTGGCGCGGCTCGCGCGGCCCGGCGCGGCGCCGATCGGGCTTCTCATCCTCGATCTCGTAATGCCCGATCTCGATGGCATGGGCGTGCTGACCCGCATGCGCGACCGCAAGATCGAGACGCCGGTCATCGTGCAGACCGCGCATGGCTCGATCGAGGCGGTGATCTCCGCCATGCGCGCCGGCGCCCGGGATTTCGTCGTGAAGCCCGTCGGCGCCGAGCGCCTGCAAATCTCCATCAAGAACGCGCTTGCGGCGGACGCGCTCGCAGGCGAAGTGCGCCGCATCGGCCGGCGCGCCCAGGGTCATCTCACCTTCAAGGACCTCGTTTCGCGCAGCCCCGACATGGCGCGGGTGATCCGGCTCGGCGAGCGCGCGGCGCATTCCAGCATTCCGGTGCTGATCGAGGGCGAGTCGGGCGTCGGCAAGGAGCTGGTCGCGCGCGCCATACAGGGCGGCTCGGATCGCAAGGGCAAGCCCTTCGTGACGGTGAACTGCGGCGCCCTGCCCGCCAATCTCGTGGAATCGATTCTCTTCGGCCACGAGAAGGGCGCCTTCACCGGCGCCACCGAGAAGCACACGGGCAAGTTTCAGGAAGCCAACGGCGGGACGCTGTTTCTCGACGAGATCGGCGAATTGCCGCTCGACATTCAGGTCAAGCTTCTGCGCGCCCTCCAGGAGGGCGAAATCGACCCGGTGGGCGCGCGCCGCCCCGTGCGCGTCGATATCCGCCTCATCTCCGCGACCAACCAGAACCTCATCGAGCTCGTGAAGCGCGGCCTCTTCCGCGAGGATCTCTTCTACCGGCTCAACGTCTTCCCGATCAGCATTCCGCCGCTGCGCTCGCGCCGCGAGGACATCGCCGATCTCGCGCGCCGCTTCGCAGCGCGTTTCGCGGCGGAAGAAGGCCGCAACATTCGCGGCCTCACCGCCGAGGCGCTGTCGCTGCTCGCGAGCTACCCCTGGCCCGGCAATGTGCGCCAGCTCGAAAACGCCGTGTTTCGCGCCGTGGTTCTGGCCGACGGGGACGAGCTGACGGTCGTCGAATTCCCCCAGATCGCCGCGCATGTCGACGGCTTCGACGTGCGCGTGCCGCCGGTTCCGGCGCTGGCGCCCGCGGAGCCGCCGCGCGAACGCGAGATCATCCGCGTCGAGACCCGCGACCCGCATGTTCTGCCGCTCCTCTCCAGCAATGGCGAAATGCGCAAGCTCGACGACCTGGAGAAGGAGACGATCCGTTTCGCTTTGACCCACTACCGCGGACAAATGTCGGAGATCGCGCGCCGCCTCGGCATCGGCCGCTCGACGCTTTATCGCAAGATGAAGGAATATGGGCTCGAGGAAGGGCCGCTTCAGACGGTCGCGTCGGACACGATGGTGGCGTAGGGCGAGGGTGGCGTAGGGCGAGGGTGGCGTAGGCGGTTAAATTGTGCGAGCCTTTCCAGCAAAGGAGAGGCGCATGACGCTCTACGACATCGAGGTCCGCGCCATCGACGGCGCCACGAAAAGCCTGCGGGATTATGAAGGAAAGACGCTGCTCGTCGTCAATGTGGCGAGCAAATGCGGCTTCACCCCGCAATACAAGGGGCTCGAAGCCCTCTATCGCAAATATGCCGGCCGGGGCTTCGTCGTGCTGGGCTTTCCCTGCAACCAATTCGGCGCGCAGGAGCCGGGCTCCGAGAGCGAGATCGCGTCCTTCTGCTCGACGGCCTATGACGTGAGCTTTCCGATGTTCGCCAAGATCGACGTCAATGGCGAACAGACGCACCCGCTCTACAAACTGCTCAAGCGCGAGGCGCCGGGCCTACTCGGCTCCGAGGCGATCAAGTGGAACTTCACCAAGTTCCTCGTCGATCGCAGCGGCAAGGTCGTGCGGCGCTATGCGCCGACCGACACGCCCCAATCGCTCGAAAAGGACATAGAGGCGGCGCTGTGAGCGCGACGATCGAGGTGAACAAGAGCGCCGGCGGCGACCCGATGACCTTCGCGGTCGCCGTGCGCGAGGACGAGAGCGAGACGCGCCACGACGTGACGCTGTCGCGGGCTTATCTTGCGCGCGTCGCGCCCGGCGCTTCCGCCGAGCAGGCGATCGAGGCCGCCTTCCGCTTCCTGCTCGATCGAGAGCCGAAGGAAGCGATTCTGGCGCGTTTCGACGTGAGCGTGATCTCGCGCTATTTTCCACAATTCGAGACGCGCCTGCCGGATTATCTGCGCTGACCGTCAGAAGGCGGCGCGCAGTCTCAGGCCGAAGACGTTCACCGGCCCGCGCGCGCTGTTGTGCGCCGGATTGATCAAAAGCTGATAATCGAAGGTCGCGTCGAAATTCTTTCCAAACCCCACCTTGTAATAGGCTTCCATATTCTTCTCGCCGCCATAGGTCAGGGCGCCGTCGCCGATATAGACGCTCAATCCCCCGAGCCCGAAATAGCGGACCCGATCTCCATGAAGTCCGCTGAAGGCCACTGCGGCGCCGATCTCGTCGTCATCGCGCCCCCATAAGGCGCCGCCGCCGACAAGTCCGAAGGCGATGCTGCGGTCGATGTCGGTGTAATCGACAGTCTCGAAACGCCCGTCCGCCATGCTCGCGCGCAGGAAGAACCCCAGATGCGGCATGAGCTGCTGCTTGATATTGACGCCGCCGCCTGTTTTGACGGCGCGCCGGCGCGAAGACTCGACGGTCGGCGGGAATTCGCCGGTGATGAAGGCGTAGCGGATGGCGTCGTCCGCCCTGGTGAGGAAGCCATTGTCGCCGAAGCCGAGAAATTTGATGGCGCCCGGCTGTCCGAGTAGCTCGTAACGCGCCTCGAACTCCGCAACGGCCATGAACTGCCGAAACAGCACGGGCTCGATGTCGTCGCTATTGGGAACCGTCGAGAGCTGAAAGACGCCGCCGCGCGCGGTCCACCAGTCCTGTTTCCACTCCAGCGCCAGACCATGCGTATAGCCCCAGGCGTCAGCCGCATAATCGAAGGCGCCCATGTTGTTGAAGGCGAAATTCAGGAAGCCTGTGGTCGGATCATGCGCATAGACGTTGTCGTCGAAGACGTCGCCGACCGCGAATTTGCCCAGCGTGACGATGATCCGGTCCTTGTCGACCCGCCCCGAAATCTGGTTCTGCGTCGACTCCAGCACCTCGCTTCGCGAGCCTTCGTCGGAGGCGCTCTCCGTCTGCGAGCCGTCGAGGCCGATGATCTGCCGCAGGAAGTAGCGCTGGAAGCGCATATAGGGAGCCGCCCGGCCGACTTTTGCGACGGCGCCGTCCACATAGGACGCGGCGCCGACGGAGTTCGCAAGCCCGTAGCCGGCGTCGATCTCGGGATTGAGATAGGCCGCGCCGCCCGGCCAGAGTCTGAGACCCATGTAAAGATTGGATGTCGAACCCAGATTCGCCTTGCCCTGCGAGGGAAGGCTGTTCGGGCCGTCATAGGCGGCAGGAAACTTCGGATAGGCCTGCCCGACATTGGTCGTCTGGCCGTGGACGCTGTAAAGCTCCTCGCTCACGCCTCCGGCCGCCTCGTCAGGGGCATGGCCGCTGCGATCCCCGTTACGGCCGCCATATCGAATGGGCCCCGGAATGCGGTCCTCCTCACCGAAGTGATAGTTGAGGCCGAATCTGAGGATGTGATTCTCGTTTTTCACCCGTGAGACATAGGCGAGGCCGCTCCCGTCATCGAAAGTCTGCGTGTTCAGCGACTGGCTGAGGAAGAGATATTCGCCGCGCGCCGACCACTCTTCAGAAAGCGCATATTCGAGACCGGCGCCGAGCGCGAATTTCATCCGCGAGGACTGCGACCATCCGGCCGGCAATCGGGCGCCGTCGACCGACAATGTCGCCGGCCCGCGCGCGCCCCCAGCCGCGACGCCGCCCGTGAGATAGAAAAGCGCGCTGCCGACGGCGAGGCCGGCGCGACCGCGAAGGCTGGCGAAGAAATTGGCGCTGGGCCCCGCGTCGAGTGAAAAAAGCGGCGGATATGGATAGGCCCCAAAACTAGGGTAAGCGCCGATGGGGGCGCGGCGGCCGTCGAGAAGGCTGAGATCCGTCTCGAAACCCCATACCCAGGGGCCGCTTTGCCAATTGTAGCCGGCCTGCGCGCCGACCGAGACGCCGAGGCGTGCAAAAGACGGCGGATAGAGATCGGGCCGGGGGAAATCGACGCCGCCCACCGCCTGGAGACGTTCTCCGCCATGGACTGGCCGCGCGGCGCCGAGACTGGCGCCGAGGTAAAGACCCGCCCAGTTGAAAGGCGGCGCGCCAGCGGCCGAAGCCGGCGTCGACGCCCCCAGCGCGGCCAGCAAGGCGGCGACGCAGGAGGAGGCGCGGAGCAGGCAGGCGGCAAACCGTCGCACGGCTTTCATATCCCTCGCAGTAACGCAGAAGCCCGCGATTTGGAACCATTCCGCGTCGATTCTCGCCTCGCGATAAAGCTTCACTGTGCAGTCCGAATGACAGGCGGAGGCGGTTCATGGCTCCTGCAAGTGGCACGCTTCTTGTCTCCTCTCCATCCGGCAGCATGTCTGCGTCGCGCCCGCAAACAGAGGCGCGCGGCAAGGAGAGGAGCGTCGATGGACCTTCGTGTGACGCAATTCGATGAAATGGCGGGTTCGGACGGCGCGACCCGCGCCCCCTATCTGAAGCTCGCGCAATGGCTCGACGGCGCGCCTTCCGACCTGCTGGCCTCCCGGCGCGAACAGGCGGAATTGCTGTTTCGCCGCATCGGCATCACCTTCGCCGTCTATGGCGCGCAAGAGGCGACCGAGCGGCTCATTCCCTTCGACATTCTGCCGCGCATCATCGCGCGCAGCGAATGGGCGGCGCTGGAGCGCGGCCTCGCGCAGCGCGTCACCGCCCTCAACATGTTCCTCAAGGACATTTACGGGGCGGGCGACATTCTCAGGGCCGGCAAGGTGCCGAGCGAACTCGTCTATCGCAATCCCGGCTACTGTCCTGAGATGGCGGGACGGCGCGCGCCGCATGACATCTTTGTCCATATCGCCGGCGTCGACATCGTACGCACCGACGATCACGGCTTCTATGTGCTCGAGGACAACGCCCGCACCCCGTCCGGCGTCTCCTACATGCTGGAGAACCGCGAGGTGATGATGCGGCTCTTCCCCGATCTCTTCGCCATGCATCGCGTGGCGCCGATCGAGGACTACCCCGACAAGCTGCTCGCGACACTGCGCTCGGTTGCGCCGCCACGCGCGGCGAGCGACCCGACCATCGCGCTGATGACGCCGGGCTCCTTCAACTCCGCCTATTACGAACACTCTTTCTTGGCCGACAAGTTGGGCGTGGAGCTCGTCGAAGGCCGCGACCTCTTCGTCAAGGACGACGTCGTCTATATGCGGACCACGGAAGGACCGCGCCGCGTCGACGTGATCTACCGACGCATCGACGACGACTTCCTCGATCCGCTGACGTTCCGGCCCGATTCGGCGCTGGGCGTCGCCGGGCTGATCGGCGCCTATCATGCGGGCAATGTGACGCTCGCCAATGCAGTGGGCACGGGCGTCGCCGACGACAAGGCGATTTATACTTACATGCCCGACATCATCCGCTTCTATCTCGGGGAAGAGCCGCTGCTCCAGAACGTGCCCACCTGGCGCTGCCGCGAACCCGAGGCCCTCGCCTATGTGCTCGACCATCTGGACGAGCTTGTGGTCAAGGAAGTGAACGGCTCGGGTGGCTACGGCATGCTCGTCGGGCCGCACGCCTCGCGGGGTCAGATCGAGGAATTCCGCGCCAAGCTGAAAGCGCAGCCCGACAATTTCATCGCGCAGCCGACGCTTGCCCTGTCCACCTGTCCGATCTCCGTCGCGCAGGGCGTTGCGCCGCGCCATGTCGATCTGCGGCCTTTCGTCCTGCAAGGCGCGAATGGCGTGTGCGTCGTGCCGGGAGGCCTCACGCGCGTCGCCATGACCGAGAAGTCTCTCGTCGTGAATTCGAGCCAGGGGGGCGGAACCAAGGACACATGGGTGATCGACGACGCAGCGGGAGCTGCATGATGCTGGACGGTCTTCACGCCTTCGAGGATTTCGAGCGGCGCATGTATGGCGAAGCCGGCGACGCCGCGCCCCGCCTCCCCGCGCCGCTCTCGACGATCAGAAAAGACATCAGGCGCGAGCGCGCGCAGACGGAACGACACATGCTTTCGAGCACAGCCGACAATCTCTACTGGCTCGCCCGCTATATGGAGCGCGCAGATTTCCTGGCCCGCGCGATCGAAGCGTCGCGCCGACTCGCCGCCTTGCCGAAAACCTATGGCGGCGCCGACACGGAATGGGGAAGCGTGCTCTTGTCCTCCGGGGCCGCGCAGGCTTTCGAAGCCGCCGGCCAGCCGCTCAGCGAGGCCAATGTCATCGAGTTTCTCACCTTTTCACGCGAGAATCCGAGTTCGATTCGCAATTGCATCGAATGCGCGCGCACCAATGCGCGCGCCGTGCGCACGGCGCTCACCGTCGAAATGTGGGAGGCCATCAACGGCGCCTATCTCGAGATGAAGGCGATGGAGGCGCGCCGCGGCGCCTATTCGTCGGACGAACTGGGCCGCTTCCTCGAATTCGTGAAGCAGACGTCCCTCACCTATGACGGCGGCGCCTATCGGACCATGCTGCGCAACGACGCCTATTGGTTCTCGCGCGTCGGCCTCTTCGTCGAGCGCGCGGACAACACCGCCCGTCTGCTGGACGTGAAATATCACGTGCTGCTGCCGGAGAAGGAGATCGTCGGCGGCTCGCTGGATTATTTTCAATGGTCGGCGATCCTGCGCGCGGTCTCCGCGCATACGGCGTACCACTGGGTTTATCGCACCAGCATGAAACCCTGGCTTGTGGCCGATCTTCTCATCCTGCGTCCCGAGATGCCGCGTTCGCTCATTTCCTGCTATGAAAGCATCGTGCGCAACCTCGACAATCTCGCCCGCGCCCATGGTCGGCAGGGCGGCGCGCAGCGCCAGGCGCGCAGCACATATGGCAAGCTCGAAGCGCTCACCATGGAAAGCGTCTTCCAGGGCGGCCTTCACGAATTCGTCCAGGGATTCCTCAGCGAGAACAACCGCCTCGGGGCGCTCATAACGGAACAATATCTCTTCTGACTCTCGAGAGCGCGTTCTCACCGGAGTTTCAAGATGCGCATCCGCATCCGCCACGAAACCACCTATCGTTACCTCAAGCCGGCCAAGTCCGTCATCCAGCATCTGCGGCTGACGCCCCGCAATTTTGACGGCCAGCATGTCAAGAACTGGCGCATCGAGGTCGACCGCGATTGCCGGCTGACCAGCGCCGAGGACGCCTTTGGCAACATCCTCCATCGTTTCACGGCCGATGGGCCGCTCGACTCGATCACGACCACGGTCGAGGGGGAAATCGCCACTTTCGACACGGCCGGCGTCGCCTCGGGCGCGCTCGAACGCTTTCCGCCGGCGCTCTACATGCGGCAGACGCCACTGACCGCGCCCAGCGCCGAAATCCTCGATTTCGCACGGGAGACCGCACGCGGCGGCGACGATCTGTCCCGGCTCCATGCGCTTTTGGCGGCGATTTACGCGGAGATGAACTTCGACACGGACGCGACCCACGCCGCGACGACCGCGGTCGAAGCCTTCGACGCGCGCAAGGGCGTGTGTCAGGACTTCGCACATCTTTTCATCGCCTGCGCGCGGGCGATCGACGCGCCGGCGCGCTATGTCAGCGGCTATTATCTGAGAAGCGACGGCGACGCGCAGGTCGCGGGCCACGCCTGGGCGGAAGCCCATGTCGCGGGCCTCGGCTGGGTCGGCTTCGATCCAGCCCATGGCCTTTCGCCCGGCGAGCGCCATCTGCGCCTGGCGACCGGGCTCGACTATCTGGGCGCCGCCCCCGTTCGGGGCGCCCGCGCGGGGGGCGCGGGCGAGACGATGGGGGTGAAGGTGCGCGTGGCGCCGAGCGTCGCCCAAAGCCCAAGTCCAAGCCAAAGTCAGAGCCAGGCCCAGTAGGATAAGGCCTTCAGGCCGCCACCCTGTCCGGCCCGGCCTCGCATTCGATCGCCGGCGCCAGTTCGGCCCAGCGCAGGCCCGCCTCGTCATAACGAAGCCCGGCGGCTCCCTGCCGCTGGAGCGCCTCGACGACCTTGGGCCAGACGCCCTTTTTCTCCCAGCGGTGGTAACGCGTATAGGTTGTGTACCACTTCCCGAATTCCGGGGGCAGGCCACGCCAGGGCGACCCCGTGCGCGCGACCCAGAACACGCCCTCCAGGAACAGCCGGTTATCGCGCCCGTGGCAGCCGGGATCCCCTTCTTTCCCCGGAAGAAGCGGCGCAACCGCCGTCCAAAGCTCGTCCGTCAAGATTTTGTCGTCCACCCCAGCCTCCGTCATTGACCGAGCAAGGCCAGCCCCTGGCCCCAAATCACAGTCAAGCTTATGCTACCGGAGGTTGCATTCTTGTCAACATAAGCTTTGCCGTAAATTTTTCGTTAACGCCGCGGACAGACCACGACGCAGCCGCGTGGGAGGCGCCAGCCGACGCCCCCGTCACCACGCTTGCGACTCGCGCCGGGCTGTGGCACAAGGCGCTTGTCCGCGCGGCCGAAGGCTGCGAGGTACGAAAACCCAGCGCTGCAGTAGCTCAGTGGTAGAGCACTCCCTTGGTAAGGGAGAGGTCGAGAGTTCAATCCTCTCTTGCAGCACCATTCTCTCATCGAAGCCGCTGCGCGAGCGTCTTCCCGGAATGGGCAAGGGCGTCTGCCGCCGCGCAGGGCCATCGACCCGGTAATTCATCCGATTTTTCCAACACATGCCTGCGCGGTTGGACCGCTTCTTGCAGCGCCGCACGCGAAGATGTTACGGGCGCAAAATTGAAAATTGTTATCGTCGATGAAAGTCCGATCCGGGCCGCGATCCTCGAGGAGGGTTTGCGGGAAGCGGGGTTTGTCGAAGTCGAGCGCATCGCGCAGACGCACAATCTGCTCAAGCGCGTCTACGCCATCGACCCCGACGTCATTCTGATCGATCTGGAAAACCCCTCCCGCGACGAACTCGAACAGATGTTCCAGGTCAGCCGCGCCGTCCGGCGGCCGGTCGCCATGTTCGTCGATCAGTCGGACGCAGCCTCGATTCAGGCGTCGGTGGACGCCGGCGTCTCCGCCTATATCGTCGACGGCCTGAAGAAAGAACGGATCAGGTCGATCCTCGACCTCTGCATCTCGCGATTCAACGCCTTCGCGAGCCTGCAAAGCGAACTCGAGCGTGCGAAATCGGATTTGCTGGCGCGCAAGACGATCGACCGCGCCAAGGGGATTTTGATGAAGTCCAAAAACCTGTCGGAGGACGAGGCCTATCGGCTGCTGCGCGGCGTCGCCATGCGCGAGAACAAGAGAATCGCCGATATCGCACAGTCCGTCATTACGGCGTCGGAGTTGCTGAAATGATGTCCCGCCGTCCGATCAAGATCGGATTCATGCCGCTTGTCGATGCGGCCAGTCTCTTCATTGCGGTCGACAAGGGTTTTGCGGCGGTCGAGGGCCTCGACGTCGAGCTCGTGCGCGAGGTGTCCTGGTCCAACATTCGCGATCGTCTCGCCATCGGCCATTATGACGCAGCGCATCTCCTTGCGCCGATGGCCATCGCCGCGACGCTCGGCCTCAACCAGGCGAGAGTCGCGCTCGTGGCGCCCTTCAATCTGGCCTTCAACGGCAACGCCATAACAGTCTCGCGCGATCTCCATGCCCGCCTGCTTGCGGCCGCGGACGGCGATATCGCCGACCCGTCCGTCAGCGCCCGCGCCCTGGAAAAAATCATCCACGAAGGCGAGCGGCGTGGCGCTGAGCCGCTGACCTTCGGCATGACGTTTCCCTTCTCTGCGCATAATTACCAGTTGCGCTACTGGATGGCTCAAGGAGGCGTCGATCCTGATCGGGATCTTCGCCTTGTCGTGCTGCCGCCGCCCTTCATGGCGGAAAATCTCGCCAAGGGACAGGTCGACGGCTTCTGCGTCGGCGCTCCCTGGAGCGAGGTCGCCGCGGAAGCCGGCGTCGGCGTCATTCTCCACTCCGCAAGCAGGATCTTCAGCCCGACCCCGGAGAAGACCCTGGCGATGCGGGAGCGCATGGCCAAAGACGAGCCCTCGCTCGTCGTCGCGCTCATCAACGCCTGTCTGAAAGCTTCGGATTTCATCGCATCGCCACAGAATGACGAGGAAGTCGCGTCGATACTCGCACGCCCGAACCGGGTTGGCGTCGAGGCGCGGATACTCCGTCGCATCCTCTACGACCGCCGGAATGCATCGACTCCCGGCGCCGACGGCGATCTGATGCTTGGCGACCGTGTCCTCGGCCGTCCCTTTCCCTATCAGGCGGCCTGGCTCTATGCGCAGATGGCGCGCTGGGGGCAGGCGCGCTTGTCGATCGACGCCCTTGGCGCGTCGAAACGCGTGTTCGATCCTTGCTTTTTCGACAGGGCCGAGGGCTGCGCGCATAAAACCGCGCCGCGTCCCATCACGGCCTTCGCCGGTCCTTCCTTCGACGCCGGCGACATCCCGGCCTATGTCGCGGGCTTCGCAATTGGCGCGAAGCCCGAGTGACTTTTTTGAAGTCGTTCGGCCTCATGGTTTGGCGCCCTACGCCCAGCGCCGCGGCGCCGAACAAGGCGCGCCCGGACGCCCCCGTTCAAGCCCGCCCCCTTGTTTTGAGTGGCGTTCGCCGCATGAGCCCGACTTGGCGCCGCTATTGCAATTGAGTTCTTGAACGCGCCGCTCGTGGCGCGGAGCCCATCGAAGGGCTCATGCAGCAACGCCGCTGTGACGAAAACGTCCGAAGCTTTCGGACTTTTCGCGCAGCGGCTTTTTTTTCGCCACACGCGCGGCGCGCAGGATCGGAGGTAATCGATGTCGACGAGATCAGGCGGTCTTTCAGCAGGGGCGATGCTCGATCGAAGAAGCGTGCTGAAAGGCGCGGCGGCCACTGTGGCGGCGGCCGCGACCGGCGCGCCGCGCGGCGTGTTCGCCGAGTCGGCGGGTCCCGAGACGACGAAAGCGGTCCTTGGCTACATCGCCCTCACGGACGCAGCGCCGCTCATTGTCGCGAAGGAAAAGGGACTCTTCGCAAAATACGGGATGCCCGATGTCGAGGTCGTCAAACAGGCGTCGTGGGGCGCGACCCGCGACAATCTCGTTCTCGGCGGCGCGTCCAACGGCGTCGACGGCGCCCATATTCTGACGCCCATGCCCTTCCTCATCGCCACGGGCAAGGTGACGCAGAACAACACGCCGACGCCGATGTATATCCTCGCGTGGCTCAACCTCGATTGCCAGGGGATTTCGGTCTCCAACGAATATGTGGATCTCAAGGCGACCGTAAAGGCGGATGCGCTGAAAGCCGCTTTCGCGCAAAAGAAAGCCCAGGGAAAAGAGGTCAAGGTCGCCATGACCTTCCCCGGCGGCACGCATGATCTCTGGCTTCGTTACTGGCTCGCGGCGGCGGGCATAGACCCCGACAAGGACGTCTCCACCATCGTGGTTCCGCCGCCGCAAATGGTCGCGAATATGAAGGTCGGCAATATGGACGCCTTCTGCGTCGGCGAGCCCTGGAACGAGCAGCTCGTCACGCAGGGCGTCGGCTACTCGGCCTGCACGACGAGCGAGCTGTGGCAAAAACATCCCGAGAAGGCGCTCGGCATGCGCGCGGAATGGGTCGACAGGAATCCAAAAGCCGCTCGGGCGCTCGTCGCCGCCGTGATCGAGGCGCAGCAATGGTGCGACAGGAATGAAAACAAAGCCGAAGTCGCGACGATCATCGGACGCCGGCAATGGCTCAATGCGCCGGCCTCCGACATTGCGGGCCGCCTGAAAGGCGACATCAATTACGGCGCGGGCCGCGCGGAGAAAGGCACGACATACGGGATGAAATTCTGGCGCGACAACGCCTCATATCCTTTCAAGAGCCATGACGCCTGGTTCGTTACAGAGGAAATCCGCTGGGGAAAGCTGGATCCGAAGACCGACATCAAGGGCCTCGTCGCCAAGGTCAATCGCGAAGACATATGGCGCGAAGCGGCAAAGACCGCCGGAGTCTCGCAAAGGGACATTCCCTCCTCGACGTCGCGCGGGAAGGAGACCTTCTTCGACGGGAAGGTCTTCGATCCCGAAAGACCGCTCGATTATCTGAAAAGCCAATCCATCAAGCGCGCCGTGGCCTGAAAAAGGAAAAGAGAGCAGCATGACGATGCCCCTCACGCGCGATGAGCGCACGCCAGCCATCTACGACGACGAAATCGAGGAAGCCTTCCGACGCCGCCGCACGCCGTTGCTGATCAAATACAAGGAACCGATCAAGGCGTTCTTCGCCGCGCTCCTGCCCCCGCTGATCACGCTCGCGCTGCTTCTTCTCGTCTGGCAGCTTCTCTGCGCCAGGCCGACTGCGGCGCTTCCCTCGCCCGCGCGCATCTGGTCAGAGGCGTCCGACCTCATTCTGCATCCTTTCTACCAGGCAGGCTCGCAGGACATGGGATTGGGGTGGCGCGTCGTCACATCCCTGCGGCGCGTTGCGGTCGGTTTCGGGCTTGCGAGCGTCGCGGGGGTGCTTCTCGGCGCCTTTGTCGGTCAGTCACAGTGGGCGACGCGCGGTCTCGATCCGATTTTTCAGGTGTTGCGCACCGTGCCTCCGCTCGCGTGGCTGCCGATCTCGCTCGCCGCCTTCCGCGATAGCCAGCCGTCGGCCATCTTCGTGATCTTCATCACCTCGATCTGGCCGATCATCATCAACACCGCCGTCGGCATCAGGAACATTCCGCAAGATTACCGCAACGTCGCGGCGGTGCTGCGTCTCAACCAGCTCGAGTTCTTCTGGAAGATCATGATCCCCTCCGCGGCTCCCTATATCTTCACGGGCCTGCGCATCGGCATTGGCCTCTCCTGGCTCGCCATCGTCGCCGCCGAAATGCTCACGGGCGGCGTCGGCGTCGGCTTCTTCATCTGGGATGCCTGGAACTCATCGCGACTGCCCGACATCTTCGTTGCGCTCGCCTATATCGGCGTCACGGGATTCATCCTCGATCGTCTCGTCGCTCTTCTCGGCTATCTCGCGACGCGCGGCATGCAGACGAACTAGGGAGGCGAACAATGCCCGGTTATCTCAAGATCGAAAACGTCGACAAAATCTTCACGAGCGGCGGGAAGACCGCCAGGGTTCTCGAAAATGTCTCGCTGCGGGTCGAAAAGGGAGAGTTCATCTCCATCATCGGCCATTCCGGCTGCGGTAAATCCACGCTTCTCAATATCGTCGCCGGATTGACGCGCGCGACGAACGGCGTCGTCCTGCTCGAGGAACAGGAAGTCGACGCGCCCGGTCCGGACCGCGCCGTCGTGTTCCAGAACCACTCGCTTCTTCCCTGGCTCTCCGCCTACGACAATGTGCGGCTGGCCGTGGACAAGGTCTTTGGCTCCTCGGCGAGCCGCGCCGAGCGGCGCGACTGGACCCTGCGGAATCTGGAGCTCGTGCGCATGCTCGAGGCGAAGGACAAGCGGCCAGGTGAAATCTCGGGCGGCATGAAACAACGCGTCGGCATTGCGCGCGCCCTTGCGATGCAGCCGAAAGTCCTGCTGCTCGACGAGCCTTTCGGCGCACTCGACGCTCTGACGCGGGCGCATTTGCAGGACCAGGTGATGGCGCTACAGGACAGCCTCGGCAATACGGTGATGATGGTCACGCACGACGTCGACGAGGCGGTTCTCCTGTCCGACCGTATCGTGATGATGACGAATGGGCCGCAGGCGACCATCGGCGAGGTGCTCGACGTTGCGCTGCCCCGCCCGCGCGACCGCATCGCGCTCGCAACGGATCCGGTCTATCTCGCCTGCCGCCAGCGCGTGTTGCAGTTCCTCTACGAACGTCATCGCTACGTGGAGGCGGCGTGATGGAAAATCGCGGGAACCCGGAAAGACTCGTCGTCGTTGGCGGCGGCATGGCCGCGACGCGGCTCATCGAAGAGGTGACGGCGGCGGCGCCCGGACGCTATCGCATCACCGTGGTGGGGGAGGAGCCGCAACCTGCCTATAATCGCGTCCTGCTCTCCTGTGTGCTTGCGGGCGAGGCCGACATTGCCGACATCGCGCTGAAGCCCGAGCAGTGGTGGCGCTCGGCCGGCGTCGAGTTTCTGCGTGGGCGCCGGGCGGTGGAGATCGACCGCGTCGCGCGCAAGGTGCGGCTCGACGACGGCGCCCGCCTTTCCTATTGCAAACTCGTGCTCGCCACAGGGTCGCGGGCCCTGCGATTGGATATCGACGGCGCCAGGCTTCCGGGCGTCCATACGTTTCGCGACCTTGCGGATGTCGAAGCGCTGTCGCGGCTCGGCGCCAACGGCAAGAATGTCCTCGTCATTGGCGGCGGCCTGCTTGGGCTCGAGGCCGCGCATGGGCTCGTACGGCGCGGCGCTAGAGTGACGCTCGCCCATGTGATGGACCGGCTGATGGAGCGCCAGCTCGACGCCGACGGCGGTGCGCTCCTGAAAACTCTCGTCGAAACGACCGGCGTCCGCGTCCTGCTCGGCGCCGACACGAAGCGCATCGCCGGCGCGGGGCGGGTCGAGCAAGTCGAATTCGCCGACGGATCGGCCCTCGAGGCCGACGCTGTCGTCTTCGCCGTCGGCGTTTGCGCCAATGCCGAGCTCGCCCATGACGCAGGCCTCGCCGTAAACCGTGGCGTCATCGTGAACGACGGCCTCGTGACCGACGACCCGGACATATTCGCACTGGGCGAATGCGCCGAACATCGGGGCGTCTGTTACGGGCTGGTGGAGCCGGCCTATGAACAGGCGCGGGTTCTTGCCGCGCGCCTTGCCGGCCATGAGGCGCAGTATGGAGGGAGCGTCGTCTCCACCAATCTCAAAGTCTCGGGGGTGCGGGTCTTTTCCGCCGGCGACCATCTCGGGCGGCCGGGCGCGGACGTCTTGTACTGCAAGGACCCGCGCATGGGCGTCTACAGGAAGCTCGTCGTCGAGGGCGACAGGCTGACCGGCGCCATTCTTTTGGGCGAGACGAGCGGCGCCCGCGATTGTCTTGATCTCATCCGCTCCGGCCGAAGCGTTGCAAACGTGCGCGATCAGCTGATGTTCGGCGCGCCGCGCCTTCAGGAGGCCGCCTGACATGACTATTGACTTCACACTCGATCAGAAACGCTATCTCGAGGGCTTCGCGGCCGGCCTCGCGGCGCGCGGCCGCGGCGTCTCTCCCGCAACGCAGGGCAGGACGCCGGGTCCGGAGGCCGCGCTGCTGGAAGCGCAGGATCGCGCCGCCGCCTCGGGCGCGAAGCTTTGCGATCAGGAGAAGTGGAAGCGCGAGGAACATCCTTTCGACGCCTATCCGCGTCTCGTCACACAGGCGCGGGAGAACCGCCCGCCCAAGCCCGCGGACAATTTTCGCTGGCGTTATTACGGCCTCTTCTATGTCGCTCCGGCGCAGGACGCCTATATGTGCCGGCTGCGCATTCCCAATGGCGCGCTGACGCATTGGCAGCTGGCTGGACTTGCCGGTCTTTCGGAAAATTTCGGCGGCGGCTATCTGCATGTGACAACGCGCGCCAATGTTCAGATCCGCGAGATCGCGCCGTCGGACGCCGTCAATGTCGTGGAGGCGGTGCAGGATCTCGGCCTCTGGTCGAAAGGCGCCGGCGCCGACAATATCCGCAATATCACGGGAACCCCGACCGCGGGCGTCGATCCGCAGGAGCTGATCGACACGCGCCCTTATGCGCGCGCGATGCACCATCACATCCTCAATGACCGCTCGCTCTTCGGTCTGCCTCGCAAATTCAACATCGCCTTCGACGGGGCGGGCCTGATCGGCGCGCTGGAAGACACGAACGACATCGGCTTTCAGGCCGTTGAGATCGCGGCGGGCCATGACGCGCCTCCCGGCGTCTATTTCCGGCTGACGCTCGGCGGCGTCACGGGGCACAAGGATTTCGCGCGCGACACGGGCGTGATCGTGCGGCCCGACGAGGCGATCGAGGTCGCGGACAGAATTCTCCGCGTCTTCATCGACCACGGCGACCGCGCCAACCGCGCCAGGGCGCGGCTGAAGTATCTGCTGGACGCCTGGGGTTTCGAAAAATTCCTGGCGGCCGTCGAGGAAAAACTCCAACGCAGGCTCTTGCGCAGCCCGGCTGGCGCGATCCTTCCGCGCCCGCGACAGGACCGCGGCGCCCATATCGGCGTGCACGAGCAAAAGCAGCCGGGCCTGCGGTGGATTGGCGTCGGCCTGCCGGCCGGCCGGCTGACCCCCGCGCAGGCCAGGGGATTGGCCGATGTGGCGGCGAAATATGGCGACGGCGGCGTGCGGCTCACCGTCTGGCAGAATTTGCTGCTGACGGGCGTCGGCGCGGAAAAGGTCGCGCAGGCGGAGGCGGCGATCGAGGCGCTCGGTCTCTACACGCGCGCGTCGCCTATCCGGGCCGGCCTCGTCGCCTGCACGGGCAGTTCCGGCTGCCGTTTCGCCGCCGCGGACACGAAACGCCACGCCGTGGAAATCGCCGACTGCTGCGAGCGCGCGGCGCCCGTCGATACGCCGGTGAACATACATCTCACGGGCTGCCATCACTCCTGCGCGCAGCATTACATCGGCGACATCGGCCTGATCGGCGCACGCGTTCCGATCAATGACGAAGGCGATGCGGTGGAAGGGTATCATATCGTCGTCGGCGGCGGCTTCGCCGATAACGCCGCAATCGGCCGGGAACTCTATCGCAACATCCGCGCGGAGGACGCCCCACGCGTCGTCGCAAGCCTCCTTCGCGCCTATCGGAAAAATCGCGAGAGCGAGGCCGAGGATTTCGCCGCCTTCGCGCGACGCGTCGAAACGGAGACCATTCGTCGTCTCGCCGATGCAGAGGAGACCGCATGAATCATACTGCGCCGCCGGCCCTTCTCATTCCTGAAACCGCGCCTTTCTCCACCGAACAGCGCGCCTGGCTCAACGGCTTTTTCGCCGGCTTCGCGGCGCCGGAAGGCGCCGCCGTCACCCCGCTCAGCCCGGAAGGCGCAAAGGCCATCATGGCTGGCGCCGCCGCTGACGATGACGACGGCGAGGCGCCCTGGCGCGATCCCACGCTTGCCCTCGACAAACGCATGCAGCTCGCCGACGGCCGGCCCTTGCGCAGGCGTCTGATGGCCGCGATGGCGCAGCAGGACTGCGGCCAATGCGGTTACAATTGCGAGGCCTACGCCGAGGCGATCGTGTCGCGGAAAGAGGCGCGCCTCAATCTCTGCGCGCCGGGCGGCAAGGAGACTGCGCGCATGTTGAAAACGCTCGCGGAAGAAATGCGCGACGCGCCCGCCACGACGACCGCCCCCGCCGTCGAGCCGGACGCCGCGCCGGTCTGCGCGCCCGGGCGCTCGCGCGGCGTGCCCGTCGCCGCGACGTTCCTCGCCCGGCGGCGGCTGAACAAGGGGGGCTCCGAGAAAGAGACCTGGCATCTCGACTTCGACATATCGGAGAGCGGGCTGGATTACGCCGCGGGCGACAGCTTCGGCGTCTTCGTGAAAAACAATCTGGGCCTGGTCGATCAGATCATCGCCATGCTCGGCGCCTCGCATGTGACGCCCGTGCGCGGCAAGACCCTGCGCGAGACATTGCAGACCGATCTGTCGCTTTCGCCTGCGCCGGACGCGCTGTTCGACCTCATTTCCTTCGTCACCGGCGGCGCGGAGCGCGAGAAGGCCCGGCGTCTGGCGCAGGGCGAGGATCCCGACGGCGACGCCGCGACGCTCGACGTGCTCGCGGCGCTGCAAAAATTTCCCGGCGCGCGGCCGCATCCCGAAGCCTTCGTCGAGGCGCTCGAACCGCTGCAGCCGCGCCTCTATTCGATCTCGTCGTCTCCGAAAGCCGCGCCGGGGCGTCTGTCGCTCACGGTCGACGCCGTTCGTTACGTTGTCGGCAAGCGCAAGCGGCTGGGCGTCGCCTCCACTTTCCTCGCCGAACGGATCGCGCCCGGCGAGACGCTGCCGGTCTATGTGCAGGCGGCGCACGGCTTCGCGCTGCCCGGCGAGGGATCCAGGCCGATCATCATGGTGGGTCCCGGAACGGGCGTCGCGCCGTTTCGCGCCTTTCTGCAGGAGCGCGCAGCGACTGGCGCGACAGGACGGAACTGGCTGTTTTTCGGCCATCAGCGCGCCGCCCATGATTTCTTCTACGCCGAGGAGTTCGACGCGATGAAGGCGACTGGCCTGCTGACGCGGCTGTCACTCGCCTGGTCGCGCGACGGCGGAGAAAAATTCTACGTCCAGGATCGCATGCGCCAGGCGGGCCGCGAGCTTTGGGCCTGGCTCGCCGAGGGCGCGCATTTCTATGTCTGCGGCGATGCGCAACGCATGGCCAAGGACGTGGAGCGGGCGCTCGTCGACATCGTCGCCGAATATGGCGCGCGCAGCGTGGACGAGGCGATCGCTTTCGTGGCGGGACTGAAGAAATCCGGCCGCTACCAACAGGACGTTTATTGAGGGAAGTCCGATGCTCGACGTAGTTTCAATCTCCAGCGCCGGCGCGGAGCCCGCTGCGCTCTCGCCCCGCGCGACGGCGACGCGAACGACCTGCCCTTATTGCGGCGTGGGATGCGGCGTCCTTGCATCCGCCAATGACGCGGGCGGCGGCGACGTCTCCGGCGATCCGTCCCATCCGTCGAATTTCGGGCGCCTGTGTTCCAAAGGGGCCGCTCTGGGGGAAACGCTCGGCCTCGAGGGTCGCCTGCTGCATCCCATGCGGCGGCTTGGGGATGGGCGTTTCGAGCGGGTGTCCTGGGAGAGCGCTCTCGACGCCGCAGCCGGGGGATTCAGGCGCATCATCGATCGCCATGGGCCCGACGCCGTCGCCTTTTATCTCTCCGGTCAACTGCTCACGGAAGATTACTATGTCGCCAACAAGCTGATGAAAGGCTTCATCGGTTCGGCGAATGTCGACACCAATTCGAGACTCTGCATGGCGTCCGCGGTCGCGGGACAAAAGCGCGCCTTTGGCGCGGACGCCGTGCCCGCCTGCTACGAGGATCTCGACGCTGCGGATCTGATCGTGCTCGTGGGGTCGAACGCCGCGTGGTGCCACCCCGTCCTCTTCCAACGAATGTTGCGAAATCGCGACGCGCGGGGCGCCCGCCTCGTCGTCATCGACACACGCCGAACGGCGACGGCGGAAAGCGCCGATCTTTTTCTTCAGATCGCGCCGGGCGCGGATCAGGCGCTGTTTTGCGGCCTGCTTGTCCATCTTGCGAAAAACGGAGCCCTCGACGAGGATTTCATCGAGCGGCGCACCGACGGCTTCCAGGCGGTTCTCGAGCAGGCGCGAGGCATCTCTCCGACGGTCGCGGCGACAGCGGCCGCGGCCGGCCTGCACGAAACCGACGTTGCGGTCTTTTTCGAAATGTTCGCGCAGACGTCGCGCGTGGTCACCGCCTTCTCTCAGGGCGTGAACCAGTCGGCGCAGGGAACAGACAAGGTCAACGCCATCGTCAATTGCCACCTCGCCGCCGGCCGCATCGGAAAAGTCGGAGCGTCGCCCTTTTCGCTCACGGGTCAGCCGAACGCCATGGGCGGTCGCGAGGTGGGCGGCCTCGCGAACAGCCTCGCGGCCCATATGGGGTTCGAGCCCGAGAGCGTCGACCGGGTTCGACGGTTCTGGCGGGCGCCACGGATGGCCGAACGGGAGGGACGCAAGGCCGTCGAGATGTTCGAGGCGATCGCGCGGCGAGAGATCAAGGCGCTTTGGATCGCGGGCGCAAATCCGGCGGCCTCGCTGCCGGACGCAGACGCCGCGCGCGCGGCATTGGGAACGCTCGATCTCCTCGTCGTTTCCGACAATGTGGCGTCCAACGACACGATCAACAGCGGCGCGCATATTCTGCTCCCCGCCCACGCCTGGGGCGAGAAAAATGGAACGGTGACGAATTCGGAGCGCCGGATTTCCCGGCAGCGCCCCTTCCTTTCCGCGCCCGGAGAGACGCGAGCCGATTGGGCGATCTTCGCCGGTTTTGCCCGCAGGCTCGGTTTTCCGGGCTTCGACTTTCACTCGGCGGCGCACGTCTTTCGCGAACATGCCGCCCTTTCCGCTTTCGAGAACGAGGGGGCGCGCGACTTCGACATCGGCGCCCTCGCCCATTTGAGCGACGACGCCTACGATACTTTGGAGCCGACGCAATGGCCCATCGGGCCGGGCGAAACGGTCGGGCGCGCGCGGCTTTTCGACAAGGGCCCGTTTTATACCCCCGATGGGCGCGCGCGGTTCGTCACGCTCGCGCCCCCCGCGCTGGCCTCTGCGCCAAGCCCCGAATTTCCGATGCGGCTCAACACCGGGCGCGTGCGCGACCAATGGCATACGATGACCCGCACGGGGAGGAGTCCTCGCCTCGCCCGCCACGCCCCCGAGCCCTTCGTCGAAATCAATCCGGGCGACGCACGGCTTCTCGGCGTCGAAGATCACGGCTTTGCGCGCGTCTCCACTGAGCATGGTTCCTGCGTTTTGCGGGCGATCGTGACCGAGCGCCAGCCCAGCGGGCAGATATTTGCGCCGATTCACTGGACCGACGAAACATCCGCTCAGGCGCGGATCGGCGCGCTCGTGCGGCCGTGCGTCGATCCTTTTTCCGGACAGCCCGAATCGAAAGCGACGCCGGCGGCGGTCGCCCCCGGCGCATTTGCGCGCCAGGGCGTCCTGCTGGCGCGGCAGCCGCTGGCGCTGCCTCGAAATATCTGGTGGGCGCGCATCGCCGTGGCGGGGGGCGTCGGTTACCGTGTCGCAGGCGACGAAGACTGCGCCTTCTGGCTCGCCTTCATGCGAAGCAATTGCTCCCGGGACGTTATCGAATATAGCGATGAGGCCAGGGGAATTTTGCGCGCCGCGGCCTTTCTGGCCGACCGCGCCGAATTGTTCCTGTCACTTGGACCCTCGGCGCCGGCAGCGGACGCGGGGTTTGATTTGAACGCGATCGAGAGGATGAGCGCCTCGCAGCGTTTCATGCTGCTGTCCGATGGTCAGGAGCCGCGCGACGCGCCGGGAGGTCACGCCGTCTGCGCCTGCTTTGGCGTGAGCGAAAAAGAAATCAAAGCCGCCATAGCCACGGGCTGCAAGAGCGCCGCAGAGATCGGCCGGATGCTGCGCGCGGGAACGAATTGCGGCTCCTGTCTTCCGGAGATCGGGCGCATGCTCATGAAGCAATAGGCTGGCGGCCAGGCTTAATCGCGCGCGCCTTGCCGCGACCAAGCGGCAAGGGATAGACTTTGCCCCAGTCGTCATCCGGACAAAGGCGCGTCATGACTTTGCGAATCGCCGTCACCGGCCTCACCGGCCAGGTCGTCAGCGCCCTGATCGAGCGCGCGGCGAAGGACATTGAAATCACGGCGCTGGGACGCCCTCAGCTGGATCTCGGCCTGCGGAACGCCGTTCTCGCGGGCCTGCGTCATGCCCGCTGCGACGCCATCGTCAATGCGGCCGCCTATACGGCCGTGGACAAGGCTGAGAGCGAAGCGGAGATCGCCATGCGCATCAATGGCGCGGGCGCCGCTCACGTCGCCGAGGCGGCGGCCGAGCTGAATGTGCCGCTGCTTCATCTGTCGACCGATTACGTTTTCGATGGCACCTTGGACCGCCCCTATCGCGAGGACGACCCCACGGGGCCGACGAGCGCCTACGGGCGCTCCAAGCTGGCGGGCGAGCAAGGGATCGCCGCAGCCCATGACAATCACGTCATTTTGCGAACGGCCTGGGTCTACAGCCCTTTCGGAGTGAATTTCGTCAAAACCATGCTGCGCCTCGGAGAAACGCGCGACGAAATCTCGGTCGTCGCCGACCAGATCGGCAATCCCACGAGCGCGATCGACATCGCCGATGCGATTTTCATCCTCGCCCGTCGCCTGGTCGACGACCCTGCGCCGGATTTGCGGGGCGTTTTTCATCTCTCCGGCGCAGGCGAGGCGAGTTGGGCCGACGTCGCGGAGGCGACCTTCGCCGAGGCGGAGCGGCGCGGACGCCGTCCCGTCCACGTCAAGCACATCACCACAGCCGATTACCCGACGCCCGCACGACGGCCGGCGAATTCGCGGCTGGACAATGGAAAGCTCATCGCGCGCTACGGGCTACGATTACCGCCGTGGCGCCCATCGCTGGGAAGCTGCGTCGCGCGTCTCCTTGGAAGCGCAGGATGAATTTCATCCTGCGCGGTTGGGAGCGTGCGAACACTGGTCAATAATTGAAGCGCGGGAAGCCTCGCATGGGAAACATGCTTTCGCGCGCGCTGCGGCGATGCCTAGCGGATGCTCCGCCGTCTATTTTCGATTTTTTGCTAATTTTTGAAGTCCTTGGATGCGGGGGCAGGATTTGAACCTGCGACCTTCAGGTTATGAGCCTGACGAGCTACCGGGCTGCTCCACCCCGCGCCGAGGGACTGACGCTAAAAAGCGCCGCGGAAGTGGGCGGCGCTTTTATGTTTGGATCGGAAGAGGCTGATTTATGTGTTTGGCAGGCCTGGCGACGACCTACTCTCCCAGGTCTTGAGACATAGTACCATTGGCGCGGAAGCGTTTGACGGCCGAGTTCGGGATGGGATCGGGTCTGATCGCTTCGCCGAAGGCCACCAGGCCGGCGAAACACATATTGAAGCAAGGGTCTTTCCAGCCGTCCTCACTGTTATGAGGATGGGCGTTGATAAATGAGAGCGATCAAGCCGATCGAGCTATTAGTACCGGTAAGCTACGCGCGTCGCCGCGCTTCCACACCCGGCCTATCAACGTGGTCGTCTTCCACGGCTCTCGAGGGAGAACTCGTTTTGAGGTGGGTTTCCCGCTTAGATGCATTCAGCGGTTATCCCGTCCATACATAGCTACCCTGCACTGCGGCTGGCGCCACAACAGGTCCACCAGAGGTATGTTCATCCCGGTCCTCTCGTACTAGGGACAAATCCTCTCAATTCTCCTACACCCACGGCAGATAGGGACCGAACTGTCTCACGACGTTCTGAACCCAGCTCACGTACCACTTTAATCGGCGAACAGCCGAACCCTTGGGACCTTCTCCAGCCCCAGGATGTGATGAGCCGACATCGAGGTGCCAAACAACCCCGTCGATATGGACTCTTGGGGTTATCAGCCTGTTATCCCCGGCGTACCTTTTATCCGTTGAGCGATGGCCCTTCCACGAGGGACCACCGGATCACTATGACCGACTTTCGTCTCTGCTCGACTTGTCTGTCTCGCAGTCAGGCAGGCTTATGCCATTGCACTCGACGAGCGATTTCCGACCGCTCTGAGCCCACCATCGCGCGCCTCCGTTACTCTTTGGGAGGCGACCGCCCCAGTCAAACTGCCTACCATGCATTGTCCCGGACCCGGATGACGGGCCTCGGTTAGACATCCATGACGATAAGGGTGGTATTTCAAGGGTGGCTCCACACGAGCTGGCGCCCATGCTTCAAAGCCTACCACCTATCCTACACATGCCGACACGAATGCCAATGCAAAGTTACAGTAAAGGTGCACGGGGTCTTTCCGTCTGACCGCAGGAACCCCGCATCTTCACGGGGAATTCAATTTCACTGAGCTGACGTTGGAGACAGCGGGGAAGTCATTACGCCATTCGTGCAGGTCGGAACTTACCCGACAAGGAATTTCGCTACCTTAGGACCGTTATATTTACGGCCGCCGTTTACCGGGGCTTCAATTCAAGGCTTGCACCTCTCCTCTTAACCTTCCGGCACCGGGCAGGCGTCAGACCCTATACGTCATCTTGCGATTTCGCAGAGCCCTGTGTTTTTGTTAAACAGTTGCCACCCCCTGGTCTGTGCCCCTCCGATCTGGTTGCCCAAACCGAAGGCCTCCTTATCCCGAAGTTACGGAGGTAAATTGCCGAGTTCCTTCAACGTCATTCTCTCAAGCGCCTTGGTATACTCTACCAGTCCACCTGTGTCGGTTTCGGGTACGGTCTGATGTGGAGGCTATTTCCTGGCGCAACCAGGCCGCAAGGACAATCCAGTAAGTCCTCACGACTTTCGTCACGCGTCACCTTCCACTGGCTCACGAATATTAACGTGATTCCCATCGACTACGCCTTTCGGCCTCGCCTTAGGGACCGGCTAACCCTGCGAAGATTAACTTTACGCAGGAACCCTTGGACTTTCGGCGACACTGTCTTTCACAGTGTTTCTCGTTACTCATGTCAGCATTCGCACTTCCGATGCCTCCAGAGCGCCTCACGGCTACTCCTTCACCAGCTTACGGAACGCTCCGCTACCGCTCATCCTTGCGGATGAACCCAAAGCTTCGGCTCGTGGCTTGAGCCCCGTTACATCTTCGGCGCGAGAACCCTTATTTAGACCAGTGAGCTGTTACGCTTTCTTTAAAGGATGGCTGCTTCTAAGCCAACCTCCTGGTTGTTTTGGGATTCTTACATCCTTTCCCACTTAGCCACGAATTAGGGGCCTTAGCTGTTGGTCTGGGTTGTTTCCCTCTCCACGATGGACGTTAGCACCCACCGTGTGTCTCCCGCACACTTCTTCCAGGTATTCGGAGTTTGGTTGGGTTTGGTAAGTCTGTGGGACCCCCTAGCCCATCCAGTGCTCTACCCCCTGGAGAATTCATGCGAGGCGCTACCTAAATAGCTTTCGCGGAGAACCAGCTATTTCCGAGTTTGGTTGGCCTTTCACCCCTAACCACAAGTCATCCGAGTCTATTTCAACAGACACCGGTTCGGTCCTCCAGTGCGTGTTACCGCACCTTCAACCTGCTCATGGCTAGATCACTCGGTTTCGGGTCTAAAGCAACGAACTGAACGCCCTGTTCAGACTCGCTTTCGCTGCGCCTACGCCTACCGGCTTAAGCTTGCTCGTTACTTTAAGTCGCTGACCCATTATACAAAAGGTACGCCGTCACCCAGGACAAACCTTGGGCTCCGACTGTTTGTAGGTATCCGGTTTCAGGGACTGTTTCACTCCCCTCGTCGGGGTGCTTTTCACCTTTCCCTCACGGTACTTGTTCACTATCGGTCGCTGAGGAGTACTTAGGCTTGGAGAGTGGTCTCCCCATGTTCAGA